>NZ_JAPZLA010000002.1:0-865751 GCF_033804465.1 Mycobacterium sp. RTGN5
CACCTGGTCGGGATTGACCACCCGGTTGACGCGGTAAATACCCGCCTCGACCGGCACCCAGCTCAGCAGGTGCAGCAGAAACCGGGGGGTGATCGTCTCCAGCTGGGGGACAGTCTTAGTGGCATTGGCAAGCTGCCGGGCAGCCGCACCACCAAGAGCCTGCGATTCATTCTCGGCCGACGTCATGGGTCCTCCACTTCTTGGGGTCGGCGCCAATCATCGTCGGTATTTCCGCGGCGTGCACAGGGTTGGACGTCAGCGTGATGCGAAGTCGGTTGCGAGTTTGACAGCAGGGTGCCGTATGGTATTGGCATGCAACAGCCCGCATCGCCGCGCCTCGGTTACACGCGCTGCTTTGATGTGCGCTTCTGTTGTTGTTGATTCTTCTGACGCCGTAACTCCCTGCGCTCAGCCCGCCGCCTTCTCGGCGTGATCGCCTGTGCGCTTCGACGTACTCAGAGAGATCAACCCCGATGTCATCCCTGTCTTTGTTTGCACCCGCACCCGCGCACGTTGCTGTCCGAGGTCGGACGCAGCCGGCCCCGGCCAACCTGTCGCGAATGACCCGCTACCGGGGCGGCACCTACTCGCACACCGTCGACACCATCGTGTTCGCCGACGGCACGACGGCGCGTACCGACCTGATCCGCCTCAACCCCAACATCGAGGCGTACTCCCTGGACTTCGCCGGCATCGCGCCCACCAGGCCGTCGCGCTACCGCGCCGATACCTGGGCGGCCGTGCCGCACCTGCGGGCCCGCGCCTACGAGGCCGAAGTCGCCTGGATCCTGCGCAATTCCTACCCGGCCATCTCGACCACGCAGCTCAGCCGTGACCTCAGGGCGGCCGGCTACGCGCTGGGCTCACGCAACATCAGTGAGCACGAGGCGATCGCCGGCACCCAGGCCGCGATTTGGTACCTCACGAACGGGCTGGAACTGGACAATCGGCCGCTGAACATCCCGGCCCGCACCACCGAGCGCGCCGGCGAGGTGCGCGTCGAGTTCGAGGGGGAGCGCCAGCTCGCCGGGTACGCGGCCGATGTCGTGAGCGCCTCGGGCGCGGTGCTGACCCTGCAGAAGTCCCGTGACGGCGAGGTGTGGGACGACGTCGCGGCTTCCCGGGTGACGTTGCCGGCCGGCGGCGGCCGAATCAGCAAGTCGCTGGGCGTCGGCGCCACCGTCGCTCACCACCGCCACGGACGTCCGGGCGGGGGCTATCGGCACTACCGGCTGGTCGTCGAGGGCGATGCCACCCTCACCGACCTGACCTTCCGGCTCGCGGATTCAGGCCTGTACCGCAACGCCGCACCGGTCGTCCACCTCTACGACTACCTGCTCGCCGGTGCCCGCGCGGCGCGGCGGGCGGCGGTCGCCCCGTCATTGGTCGCCTCCGACGCTGTCGTTGAGGCGGGGTTGGTCGGTCCGTTCGAATTGATCACCGCCGATGCCGCCACGGTCACGGTCGGCGAAGGGCACAGTGTCGTCGATTCCGATGGCGCAGTGATCGTCAAACCTGTTGTGCCGCATCAGCAATTCTTTGTACGGGTGGCGTCCGGCGCCGGCACCACCACGCTGACCATTGAGATCCCTGGCGATCCACGGGGTTTCGGTGGGCGAGTGGTGACCGGGGTGGCCCGCGACGAGGTCGCCGACACCTTCACCCCACTGGCACTCGCGGTTCCGGTCCAGCAGGTCGTCGAGTTCGAGATCGAATGGGCCGGTTGATTATGCCGCGGCGGCCTTGACGGCCCTGCTGACTTCCTGGCGCAGCCGCACGTACTCGGCACTGCGGCGTAGTTCGTCGGGGTCGATGCCGGTACGCGGCAGGTCGACCGAGAGGTCAAGGGCGACTTGGCCCGGACGGTGGGTCAACACCACGATGCGTGATCCCAGGAACGCGGCCTCGTCAGCGCTGTGGGTGACGAACACGGTGGTCCGCCCCGACTCCGCACTCACCTCGCGAATGTCTTCTTGCAGGCGCTCTCTGGTGAGTGCGTCCAACGCGGCGAACGGCTCATCGAGCAGCAGCAGGGAGGTCTCCGGCCGCTCGGATGCCAGTGCCCGCGCGATCGCGACGCGCTGCTGCTGACCGCCGCTGATCTCCCAGATCTTGCGGTGGGCAATATCTTCCAACCCGACCCGGTGCAGAAGTTCGTCGCGTCGCGACGCCCGGCGCTCCCGCGGAGTGCCTGCGTACTTCAGCGCCAGTTCTACGTTGCCGCCGACATTGCGCCACGGGAACAGCCGGGGCTGCTGGAACACCACTCCCGCGGTCTGGCCGGGAACCGGTCGCCGGCCCGACACCGTGATCTCGCCGTCGCTGGGTGATTCGAATCCCGCGATCAACCGCAGCAGTGTGCTCTTGCCGCAGCCCGATGCGCCGACCAGGACCAGGAACGAGCCAGGCTCGACATCGAGATCCACCGGTCCCAGCGCCGTCGTCGAGCCGTAGCGGTGCTCGACATGCCGGATCTGGATACCGCCGTCCTTGTGCGCCCCCGATACCGGGGACGCTTCATCGGCAGCTGCCTTACTGGGTGATGACATCGGGCAAGCCCTGGGTATAGATGGCGTCCTGGAATGTCTTGAGCGGGGCGGCCGTCGGGATCTGCTTCTGGTCGGCGAGGAACTGCGACGCGCTCTGCAGGTTGGCCGCGAGATTGCCGGGGCTGCCCTGGCTGCCCAGCCACTGCGGCGAGGCCACCTCTTGCGGCGTCAGGTAGACGCCCTGCTTGAGCTGCCCCTCGACATCGGCTGGCGACAAACCGATTTCGGCGGCGATCGCCTTGGCCGCCGCGGCGGGGTCGCTGTGGATGACCGTCAGTGCCCTGGCCTGCTGCTTGCGCCAGACGTCGACGACCTCGGGGTGGTCCTTGGCGAATGAGTTCGCCACCGCAGCCAGATCGAGGGTCGGCTTGCCGTCCTTGGCCAGCTGGCGGCTGGTGATCAGGTCCTTACCGGTCTTGCGCAGCTGGTCCAGCGTCGGCAGCCAGGTGTAGGCGGCCGCGATGTCACCGCGATCCCAGGCCGCCAGGATCGCCTGCGGCTGCAGGTCGATCAGCTGAACATCGCTGGGCGACAACCCGTTCTGGGCCAGTGCGGCGAGCAGACTGTAGTGCGCGGTCGACGCGAACGGGGTGGCCACCCGCTTGCCCTTCAGGTCGGCAATGGAGTTGATGCCACTGTCGTTACGGGCGACGAGCGCCTCGTTGTCACCGGCGACGTCGAGCACGAACGCGACGCTGTAGGGGATGTTCAACGGGGCCGACAGTCCGCGGGCGACCGGGCTCGAGCCGAGGCTGCCGAAGTCGAGTTCCTTGGCGATGAACGCGGTGTTGACGTCGGCCCCGGAGTCGAACTTGACCCACTTGATGTTGTAGTCGGGCAACGCGTCTTCCAGCCACCGGTTGTTCTTGACGATCAGGTCGCCGCTGGGGAAGGTCTGGTACCCGATGCGCAGCGTCGGCTTGCCCGCCTGCGAATTCGAGTGATCGACCGAGCAGCCGGCCATGCCGATCATGGTGATGGCGGCGGCAGCCACGGCGATGAGCTTCCTCAGGTTCATACCTTTCCTCTCCAAGGGACGGCGCGACGCTCGACTGAGCGGAGCAGACCGTCGATCACGAGCCCCGAGATACCGATCGCGAAGATGCCGACGAGTACGACGGGGGTGTTGTTGTAATTGCTTGCGTCCTTGACCAGGCCGCCGACACCGGGAATGCCGTTGAACAGCTCGGCGGCGACCACCGAGGAGTAGGCCATGCCGACGGCCAGTCGGATACCGGTGAACGTCTCCGGGAGGGCCGAGGGAATCACGATGTCGCGCACCACATCACGGCGCGAGGCGCCCAATGCTCGGGCCGCCTCGACCAGGCTGACCGGCACGGCCACGACGGCCGCGGTGGTGGCCACCGCGGCGGGAGGCAGCGCCGCCAGCGCCAGCAGAGTGACCTTGGGCGCCTCATCGATACCGAGCCAGATGACCAGCAGGAAGAAGTACGCCAGCGGCGGCAACGCCCGCAGGAAGGTCAGCCACGGCTCCAGCACGCTGCGGAACCACGGGATCGAGCCCATTAACAAGCCGAGTACGACGCCGCCGGCAACACCGATCACGACGCCGGCGAACACCCGGCGCAGGGTCATGTACAGGTGCTCCCAGAGCAGGTAGCCGGCGTATCCGCGCACACCGTCATGCGTGGTCGATACGTCGATGAACGCCCGCCACACCGTGCCCGGATAGGGCACGAAGGTCTGGTTCCAGATCCCGCTCGCCGCGGCCAGCTGCCAGACGATGAAGAACACCAGTAGCGAGAGCAGGGGAAGCGCGACGCGGGTCAGCCACCCCGGAAACCTGCTCGCGCCCGGTGGGCGGGTGGCACCGGGAGGCGCAACGTCGACGAATACGGACACCGCAATACCTTTGCCTGGGCGTTAACCGGCTGTGAATGTCTACGCTCAACGAGAATCAAACTCTGCGCAGGTAGTTGCGCTCACGCCGACGCTAAACCTTTTTCTCCCGTCGGCTCGCGGGAGAGAGTGTTGGCCACCCGTCCCTTTTTCTCACGTCCCAGGAGGCCCTGACCGTGACGCAGGTGCATGATGCCGAGTCCGAGCTGCTGGGGCGCCTGCATGACGGCTCGCTGACCGAGATTGAGGTGGCCTGGAGCGACCCCTTCGGCCACGCCGCCGGAAAACGGATCCCCGCAAAGCAATTCATCGACCGTGCCAAGCACGGATTCGGGTTCTGCGAGGCGGCCTTGGGATGGAACACTGACGGTACCGTGATCGACGGCTTGCGGCTGACCAACTGGGACGACGGCTATCCCGACGTCCTCGCGATCCCCGATTTCTCGACGTACAAACCACTGCCGTGGCGGGCCGGTGTCGGCCACGTGATTTCGGACATCGTCCGCCCCGACGGGACGCCGTCGCTGCTCGACCCGCGTGGGGTGCTGCGCCGGGTGATCGCGCGGCTGGGTTCGTTGGGTTTCACCGCAAAGGTGGGCGTCGAGTTCGAGTTCTATCTACTTCAGCCTGACGGCTCACCCATCCAGAACGACATCCACGCCTATTCGTTGGAGAACGCCAACGGGTTGGATCCGTTGATCTCTGACATTCACGACACCCTCGGCGCCTTCACCCGGCTGGAGGGCGTGCAGACCGAGTACGGCCCGGGTCAGGTGGAGACCAACCTGGTGTACACCGACGCGCTGGCCGCCGCCGACGACGGCGCGCGACTGAAGTATGCCGCCAAGCAGGTCGCCCGCAAGCACGGCAAGGTGGCCAGCTTCATGCCCAAGCCGTTCTCCGAGCACTCGGGAAGCTCGGCGCACCTGCATATTTCGCTATGGCGCGGTGACGAACCCGCGTTCGCCCCAGCGGATGGCGAAGAGGGCGAGCTGACTCTGCTCGCCATTGCCGGCCTGCTCGAGCACCTTCCGTCGATCACCTTGTTCGGGGCGCACTCGGTGAACGCCTACCGGCGCTACACACCGGACTCGTTCGCCCCCGACACGGTGAACTGGAGCCGGGACAACCGCAGCGCGGCCATCCGGTCGCTGGTGGAGGAATCGCCGAGTGCGTCTCGCATCGAATTGCGTTCGGGTGCTTCGGATGCCAACCCGTACTGGCTGATCGCGTCGGCGCTGGCCGCGGTGGTTGCGGGCCTGGAGGCCGGCCGTCCGCCGGCGCCCGCCGGAACGGGCAACCTGTATGGCAAGGGCTCACCGCTGCCGGACTCGCTGGGCACCGCGCTGGCGCTGGCCGAACAGGACGACACGATCCTGGAGATCCTCGGCCGGGATTCGGTGCTCGACTTCGTCGCCATCGCCCGCAGCGAATGGCAGGCCTACACCAGTCATGTCAGTGACTGGGAGCGGCACCGCTACCTGACCACGTCATGAGCGGACCACGGTTTGGGGTGTGGGCCCCGGTCTACGGCAACCACGGCGCCCGCCTGCATCCGGACGATCGGCCGGACGCCAGCTACCGGCGCACCCGCGATCTGCTTGTGCGTGCCGAGAGTCTGGGCTATGACGCGACATTGGTCGCCCAGCACGTGATCCATCCCAGCGACACCGAGAACGACGTCCTGGAAACGTGGTCCACCCTTGCCGCACTCGCCGAAGCCACCGAGCGGATCGAGCTGATCGGGGCGATCAAGCCACTGCTGTTCAATCCGCTGGTGTTCGCCAAGGTGGCGGCCAACATCGCCGACATCTCCGGCGGCCGGTTGTCCATCAACGTGGTCAGCGGCTGGTTCCTGCCCGAACTCGAGGCACTGGGTATCGATGCGCTGGCCCACGACGACCGTTACGCCTACACCCAGGAGTGGCTGCAGACCATTCTGGACCTGTGGAGCGGTAAGCATGTCGACATCGCTGGACACGGGGGACAGCAGGCCTTGGTGCGGCCGGTCCCGACGCATGTCCCACCGGTATACGTCGGCGGCGAATCGGAGCCGGGCCGGGCGCTGGGCGCCTCGCACGGCGACGTGTATTTCATCAACGGAAGGCCTCTTGCCGACACCACCGCGCTCATCGAGGACCTGCGGGCCCGGCCGCGCGACCGCGGGCAGCTGCGATTCGGCTTGTCGGCCTTCGTGATTGCGCGCCCCACCGAAGCCGAGGCAAAGGCCGAGGAGGCACACCTGCAGGCGCTGATCGATGCCGAATCGCGGCCCGAGATCTCCAGCGGCACCGACCCGAACACCGCCATGTACAAGGTGCTCGCCAATACGCAACGGGTCGGTTCCAACGGCGGCACACTCGCCGGCCTGGTCGGCAGTTACGAGCAGGTGATCGAGCGGATCGACGCCTTCCACGCGGCCGGGATCGAATTGTTCATGCTGCAGTTCCAGCCGATCGAGTCCGAGCTGGACCGCTTCGCCGACCACATCATCAGCCATTACCGCTGAAAGGCTGTCAAACGCCCATGACCGCACAGACTTCTGAAGCATCCCGGCCGGTGGCGCCGCGTCCGAGGTTCACCAGTGAGCCGCTGGACGGGACGCCGGCCGAGCGTCTGGACCGGCTCACCGCGGTGGTCGAGGACCTGCGCCAGAGCGATGCCGCCGCCGAACGGGACCGGGTGCTGCAGTACGACGCCGTCGAGGCGATCCGCCGCACCGGTGCGCTGACCCTTCGGGTGCCGGCCCGCTACGGCGGCCCAGGTGGCTCGGTGCGTGATGTGCTGACCGCGGTCATCCGGATCGCGCGCGGCAGTTCCAATGTGGCGCAGGCACTTCGGCCGCACTTTGGGTTCGCCGAGCGCCTGCTGAGCAACCGCGCCACCGAAGCCGAGCGCGAGGAATGGTTCCCGCGGGTCAACGCCGGAGTGATCCTTGGCAACGCGATCACCGACGCGAAGGGCAAGTCGCCTGCGGGTGCGGACACCACACTGCTGGCCGACGGCGCCGGCGTGCTGCGGCTCAACGGTTACAAGTTCTATTCCACCGGAACGCTTTTCGCCGACCTGATCGCGGTCTCGGCCAGCGACGCCGAGGGCAGGGACCTGCAGGCGATCGTCCCGGTCGACCGCGCCGGGGTCGAACTGTTCGACGACTGGGAGGGCTTTGGCCAGCGCACCACCGCCAGCGGTGGCACCCGGTTCACCAATGTCGAGGTCCGCCCGCACGAGGTGACCACCGTGTCCGACGGCAAGCACCTGGGCCACAGCACCGCGTTCCTGCAGCTGTATCTGGCCGCGGTGGCCGCCGGTATCGCGGCGGCCGCCCGTGACGACGCCGTCTGGTACGTGCAGAACAAGGCGCGGCCGGCATCGCATTCGCTGTCCGACACCGCCGCCGGTGATCCGTTCACATTGCAGGCGGTCGGCGAGATCGCCGCGAACGCGTCCGCCGCCGAGGCGCTGGTACTCACCGCTGCCGACGCGCTCGACGCGGTGGTGGACTCCGGTCGTACCGGCGATGGCGACGAACTTGCCCGGGTGGCGATCGTCGTCGCCGAAGCGCAGCTGATCGCCGAGAGGCTGACCCTGGCCGCGGCCGAGCGGCTCTTCGACACCGGCGGGGCGTCGGCCACGGCGCGCTCGCTCAACCTCGATCGGCACTGGCGCAACGTCCGCACGGTCGCCACCCACAGTCCGCTGGCCTACAAGGCCCACGCGGCGGGCAACTACGTGGTCAACGGCGCGTGGCCGCCGGCCAACGGCTACTTCTGATCACAGGCTGCCGATGTCGTCGGGCACGTCGACGGCATACTCCTGCAACGTCTCCAGCGGGACAACCTCCAGGGTCCGTTCGTGGGTGCAGGCCAGCACCACCGGCGCGGCATGGCCGTCGGTGTGGGCGCGCAGCCAGTTCAGCGCCGTGACGCACCACCGGTCGCCCGGCGTCAGACCGGGGAACCGGTACTGCGGCATCGGGGTCGCCAAGTCGTTGCCGATCGAGCGCTGGTGCTCGAGGAACTCGGCGGTCACGACCGCACAGATCGTGTGCCGGCCGGCATCCTCCGGGCCCGTCGAACAGCAGCCGTCGCGATAGAAGCCCGTCATCGGCTCGGTTCCGCACGGTTCGAGGGGACCGCCCAGCACGTTGCGATCAGCCATGGCGTCAGTATCCCGTGCTGCGGGAAGCGATGCGGCTCGTCAGCGGTTATTAACGGCAATGGTCAATGTCCTGAGGGGCCGAGATGGCGAACTGACCGCCGTGGCGTCATTGCTGCGGCGGGCCAGTGGCGAGGGCCGAGGCGCGGTGATCTGCCTACGCGGTCAAGCCGGCATCGGGAAGACCGCCCTGGTACAGGCCATCTCCACCCAGGCGGCCGACGCCGGCTTCGCCGTCGGATTCGGCAAGGCCGAGGAACTCCATCAGATCGCGGCGGGTGCGCCGCTGCTGGTTGCGCTGCGTTCGGGGCCGAACCCATTGCTGGACGCCGATGGTTTCGCCGACCTCGCGCCACTGCACCACCAGCCGTTGTGGCTCGTCGACCGCATCGCCTCGCTGCTCGCTGATGTCTCCGCGCGCACACCCGTCCTGATCGTGATCGACGACGTCCAGTGGGCGGACCCGGTAACCCGCTTCGCCCTCGACACATTGCCGAGCAGGCTGACCGGATCCCCGGTGGTGTGGCTGGTCGTGAGCCGCGACGTCGCAGACACCGGGGCCGACACCGTCGACGGCGTCGAACGGCATCGGCTGGTGCTTGGCCCGCTGAGCGACGTCGCCCTCGACGTGCTCGCTCACGACTACCTCGGTGGCCCGGCCGAGGGCGTGACCCGTAGGCGCTTGCATGCCGTGGGCGGTAACCCGTTCCTGGCGGTGCAGCTGCTGACGGGAGCGGCGGCCGCGCGTGCTGCCGGGTTGGCCGCCGACGACATTCCGGCCTCCTTTGCGGCCGCGATCGACGCTCGGCTGCGCTCGCTCGGTGGGCGCACTGGTGAGTTGGTGGAGCTGGCCGCAATCTGGGGCCGGCCGCTGGACCTCTCCGACGCGGCCGAATTGCTCGGCGAATCCGCCATCATGGTGATCGCTGCGTTGCGCAGGGAAGCCCATGCCCGCGGCTTGCTGGGCGACGATCGCGACCACATCGTCTTCGCGCACGACCTGATTCGCGAAGCGGCGTATCAGAATGTGCCCGCGTCGGCGCGCCGTGAGCTGCATCTGCGGTGCGCCAAATATCTGGTGGCGTCGGGCAAGGGCGTGGTGGCCGCCGCGCCGCACGCGCGCGCCGGGGCCAGGTTCGGGGATCTCGAGGTAGTCGAGATTCTTCGCGGTGCCGCCGCCCAGACCTCGCTGACCATGCCGGCGGTGGCCGCGCCGCTGATCGTCGAGGCCTTCTCCTTGCTCGGCCCTGAGCACACGCAGCGATTGGAGATCGGCGAGCAGTGCGCCGAGATCCTGATCCGCGCCCAGCGCGGAAATGACGCCGTCGCCGTCATCGACACGCTGCTCACCGCGACATTCGACACCGATGCCCGGGCTCACCTGCAATCACTTGCTGCCCAAGCACTTTGGTTGACAGGTCAGCTGGGCGAGATTGACCGGCGCCTCGTCGACGCGAGGGCTCGGCCCGCGTTGTCCCCGCGCCTTCACGCCCGTCTTGCGGCGGTCGAGGCGCTGGTGCTCACTCGTGCCGGCACCGCGCAAGAGGCCACTGCGGCCGCCGAGGCGGCGCTGTTGCGGGGACGTGCTCTCGGTGACGAACGCACCCAACTTCTGGCCTTGCAGGCACTGGCCGAGGCGGGCACCGCGGAAGGCAGGCACGCGTCTGCGCGCGGGCACTACCGGGCGCTGCGCGCGCTGGGCGGCACCACGTATCTGGCCGGTGAGATCTTGGCGTTGCAGCAGCTTGATCGCTTCGCCGAAGCCGAAGAGCTGCTGACCCGGGCCGATCAAGGCGAGCACGGGAGTCCCGGCGAGTACGGCCTGCCGTCGCTGGTGTTCGCTCAACTGTTGCAGGACTTCAAGCTTGGACGGCTGGCGGAAGCCGAAGCCGGCGCCCTGACGGTGATCCACCTGTGCGACGAGATCGGCACCTACGTCCACAAATTCGAGGCGTGGCTGATCGCCAGCATCGTGGCGGTCATCCGCGGCGATCTGGCCTTGGCGCGGCAACGGCTGCACTCGGCCGAGGAGGCCGGACCCACCGACGATGCCGTGCGCCAACCGCCGGTGCTGTTGATCAAAGCCCGCATCGCCGGTGCGGAAGGCCGGTTCGAGGAGAGTGTGCGAATCTTCAAGCCGCTGATGGCAGCACTGGCACAGTCCCGGTCGTGGTGGCCGAGGAATCCGGAGCTGCTGCGCGTGCAGGCCGGTATCGCCGTCGCCGCAGGCGACCACGAATTCGCCCGCGAGACAGTCGAACGCGCGAAGCTCGCGGCCGAGCGCAACCCCGGTGTCGCCAGTTTCGAGGGAGTGGCACTGCATGTCGAAGGATTCGTCGCGCGCGACCCGGCCACCCTGCGCAGCGCGGTCAAGATCCTGCGCGAGTCGCCGCGGTCGCTGCTGTTGGCCGGAGCGCTGGCCGACTACGGCGCCCTGCTGGTCGACAAGGGCGACCGGCACACCGGAGTCGCGGTGTTATCGGAGGCACACGACGTTTTCGCCGGGCTCGGTGCGCACCACTACCTCCGCGGTGTCGAACGGAATCTGAGCCGGGCCGGCGCGCCCGCCGACGAGCGGGAGGCCCTGACCAAGGCGGAAGAGCGGGTGGCGCAGCTGGTGAGTGAGGGCCACACCAACCAATCCGTGGCCTCCACACTCGGTGTATCGGTCCACACCGTCAACACCCATCTACGTGCGGTCTTCCGCAAAATGGGGGTTCGGTCGCGGGTGCAGCTCGCCAACGCGATGAGCACCAAGACGTCCCGAGGCCACTGATTCCGTAGCGGCTGCTCGCTGACGATCTCATCAATTCGTGCGATGGTCAGGCAAACTTACCCGGCAGTAGGTTCCGATTGTCAGTACAAACCTCAACATTTCGGGACCCCTCATGCAACGTGTTGTTCGTTCCTCCGTCACGGCTGGCGTGGCGCTCCTCGGTGCCGGCGTCATTGCCGCCTCGCCGATCGCGCCACCGGTGCCTAACCTCCACCTGCCGGCGATCCACTTCGACGCGACGACGCTCGCGGCGGCGGTCAGCCCGATCGACGCCTACAAGGCGGTGTTCCAGGCCGCGGCCGCCAACCTCCAGGCTCTCGCCGACGCAGGCGATCCCGGCGAGGTGATCAAGCAGATCGCCGCCAATCAGGTGGCCAGCCTGACCGACCTTGGGACGGCACTGGGCGCCCTAGGTACCGGTCTGTTCACGGCACTCTCGGCCACCACCCCCGAGCTGTTGAAGACGGTGGTCACGTCGCTTGCCGCGGGCAATGTCGAAGCGGCGACCAACGCCCTGCTCACTGTCCCGCTGGCAGTCGGCCTGCCGCTGATCAACTTCCTGCCTGCCGTCGAGAAGTTCATCACCCAGCCATTCCAGAACCTGCTCAACGTGGCCGGGGTTTTCCGTGATCCACTCCAGGATGGCCTCTACGTCGTCGGCCTACTCGGACCGGTCATCACCGGTCTCAGTGCCACCGGCGCGGCCATGCAGAACGTGATCGATGCAGTGCACGCCGGCGATCCGCAACAAGTCGTGAACGCGCTCCTCACCGGCCCGGCGACGATCATCGGCGGCATACTCAACGGCGGGTTCGGCCCCGACCTGGGCCCGCTGGTCGGCAGTGACTTCCCCGTGCTGGCCGGTGGCCTGTTCAGCCTCGGCGGGTTGGATCTCTCGAACGGCATCGTGCTCAACGTGGGCGGCCCGATCGCAGCCCTGCAGACGCTGGCACACCAGATCGCCAACGCGCTGAAGCCGCCGGCAGCCGTCACCGCGGCAGCGGTCCACACCAAGGCCCTGCCCGCCGCGTCGACGACGACCGAGACGCCGGCGAAGACCGACACCTCGGCGACGACTGACACGCCTGCCAAGGCTGACACGCCTGCCAAGACCGACACGCCTGCCAAGACCGACACACCGGCCAAGGCTGACGATGACGCAACGGCCACGCCGAGTGTTACGCCCGCTGCGGCGGCAAAGCCAGTGCGGCACAAGCCCTCTGCGACCTCCGCGACCTCGGCTGCCAACGACGGCAACGACGGCAACGGCGGTAACGGTGACTCGGCCAGCGGCCCGAAGCACCCGCACAAGGCAGACCACCACAGTCACAAGGCCCACTAGACGCCAGGGGGCAGGGGGTCCCTCCTCACTCAGTGGGGAGGGACCCGCTGTCCCGGCCACGCCGCCATCCGCGATACCCGCGGTGCGCGGCGAATGCCCCGATGATCGCGGTGATGCACCAGACCCCGAGCGCGACGTAGGCCAGCGGTGAGGACAGATCCGAGATCGACGACCCCAGTGCGGTGTAGACGAACGCCCGGGGTGCCGAGCCGATAAAGGCCCCGATCGCCATCTGCCACAACGGCATTCCAAAAGCGCCGAACGCGTAGGACGCCATCGCGTCGGAGATGCCCGGCACGAACCGCTGGCCCACGACCGCCCATAAGCCACGGCGCTGGATCTGGCCGTCGATGCGCGCCGACCAGTCCGGCCCGAGCAGGACCCGTGCACTATCCCGCCCGGCACGCCTGCCGAGCAGCGCGGCGATCAGCGCCGTCGTCACCGCCGAACCCAAAGTCACGAACGTGCCGAGCAGCGGACCGAAGAGCACGCCGCTGCCGGCGGCCAGCAGCGGGCCAGGGACGAACACCGCGGCCAGGAGCGCCGAAACCGCCAGGTAGACCAGGGGAGCCAGCGGCCCGGTCGCGGCCACCGCATCACGAACCTGCCCCACGTCGATCACCCGGGACACCGCTACCAGGTAGAACAGTCCCAGCAGGAACGCGACGAAAAGCCCAAGCCGCAGGATGTGAGGCCACCGGCGGGCTACCGGCGGATCGGCGTTTTCGGCCATTCAGTCTTTGTAGTAGACGATTTGGTGACTGGTGGCCAGTAGCCGCGCGTCGCGACCCCAAATCTGCGCGGTCTGGTCGAAGTAGCCGCGCGCATAGCGTTGGGCGTGCGCAGTGGCCAGGAGGTAATCGGTGCCCTGGGCGGCCAGTTCCGCACCGTCGACATGGAAGTAGGTCGTCAGCGAGATCGTGCCGGCCGGCAGCATTCGCCCGCGGCGCAGAAACACCCTCGGGTAGAACACGTCGCTGAGCGCGGTGAGCGCGGCGAAGTCGAGCGCCCGGGCCGGACGTTGGCGCACCCACAGCGTTGTGGTGGACGACGTACTCTCGGCGGGCTCGGTCGGCAGTCCACCGTCCACATAGCGCATGTCGTAGTTACGCATCCACGGAACGGGCCCGGGAAGCGTTGCGTGCGCCATGGTTTCGGGGTCCGGCGCGGACGGCATCGTGGCCTCGGTGTCGGACCAGGCGTCTCGGCGGACGCCGAAGACGGCGGTCGCGGTGGTGGTCAGCCCGTGCCCTTGGGCCACCTCGGCGGTCCAGTGCTGATTGGACCGGTTGGTCCGCGCCGCGCGCACGGTGACGTCGAAACTGCCGTCGGTGACCGGGGCCAGGTAGTTGACCGTCAATGCGACGGGCTCACCGATCCGCTCGGGGTGCCGCTCGATCGCGCGGATGATCGCCGCGGCCGTCACCCCGCCGAACGGGCCGACCATGTTCGCGTACTCCGGGGTGGTCTGGCCGACGTACTGTCCGATCCCGTTGTCGGCCAGGTCGATTGCGGAATCGAACGAATGCAGGGTGGTGGTCATCGCATCTTCTTTTCGGGGATCGTCTTTCCGGTCTCGGCAAGTCGTGCGCCCGGCCCGGGTCGGGGCTCGGTGTCGTAGGCGGTCAACGGGGTCTGATCGGCGCGACATCGCAGCGTCAGTTCGACGGGATGCCCGCAATCCCGGTGCACGACCTCAACCGGGGGGCCTGCGGAGTCGGCCTCCCATTTGTCGCCCCACTGCATCAACGCGATCACCGCGGGCAGCAGATCGCGGCCCTTCTCGGTCAGCCGGTACTCGTGGCGTTCCCGTTGGCCGGGTTCCTGATACGGGACCTTCCGCAGCACGCCGGCGGCGACGAGGGTGCTGAGCCGGTCGGTCAAGACTTGGCGGGGGCAGCCGATGCGGGTCTGGAACCGCTCGAAGCGCCGCGCGCCGTAGAACGCCTCACGCAGGACAAGAAGTGCCCATTTTTCGCCGACGACGTCCAGTGCCCGCTTGACCGAACAGTTTTCGGTGCTGATCTGGTCGCGGACGGCGGACATGACCGCGAGCCTAGCAGAGTCTGAATTACAGACTTAGATGACCTGTGAACGTCACTCACGACGTTCGAGGTGGGACTAGACCAGCGTGGACTTCAGCGAGGATAGGTCGGTCTTCATCAGGATGACGTTGTAGTCGCCCCAGATCGACATGTTCCAGTACAGGTTGCTGTCGTCGGGATTGCCGTTGTTGTCGACCAACTTTCCGGTGCCCGACCACGGGTGGATCATCGGCGCGTACAGCCCCGGGTACGCCGCGGAGGTCGCCACCGTGATCGGCGTGGACCACTGGCCGTTGGGCTCGTCGGCATAGCGCAGCTTGACGTTGTTATTGCCGTCGCCGTACATCATCACGTACTTGCCCAGGTAATCGTTGTACTGGACGGACATCTCGCTGACATTGCCGCCGGTCTTGGCGCCGAAGAGGCCGCCGAGCATTCCGCCCAACACGTTGGGATTGTTGGCCCAGTCGATGATGGGTCCGAAAAGGCCTGCGGAATGGGTGGAATCGCCGATGATCGGGGTTGCGGCGACGGGCTTGCCGGTCACCCAATCGTTTCCGTTCCAGTACTGGTACTTGGCGAGATTGTCGACGTCGTCGACCCCGACCCGGGACAGGTATGCCGAGCCGGCGCGTCCCGACGGCGTGCCGAATGCGTACAGGTACTGGGTGTCTCCCTCGGCGACCTGGTCGGCGGGCTCAAGGACGTAGGCCGACTGCTGGAAGTTCTGGTTGCCCGGGACGTAGGCCCTCGACGAGCCGAACCAGCTCGCCGACCGGATCGTCGAGGGCAGCAGGGTCCACTTGTCGGTGGCGGCGTCGTACGTCGAGATCGCCGCGTAGTTGGTGGTCCATCGGCCCGGGGTGTCCCAGGACTTGACCGACATGTAGCTGACGTACTGCTGGTTCTTCACCGAGATCGCCGAGGTCGGGATGATCGTCACCTCGGAACCGAAGAACGGGGACAACGCACCCCTGGAACTCGGGATGAACTGGTAGGCGTAACCGGTCGGCAACAGGGTCAGGCCGTTGGACAGGTTCTTGTCGGTGCTGAGCAGCAACACGTTGGAGCGCCAGTCGCCGGTCATGTTCGGCCCGCTGAAGGTGTCGCCGAACGCCAGCTGGATCTTGCCGGTCAGCCCGTTCTCCCACATGACGCCCACGTCGGTGCCGTAGATCCCGAAGCCGGCGGTGTTGTTGGTCTGGGGCCACCGCGTGTTGTTGGCCTGTCCCGTCACCCAGCCGACCGGGGCCGAGCTGATACTGCTCGGCTGAGAAGTCACCACGGCGGCGGCCGGTCTGGTGGCCGCTGCGGGCGCGGTCTCGCGGCGGCCCGATGTCGCCACGGCCGACAGGGCGGCTACGGCGGGGGAGTCCGTGACAGGGGAGTCCGTCTCAGGGGAGTCCGGGGACGGGAGCTTGGTGACCGCCCGCGGCGCCGTGGGCTTCGCGCTGCGCGCGGGGGCCTTGTTCGAGGTTCGTGCCGACGATGCCGCAGGCTTGCTCGACTTCGCCGATGAGCTGTGCGCCGACGAGCTATGCGTCGCTGAGCCCGAGTCACCGGAACCGGAGCTGTCCGCCCAGGCCGCACCGGCACCGGCGAGGATCGCCACGCCTACTCCCAGGCCCACCGCCAAGCCGCCGATCCGACCCACATACGCCGAGGCATTATTCGTCGAACTCATCACTATCTCCCCTTGGTAATGAGCTGACGGTACCCCATCTGGCAAACCTCATGGCTCACTCTGGCCACGAGCCTGCAAACAAATTCCCCGGTCAAACGATTGCGAGAAGCCAGTGCGGCTATACGATCACGGTCCACTGGGCCCGACGTCGGCGAATCGTGACGTGACTGTGATTTCGCCGCGAGGAAACTCCGCTGATTGCCATTTCTGTGAATACCTGGCACGATCTCGTTTGAACAGGCATTCAAGCCTATCTAAGGCCCCCGGCGAGGGCGAGTTCGCCGCTTCTGAAAAGGAACCTCATGACTTCGCCCTCCCTTCGTACCCGTATCGCCGCAGTTGTCGGCGGCGCCGCACTCATCACGATGGCTTCGTTCGTCGCGTCGTGCAGCAAGAGCGAGGACAAGACGCCTCCCTCCACCACGACGACGACCGTCTCAACGACGCCGTCAAGCAGCCCGTCGGCAACGCCCACCGAGAAGGTGCTGAGCCCCACCGATGGCAACAAGTTCTCACCCTCGGTGCTCGCGCCGCCGGCGCCGACCCAGGACGGTGGCAACCACCATCACGGCCTCAACTGATTGAGGTGAGCTCCCGCGCGATCGCGGCGTGATAGCGATCGATGTTGGCGGGGTTGACGATTCGGAAGAATCCGTCGGGCATCGGCGCGTCCTTCGGCGCCTCGATGGTCATCGTTCGGGTGAACAACGTGATGCCCTCGCCGGGCGTCGTGAAGTGGTACTGGACGGTGATCCGCCCGTCCATGCCGCCGTTGCCCTCGCGATCGTGGCCGAGCCGGCCCACCGAGTTGAACACCCACAGTTTGGGCCGCACGGCGATGGCCAGATGCCAGGTGAAGATGCGGTCCCCGTCGGGGCCGCCCTCTTCCCAGGTGTCGCCGATCGCCAGCGGCAGCGTGTCGAGCTTGCCCACGTAGTTGCTTCCGGGATACGTCTTGGTCCAGTTCGCCGGATTGGTGACGAAGTCGTAGAGCGTCTCCGATGACTGGCTGAAGGCCGTCTCCGAGCTCGTGGTCACGATGCCCAATTGCGTTGCCTTTCTTGTCTGCTGTGTGGGCAGTTTACACATTCACACAGATTTGTAACTGTGCGGTAGGCGCTGGCGGTATGGTCCAACGGTGCGTTCGGCTATGCGCTTCGGCGCCCATGTAGGCCGCGGTGTGCGGCGCCTTGCCCTCGACAGTGCATTGGGGGCCACGAGGTCGTTCCCGCGGCGGATCGGAGACCTCACGCCTGAGGCGCTATCGACGATCCTCGGTCGGCGGGTCGATGAGGTGACGCACCTCGACGGTGCGGCAGGAACGTCGAGCCGGGCGCGGCTCGGGCTCAGCGGCGATGGCCTTCCGCCATCGGTGTTCGTGAAGATGTCGGCCGCGGGTGCGGGTATCAGGATGCTGGGCGAGCTGGCCGGTCTGGGGGAGACGGAGGCGCGGTTCTACCGCGAGCTGGCACCCGAACTCGGTGCAGGCGTTCCGCGCTCGTATGGCTCGGCGTTCGACAGCCTGACGGGTCGCTTCGTCGTCGTCCTCGAGGACATGACCACCTCGCCGTGCCAGTTCCCGGACACCCTGCACCCGCTGGCAGGCGATCAGATGGCACAACTCGTCGAAGTCTTGGCCGGACTGCACGCGACGTTCTGGGGTCGATTGCCGCAAAAGCGCGGCGGCGGTGGGCAATTCGGCTGGCTGCTGGCCCCCTCGGACGATCCGGCCAATCTCATGACGCCGTCGGTGATGCGGCTCTCGGCACGCAGACTAGCGGACGTGACCGCGATACCGGTGGGCGCGGGCCGCTACATCTGGGAGAACTTTGCCGCCGCCACCGCTGCGATCGACAGCGGGCCGCACACGGTCTTGCACGGCGACTCTCACCCAGGGAACACCTACTTCCGCGACGGCCGGGCAGGCCTGCTGGACTGGCAGGTCGTCCGGCGCGGCCATCCCGCCCGCGATCTCGCCTACGCGATCGTCCTCGGCACGCCGGTCAGTGACCGGGGAGGTGTCGAACGCGATCTACTCGACGTCTATCGCGGCGCACTGGCCGCCCTCGGCGGCCCGGAGCTGGATCGTGACGAACTGTGGACGCGCTACCGGC
This sequence comes from Mycobacterium sp. RTGN5, assembly GCF_033804465.1. Lineage (NCBI taxonomy): Bacteria > Bacillati > Actinomycetota > Actinomycetes > Mycobacteriales > Mycobacteriaceae > Mycobacterium > Mycobacterium sp. RTGN5. Next base: position 18,529 of record NZ_JAPZLA010000002.1, read on the forward strand.
AAGCCGTTGTGCACCCGTATGTTTCGGGCTTGGCAACCGCGGGCCTTGGTGGGATGCAGGACGACGGTGTCGCCCTCGAGGGCTTACGGAGAGCGGTGACGGCGCTAGAGGAAATCGATACCGTCGCCGCGCTGCAAGAAGTGCGCTGAGGCTACTTGGAGCAGTTGATCGTGACGTAGGCGATCCCCTGGCTGCCTGCCGACCCCTGGGTGTTGATGTCGGTCACGGTGCACTGCGACAGCCCGCCGTTGGGGACGCCGTTCTCGTACTGCAGCGAGACATCGAAACCCGCGGCGTCGAGGTCACGGATAGTGGCGGCAGCCGACTCCGAGCCAGGCTCGGGGATGCTGGGTGGATCGGCAACGGCCAACGGGGCCAGCACAATCGACGCTCCGATACCAAGCAGCAGCGGTGCGACGTAGCGCAGTTCGAGCGACATCAGGGTCCTTCCTGGACGGCCGGCCTACAGGGCTGTCGTCAAGGATGACAGCAAAGTCATGGCCGGACTTGCCACTGTGCGAACGGGAGCTGAACAGGTTCCGAACAGCCGACGACCCGTCCGGTCAGGTTGGCTGCGACGGCGGCGGCGAACCACCAGGCGCGCCGGCGTCCACCGACGGCCGCTCCGCCGATTCCGCTGGCGACGGCCACGGTTGCGGCAGCGGGCGCTGACGCACCCGCTGGGGCCACCAGAACCACTTCCCGAGCAGGGCCGCGATGGACGGTGTCATGAAGGAGCGGACCACCAGCGTGTCGAACAACAGGCCAAGGGCGATCGTCGTTCCCACCTGGCCACCGACCCGCAGCGGGCTGGCTGACATCGAGGCCATGGTGAAGGCGAACACCAAGCCTGCCGACGTCACCACCGAACCACTGCCGGCCATCGCCCGGATGATTCCGGTGTTCAGCCCCGCATGGATCTCTTCCTTGAATCGGGCCACCAGTAGCAGGTTGTAGTCCGAGCCCACCGCAAGCAGGATGATCACCGCCATCGCGAGCACCAGCCAGTGCAGCGGTTGACCGAGTATGTGCTGCCAGAGCAGCACCGAGAGTCCGAACGACGCGCCAAGCGATAGCACCACCGTGCCCACGATCACCCCGGCGGCCACCACACTTCGGGTGATCACCAACATGATGATGAAGATCAGGCACAGCGCCGAGATCCCGGCGATCATCAGGTCGTAGTTGGCGCCCTGCTGCATGTCCTTGTAGACCGACGCGGTGCCGCCCAGGAAGACCTTCGAGCCCTCGAGCGGGGTGCCCTTGATCGCTTCGAATGCGGCGTTCTTGATCTTGTCGATGTGCGAGATGCCTTCTGGCGTCGCGGGGTCTCCTTCATGGGAGATGATGAACCGCACCGCTTTTCCGTCCGGCGAGACGAACATCTTCAGGCCGCGCTTGAACTCCGGATTATCGAACACCTCGGGCGGCAGGTAGAACGAATCGTCGTTCTTCGACGCGTCGTACGCCTGCCCCAACGCGGTCGCGTTCTGCTGCATGGCGTCCATCTGATCCTGCAGGCCACCCATCGTGGACTGCATCGTCAGCATGGTGGCCTTCATGGTCTTCATAGTCGCGATCATCGGCGGCATGACCTGGACCATCTTCGGCATCAGGACGTCGAGCTTGTCCATGTCGACGACGAGTGCCCCGAGATCGTCACTGAGAGTGTCGATTCCGTCGAGCGAATCGAAGATGGACCGCATCGCCTGGCAGAGCGGGATGTCGTAGCAGTGCGGTTCCCAGTACAGGTAATTGCGGATCGGCCGGAAGAAATCGTCGAAATTGGAGATGTTGTCGCGGATTTGGTTGGTGTCGGCGACCATCTGCTTGGTCTTGCCGACCATGCTGTGCGTGATACCGACCATCTCTTTGGTCAGCGCGAGCATGCGCTCCATGGTGTCGATGGTGACCTGTAGCTCGTCACCCATCTTCAACATGTCCTTCATCCGATCTTGGAGATAGGACATGTTCATCGTCTGGTTGGTGCCCTGCATGCTGATGATGAAGGGGATCGAGGTGTGCTCGATCGGGGTGCCAAGCGGGCGGGTGATCGTCTGTACCCGACCGATGCCGGGAATATGGAAGATCGATCTGGCGACTCGGTCGACCACCAGCATGTCGGAGGGGTTCCGCACATCATGGTCGGTTTCGATGAGTAGCAGCTCGGGATTCATCCGGGCTTGGGGGAAGTGCCGATCTGCGGCCGCGTAGCCCTGGTTGGCGGGGATGTCGCCGGGCAGGTAGTAGCGGTCGTTGTAGTTGGTCTTGTATGTCGGCAGCGCCAGCAGACCGATCAAGGACAATGCGATCGAGGCGACGAGAATCGGTCCGGGCCAACGGACTACCGCGGCTCCGACGCGCCGCCACGTGTGGGTGTTCATCTTCCGCTTCGGTTCGAACATTCCGAACCGGGCGCCGATCGAGATCACGGCGGCGCCAAGGGTCAGTGCCGCAAACACCACGACCAACATGCCGATGGCCAATGGGAAGCCGAGCGATTGGAAGTAGGGCAGTCGGGTGAAGTGCAGGCAGAAGGTAGCGCCCGCGATCGTCAGGCCCGAGCCCAGAATCACGTGCGCCGTGCCGTGATACATGGAGTAGAAGGCCGTCTCGCGGTCCTCGCCGGAAAGCCTGGCCTCGTGGTAGCGGCCTATGAGGAATATCGCGTAGTCGGTGGCCGCCGCTATCGCCAGAGTCGCCAGCAGATTGACCGCGAATGTCGACAGGCCGATGAGCTCGTAGTGGCCGAGGAAGGCGATGACGCCCCGGGCCGCGGTGAGTTCGGTGAACACCATGACCAACACGAGGATCACCGTCGTGATGGACCGGTAGACCAGGAGCAGCATCACGAAGATCACCGCGATCGTGATGCCCTCGATCATCTTGACGGCCGAGTCGCCCGCGTTGTGCTGATCGTGACTCAATGCCGTTGGGCCGGTGACGAAGACCTTGATTCCGGCCGGTGGCGGATTGGCATTGACGATCTTGGTGACCGCGTCGATCGATTCGTTGGCCAGGGCCTCGCCCTGATTGCCCGCCAGATAAATCTGGACGTAGGCGGCCTTGCCATCGGCACTCTGAGAACCGGCGGCGGTCAGCGGATCGCCCCAGAAATCCTGGATGTGCTCGACGTGCTTGGCATCCTCGCGAAGCTTCTGGATCAAGGTGTCGTAGTAGTGATGCGCCTCGGGGCCCAGCTCCTGGTCGCTTTCCAGCAGGACCATCGCGCTGCTGTTGGAGTCGAACTCCTGGAAGGTCTTGCCGACCTGCTTCATCGCCAGCATCGATGGCGCGTCCTCGGGAGCCAACGACACGGTGTGCTCTTGGCTGACCTGCTCCAGCGAGGGCACGGCAACGCTCAGGACGACGACGAGCCCGAGCCAGAGCAGCACGATCGGTACCGAGAACGCCCGGACGAACCGGGGGATGAGTGGGTTCTTCTTGGGCGGGGCCTGGAGGTCGGTCATGCGGACTTCACCAGGCAGAAGGTCTGGGCGTTGACACCGCTTGAGGTCTTCTCATCCTTGAGCACGTCGTCGACCAGGATGCGGCAGCCGATGGTGTCGGTGTCGCCTTGGGCGACGATGTTGGCGCTGGCAGCCGGGGCGGTTGTGGTCAGCGTGAGCGACCACGGCAGCGTGACGTCGCGGGCGATCTGCGGCTGAGCGTCGAGGTCGAGGTAGTTAATCGTTGCCACCGCGCCCTCGGGGCCGAAGATCTGATACGTCACCTCTTTGGGATTGAACGGCTTGGTGTCGTTGGCCAGGCCGCTGCCGGGACGGGTGAGTTCGGTCTTGCCGAAGACGCCGTGCAGCCGGAGGACGCCGAACGCGGCGAGGGCTACCACGAGCACGATGACCAGCGGGATCCACGCCCGCTTCAATGCCTTGACCATTGGACTCCCCGACGAGACTACGAGGCCGACACGGACAGCGCGATAACTCCTTCAGCGCTGTTCGTGAGCGCGGCCGTCCGTCTCATCTCAACCCCATTTTCTTCGTGTCTGGTCGCGACAGCTTAGCTGATTTAACTGAGAGATTAGCTCACTTAACTGTTCGGGACGATACCCCCCGCCAGCTTCGGCAATCGACTCCCCTCGGCGGTTCGTGCCCGAGGTCACATCATCCCCGAAGTGAGATTCGGACGTCACCCCGGGCGAATCTGAGGGATGCCGCTTGCGGTGGTGCTTAGCTGTCCTACAATCTTGCCCATGAACGTTACGAGGCTTGCCATGGCCGCCGTTGCGGCCGTCGCGGCGCCGATCGTCCTGGCCGCGCCGTCGCACGCCGATCCCGACACCGATTTCGCCAACACGCTGCACACCTTCGGGATCTACGGGCCTCGTGACTACAACGCGTGGATCGGCAAGATCACCTGCAAGCGCCTGGCCACCGGCCTGGACAAAGACACCTACACGTCCGCCAAGTTCATCCTGACCAACCTGCCGTTGGGCAGCGACCAGGGTCAGGCGATCCAGTTCCTCGGCGCAGCGATCGCCACGTACTGCCCGGATCAGGTCGGCGTCCTGCAGCGGGCGGCCGTTCAGTAGTTCGCGATGGCCGGCCCCGTCGATCGCGTCCTCAGCGAGGACGTGCCCGGCGCCCCCGACGACGTTCGGGCCCACTACGTCGATCTGAACAACATCAAGGACGTCCACCCGTTGGTGGTGTCGGTCGAGAGCCTCTCGCGGACCGATACCGGTGACGGCTATGTCCAGGTTTATCGCGTGCGTGACCGCATCCCACTGGGTGCGCTGACGCTGCCGATCACCTACACGGCGCGCCTGGAGGTGCCCTCAACCGGCCCGGTGCTGACGCAAGCCCGCCAGTTCCCGGCGGTTCAGCTGGACTCGGTGGTCTCCTTCGAGCCGATACCGGGCGGAACCCGGCTGACCGAACGCATCCGGTTCGCTGCGCCGTGGCCACTGCTGGCTGTCACCGTCCGCCAAGCAGTGGACGCGCACAAAGAGATGCTGGCCGGCATCCGCCGGCATTTTGAGGCTGCCGGCTAGCCTGCGGTTTTGCCGTTGTCGACGTTGTAGACCGAGCCGTGGATGGTGACGGCGTCGTCGCTGGCCAGGAACGCGATCACCTTGGCGACGTCGACCGGCGCCATCATCCCGCGGGGCGCGGCGATCCGCATGATCAGGTTCCAGTCCGCGTCGTCGGGGGTCTTGAACTCGGTCACCTGCGGAGTCAGCATCCCGCCCGGACAGATCACGTTCACCCGCAGCTGTTCCTTGGTGTACTCGATCGCCAGGGCCTTGGTCATGCCGACCAGTCCGTGTTTGGCGGCGCAGTACGCCGCCGAGTAGACCTCGCCCTCGATGCCGGCGATCGACGCCACGTTGACGATATTTCCGCCGACCTCAAGCAGGTGCGGCAGCGCCGCCCGGATCAGGTAGAACGGGCCGTTGAGGTTGACCGCGAGGTCGTAGTCCCAGTCCTCATCGGTGACCGATGTGGTGTTCCGCATCTGGTGAAAGCCTGCCGCGTTCACCAGCACGTCGAGCCTGCCGAATCGCTCGATGCACTGGGCGACGGCGTCCTTGCAGGCCTGCGCGCTGGTGATGTCGACCGACGCGTACGCCCCGCCGGGAACCGATTCGAACACCGTCGCCATCCGGTCGGTGTCGCGCGCGATGCCGAATACGGTGGCGCCCCGCTCGGCGAACAGCTGCGCCGTCGCGGCCCCGAGGCCCGACGATGCGCCCGTCACCAGCGCGACTTTTCCATCCAACTGTGTCAAGGCCCGACCCTTTCTCAAGGGGCTAGGCGTGTACGTCCTTGAGCCCCACTGCGTTGCGCACTCCCGAGCAGTTGTAGCACCCGACACATCCCACGCAGTCAGTGCATCGGGCGCAGCCGATGCAACCCGCGCAGCGACGGCACGCGAAACATGCCAGGCAGCCCACACACTCACGCAACCGCACCGAAAAGACGGTGAGCGCGCTGCCCGCGACGACGGCGCTGCCCGCGGTGGCGACCGACCCGGCGACGACGGCGCTGCCCGCGGTGGCGACCGACCCGGCGACGACGGCACTACCCGCGGTCGCGATCGCTCCGGCGATGAACGCACTCCCGACAGTGGCGATCGAGGTGCTGACCGCGGCGCTGTCGAACGTGCTGATGGATCCGGCGACCACCGCGCTCCGCACGGTGGTGATCGATCCGGCGACGACCGAACTGTCGGCGGTCGAGACCGAGCCGGCAATCCCCGGCGATTCGAGTGGATACGTGGCGAGTGATTTCACGGGTCGAGCATGTCAGCTCGCGCGCGGTCGCGCCGGTGGTACGGCCGCCCGGACCGTTGATTGCAAGAGCATCCTGCTGGGTATCTCCAGCGGGTGCCCCGTAGACCGATGCGTACCGTCCCGGGCGCCGCCGACCACGTCGTGGTGGTCGGTGCCGGTTTGTCCGGGCTGTCGGCCGCACTCCACCTGGCCGGCCGAGGCCGCTCGGTCACCGTGGTCGAGCGCCATTCGTTCCCGGGCGGACGCATGGGCCAGGCCGATATCGCCGGCTATCGGATCGACACCGGGCCGACCGTGCTGACCATGCCCGACATCATCTCCGAAGCGTTCGCCGCGGTCGGGGCATCGATGACCGACCATCTGGACCTCATGCCCGTCGAGCCCGCCTACCGGGCCACCTTCGCCGACGGCAGCGCGCTGGACGTGCACCCCGACGCCGCCGCGATGGCCACCGCAATCGAAGACTTCGCCGGTCCCGAGCAGGCCGCCGGTTATCTGCGGCTGCGCGACTGGCTCACCGAGCTATACCGGCTGGAATTCGACGGGTTCATCGCCGACAACTTTGACTCCCCACTGTCGCTGCTGACCCCGCAGCTGGCCCGCCTGGCTGCCATCGGCGGCTTCCGCGGCTGGGCGCGGATGGTCAGCAAGTTCATCACCGATGAACGGGTGCAGCGGATCTTCACCTTCCAGGCGCTGTACGCCGGTGTGCCGCCGCAACGGGCGTTGGCCGCGTACGCGGTGATCGCCTACATGGACACCGTTGCCGGCGTGTACTTTCCGCGCGGAGGTATGCGCGCGGTGCCCGAGGCGATGGCGGCTGTGGCCGCGGAGGCGGGAGTGACGTTCTGTTACGGCGCGGGCGTGACCGCGCTGGAGCGCACCGGCTCGCGGGTGACCGCGGTGCGCGTGGGAGATGACCGAATTGCCTGTGACGCCGTGATTCTCACGACCGAACTGCCGTTGACCTATCAGTTGTTGGGGCGCACACCGCGGCGCGCGATCAAGGTGCGCCCGGCGCCGTCGGCGGTGGTGGCTCACGTCGGCGTGCCTGCGGTCGGCGAGCGGCTCGCGCATCACAACATCAGCTTCGGGGGCAAGTGGGCAGGCACGTTCGACGAGATCATTCGGGATGGGGTGCTGATGAGCGACCCGTCGCTGCTGGTGACCCGGCCGACCGCGGGGGATCCGAGCCTGGCTCCGCCAGGGCGTGACCTGCTCTATATTCTGGCGCCCACACCGAATCTTGAAGTGGGCGTGGTTGATTGGGATTCGATTGGGCAGGCCTATGCCCATGAGGTGGTGGCCACCGCAACCGCACGGCTGCTGCCCGGGGTGGACGCCGAGATTCTCGAGGTCGTCACACCCGCCGACTGGGCCCGCCAGGGCATGGTCGCGGGCACCCCGTTTGCGCTGGCGCACACGTTCGCCCAGACCGGTCCGTTCCGGCCCGCCAACACGGTTCGCGGCATCGACAACGCCGTGCTGGCCGGCGGATCGACGGTGCCGGGTGTGGGCATGCCCACCGCGTTGATCTCCGGACGGTTGGCCGCCGACCGGGTCACCGGGGTCGTTCCCGAACACTCCGGCAAGCGCACGATCGTCAACTCCGAAAGTAGATAGCGATGATCCATACCGAGTTGCACGCCGCCGGGATCGACGATGTCCAACTGTGCGAGTCCTACCGGTACTGCCGGCGTCTCAACGCCGAGCACGGCCGGACCTACTTCCTGGCCACCCGGCTGCTGGCGCCATCGCAGCGGCCGGCGGTGCACGCGCTGTACGGGTTCGCCCGTTACGCCGACGACATCCTCGACGATATGGACGGCGCCAGCACGGCCGACCGCGAGCAGCGACTTGACCGGTTGTCGGCCAAGTTCTTCAGCGGTACGGCCGACGAGACCGAGCCGGTGCTGGCCGCGGTGCTGCATACCGCGCGCACCTACCGGATCCCACTGGATCTGTTCGACGATTTCTTGACGTCGATGCGGATGGACCTGACCGTCACCGACTATCCTGACCGTGCGGCGCTGAACCACTACATGCGCGGCTCGGCCGCCGTCATCGGTTTGGAGATGCTGCCGATCCTCGGAACGGTCGGGGCCGCGGGCGAAGCCGCACCGTACGCCGAAGCACTGGGCCGGGCTTTCCAGTTGACCAACTTTCTGCGCGATGTCGACGAGGATTTGGAACGCGACCGGGTCTATCTGCCGGCCGACGAACTGGCCGCGTTCGATGTGGACCGCGACGTGCTGATGTGGTGCCACGAACACCGCCAGACCGATGTCAAGGTCCGGCGTGCCCTGTCCGCCCAGCACGACGTCGCCCGCGCCGTCTACCGGGAGGCCCGCAAGGGCATCGCATTGCTCGCACCGCAGTCGAGACCCTGTGTGGCAACAGCGTTCACGCTCTACTCGGAAATCCTCGACCGCATCGAGGCCATCGACTTCGCGGTGTTCAGCCAGCGCGCCTCGGTGGGCGTCGGACGGCGGCTGCGGGTCTTCGGCTCCGGCCTGATCCGGGCCCGTCGTGCCCGCGGATACGGTGCGGCCGCCTGATGGATCGCTGGCAGTACCTGATCGTGCTGGGCGCCTGCCTGCTGATCACCGCACCGTTGGAGATCTTCGGCTCCGGGGTTTACCGCCAACCGCGGCGGCTGCTGTTGTCGGTCGGCCCGGTGGCGCTGGTGTTCGTCGTCTGGGATGCGATCGCGATCGCCGGGCACGTGTGGACCTACAACCCGCGCTATATCAGCGGCATCGACGTCGGGTTCTCGATTCCGTTGGAGGAGCTGCTGTTCTTCATTGTGATCCCGGTGTGCGGCCTGCTGACCTATTCGGCGGTCAGCGCGATGCTCGCGACGTTGCGCGGGCGCCGATGACCGGGCTCGGCTACACACTGCCCGCCGTCGTCGCGGTCGTCGTCGTGGTCGCGGCGGAGCTGGCGGTCTTGCGCACCGGACTGTTCGGCAAGGTCGAATACTGGATCTCGATGGCCATCGTGGTGGGATTCCAGGTGATTGTCGACGGATGGCTGACGAAGTTGTCGGCACCGATCGTCGTCTACAACGAGCAGCACAGCATCGGGGTGCGGTTCCCGTGGGACATCCCGGTGGAGGACTTCCTGTTCGGCTGGGCGATGGTCACCGCTGTGCTGCTGCTGTGGGAACGGCAGCGGCCCCGCCCCAACAACGACGATCGGGATCGACGATGTCGCTAGACGTTCCCGGTGCGTTCGACATCGGAGCCCACGCCTACGACAAGCTGGTCGGCGCAAATCCGGGCTATCACGACCACCTGCGAATCTCGGCGCGGCGGATGCGAATTCCACACGGCGGCCAGGGGATTCGTCTGCTCGATGCCGGCTGCGGGACAGGGGCGTCGACGGCCGCACTACTGGAAGTGGCGCCGCACGCCGAGATCATCGCCGTCGACGCCTCGGCGGGCATGCTGGCCGAGGCGGCCGCGAAGCCCTGGCCCGAGACGGTCCGGTTCGTGCACAGCTCGATCGAGGCCATCACCGAGGCCGGGGTGCACGGCCCGTTCGACGGCATTCTCGCCGCGTATCTGTTGCGCAACCTCGCCGACGCCGACGCTCAACTGCTGGCGTTTCGTCAACTCCTTCGTCCGGGCGGGACGCTGGCCGTACATGAGTACTCGGTGCGGGATTCGCGTGCCGCCACGGCGATCTGGAATGCGGTCTGCTGGGGAATCATCATTCCGTCCGGCTGGCGGCAGACCCGGGACAGCACGCTCTACCGACACCTGTGGCGCAGCGTGAACAACTTCGACGGAGTCGGGTCCTTCCAACGGCGCCTGGCCGCAGCGGGTTTCACCGGTGTGCACAGCGAGACGATGAGTGGGTGGCAGCGCGACATCGTGCACACTTTTTTGGCGGACGTACCGCGATGATCGACGGCCGCCGCGTCACGCACCCGGGCCCCAGCGGGGAGTCCCACACCAGGGCTCTCCCGCGCAAGCCGCATGTCGTTGTCGTGGGGGCGGGCATCGCGGGGCTGGCAGCGGCGACCGGGCTCGCCGAACGCGGTGTGTCCGTTGAGGTCCTGGAACGCCAGGAGTATCTCGGTGGACGGGTCGGTGGCTGGACCGATCAGCTGGGTGACGGCACGCTGGTGGCGAACAACCGCGGCTTTCACGCCTTCTTCCGCCAGTACTACAACCTGCGCGCGCTGTTGCGCCGCGCCGACCCCAACCTCGACCGGCTGCGGGCGGTTGAGGACTACCCGCTCATCGACGGCCACGGTCGTCGTGACACCTTCCGGGGGTTGCCGAAGACCCCGCCGTGGAACGCGCTGGCCTTCGCGCTGCGCAGCCCCACGTTCCGGGTGCGCGACCTGGTGCGGATCAACGCCGTCGCGGCCGCCCCACTGGCCGCGGTGTCGGTCCCCGAGATCTACCAACAACTCGACGACCTGGACGCCGAAACGTTCTTGACCGACATCAACTTTCCGGCCGCCGCCCGCCACCTCGCCTTCGAGGTGTTTGCGCGTAGCTTCTTCGCCAAACCTGAGCGGCTCTCGGCTGCCGAGTTGGCGACCATGTTCCATATCTACTTCCTCGGTTCCAGCGAAGGTCTGGTCTTCGACGTCGCCGAGTCGAACTTCGACACCGCACTGTGGGAACCGTTGGGCCAGTATCTGATCGGCCAGCGGGTGCGGTTGCGCACCGAAGTATCCGCGGAATCGGTGAGTGTCGGCGGAACCAGGGTGCTGCAGGTGCACGACTCGACCGGACGGACCATCGACGCCGACGGCGTGGTGCTGGCCACCGATATCGCGGCGCTGCAAAAAATCGTGGCTGCCTCGCCCGGGCTGGGCGACGACGGCTGGCGCAGACAGGTGTGGCGGTTGCGGACCGCGCCGCCCTTCGTCGTACAGCGGCTCTGGCTGGACCGACCGGTCGACGCCGGCCGGCCGGCATTCCTCGGGACTGGTGGCCTTGAGCCGATCGACAACATCAGCGTGGTCAGTAGCTACGAGTCCCAGGCCGCGGAATGGGCGCGCGCACACCATGGTTCGGTGCTCGAGGTGCACTCGTACTCGGTGGGCGAACCCCCCGACGTCGAGGAGCTGCGTCAGCGCATGATGACCCGGCTGCACCAGCTGTACCCGGAGACCGCGACGGCAGCCATCGTGGGGGAGACGATGTTGGTTCGCGAGGACTGCCCGCTGTTCAGCCCGGGCGCTTTCGCCGACCGGCCGACGGTCGATACCCCGGTCGCCGGTTTGATGCTGGCCGGCGATGGGATCCGAATCGACCTGCCGGTGGCGTTGATGGAGCGCGCGGCCACCACGGGTTGGTCGGCGGCGAACCGATTGCTGGCCGGCTGGGGGCTGGGCGGACATACGCTGCACACCGTTCCGGTGCGGGGCCGCTCACCAGTCCTGCGCTGGCTTGCCAGCCGGGAAAGGCGTGCATCATGAGCCTGCGATCTCGGATGAAAACCATTCCGCTGCAAATAATTCCGAAAGCGGACTGGGCGCGCCAACGACCCACCTACCTCGACGCCCAGCCGGCGGTGATCGACGCCGCGCTGCGGCGCGCCGAGGAACGGCCCAGCGGCAATTGGTATGTATTCGCCGCAAGCACCGATATTCGCACCGACCGGCCCTTCGGCATTCGGGTCGGCGGGACGGATGTCGTGGCGTGGCGCGATCAACAGCTGGAGTTGCACGTCGGGCCGGCGACCTGCCCGCATCTCGGCGCCGACCTCGCAGGCGGAAAAGTGGACTGCGGCGCCCTGATCTGCCCGTGGCACGGCCTGCGGCTCGACGGCGGTCGTGAGTTCGGCTGGAAGCCGTTGCCCGCCTTCGACGACGGCGTGCTGGCGTGGGTTCGGCTCGACGCGCTCGGAGGTGAACCGGCACTGGATGCCCCGGTGATCCCGGCCCGCCCCACCGGGGCGCGGCTGGCGGCGGTGGCCCGGGTGGAAGGTGTCTGCGAACCGTCCGACATCATCGCCAACCGACTCGACCCCTGGCATGGCGCATGGTTCCATCCGTATTCGTTCACCCAGCTGGAGGTGCTCAGCGCACCGCCGGTCGATGCCGGCGAGGAGGCCGACCGATTCCTGGTGGCGGTGACCTTTCGGATGGGACGCCTGGGCGTGCCGGTGATCGCCGAATTCACCGCACCGGGACCACGAACCGTCGTCATGCGGATCGTCGACGGCGAGGGCACCGGCAGCGTCGTCGAGACTCACGCCACCCCGGTCGGGCCCGGACGGGACGGGCGCCCGCGAACCGCGGTGATCGAAGCCGTCGTCGCGCAATCCGACCGCACGGGATTCCACCACTCGCTGCGCGCTGCACCCCTGATCACCCCGTTGATGCGCCTGGCGGCCGCCCGGCTGTGGCGCGACGACCTGGCCTACGCCGAGCGTCGATTTGCGCTGCGCGACAGCGCTTCCGGCTAGTCGGTGGGTGTCAGGATCGTCTTGCCGGGCAGGTGGCCCGCGTCGGCGGCGTCGTGTACGGCAGCGATGTCGGACAGCGGTCGGCGCTCCGCGACGTCTATCCGCAGGTGTCCGGCGTCGACGCGGGCGACCAGGCCGGCCAATTGCGCGGCGTCGCTACGGACAAAGATCCGCTGTGCGCGCAGCCCGCGCTGAGGATCTTCGGGGCCCGATGTCATTGTGCCGACGAAGAATCCGCCGTCGGCGACGACGCCTGCCAACGCCGCCGTCTGTTCCGGTGTGGTGCTGACCAAGTTCAGCACCACATCGAAGAGCTGTCCGTCGAGCGTCAGCGGTGTCGCGTCGTAATCGATGTAGTCGATCAGCCGGTCGGCTCCGTCGCGGCGCAGGCGCTCCGCGCTGGACTGCTTCGTTGTCGCGGTGACGATCGCACCCGCTTGCTTGGCGAGTTGGACCGCATAACCGCCGACCGCTCCGCCGGCACCGTTGATCAGGATCGTCTGCCCGGCCGTCACGTTCGCAATGTCGAACAGGGCCTGCCAGGCCGTCAGCCCAACGGTCGGCAACGCCGCGGAATCGGCCAGTGCCACCGTCTGCGGTGCCGGCGCCAGTACCTCGGCCGGAGCCAGTACGTATTCCGCGGCCGCACCGTCCGCGACCATGGGAAGCAACCCCACGACGGCGTCGCCGACATTCCATGTATCGACCCCGTCGCCGAGTTCGACGATGGTGCCCGCGACATCGATGCCCGGCACATGCGGGAAGCTGATCGGGAAAACCTCGGACAGGTAGCCGCCGCGGATACCGGCATCGACCGGGTTGAACGACGTTCCTGCCACCTGCACCAGAACCTGCCCCGCACCGGGCGTGGGGCGCTCGATGTCGGTGTACTCCAGAACATCGCTGCCGCCGTATCGGTGGTAAATCGCTGCTTTCATGATGACCTCCTGAATTGGTTGCTTCGATATCGAAGCAGTTACACAAGCGGTAACTTGCTTCGAGTTCGAAACATTCCCGGGTACCATGAGTGGATGGCCAAGGCACTCCAGCCCTCGCAGATGCGCACGTATTTCGCCCTCACCGAGGCGGCCAGCCTGCTTCAGTACGCGGTCCAACAACAGCTGCAGTGCGAGGGCGGGCTCAGCTACGTGCAGTTCGAGATCTTGGCCAAGCTCGCCGACGCCGACCGGCCGCTCACCATGACCGAGCTGGCCGACGGGGTGGTCTACAGCCGCAGTGGCCTGACGCATCAGGCCGGTCTGCTGGAGTCTGAGGGGCTCATCACCCGGCAGGCCAGTACCGTCGACCAGCGGGCCACCGTCGTCCACATCACCGACACGGGCCGAGCCCGTCTCGCGAAAGTGTTGCCCGGCCATATCGAGGTCGTCCGCGGCCTCTTGTTCGGCTCGTTGTCGGATCGGGATGTGCGTACCCTCGGCGACCTCATGAGCCGCGTTCGAGACCACATGCGCGACGGGCCACCCCGCTCGGCCGCGCCGCGGAAAAGCCGCACTTCCAAGGACCGGGACAAGTGACCTGATGCCGCGCGACGCGCGGTTAGTCTCCAGCCATGGCGAAGCGAATCGTGATCTGGGGTACTGGTTTTGTCGGCCGGATGGTCATTCCCGAAGTCGTGGCGCACCCCGAGTTCGAGCTGGTTGGGGTCGGGGTCAGCAATCCGGCCAAGGTCGGCGTCGATGTCGGGACGATCTGCGATATCCCCGAAATCGGCCTTGCGGCTACCGATGACATCGACGCGCTGATCGCGCTGAAGCCCGATGCGCTGGTGCATTACGGGCCGACCGCGGCGCACGCCGACACCAACATCGACCTGATTTCCCGGTTCCTGCGGGCCGGTATCGACGTGTGCTCGACGGCGATGACGCCGTGGGTGTGGCCGAAGATGCATCTGAATCCGCCGAACTGGATCGACCCGATCACGCAAGCCTGCGAGGCGGGCCAGTCGTCGTGCTTCACCACGGGCATCGATCCCGGCTTCGCCAACGACTTGTTCCCGCTGACGCTGATGGGCCTGACCTCCCAGGTGCGCCTGGTCCGCGCCTCGGAGCTGCTGGACTACACGAACTATGAAGGCGACTACGAGTTCGAGATGGGTATCGGCCGCGAACCTGAGTTCAAGCCGCTGCTGGAGAATTCCGACATCCTGGTGTTCGCCTGGGGTGCGACGGTGCCGATGATCGCCCACGCCGCCGGCATCGAGCTCGACGAGATCACCACCACCTGGGAGAAGTGGGTGACCCCGACCGAGCGCAAGACCGTCAAGGGTGTCATTGCGCCCGGCCACGTCGCGGCGGTGCGGTTCACCATCAATGGCATCTACCAGGGTGAAACCCGGATCCAGCTGGAGCACGTCAACCGCATCGGTCAGGACGCCGCGCCGGACTGGCCGTCGGGCACCCAGGACGACGTCTATCGAGTCGATATCCAGGGCACCCCCAGCATCTTCCAAGAGACGGCGTTTAGGTTCACAGACGGCTCCGGGCGCGACGCCGCGGCCGCGGGCTGCCTGTCGACCGGATTGCGCGCGCTCAACGCGGTCCCGGCCGTCAACGACCTGCCCCCGGGCTGGGTCACCCCGCTGGAACTGCCCCTGATCCCGGGGCGCGGCACGATTCGCTGAGTAACGTCCCGGGCACCCAGACCGACATCTTTGGAGAATCCGAAGAACGGCGCTGGGGCTACCCGCATGCCTACTTTGCAGGCTGGGGGAGCCCGGATTGGACGACATGACAGACCCAACGAGGCCAGCAGTCGGCCTGTCGGTCGGCGCAACCACATTGTCCGCGGTCACACCGGATAATTCAGTCACTCGTGCCCCGGTAGTCACGCTGCCCGGCGGCGTGGTGATCAATGATTTCGTCGACCGCGTCGGTGACCCGGTCGGCATCGTCGCTTCCGACGGATCGGTCCATCACGCGGCGACTTTGCTGGCCGATGCGCTGCGGTCGCTCGCCTACGCCGCGACGTCGGGCCGGCCGCTGCCGCCGGCCGCCGCGATCACCTACCCCGCGCACTGGCGCCCCGCGGCCGTCGAGGCGTTGCGCGCGGCGATCCGGCAGATCCCCGAGTGGGCGACCGACGAGCCGCTGCTGATCCCGGACACCACGGCCGCGCTGACCGCACTGGCCGCCAACCCCGGGCTGCCGACCCGCGGTGTGATCGCGCTGTGCGACTTCGGTGGCAGCGGGACGTCGGTGACCCTGGTCGATGGGGGCACACACATTGCGCCGACGCTGCGCCACCACGACTTCTCCGGGGACCTCGTCGACCAGGGCCTGCTGGCCCACGTGGTCGCGGAGCTCTCCGCCGGCGGAGAGCTCGACGTCACCGGCACCTCGGCGATCGGGTCGCTGACCCGGCTGCGGGCTCAGTGCCGGGCGGCCAAGGAGCGGCTGTCGACTACCACGGTCACCGCCCTGCCCGCCGAATTGCCCAACTTCCGCGGCGACGTCCGGCTCACGCGCACCGAGCTCGACGACGCGATGGGCCGCGCCCTTGGCGAGTTCGTCGCCGTCCTGCAGGACACCTTGGAACGGGCCGGCGTGCGGCCCGCGGACCTGGCCGCGGTCGCCACGTTCGGCGGAGCGGCCGCCATCCCGGTGATCACCACGGCGCTGTCCGAGCACCTGCGGGTTCCGGTGATCACCACCCCGCGCCCGGGCCTCACCGGTGCGATCGGTGGCGCGCTGCGCGCCGCGCGGGGACCGGCCGACGACAGCGCCACCGCGATGGCCCCGGCGCCGGTCGTGCTCGCGGCGCCCGTTGCGCCGTTCGAACAAGCCCCCGCGACCGGTGCCGCCCTGGCCTGGTCGCAGGCGCCCGACGTGCCGGACCTGGCACCGCTGGCTGAGCCGATGCCGGTGAAGGAACCCGTCGCGCCCATCGCCCGACCCATGCTGGATTTCGAGCCCGATCCCGTCGATCCCGCGAGTGCCAAGGAAAGCGCGCCGGCCTGGTATCGGCGGCCGATGCCAGTGGTGGCCGCCGCCCTTGGGGTGATCCTCCTGGCCGGTGCCGGAACGGCGGTGGCGCTCACCGCCGACAGCAGCGTCGCTCCCGTCACGCCCACGCCGAGCATCACCTCCACGCCGCAGGCCGCACCGGCGCAGGCGCCGGCCCCGGCGAGTGGCGACCCGTCCTCGGCACCCGTTTCGAATCAGGCGGTGCAGCAGGCACCCGCAGCACCGGTGCAGCAGGCGCCGGCCCCGGTGACGGTGGTGCAGCAGGCTCCGCCGCCACCGCCGGTCACGGCTGAGGCGCCGCCACCGCCGCCGCCGGTCACCGAGACTCAGACGACGACCGTCGTCACCACCGAGGTGTCCACGCCGCCACCGGTGACCGAAACCCAGACTGTCGCGCCACCGACGTACTCGCAGCCGCCCCAGCAGCCGCGGTTCATCCCGACGATTCCACCGATCCCGACAATTCCGGGTCTGCCGCAGATCTTCGTCCAGCCGCCGTCAGGCTGAGCGGCGCCGCTTGGCCAGGACCACCATGGCCAGCGGGATCGACATCTGGGCGGGTGCCGCCGCCAGCTGCGCGGCCACCGAGGCCTCCAGTTGCTCGACGAACTCTCGGCGTCGCTTGCTGCGCCGGTCGCGCCCCCGGTCGGGGTCGGGGTCCACATCCACCGCGGCAGCCAGGATCGGAAATATCGAAGCACGAAGGAACTCAGCCCAATTCGCGCCGAAGGCTCGTTCGTCCTTGTCGCTCTGGAATTGCGACCAGAACCGGTCGTCGCCGTCCACCATCTCGAGGTGCTCGATTTCGAGGCCTTCGAATCGGCCCGAAGGGGCGAACGGCGCCCGGAAAGCCTTCTCGTCGCGGCCAGTCGACGGCATCGACATCCGGCGCACCTCGTCGGCGGTGACCAGGCCGTCGTCGACGAATTGGGCCAGGGCCGACATGATCGCGTCGAACGCGGCCTTGAATCCCGAACTGCCATCGGGTTCCAAGCCGACGGTCAGCACCACCAACCGGCCCCCTGGCGCCAGTTCACGACCGCGGAACGCGACGAAATCCCGCCAGTCCTCGGCGGCCTGGCGAGCGTAGGCGCGGCGGGCTTCGTCGTCGGTGCTGAAGGAGATCTCCACGTGATCGGGGATCGGCGTGGGCACCTTGCGGAGCCAGTGGATGGCCCATGAACTCCAGCCCAGCGCGATGCTGTCCGAGGGCAGGATCTGGGCGTAGAACGAGCGGCCCACCACCGAGGCGTAGGTCGCGGAGTCCTTCTTGAGGTAGCTGTCCTGGTCATCGGCCAGGGTGGAGAACAGCGTGGTGAAGTCGTTGCCGGGCACATCGGTGTGCGCCACCAGGATGGCGTGGTCGGAGCGAGTGCGCTTGCGGATGGCGGCGATTGCCGCACTGATCGGTAGCAGCGAGTTGTAGCCCGTGGCCGCACCATAGTCGGCAATGGCGATGGGTTGCGGCGCCCGGGGGATGGCGACGTTGCGTGCTGCTTCTTCGAAAAGGATTGTGGCAGGACGCAATCCAGCCGCTTGCAGTCGCGAGGATTCGGTGTAGGTGTGGCTGTCCACCGGTATTGGACGCACCACGATGCTGGACTCGCGCATGTCAGTTCTTGCGACGGCGGTGCAGCAACAGTCCGACCACGATTCCCACGACCAGCATCGCGGTCAGCAACAGCCACATCGGGTATTCGACGCTGATCCACAGGACGTGCACCCGCTGGCGCGCGCGGTTCTGGGCGATGAATATCGCTGCCAGCACCACCAGGGTGATGGCCAGCCAGTAGCGCAGGGCGAAACGTCGCACGCTACCGCCGGTGGGCTTGGCGACTTCCTCTGGCGACATGACAACCTCCCGTTCCGTCAGGAGATTGACGCTAGTCGCTGTCCGCTAATTCGTCGGATAACTCACGCCGGTGAGCTGTTCGGATAATTGCCACAGGCGCCGGCAGTCCTCGGCATTGGCGGCGCGGTCGGTGATCTTCGCCTCGGTGACCCCGCCGCCGGCGAACTCCTGGAAGCCGCGAGGGCCGTAGAACTCGGCCCCGTGGGCCTTCGGGTCGGCGGCCGCATACAGCACCGGCACGATGCCTTCGTCGACCTCCTGCCACATGAATGGCATGTAGCGCCAGCTGAACTGGTAAAAGCGGGCCATTGCCGTCGGCTTCTCGCGACCGTGCGACGGCCCACTGATCTGCAGGTTGGTTTTGCACAGGCCGGGGTGGGCAGCGTTGGACATCAACCCCCATCCGAGCCGGCGGCTGAGCCGGTCGAGTTCGAGCGCGAACATCAGCGTCGCGATCTTGGACTGTCCGTAGGACAGGTTGGCCGAGTAGGTGCGCTCGAAGTTGGGATCGTCGAAGTTGATCCGGCCGAAGCGGGCGGCGAGGCTGCTCAGGGACACCACGCGGGGACTGTCGGCGGCGCGCAGCAGCGGCAACAGATGAGCGGTCAGCGCGAAGTGGCCCAGATGGTTGCTGCCGAATTGCAGCTCGAAACCGTCGGCGGTGGTGTCCCGCTGGGGCGGCTGCATGACGCCGGCGTTGTTGACCAGGATGTCGATCGGCCGCCCTTCAGAGTTGAGTTCTTCGCCGAGCGCGGCGACGCTGGCCAGCGATGACAGGTCGAGGTTCTTGATGGTCAGCTTGGCGTCGGGGACCTGCGCGCGGATCTCGGCGATCGCCGCCTCACCTTTGGTGCGGTTGCGGATCGCCATGACGACATCGGCGCCGGCGGCCGAAAGGCGCTTGGTGACGCCGAGGCCCAGCCCGCTGTTGGAGCCGGTGACGACGGCGAATTTCCCGGAGAGGTCAGGGATGGTCAGGGCGAGATCAGTCATGTGGGCGACGCTAACAGAACAACGGTCTGATAACAAGAGAACGGAGGTCTGCTAAATTGTCGCTGTGAACTCGACGTTCCAGCGCGCCCGGCGACCCGAGCAGTTGGCCGCCCGGCGCTCGGCGATCCTGGCGGCGGCTCGCGGCGCGCTGGCCGAGCGGGGTGTCGACGAGATCACCCTGCGCGATATCAGCGAACGGGTCGGCCTGGCGAAGTCCAATGTGCTGCGCTACTTCGACACCAGGGAAGCGATCTTTCTCGAGGTGCTCGACGAGGAGTGCCGGGGCTGGCTGACCGATCTGGAGAACCGGCTCGGGCCGCCACGAGCACGAAAGTCCGGGTTCACCAACGAGATTCGGATGGCGGACATCCTCACCGACACGCTGGTGGAGCGACGGCTGTTGTGTGAGCTGCTCGGCGCGATGGCCGGTGTGCTGGAACGCAACATCGCGGGGGACTTCGCCCGTGACTTCAAAATCCGGGCCATGGGAAGCATCGCGGCGTTGTCCGATCTGGTGGGTCGCCAGCTGCCGTGGCTGTCCGAGGAATTCGTGGCATTCTTCGGCGAGGGGGCATTGAGCCTGGTGGCTGGCATGTATCCGTTCTCAGTGCCCACCGATGCGGTGCGTCAGGTGATCGGCGAGCTCGGGTTTCCCGATCCGCATGAGCGGTTCGTCGGCGGCCTCCGAACCGGCCTGTCGACCTGGCTGATAGGCGCAGCGGCACAAAGCCCGGCGTGACACACTTTCGGCCATGGCCGGCGCCAGAAGTGTCTCCCGCATCCTGACGATCTCCGGGATTCTCATGATGGTGGTCGGCGGCGCCGGCTTCATCCTGGTGATGATCCTGAACGCCTTTGTGCTCGACGAGTTCGACGCTTACGGCGAGGTGCCCATCCCGGGCTCGGGGCAGGTGCAGCTGCCTGCCGGGCAGGCGCAGATCAGCTTTCACACGTCGGTGACGGGTTCCCCGTCGAGCGGGTTTCCACTACCTGCCCTCAAGCTGAGCATCATCCCGCCCGAGGGCGTCGCCGATCCGGTGCTGACCGAAAACCACGGCACGCTAACGACTATCAACAGCGACACCCACATGCGGATCTGGACCGCGGAGATCCCCGCAGCCGGGACATACAAGATTCGCACCGACGGGCCGGTGGGCGGCTACATCAATCCGCAGCTGGCTTTCGGCAAGGAGGGCGGCAGTGACTATCTGCACTTCGTGTTCTTGGGGGTGCTGGGTCTCGGGCTGCTGGATCTGATCGTGGCACTGTTCCTGCGCAAGAGGAGCGGCGGTGACCGGACCGTGGCGCCCGTGCTGAATGCACCACTCGATGCCTATACGCCCTACACGCCTGCGTCCTACACGCCTGCGTCCTACACACCCACGGACCAGGGTGTTCGCCTGGAGCAGCTGAAAACCATTGCTGCCCTGCGTGATTCAGGAGCTTTGACGCAGGCCGAGTTCGACGCGGAGAAACGCAGGATCCTCGGCGAGTAGGGCGTCTACACTCGGCACACGTGAAGGCTGTCAGCTGTGTGCACGGGACGCTATCGGTGATCGACCTGCCGGCGCCGGAGCCCGCCGAGGGCCAGCTGGTGCTCGATGTCGCGAGTTGTGGCATCTGCGGATCGGACCTGCACGCCAAGGATCATGCCGACGAGCTGGCCGGGGTCACGGCGGAGATGGGCTACCGCGACATGATGCGTAGCGACACCCCCGTGGTGATGGGCCACGAGTTCTCCGGCGAGGTTGCCGAGCGTGGGCGCAAGACACCAAAGGCCTTCAAGGCCGGGACCAGGGTGGTGTCCTTCCCGCTGGTTCGCGCCCATGGCGGCGTGCACCCCACCGGCCTTTCCCCGCGTGCTCCTGGCGGGTACGCCGAGCAGGTTCTGGTCCAGGCGGCCATGACGTTCGCGGTGCCCAACGGTCTGTCCCTGGACGTCGCGGCGCTGACCGAGCCGATGGCAGTCGGGCTGCACGCGGTACGCGTCAGCGAGATCAAGAAGCGTGACACCGCGATCGTGATCGGCTGTGGGCCAGTTGGTTTGGCGATCATCTGCCAACTGAAGACGCTCGGGGTGAGCACCATTGTCGCCAGCGATTTCTCGCCGGGACGGCGGGCGCTGGCCGCCCGCTGCGGCGCGCACGTCGTCGTTGATCCGAAGGTGGACTCGCCGTACGCGAAAGCAGGGTTCCCGCCGGCCGACGCCCCGGCCCTGTACGAGTTCGGTATGAGCGCCATGGAGAAGCTGCGGAAGTTGCCCGGGTGGCAGCACGTCTACCGCGCTGGCGACGCGTTGGGTGCCGCCGGACCGAAGCGGCCCGTCATCTTCGAATGCGTCGGCGTGCCAGGGGTGCTCGACGCGATCATCGCGGCGGCCCCACTGAACTCGAGGGTGCTCGTCGCCGGGGTGTGCATGGGCGCAGACCAGCTGCGGCCATCGATGGCCAATGTCAAAGAGGTCGACCTGCGGTTCGTGTTGGCTTACACCCCACTGGAATTCCGCGACACCCTGTACATGCTCGCCGACGGCAAGCTCGATGCCTCGGCGTTGGTGACCGGCAAGGTCGGGCTTGACGGGGTGGCCGCGGCCTTCGACGCACTCGGTGATCCCGAGGTGCACGCGAAGATCCTCATCGATCCGCGCAGCGCCGCAACGGCGCCTTAGCTGCCCTTTTTCACCCAGTCGTCGTAGTTGACCAGCTCGTCGCCGATACGGGTGGTATCGCCGTGGCCGGTGTAGACGACGGTATCGGCGGGCAGCTTACCCAGCTTGTCCTTGATCGACCCGAGGATGGTCGGGAAGTCGGAGAACGACCGGCCCGTCGCGCCGGGGCCACCCTGGAACAGGGTGTCGCCGGAGAAGACCGCACCCAGCGCCGGGGCGTACAGGCAGGTGGAGCCGGGGGAGTGCCCGGGGGTGGCGATGGCGTGCAGTTCGATACCGTCGGCCTTGAAAATCTGGCCGTCCTCGATGGTGTGGAACGGCTTGTCGCCGTGCGTCATTCGCCACAGCATGTCGTCGGCCGGATTCAGCAGAACCGGGGCGTCGAGATCGGCCGACAGCTGCGGTGCGACGGTGATGTGGTCGTTATGGCCGTGGGTGCACACCACCGCGACGACGTGCCGGTTGCCGACGGCGTCCTCGATGGCCTTGGCGTTGTGGGCGGCGTCGATGACGATCACCTCAGAGTCGTCACCGACGATCCAGATGTTGTTGTCGACTTCCCAACTGCCACCGTCGAGTTCGAAGGTGCCGCTGGTGACCACCCGCTCGATGCCGGCCATCAGAGCACGACCACCGAGCGCAGGACCTCACCGGCGTGCATCTTGTGGAAGGCCTCTTCGATGGCGTCGAGTCCGATGCGTTCGGAGACGAATTTCTCCAGCGGCAGGCGGCCCTCGCGGTACAGGCTGATCAGGGTGGGGAAGTCGCGTTCGGGTAGGCAGTCGCCGTACCAGGAGGACTTCAGCGAGCCGCCGCGGGAGAAGAAGTCCACCAGCGGCATCTCGAGTTTCATGTCGGGGGTTGGAACACCCACCAGGACAACGGTTCCGGCGAGGTCGCGGGCGTAGAACGCCTGCTTCCAGGTCTCGGGCCGTCCGACGGCGTCGATCACCACGTCAGCGCCGTTGCCGTCGGTCAGATCCTGGATGGTCTCGACCACGTCGAACTCTTTGGCGTTGATGGTGTGGGTGGCGCCGAACTCGCGGGCCCAGTTCAGCTTCTGATTGTCGGTGTCGATGGCGATGATCTTCTTCGCCCCGACCAGGGCGGCCCCGGCGATCGCGGCGTCCCCGACGCCGCCGCATCCGATCACGGCGACGGTGTCGTCACGGCCGACGTTGCCGGTGTTGATCGCAGCTCCGAGCCCGGCCATCACGCCGCAGCCGAGCAGCCCAGCCACGGCGGGGTCGGCCTCGGGATCGACCTTGGTGCACTGTCCTTCGTGGACCAGGGTCTTGTCGGCGAAGGCGCCGATGCCCAGTGCGGGTGTCAGTTCGGTGCCGTCAGTCAGCGTCATCTTCTGGGTGGCGTTGTGGGTGTTGAAGCAGTACCAGGGGCGGCCGCGTTTGCAGGCCCGGCACTGACCGCACACCGCGCGCCAGTTCAGGACCACGAAATCACCCGGCTCGACGTTGGTGACACCCGCGCCGATCGACTCGACGGTGCCGGCGGCCTCGTGGCCCAGCAGGAAGGGGTACTCGTCGTTGATGCCGCCCTCGCGGTAGGTCAGGTCGGTATGGCAGACGCCGCACGCGATGACCTTGACCACCACCTCACCGGGACCGGGGTCGGGGATGACGATGTCGACCAACTCGACGGGCTGTTTCTTGGATCGCGAGATCACACCGCGCACTGTCTGGCTCATGGGCCAAACATTAGCGCGACGGATGTGGAATGCGCCGTGCCGGTCTCGGTCGGAAGCTACGGTGAAGGCTTGCTCACCGTGAGGGTAGAAACCCAGACCGACCTGCTGGTCATGGCCCGTGCCGCCCAGCGCGGCGGCGACTTCGAAACCAGCTATGCGGCGTTCTCCCGGGCCGGTGCCGTGGGCCCGCTGGCCGTCGACGATCTGGACGCGCTGGCGATCGCCGCGGGGACGCGCGGCCACAGCCGTGAGGCCATGCGGGTCGGCGAACTCGTCTACGTCCGGCTCACCCGAACCGATCCCAGTGCGGCGGCGGGGAAGGCGGTCGAGCTCGGTGCGGCGTGGTTGTCGCGGGGTGAGTGGGCCGTCGGCCAGAGCTGGATCCGCCGGGCGCGTGGCTTGCTTGCCGGTGCGCCCGAGAGCCCCGTGCTGGTGAAACTGACGTATCTGGAAACCGTGCTGGCGGTGCTCACCGACGACGTCGAGCTCGCGGCGGAGCGCGCGGCGATATTGCGGGACATGTCCCTGGTGGGTAGGCAGACCGCGGCGGCAGGCGAGGCGTACTACCAACTCGGCGAGGTGCGGCGGCGCCGCGGTGACGTCGACGGGGCGTTCGCGGCCTATGCCAGGGCCCATGAGTTGGGGGTCACGCCGCAGCCCGGCGAGGCGTTATTGCGCTGTGCGCTGGGCGATGTGGAGGGGGCGCGTTCCGCGGTGCGGGCGGCGATCGCGGCGGCCGACTCGGGTGATCTGCCCCGGCTCCTGCGGGGTGCGGCCCAGATCGCCTTGGCGGCAGGCGATCTCGACGAGGTCGAGGGCTGTCTGCGGGAGCTGGAGTCCGCCGGTGCCGTCGACAACCTGCTGCGCGGCGCGGTGCTGGTGCGTCGCGGCCGCCACCGCGAGGCGCTGACGGTATTACAGGCGGCGTTGCGGGAGTCGGGGTATGAGAACGCCGAGGCCTACGAGTGGATGGGGCAGGCGCGCCGCGGTCTCGGCACGGCCATCTGAGGCCGGTAGCCTGCTCTGGATGTCCACGCCACTCGATCTGATCGCCGATTGGCCCGTACCTGCGGCAGCTGCTGCGGTGGTGGGCAGCGCCGGAGTGATCGCCGAGTACGGCGACACCGCCGCGCAGTTTCGGCTGGCCTCGGTCACCAAACCCCTCGCGGCGCGCGCGGCTCAGGTGGCTGTCGAAGAGGGTGTGGTGGAGCTGGACACCCCGGCGGGCCCACCGGGCAGCACTGTCCGGCATCTGCTGGCGCATGCCTCGGGGCTCTCGATGCATTCCGCCGAGGTGATGGCCGAACCCGGCAAGCGGCGGGTCTACTCGAACTACGGCTTCCAGGTGTTGGCCGAGGCGATCGAGGCGAATGCGGGCATCGAGTTCGGCCGCTATCTGGCCGAGGCGGTCTTCGAACCGCTGGGCATGGGGGGCTCGCGCTTGGAGGGTGGCGCGGCGGCGGCCGGCTATGGCGGGGTGTCCACGGTGGCCGATCTGGCGGCTTTCGCGCAGGACCTGCTGGCCCCGCGGACGGTGTCGGCGCAGCTGCACGATTGCGCGACCAGTGTGCAGTTTGCGGGTCTGAGTGGGGTGTTGCCGGGATTTGGGGTCCAGAGGCCCAACGACTGGGGTCTGGGCTTCGAGATCCGGGACGGGAAGTCACCGCACTGGACCGGGTTTGCTAACTCACCGGGGACCTACGGTCATTTCGGTCAAGCGGGCACGTTCCTGTGGGTGGACCCGGAGCGGGCATTGTCGCTGGTAGTGCTCACGAACCGGGATTTTGACGAGTGGGCCAAGCCACTCTGGCCGGCGATCTCTGATGAAGTTCTGAGAGTGTACGGAGCGAACTAGCGCAACAGGGGCCCCACAAGGCACAATAAGCACGTACGACACAACCGCATCTTCGGAAACACCAGGTCGTTGGGGAAGACGTCCCTCGTGAAACCGAAGGAGAAGGTTATGCGTGCGTCGAACCAGTTCGCCGATGCGACGACTGGCGTGGTGTACATCCATGCCTCTCCCGCAGCAGTGTGCCCACATGTGGAGTGGGCGCTTTCGTCGACCCTGAATGCCAGGGCGAATCTGAAGTGGACCCCACAGCCGGCCATGCCCGGGCAGTTGCGTGCGGTGACCAATTGGACGGGTCCCGTCGGTACCGGGGCGCGGCTGGCCAATGCGCTGCGCTCGTGGTCGGTCCTGCGGTTCGAGGTCACCGAGGATCCCAGCGCCGGCGTTGACGGTGAGCGGTTCTGCCATACCCCGCAGCTGGGTCTGTGGGCTGGGGCGATGAGCGCCAACGGCGACATCATGGTCGGCGAGATGCGGTTGCGCGACCTGATGGCCTCGGGTGCCGACACGCTGGCGGCCGAGCTGGACTCGGTCCTGGGCACGGCCTGGGACGAAGCGCTCGAGCCCTACCGCGATGGCGGCGACGGCGCCGAGGTCAGCTGGCTGAGCCGGGGAGTCGGCTAGAAACTCTCTCCGCGAGCAGACGCAAACTCGTATGAATCCGGCGCGAATCGTACGAGTTTGTGTCTGCTCGCGGGAGTCGGCTAGTACGTGACGCTGGTATGCGTTTGGTCGATGACCGTTCCGCCGAACCGCTGGATGTCCTTGTTGATGCTCTTGAGCGCGCTGCCCGCCGTCTTCACCAGCGTGTCAAACGATTTCGAGGCTTGTACGTACGTTGCCCCGTCATGATTTCCGACACCAAGAGTGTTTCCCAGTGCCGTGCCGGTCAGTTTGGTATCCGTCCAGGCGATAGCGCCTTTATCGGTGTTGGATGCGTCGTACGACGCCCACGCCGCCTGTTGGGACCAGTTGATGAGTTTGTCGCCCTTGTCGACAATCGCCAGCACGCTCTTTTTGGAGCCAGCCTGCACTCCCAGATCCGAGAGCGTCTTGGACAGCGGTGAACCATAAGTGACGACCGTTGTGACAGCGTCTTTGTGCTTTCCTGTCGCGGCGTAGTTCTGCATTTGAATCCCACCGCCGCTGAACCCGACCAACATGATTTCCGTCGGCTTCCACTCGTCATACATGGTGTCGATGAAGTTAGTGACCCCTGGATTCACGGAACCGAATGCGACGGCGTCAAACGAGGCCGCAAGGTCGGGGCTGTCAAGGTTGATCCCCGACACGTAGACCACCATCCGCTTGGTCTTTTTATCGGAGCCCAAGACCAGCTGCGCACTGATGACATCGCTGCCGTGCATGTTCGTGAACAAGGTTTGGGCACTGGGCGCCAAGGCGATCGGCGCGACCTTTACCGTGACCGGCACGCTCGTGATGCCACCGTGTGCGTCATTGATGGTGACGGTGAAAGCGTCGGTCTTGACTGCCGTGCTCGCATTCGCCGCCCCCGCATCCAGGCGTGCCTGTTCGGTCGGGGTGTAGGTAAACGAGCCGTTCGCGCCCATCACGACGGACCCCTTCAGCGCCCCAGATGCGCTGAAACTCAGGGAGTCTTTGTCGGCGTCGGTGGCAGAGACCGTGACGGTGATCGCCCCGGTGGCCGGATCCGCTGTTCCCAACTTCGGGGTGGCCTTGCTCGGCGCCGTGTTCTTCGGGCTGATGTTCACGGTGATGGGCAACGTGACGGTGTCGCCCAGGCTGCTGGTCATCGTCACCGTGAAGGTGTCGGTCAAGTCGGCCGCGGTCGCGGTTCTCGCCGAGGCGGCGTGCCTGGCGGCCGCGGTGGGGGTGTAGGTGAGTGCGCCGGTGGTCTTGTTGATCGTGACCTTGCCCTTGGCTGGCACCGTCGCCGTGAACGTCAGCTTTGCATTGCCCGGATTGACCACCGTGAACTTGCCCGTGATGGCACCGGTTGTCGCGTTCGGCGCGCTCAGTGCAACCGAGGCGCCGGTGGTTTCGAGCACCACCACCTGATTGCTACTCCAGTTGGCGACGTACACCCGCTTGCCGTCCGGGCTGACTGCCACAGCGGGCAATTGATTGCCTGTGCCGACTGTAAAGCTGTTGGTAACCGCGCTCGTTGCGGTGCTGATCACCGACACCGAATTGGCGTTCTCATTGGCGACGTACACGCGCTTGCCGTCCGCGCTGATCGCCACAGCAGACGGGCTATCGCCGACCGTGATCTTGGTCGCGACGGTGTTGGTCGCGGTGTTGATCACCGATACCGAATCCTCGTCCCAACTGCCGACATACACGCGGGTTCCGTCGGGGCTGACCGCCACACCGGTCGGGACCTTTCCGACCGCGACGGTGGCGGCGACGCCATTGGTGGCGGTGTTGATGACCGAGACCGTGTTGCCGTAGTAATTGGCGACGTACACGCGGGTGCCGTCGCGGCTGACCGCCAAGTCTTGAGGTCGGCTGCCGACCGCGATTGTGGCGACGCCGTTGGTGGCGGTGTTGATGACCGAGACCGTGTTGCTGTTCCAGTTGGCGACGTACACGCGGGACCCGTCGGGGCTGACCACCACCCGCACGGGGTTGTCGCCGACCGGGATCGTGGCGGTGACGGTGTTGGTGGCGGTGTTGATCACCGACACCGCATCGGCGTTTCCGCTGGCGACATAGACGCGGGTGCCGTCCGGGCTGACGGCCAACCCTTCGGAGTGTTGGCCGACTGCGATTCGGGTGACCACAGCATTGGTGGCGGTGTTGATCACCACCACCGAGTCGCCGTAGTAGCCGCTGGTGACGTACAGGCGAGTGCCGTCCGGGCTGACCGCCACACCCGCTGGCATCGAGACCGCGATCGGGGCGATGGGCCCGGTGGGGTTTGCCGCCGCCGCAGTCGGTGTGGCTGCCCGAGTGGCGCGCGCGGACAGCAGAATGGGCGGAGCCGGTTCTGTTGCTGCCGAAAGCTTTTCAGGTATCTGCGTGGTGCGTCGTGCCGACAATCGCGGCGTGGTCGCTGAACTTGATCTGGCAGTCGATGGACGAGCCTTGGCGGACGGCTTCTTATCCGCCGTCGCCGCGTGCGCCGACGTTGTCCTGCTCGACGTCCCGGAGTCACCCTCGTCGGCGTGGGCCATCCCCGTTCCGTTGGCCAACGCAACGCCCATACCGAATGTGATTGCTCCGGCCCCCAGCCAGCGATACGGAATCGCTTTCCGCGGCATACGGCGCTTACCCGACATCGAGTCCCCCAACCCTGATCCAACGGATAGCCGGCGATGCGCCGTTGCTATCGAGTCCATGCAGGAACTTATCAGCTAATCAGCAGGATTGAGGAGTGTGTCAAAGAAGGTTGCTCGGTGTCCGTAGTCGCGGCTACCGCCTAACCTGAAGACATGGTCCATCTCCGCGTCGAGAAAACGATCTACGCGCCGCCCGAAAAAGTCTTCGCCTGGCTGGCTGACCCGGTGAACCTGAAGTCAGCCCCGCTGACCGTCACGGCGGACTGGGCGAAAGACTCGCCGGCTCCAGCGGGCCTGGGTGCCATCCGCACCGGCTTCGCGATCGGCCTCTGGTTTCGCGAGGAGATCACCGCCTACGATCCGCCGCACAGTTACAGCTACCTGATCATCAAATCGGT
Organism: Mycobacterium sp. RTGN5; assembly: GCF_033804465.1. NCBI lineage: Bacteria > Bacillati > Actinomycetota > Actinomycetes > Mycobacteriales > Mycobacteriaceae > Mycobacterium > Mycobacterium sp. RTGN5. The sequence continues at coordinate 47,934 of NZ_JAPZLA010000002.1, forward strand.
CCCCGCCTTCGATCATGAGACCGGCACGCTGACCTTCACTCCGGACGGCGACGGCACCCACGTCGACTGGGTGAGCACCTACACCCATCCGGCGAAGGGTGGTGGCAAGGCGATGGAGGCGCTCACCTCACGGCTGCTGCCGTGGAATTTCAACGCGATTCTCGACGGCTGCGCGAAGGCGTTGGAGCGCTAGGCCGTTCGGCCGTCAGTTGTTGGTATCGGGGCAGGACAGGTCGACGTAAACGCTGCCCGGGTTCTGCTGGCCTGCCATCACCATGAGGTGGCCGTCCGACATCATCACGGTGAGGCCGTGGATGCCGCTGACCGTACATCTGTTGAGCGCCATCCCCGACGGCATGTTGTACATCACGTTGTAGCCCTGGTCCTGCAACATCTTGGTGACGTCGGCAGCGTTGGTTGAGTCGGCGACCGCGGTGCCGGCCGCGGCCAGCGTTGCCGCCGTCAGCGCACAGACGACAGCTGCCGTGAGGGTGATTCTCTTCATGCGTCGGGCTCCAATTGTTGGGAAGCGCGGTCGGGCCAGACGGTCAGCCTTCGGCCGAATCGTATCCAGGCAAACGCCGCCCGACGCTCGCAGCGTTGACTGTTAAGACTTCCGTCAGAGTCTCGCCGCTTAGCGCGGCCCAGCTGGCCGGCACAGAATCTTCAATGCACCTGAAACCGCGGAGATCTCGGCGGGAAGCGGGCACACATAGTCGCCGTCGGCGTAGGCGTTGATGCCGGGGGAGTCGACGGTGATCGTGCGGGCCCGGTCGGTGGTCACCTGGGGAAGGTTCACGTGGGTGCCCTTGAAGACCGTCGGGAACAACCGGATCAGCTTCGTGCGCGACGAGGAATGCACCATCGTGATGTCGAGCATTCCGTCGCAGTGATTAGCTCCCGGCGTGATCAACATGCCACCGCCGTAACTGCGAGTGTTGCCGAACGCCGCCAACGTCAGGTCGGTGACGATCTCCCGCTCGCCGTCGAGCACCAGCCGAAATGGCAACGGCCGCAACTGGGAGATCTCCGCGACGAGCGCGACGTTGTAACGCATCCGGCCGTGTGGCCAGCTCATCCGGTTGACGCGATCGCTGACCAGCGAGTCGAATCCGGTCGCGGCCACCGTCCCGAACCAGGTGCTGGACCCGTCGGCGCCCTTGATGAGCCCGAGGTCGACGGTTTCGGTGTGCCCGGCGGCGATGATGTCGACGGCCGCCACCGGATCGGCCGTCGGCAGCCCGTATTCGCGAGCGTGGTCGTTACCGGTCCCGGCCGGTACGATCCCTAGCGGAATGTCGGTGCGCGCCAACGCCTGCAGCGCCAAGCGGATCACTCCGTCACCGCCCACCACGACCAGTGCATCGGTCTCGCGGGTCAGCGCGTCATCGACCAATTCGCGGGCGTGGGCGGCATCGCGGCCGATGATTCCGGTCACGTTGATCCCGAGCTCCTGGAAGCGAGCCACCGCCAGCTCCCCGGCATGCGGCGCGTTGCCGTGACCCGACTTCGGGTTCGTCAGGACGGTGACGTGGGAAATCACGGAATCAGCTTGCCTGGGTTCAGAATCCCCGCCGGGTCGACAGCTTGCTTGACGGCCCGCAGTACCTTCACGCCGAGCTCACCGATCTCCGCGCCCATCCATGGTCGGTGATCAGCCCCGACCGCGTGATGGTGGGTGATGGTGCCGCCGGTGCGCGAAATCGCATCGGAGGCAGCAACTTTAGCGGCCAGCCACTGCGCGGCGACGTCACCGCGCTGGCCGGCCACGACGGTGAAGTACAGCGATGCCCCGGTGGGATACACATGCGAAATGTGGCACATCACCAACGCGGGCGTGCCGCTTTCGGCAAGCGATGAGGTCAGCGCCTCGGTGACCGCGGCTTTCAGCGTGGTCAGGTTGGCCCACGTGGTGGCCGTCTCCAAGGTCTCGCACAATGCGCCGGCGGCCAGCAGGGAATCGCGCAGATACGGTGCGTCGAAACGGCCGTGCTCCCATGCCCGCGCCGGGGCCTCGCCCAGCGAGGTGCCGCCCTGGGCTTCTAACACTGCGCGGGTTTCGGCGTGCCTGCTCTCGGTGTGTGCGGCGCTTCCCTCGAACAAGCTGAGCGCCAGGCACCCGCCGGTGATGCTCTGCTCACCGATGTTCCCGGTGGTCGCCAGGTTCACGCCGGTCTCGGCCTCGTCCGACAACCTCAGCACGGTGGGCCCGGTGCCGATCTGGGTCACAGCGCGAAACGCGGCCGCGCCGGTGGCGAAGTCGGGGAACGACCACGCCTCGTAGCGCACCGTCTCCGGGACCGGATGCACCCGCAGCCGAACCCGGGTGATGACACCGAAGACACCCTCGGACCCGGAGAACAGTTCCCGCAGATCGGGCCCGGCGGCGGTCTCCGGCGCTCGCCCGCCGAGGTTCAGGACGCCGACCGGGGTGACCACCGTCAGCCCCCGAATCATGTCGTTGAACCGGCCATACCCGGCGGAATCCTGCCCCGAGGAGCGGGTGGCTGCGTACCCGCCGATGGTGGCGAACCGGAAGCTCTGCGGGAAGTGCCCCAGCGAGAAGCCGTGCTCACCCAGCAGGCGCTCGGCATCCGGCCCGGTGACGCCGGCACCCAGTTCCGCCTGCATCGACGTCTCGTCCAGCGAATGCAGTGCGTCGAGCCGGCGCAGGTCCAGTGAGATGACGGCGGCGAAATCGCCGCGGATCGGGTCGAGTCCGCCGACCACGCTGGTGCCGCCACCGAACGGCACCACGGCGATGCCGTGCTGCGAGCAGTAGCGCAGCACGGTCGCGATCTCGTCCTCGCTACCCGGAAGCAACACCGCATCCGGCGCATCCTGGTGGGTCTGCTTGCGGCGCAACAGATCCAGTGTCGATTTGCCGCCGGCATACAACAGCCGGCCCTGGTCGTCGGTACGGATGTAGTCGGCACCCACGAATTCCGCGAGTGCATCGCGGTGCACCTCCGCCAATCCCGACGGGCGCACCTGCACCTCGGCGATCGACGGCGCGGGGACCTCATTTACGGTCACGCCGAGTGCCTGCTCGAGCAGTGTCCGAATGCCGTCGGAGAGGGGCTTGGCGGCAGCGGGGTCACCCCAGGCGTTCCAGGCCATCGGGGGAACCAGGGTGCGGGCATCGTTGCTCATGCGTTACAGTATTACAGATGCTGTCAATTAGTAACGACGAATCGGTGGACATCGGCGACCGGATCATGGCCGCCGCGGCCAGCTGTGTCCGCGACTTCGGCGTCGAGCGGGTCACCCTGGCCGAGATCGCCCGACGGGCGGGCGTGAGCCGTCCAACGGTGTATCGCCGCTGGCCAGACACCAATACGATCGTGGCCTCGCTGCTCACCGACCGGATTACCGGCGCCTGGCGCGCGGTCCCGGCGACCACCCCCGGCCGCACCGGCCTGGTCCAGCGGATCGTCGAGGTGGCCCGCCGCCTGCGCGACGACGAACTCATCACCTCGGTTCTGAGATCCGCCCCCGACCTGGCGATGGTCTACATCGCCGGACGCCTGGGCACCAGCCAGCAGATCCTGATCGACCTGCTCGTCGACGCCCTGCGCGTTGCCCAAGTCGACGGCAGCGTCCGGGCCGGCGACGTCCGACGGATGTCGGCGATGGTGCTGCTCATCGGGCAGTCCACGATCCAGTCCGCCCAGATCGTCGAACCCATCCTCGACGGCGACGCACTGAGCGTCGAGCTGTCCCGTGCCCTGAATGGATACCTCGCCCCATGAGTGACCTCACCGCCCTCAGCGCCGCCCGGCGCACCATCGAACTGACCGAGCTGGGTGACGACGGCCGCGTCGACGTCGTCGTCATCGGCGGCGGCATCACCGGGGCCGGCATCGCACTCGACGCCGCCAGCCGCGGCCTGTCCGTGCTGCTGGTCGAGAAGCACGACCTGGCCTTCGGCACCAGCCGCTGGAGCTCCAAGCTGGTCCACGGCGGCCTGCGTTATCTGGCCACCGGCAACGTCGGCATCGCACGGCGCAGCGCGGTCGAGCGTGGCATCCTGATGACCCGCAATGCCCCGCACCTGGTGAGCGCCATGCCGCAGCTGGTTCCGCTGCTACCGTCCATGGGTCGCACTCAAAGAGCTTTGATACGAACCGGTTTCGTGGCCGGTGACGCGCTGCGCGTATTGGCCGGCACCAAGTCCTCGACCCTGCCACGATCCCGGCGCATCGGTGTATCGCAGGCCCTGTCAATGGTGCCGACCGTGCGCCGCGACGGCCTCGACGGCGGCCTGCTCGCCTACGACGGGCAGCTGATCGACGACGCCAGACTGGTCGTCGCGGTCACCCGCACCGCCGCTCAACATGGCGCTCGGATCCTGACTCGGGTGTCCGCGGTGAGCGCCACCGGCACCTCGGTGCGGCTGCGCGACGAGCTGACCGGCGACTCGCTCGAGGTGACCGCCCGCGCGGTCATCAACGCGACCGGCGTGTGGGCCGGCGAGGTCGATCCCGCGATCAAGCTGCGCCCGAGCCGGGGCACCCACCTGGTGTTCGATGCCGCGTCGTTCGGCAATCCGACTGCCGCGCTGACCATTCCGATCCCCGGCGAGATCAACCGGTTCGTGTTCGCGATGCCCGAGCAGCTCGGCCGCGTCTACCTCGGGCTGACCGACGAAGACGCCCCCGGCCCGATTCCCGATGTGCCCGAACCGACTCCCGCCGAGACCAGCTTCCTGCTTGACACCGTCAACACCGCGCTGGGAACCGCGCTGACGAACGCGGATGTCAAGGGTGCGTACGCCGGACTGCGTCCGCTGATCGACACGGGGGAGGGCCGGACGTCAGATCTGTCGCGCGAACACGCCGTCATCGAATCGGATTCCGGGGTGTTCAGCATCGTCGGCGGCAAGCTCACCGAGTACCGGCACATGGCTGAAGATGCCCTCGACCGCGCGCTGACGGCCCGGTCGATCACCGCCCAGCCGTGCCGCACCCGCAATCTGCCGCTGGTTGGTGCGCCCGCCAATCCTGTTGCCACACTGCGTACGACGAGTCATCTGCCCAGTTCTCTGGTCGCCCGATACGGCGCCGAGTCGCCGAACGTCATCGCTTCGGCGCGCTGCGACCGGCCGACCGACCCGGTCGCCGACGGTATTGACGTCACCCGGGCGGAATTCGAGTTCGCCGTGACCCACGAAGGCGCCTTGAGCGCTGACGACATCGTGGACCGGCGCACCCGCATCGGGCTCGTCGAGGCCGACCGGGACCGGGCGCTGGCCGTGGCCGAGGACCTGCTGGCCCGCGCCTGACTCAATACCGGACGGCACTCTGCAGCAGCGGGGGATAGACCGTCGACGGCTCACCGTCCACGGTGGTGCCGGCGAACTGCAGCATCGAGCGGGTCGTCCCGTTCACGTCGGCCGGGTAGTTGAGCGTCGGCGCGGACACCTCGTCGAGCCGACGCACCTGCTCGGGGGTCAGCGTGACGTCGACGGCCGCCAGGTTGTCCTCGAGGTGCGCCATCCGCCGCGCCCCCAGAATCGGTACGACGGTGCCCTGCCGGGCCCGCAGCCAGGCCAGCGCAACCGCGGCCGGCGTGGTGCCGACCTCGTCAGCGACGGCGGTGACCGCCTCGATGACCACGAACTCGTCATCACTGGGGCCGCCGACATAGCTGGCACGGACCGAATCGTCGACGGTCGCTCCGCGGCGGTACTTGCCGGACAGGAACCCGTTCTTCAGCGGACTCCACGGCACCAGCGCCATGCCCTGGTCGAGCGCAAGCGGGGCGAGCTCACCCTCGACGGTGCGGGCCAGAAGCGAATACTCCACCTGCAGGGCGATCAGCGGTGTCCAGCCGCGCAACACGGCCATGGTCTGGGCCTGGGCGGTCACCCAGGCCGGTGTGTTGGAGAAGCCGATGTAGCGAACGGTGCCGGAGCGAACCAAGTCGTCGAGGGTGCGCAGGGTCTCCTCGATGGGTGTGTTGCGATCCCAGTTGTGCAGCCAGTACAGATCCAGATAGTCGGTATTCAAGCGGCGCAACGTTTCTCGCAGCTGGCCGAGGATCGCGGTGCGTCCCGCGCCGCCGCCGTTGGGGTCACCGGGATGCAGATTGGCGAAGAACTTCGAGGCCAGCACGACCCGGTCGCGGCGACCAGGGCGGGCACCGAACCAATCGCCGAGGATCTTTTCCGAGTGGCCGTTGGTATAGAAGTTGGCGGTGTCGACGAAATTGCCGCCGCGGTCCAGGTAGGCGTCGAGGATCCGCTCGGACTCCTCGACGCTGGAGCCGGCGCCCCCGGCGTCTTCGCCGAACGTCATCGCGCCGAGGGCGAACGGGCTGACCCGCAAGCCGGACCGGCCAAGGGTGACGTAGTGATCGAGTGGCATGAATCGCTCCTTGGTAGATGTGTCTGACATATCCATCAAAGGCGAATACACAGCTCAGAGGTAGACCAATGCGATCCAACTCTTGCATGATCCGATTAACTTTGATGGGATCTAGGCATGGATGCCCGTGCGGATCAGTTGGCCGAGATGCGCGCATTGATCGCGGCTCATGTCAGAGCGGACCTGCAGACCCCGATCGACGGGCTGCTGTTATCCGAGGCGGCGGCATCGACAACGCCGGACTATTCGCTGACCGAACCCCTGGTTGTGGTGATGGCTCAGGGCGGCAAGCGCCTGCTGCTCGGCGATGAGGTGTACGAATACCGCGCGGGGCAGTGTCTGGTCGTGACGGCCGATCTGCCGGTGACCGGGCACTTCCTCGACACCGCGGATGGCGCCCCGTCGTTGGGGATGGCGTTGGTGCTGCGGCCCGCTGTGGTCGCCGGGTTGGTGTTGCAGGCCCCGGCCGCGCGCTGGGCCCGTGGCGCGGTCGCGCATTCGGCGATGTCGACCGCCGATGCCGACACCGAGCTACTCGACGCGGTGATTCGGCTGCTGCGACTGCTCGAAAAGCCCTCGGATGCAACGATTCTGGCGCCCCTGATCGAGCGCGAGATCATCTGGCGGCTTCTGACGGGGCCGCAGGGGGAGACCGTGCGGCAGATCGGCTTGGCCGACAGCAACCTGTCTTACGTCAGCCGGGCCATCGGCTGGATCCGGGAGAACTACGCCGAACCGATGCGCATCGATGAGCTGGCCCAGGTGGCCGGGATGAGCCCGTCGACGTTCCACCGGCACTTCCGGGGGGTTACGGCCATGAGCCCCTTGCAATTCCAGAAGCGGATCCGGCTGCAGGAGGCGCGCTCGATGCTCGTCACCGCGCCCGGCGACATCGCGGGCATCGGGCATCGCGTCGGCTATGACAGCCCGTCGCAATTCACCCGCGAGTACCGCAGGCTCTTCGGCGCTCCACCGGGGCAGGACGCCATGCGCATCCGCGCCCACGCCGAAGGCCTACAGCGTGCGGTGATCTAGCCAGCCAACCCAGCGCCGAGATCGACGAAATGGCGCGATCTACTCGCACTTTTCCGCCCAAACGTTGGTTTGGGCGCAACCGAATCAGAGCGGGATGTTCTTGTGCCGTCCGCGCCGGGCCGGAGCCTCGGCGAGCGCCTGGGTCAGCTTGCTGCGAGTGTGCGCCGGGTCGATCTTCTCGTCGACCACACCGATCTCGACCGCACTGTCCACGCCGCCGGCGATCCGCTCGTGTTCGGCGGCCAATTCCTCGTGCAGGGCTTCGCGCTCGTCATCGGGTGCGGCGGCCAGCTTCCTCTTGTGCAGAATGCCGACCGCAGCTTTGGCGCCCATCACGGCAACCTCCGCGTCCGGCCAGGCGAACACCTTCGTGGCGCCCAGCGACCGCGAGTTCATCGCAATGTAGGCCCCGCCGTAGATCTTTCGCGTCACCAGTGTCACCCGCGGAACATTCGCCTCACCGAAGGCGTGCAGCAGCTTGGCGCCACGGCGCACGACCCCGCCCCACTCCTGGTCCACGCCGGGCAGATAACCGGGCACGTCGACGATGACCACCAGCGGGATGCCGAAGGCGTCACACAGGCGCACGAAACGCGCTGACTTCTCCGCGCTTTCAGAGTTCAGGCAGCCGCCAAGACGCAGCGGATTGTTGGCGATGACGCCGACCGTGCGGCCGGACAGCCTGCCCAGACCGACGACGATCGACGGCGCCCACTTGCCCTGGAATTCCTCGAACGGAGTGTCCGCGTCCAGCAGTGCCTCGACCAGCGGGTGCACGTCGTAGGCGCGACGGGGCGACGCCGGCAGCAGCGCGTGCAGGTCGGTGTCGCCGGCCTCGGCCTTATCGCGGTCGAAATGGCCCTGCTGGGAGAACAATCCGATCAACCGGCGAGCGCGCGCGTAGGCGTCCAGCTCGTCGGTGGCGACGATGTGGCACACACCGGACTTCTTGTGGTGGGTGTCCGGACCTCCGAGGGAGGCCATGTCGACGTCCTCACCGGTCACGCTGCGCACCACGTCGGGACCGGTGACGAACACCCGGCCCTCCGCCGCCATGATGACGACGTCGGTCAGCGCGGGACCGTAGGCCGCGCCGCCGGCGGCGAAGCCGACCACGACCGAGATCTGCGGGATGTAGCCCGACGCGCGGATCATGGCCTCGAAGACCAGTCCCACCGCATGCAGCGCCTTGACGCCCTCAGCGAGCCGGGCGCCACCGGAGTGCCAGATGCCCACGATCGGGGCCTGCTCCTCGATGGCGGCGTCGTAGGCATTGACGATGTGCTGGCAGCCCTCGACTCCCATGGCGCCGCCCATGACGGTGCCGTCGGTGCAGAAGGCGATGGTGCGCACGCCGTTGACGGTGCCGGCCGCGGACAGCACACCGGACCGGTCACGCTCGTGCAGCAGCTCCACGCTGCCGTCGTCGAAGAACGTGGACAGCCGCAGCAGCGGGTCACGCGGGTCGAGCGATTCGCCGACCGTCTCAGGGGCGATAGTCGTCATCTGAACCTCCTATGTGCGCACGGGATATCAGTTGGCACTGTCAACACTGTTCGTGTTGTCAGTACTTCCCGAAGGCGATCGCCACATTGTGACCACCGAATCCGAACGAGTTGTTGATCGCATACTGGTAGTTGCCTGGCCGGGGTTCGCCGGCCACCACGTCCAGATCGATCTCCGGATCGAGGTTGCGCAGGTTGAGCGTGGCCGGCACGACGCCGTCCCGCAGTGCCAGCACGGTGAGGATCGACTCCACCGCACCCACGGCACCCACCGAGTGGCCCAGCGCCGATTTGGGCGCGTAGACCGCCGGCCGATGAGTGCCGACCGCATTGTTGATTGCCTTTGCCTCCGCGACATCGCCCACCTGGGTGCCTGTCGCGTGGGCGTTGATGTGGTCGATGTCGGCGGGCTGCAAACCCGCGAGCTGGATTGCCCGCGTCATTGCGTGACCCGCCTGTTCGCCGTTGGGGTCGGGCGCCACGATGTGGTACCCGTCCGAGGTGATGCCCGCGCCCATGATGCGGGCGAGGATGTTGGCCCCGCGCGCCTTGGCGTGTTCCTCGGTCTCGATGACCATCATCGCGCCGCCCTCACCGAAGACGAACCCGTTGCGATCTTTGTCGAACGGCCGGCAGGCGCCGGCCGGGTCGTCGTTGGTGGTGGACAAGACAATTCGCATCTGAGCGAATCCCGCGATCGGCACGGCCTCGATCTTGGTCTCGACGCCACCGCATACCGCGATGTCGGCTTCGCCGAGAACGATCTGTCGCCATGCCTGCGCGATGGCTTCCGATCCGGAGGCGCAAGCCGAGACCGGAGTGATGACCCCGGCCTTCGCCTTGAGCTCCAACCCGACGGCCGCCGCGGCGGCGTTGGGCATGTACATCTGGACTGCCAGCGGTGATACCGCCCGCAGGCCTTTGGCGCGCATCGCTTCGTAGGCGAATAGCAGTTCTTCGGTTGAGCCGATCCCGGTTCCGAGCGACACCATCAACCGTGTGGAATCCACCTCCGGTGAGCCGGCGCTCTGCCAGGCCCGCCGGCTGATGACGGTGGCCATCTTCTGCAGGTAGGACATCCGGCGCAGTTCCACCCGCGTCAGCTCACCGTCGAATTCCTCGAGCAGGTGCCCCCCGATGCGGACTGGCAGGTCGTACATCTCGACGAACTCGTCTTCGAGAAGCCGGATGCCACTTTGACCGTCCAGCAACCGTTTCCAGGTGCCTTCGGCGTCGGATGCCAGGGCGGTCGTCATCGCTACTCCGGTGACGACCACGTCGGGAAAGCCATTCCCCGTTGACAATTGAGTCAACCCTGTCATTGTTTCCTGCTAGTCCTTCCCCCCGGAACGGTGTCAGTAACGCCCGAACGCCAGCGCTACGTTGTGCCCTCCAAACCCGAAGGAGTTGTTGATCGCGTACTGGTAGTCGCCATAGCGCGGTTCGCCCGCGACGACGTCCAGATCGATCTCCGGATCGGGTGTTTCGTAATTCAGTGTGGGCGGGATGACGCCGTCACGCAGGGTCAGCACCGTGAGGATCGACTCCAGCGCACCGACCGCACCGATCGAGTGGCCGAGCGCACCCTTGGGGGCGTACACCGCGGCGTCCGCGACACCGGCGACCCGAAGCGCGTTGGCTTCGGCGGTGTCACCGATGGGAGTGGCTGTTGCGTGGGCGTTGACGTAGCTGATGTCCTTGGGGGACAGGCCTGCCGTCTCCATCGCACGCTTCATGGCCGCCCCGGCCCGGAGGCCGTCCGGCGCCGGCGCCACCATATGGAAGCCGTCCGACGAGATGCCCGCACCGAGCAGCCGGGCTAGCGGCTTGGCGCCGCGGGCCTTGGCGTGCTCTTCGAGCTCGATGACCATCATGGCGCCGGCCTCGCCGAACACGAATCCGTCCCGGTTCTTGTCGAACGGGCGGGACGCGCCTTCGGGATTGTCGTTGTTGGTCGACATGGCCCGCATCATCGAGAACGCCGCGATCGGCAGCGCCTCGATGACACCTTCCACTCCGCCACAGACGGCGAAATCGGCGTCACCCATGACGAGCTGCCGCCAGGCGTGCGCGATGGCCTCCGACCCCGACGAGCACGCCGACACCGGGGTGATGACCCCGGCGCGAGCGCCCAGTTCGAGGCCGACGACCGCGGCGGCACCGTTGGGCATCACCATTTGAACGGCGAGCGGGGACACCTTGCGGGGCCCGCCCTCGTTCATGGCGTCGTACATTTCGACGATTTTCTCGCCGCCGCCGATACCGGTGCCGATCACGACCGAGAACCGGTCGGGATCCACGTCGGGCGTGCCTGCAGCTTCCCAGATTCGCTTGCTGAGGTACTTGCCCATCCGTTGGACATACGACATGCGTCGCAGGTCCAACCTGGTCATCTCGTCGTCGATGGGCTCCTTGAGGTGTCCACCGATTTTCGCGGCCAGGTCCCACTTGTGGACGAATTCGTCATCGAGTGCGCGGATTCCGCTTTCGCCCGCCAGCAGGCCCTTCCACGTGCTCTCGATATCCGACGCGATGGAAGTCGTCGCCGTAACGGCCGTGACTACGACGCTGGGGAAATTGCCGTTAGCAGTGGAAGGCCTGCTCATTCTGCTGTGAACTTATCTCGCAGGGCGGCAGCAGCCTCCGGGTTCTCTTCTTCGAGCTTCTGGATGTAGGAGACGACGTCACCGACGGTGCGCAGACCGGCGAGGTCCTCGTCGGGGATCTTCACGCCGTACTTGTCCTCGGTCTGCACGGCGATCTCCACCATCGACAGCGAGTCGATGTCCAGATCGTCGACGAACGACTTCTCCGGGGTGACCTCGGAGGGCTCGATACCGGTGACTTCTTCGATGATCTCGGCGAGACCGGCGATGATTTCATCCTGAGAGGCGGCCACAGTGGCTCCTTCGTAATTTGTTGTGTTACTGGATAAAACGTGTGTTTTACATGGTTGTCCTGGACGGGCCGGCCCCTCAGAGCTCGGAGAGTCCGTCCAGATCTGCGGGTGTCTTGACGGCACGCGTCGCGACTCCCCGAAGTTCTCGTTTGGCGATCCCGGCCAGAGTTCCCGCGGGCGGGAATTCCACGATCGCCGAGCCCTCTGTGTTCTCAAAGAGCTTCCGCATGGTTTCGGTGCACAGATCCCAACGCACCGGGCGGGTCAATTGCGCGACGAGCTTCTCCATCGCGTCTTGTGCTGAAGCTACCGGCTGGCCGTCGGCGTTGCTCAGCAGTGTGGTGGTCGGTTCGGCGGTAGCGACCTCGGCAGCCGCGGCGGCATAACCGTCGAGTGCGGAGGCCATGTAGTGCGTGTGGAAGGCGCCGGCGGTGGCCAGCTGGCGCACCCGGGCCTTGGCCGGCGGGTCCTCGGCCAGCTTCTCCAGCGCCGCGAGCGCTCCGGCGGCCACGATCTGGCCTGCGGCGTTGCGGTTGGCGGGCACCAGGTCGAGGGCCTCGAGGCGGGCCAGCACCTCGGCCTCGTCGCCGCCAAGGATGGCCGACATGCCGGTCGGCTCGGTGGCGCAGGCCTTGGCCATCTCGGCGCCGCGAACGGCGGCCAGCTTCACCGCGTCGTCGGCGGAGATGACGCCGGCGATCGCGTAGGCCGCGATCTCGCCGACGGAGTGGCCTGCGACGACGGTCGTCTTATCGGCGAGCAGGCCGCGCTTGACCAGTTCGGCGTTGGCGAGCAGCGTGGCCGCCACGACCAGGGGCTGAGTGACCGCGGTGTCGGTGATCTCGTCGGCAGTCGCGGTGGTGCCCAGCTGGGCCAGATCGAGGCCAGCGATGTCAGACCAGGTCTTGATCTGGTCTGAGGCACCAGGCAGCTCGAGCCATTCGGCGAGCATGCCGGGCGTCTGAGATCCCTGGCCTGGAGCCAGCAATGCGATCACGGATTGAGCCACTCTTTAAGAGAACATTGTGAAACCGGTTTTGCACGGTGTAAGAGATTATGAACCTTGTCTTATGTTTTTGTGGGGTCTCCACAAAAGTGCATGTGATGCGACTCCGCCGATACCTTGCCGCGATCTACCTGCGGTCTTAATTGACCCCCGCGGTACCGACCAACGGCGGTGTGAGCTGGGCAACAGAAGTGTTTGCCGTGGTGTGGATGGCCGCTGGGTAACCCAGCCGGCCCACGGTCGACGCCACTCGCAGGACGTACGCATCACGCGGCAGAGTGGGATCACGGCCGGTGAAGTCGGCGATCCGCCGCAGGCGGTAGCGGACCGTATTTGGATGAACGAACAGTTTTCTGGCGCAAGCTTCGATCGCTCCGCCGCTGTCGAGATAGGCGTCCAACGTCTCGGTGAGCGCCGGTCCGGCATCGGCCAGCGGTCGCATGATCTCGGTGTGCAGCGCGGTGATCGCCGAGGGATCGCCCAGAAGTGCGCGCTCGGGCAACAGTTCTCGGGCCAGGACCGGTCGGGGTGCGCCCGTCCAGCCGGCGACGGCGTTCATCCCCGAGATCGCCTCACTGGCGCTGTGGTGGGCGGCGCTGAGCATCGGCGCGGTCGGTCCGATCACCACCGGACTGTCGGCGAAGGCGTTGATCAGGTCGTTGAAAAATCGATCGGTGGGCCCGAGCGGGCCGGAGATGATGCCGATGAGCCAGGTGCCGTGCACGTCGGCCAGCGCGCCCCGGCCGTGCCGCGCGGCGATCTCGCGGACGTCCTCGCTGGCCAGTTCCTCCCGGCCGGGTGGCGGGGTGCCGACCACGACCGTCGCCGGGGCGGTGGTGTCCCAGTTCAGCGCGGCGGCCCGGGATAGCAGTTCCTGCCCGGTGTCGCCGCGGACGACGGCGTCGACGACGCTGGCCTCCATTCGGCTGTCCCATGCGCCGCGAGCCTCAGCGGCGTCGGCGTAGGAGGACGCCGCGGCGAAGGCCAGGTCGCGGCTGTAGCGCAGGATGCCGACCGACAAGGCGATGCGTTGCTCTTCATTACGGCCCAGGGCGGGCACGGCAGCCTCGAAGTTCTCCATGCTCACGCGCACCATGTCGACGGTCTGGGCCAGCGCGATGCGACGGGAAAGTTCCTGGGGGACCAGGGCGAACGCCTCGGCGGTATAGCCGACGTTGCTCTGTGGCTTACGCACCCATTCGGCGAAGTTGACCACCGCGGTTTGCAGCACGAGTTGGACGCTGGCGCGCTGGGAGGCCTCCAGTTCGCTGAAAAACGGCAGGTGCTCGGTCATGGCCGCCACTGCCTCGCTGGCCAGCCGCCCGGAGTGCTGCTTGAGCCGGCGCAGCGTCGACTCCGGCACGGTCTCCAACAACTCCAGGGGAGACCGTGACGGCTCAAGCGGGGTGTTGTCGATCATCCCTAAAAGCTACGCCGGGTTTCTGGATGTTCCCACCAAACGCGCGGGGCGCGAACGCCCCGATTCGGCGGCCTAGGCGCTGCCGGTGTCGACGAACGAGACCTCCGCGGCCAAGACGTCGTCGATCCGGTACTCCTTCGCCGCGGCGATCGCCACCGACGGGTCGATCTCCCCGTCGCGGGCCAGCGCCTCCAGCACCGCCACCACCACCGACTCGGCGTCGGTGTTGAAGTAGCGCCGCGCCGCGGGCCGGGTGTCGGAGAAGCCGAACCCGTCGGTGCCCAGCGTGACGTAGGTGTTGGGCACCCACGCCCGGATCTGCTCGGGTACCGCGCGCATCCAGTCCGATACCGCGACGGCCGGGCCCGCGGTGTCGGCCAGTGCCTGGGTCACGTAGGGCACCCGGGCTTCGCGGTCCGGGTGGCGCAGCAGGTCCTTCTCCACGGCGACCCCGTCGCGGTTGAGTTCACCCCAGCTGGTCACCGACCAGACGTCGGCGGCGACGTCCCAGCGCTCGGCCAGCAGGTCGGCCGCGCGCAGTGCCTCGGGCATCGCCACCCCCGACGCCAGGATCTGCGCGACGCTGCTGCGCTTCTGGGCGGCGGCGCGATAGCGGTAGATGCCCCGCAACAGCCCCTCGGGGTCGAAATCCGCCGGTTCGGCCGGCTGGGCATAGGGCTCGTTGTAGATGGTGACGTAGAAGAAGATGTTCTCCGGGTTCGCGCCGTACATCCGCGCCAGGCCGCTCTCCACGATGTAGGCGATCTCGTAGGCGAATGCCGGGTCGTAGGCCACCACTGCCGGGTTGGTCGACGCCAGCAGCAGCGAGTGCCCGTCGGCGTGCTGGAGGCCCTCACCGGTCAGCGTGGTGCGCCCGGCCGTCGCGCCCAGCACGAAGCCGCGGGCCATCTGGTCGCCGGCCGCCCAGAGCCCGTCGCCGGTGCGCTGGAACCCGAACATCGAATAGAAGATGTAGATCGGGATCATCGGTTCGTTGTGCGTCGAGTACGAGGTGCCGACCGCGGTGAACGACGCCGTCGAGCCGGCCTCGTTGATGCCCTCGTGCAGGATCTGGCCGATTTCACTTTCCTTGTAGGCCAACATCAATTCGGCGTCGACGGCGGTGTAGAGCTGGCCGTTGCGGTTGTAGATCTTCAGGCTCGGGAACCAGGAGTCCATGCCGAAGGTGCGTGCTTCGTCGGGGATGATCGGCACGATCCGGTGCCCGATCTCCTTGTCCCGCAACAGTTCTTTGAAGGTACGCACGGTGGCCATGGTGGTCGCGACCTGTTGCTGGCCGGACCCCTTCTTCAGCGCCTTGTACACGTCGCGCGGCGGCAGGGTCAGCACCTTGGCCTTGGTGCGCCGCTCGGGCACGAAACCGCCGAGCGCGCGGCGCCGGTCGATCAGGTAGCGGATCTCGGGCGCCTCGGGGCCGGGGTGGTAGTACGGCGGCAGGTACGGGTTCTCTTCGAGCTGGGCGTCGCTGACCGGGATCCGGATGGCGTCGCGGAAGTCCCGGAGATCTTGCAGCGCAAGCTTTTTCATCTGATGGGTGGCGTTGCGGCCCTGGAAGTGGGCGCCCAGCGAGTAGCCCTTGATGGTCTTGGCCAGGATCACCGTGGGCTGGCCCTTGTGCTCCGTGGCGGCCCGGTAGGCGGCGTACACCTTGCGGTAGTCGTGGCCGCCGCGCTTGAGGTTCCAGATCTCGCTGTCGGTCATCGGCTCGACGAGCGCCTTGGTGCGTGGGTCGCGGCCGAAGAAGTGGTCGCGCACGTAGGCGCCGTCGTTGGCCTTGTAGGTCTGGTAGTCACCGTCGGGCGTGGTGTTCATCAGGTTCACCAGCGCGCCGTCCTTGTCGGCGTGCAGCAGGGCGTCCCACTCGCGGCCCCAGACCACCTTGATGACGTTCCAGCCGGCACCCCGGAAGAAGGACTCCAGTTCCTGAATGATCTTGCCGTTGCCGCGCACCGGTCCGTCGAGGCGCTGCAGGTTGCAGTTGACGACGAAGGTCAGGTTGTCCAGGGCTTCGTTGGCGGCCACCTGGATCAGGCCGCGGCTTTCCGGCTCGTCCATCTCGCCGTCGCCGAGGAACGCCCACACGTGCTGATCGGCGGTGTCCTTGATGCCGCGGTCCTGCAGGTAGTGGTTGAACCGCGCCTGGTAGATGGCGTTCATCGGGCCCAGGCCCATCGACACCGTCGGGAACTCCCAGAAGTCGGGCATCAGCCGGGGGTGCGGGTAGGACGGCAGCCCGCCGCCGGGATGGCTGTGCTCCTGGCGGAAGCCGTCGAGCTGGTCGGCGGTGAGCCGGCCCTCGAGGAAGGCGCGGGCGTAAATGCCGGGGGAGGCATGGCCCTGGACGAACACCTGGTCGCCGCCGCCCGGGTGGGCCTTGCCGCGGAAGAAGTGGTTGAAGCCGACCTCGTAGAGCGCGGCCGAGGACGCATAGGTGGAGATGTGTCCGCCGACGCCGACGCCGGGGCGCTGCGCGCGGTGCACCATGACCGCGGCGTTCCACCTGATCCAGGCGCGGTAGCGGCGCTCGACGTCTTCGTCGCCGGGGAACCAGGGTTCCAGCTCGGTGGGAATGGTGTTGACGTAGTCGGTTGAGGTCAGCGCGGGGATCGCGACGCGCTGTTCACCGGCGCGCTCCAGCAGGCGCAGCATCAGGTAGCGGGCGCGGGCCGGGCCCGAGCGGGCCAGAAGTTGGTCGAAGGACTCCAGCCACTCGGCGGTCTCCTCGCTGTCGATATCAGGCAGATACGACGCGACGCCTTCGCGGATCACTCGGACTCGATCGGAATCGCTTTGACTGCTTGAGTTTTGAGCCAGATCGTGGCGCGCGAACTCGGTGGTCAACTTCAGCTCCTTAGTAGCTGGTGCAGGTTTTGCACCATCTGCCCCCTATCGTGCCGCACTTGGGGCCCTACCGACGAGTAGTGAAAGTCGGGGCAGGTGAATCTCTTGCACGTGCCGACCGGGGCAGTCACCCGGTAGCCTTCCGACCTGTGCTGATCAGAACTGCCCGCGGGCTGCGGATCGGCGGTCTGCTGGTCGGCAGTGCCGCGGCGGTGATGGCCGCCGTCGTCGGCTGCACCTCCGTCACCGGGGGCCACGGGGGGGTCAATGCCAACGACGCACCCGCCTACCGGACCTCGATGTCGGTGTCGGTCTCGCAGTCGTCGGCATCTTCCAGCGCCCGCGAGTCCGAACGCCAGGCATCGCTGACCACGCAGGCCATGCACGACACCTGCGAGACGTTGTCCACCTCCAGCGCCGATGCCATCGACGCGGTCAACTCGTACGTAAAGGCCTTCAACCAGGCTGCTCCCGAGCTGTCGGGCACCGAGGGTCCGGCGGTGGATTCGCTCAACAAGAGTGCCGATGCCGTCGCCGCCAGCATCACCGACGCCATCCCTGACGAGCTGAAGGCGGCGTTCAAGGACTGGGTCGACGGTGCCCACGCGACGGCCCGCGCGATTCTCGCTCACGCAGGGCCCGGAGAGTTCAACCAGACCATCCAAAGTCTCAACGACACCAGGTCGAATGCACTGAGCTTGTGCGACGCGACGTATTGATTCCTACCGCACGGCGAGTAATCCGCACTGTCGTGCGACGATAGGCCTAGAAAGCCGACCCTGAATTGAAGGAGGTTCCGACGGTGGTCGCGGAGGGTGGCCCCCCGAGCTATGCCCACAAGCTGGGCATCGAAAAAGGTCAGGTCGTTCAGGAGCTGGGCTGGGACGAGGACACCGACGACGACATTCGTGTCGGCGTCGAAGATGCCAGCGGCGGGGAACTGCTCGACGAAGATGCCGACGAGGTCGTTGACGTGGTGCTGCTCTGGTGGCGTGACGATGACGGTGACCTGGTCGATCGACTGATGGACGCGATTACGCCGTTGGCCGAAGATGGCGTCATCTGGGTGCTGACGCCCAAGACCGGTATACCCGGCCACGTGCTTCCCGCCGAGATCGCCGAATCGGCGCCGACCGCGGGATTGATGCAGACGTCCTCGGCGAATCTGGGGGACTGGAGCGCAAGCCGCTTGGTGCAGCCGAAATCGAAGGCGGCCGGGAGGCATTCGTGACAGTTGGGGTCGGATCACCTGCCCCTGACTTCACGCTGAAAGACCAGAACGGTCAGCCCGTCGCGCTCAGCGACTTTCGCGGTGCCAAGAACGTGCTGCTGGTGTTCTTCCCGCTGGCGTTCACCGGGATCTGTCAGGGCGAGCTCAACGAGATTCGCGATCATCTGGCCGTCTACTCCAACGATGACACCGTGACGTTGGCGATCTCCGTCGGCCCGCCGCCGACGCACAAGGTGTGGGCGACGCAGAGCGGGTTCGAGTTCCCGGTGCTCTCCGATTTCTGGCCGCATGGCGCGGTCGCGCAGGCGTACAGGGTGTTCAACGCCGATGCCGGCATTGCCAACCGCGGCACCTTCGTGATCGACCACGCCGGGATCGTGCGGTTCGCCGAGTGCAAGCAGCCTGGTGAGGCGCGCGATCAGGCGGTCTGGGTGCAGGCACTGGCCGCGCTGACGGCCTGACCAGGATTTCCCTGCACCGGCGCCCGCCGTGTAACCTGCCCGGGCACGGGCGCGTAGCTCAGTGGTAGAGCTCTGGTTTTACACACCAGCGGTCGGCGGTTCGATACCGTCCGCGCCCACCATTCTTTCGAGGCGTCCGCTCGGCAACGAGTGCGTCACCTACCGCACAGTGGCCGGCCGAGCTCGCGCCGTTCTAGTGCGCGGTGGTCTTCGCGGTGGTTGCGTTGCAACTCGCACTCGGTGTCCTCCAGCGCGTCCCGCGCGTGGAGAAGTCGCTCCAGCAGATCGTCGATCTCATGTTTGGCTAGGAAGCTCATGATGGGCAAAAAGCTGATCAAGGACAGGACGGTCCACCCGAGGTTGCCGGAATCTGGCGGATGCGGCGTGAGCATTTTCCGGGTGAATTTTGCTAGTCCGGGCCGTCTCCGCAGACAGATTGAATTATTGACCATGTAATCAATTTGCTCATTGGGGACTTAATCTGCCCATTTTGGGACTTCTGTCCCTAACATCGAATTAGCCTGCAGGTGTTCTCTAGAACCGGGTTGGGGCCTCGGAGGAAATCGTGAACGCATCAGCATGCATCGGTCGGATAGGAGGCCTGGCCCTGGCCTTGGGCGTCGGAGCCGTGGTGGCCTCGAGCCAAGGGGTGGCGTGGGCGGTGTCCCCGCCCGACTCCAGTGCCGCGGACTCCCCGCCGTCGGCGCCGGCTACGAAAGCAGGGCCGACCTCGGCGCCGGCCTCGACCGGCACAACGGCCACGACCGGCGCGACCGGCATCGGAAAAAAGGGTGCGTCGTCGGCGACGTCCGAGCGTCAAGCCGGCAGCGGTGCCGCGCTGACCGACTCGGCGGTCAAAGACGCCATGGACCGGTTGTCGCACCTACTCGATGTCCCCGCGCTTCGTGCGCCCAGCCCGCGTACTGAGGCGCGCCGCACGACGTCTCGGCCGGCCAAGCCAACGTCGAAGAACACCAACGCAGAACCGAAGCCGACATCGGCACCGTCGGTGTCGAAGCCTGCTGCTGCGGCCGTGACGGACACGGCTGCGGTCGCGAAGAACGCCGTCGACACGGTCGGTGATGCGGTCACGACGCTCACCAAGCCGGCGGTGACGAAGATGTCGTTGACCGTCGCGTTGCCAACCGGATCGCCGGCCGAATCTGCGGCCCCCGCTCCGGTCGCCCTGAGCGCCCCCGCCGGACAACCGGCTGCGGTGAGCGCGCCGCGGCTGGTCACCGGGTTACTCGCCGCTCTCGGGTTCGGGCCGCTCGCCGGCAACAGCCCACTGGCGCCGGCCCAGCCGCCGGTGTTGTGGGGTCTGCTGGCGTGGGCGCGGCGGGAGTTCACCCAAACCATCACACGCCTCGGCAGCACCACACCGACCAGCAGCACACCGGTGGCTACCGCGGCCTATAGTTCCGCACCGCTGCTTGCGGCGGCCGTGACGGCCCCGGTCACTACCCGGGTCGGCTGGGTGACCGGCCCCAGCAGCCTGAACAACACGCCCACCCGCTTCGGGGTCTACGGCACCGACGTCGGCACCATGTGGGACAACGGCGTCACCGGCGACAACCCGGCCACCACCATCGTCGAGCAGCGCGAGGTTCTCATCGCGTTCGGCGACACGTTTAGCGGCCCCAATATGTCGGGCAACTGGCGGAACAACGTCTTGTTCCGCAGTGCCGACAACGTCCTGTCCAACGGGCTTTATGTGCCGGACGGGATCATCCACGATCCGGGCGCCTACAGCGGCTCGCCGATGACCTACCCCAATTTCTCTCGAGAGATCATCGGCAAGTACGGCTACGCCGTCGGGCCCGAGGTCACGATCATCCCGACAGCGGGCATTTCGGTCCCCGGGGCGGGCGTGAACGGGGCCACCCGGCAGTACGTGAACTTCATGTCCGTGCGGTCGTGGGATTCGCCGGGGCGCTGGACGACGAACTACTCCGGCATCATCTACTCCGACGACAACGGACAGAACTGGACTGTCGTACCGCGGTCATCCATTCGGACGGCGGCATCGGGCCGATCGACGGTCCCGTACGTCTCGGGCAACCAGAACTTCCAGCAGGGCGCCTTCGTCAAGCCGCCCGCGGGATCAGCGGACGCCGTCGCAGGCTACGTCTACTCGTACGGCACCCCCGCGGGACGCGGCGGGACCATCTACCTGTCCCGGGTCAACGAGAAGCAGATCCTTGATCAGACCCAGTACGAGTACTGGAACGGGTCGGGCTGGACTAAGGGCATACCGTCGGCGGCCAAGCCGATCCTGCCCGGGACGACGACCTCGTCGTTCTTCGGATTGTTCAAGACCACAACGTATCCCAGCGCCGGTGAGATGTCGGTGCAGTACAACACGTATCTGAACAAGTATGTGATGCTCTACGCCGATGGGAAAAACAACATCGTGATGCGAACCTCCGACACGCCGCAAGGAGAATGGTCGGCACCGAAGACAGTGGTGACCTCGACGCAGTACCCGGGTCTCTACGCGCCGATGATCCACCCATGGTCGGGCACCAGTCTGTTGTCGAAGCCCGATGGAACACCGGAGGACCCCCAGTACCTCTACTGGAACCTGTCTCAGTGGAACGAGTACAACGTGGCCCTGATGCGCACGGATCTCAGCAGGGTGTAGCCATGCGGCATAAGGCAATTGGTGCTACGGCGGCACTCGCGGTGGTTCCGCTTCTGGTTGCGCCGGCCGGGCACGCGGAGGTGGGTGTGCCGAAACTCGACGGCCCGTGTTCGGCTGAGCAGTCCGGGGCGATGACCGCACTGCCGGACGGCGCGACGTTTCTGTCGTGTCTCGGTGGCGCGGGCGCCGGTTACCGATGGCGGGCGGTTGAGTCGCCCTTCGCGCCCAGCACTCGGTGGTTGAGCTACGGACGGGCGCTGAAGTTACATGGAGAGGGACTGCGGAATCCGCAGATCCAGGCGGGTGATTGGATCGGCGTCCCGCAGGACCCCGACAGCCGGTGCAGGGCGGAGCAGGAAGCCGTCGTCAGCGCGGGCGAGGTGGGACCGGCGCAAGTCGCCACCGGTGAGAGCGGGCAGCCACTGTCGTTGACGGTGGTGCACAGCTTGTTTTCCATAGAGCTGACCGGGAAACTGCTTGTGGACCAAGCAGGCCGGCTGACCCGGTCCCGGGGTCAGTGCAGTCCGAGGTTCACGTTGCCGTCGTCCTCGGCCGACGCATTACGGCTCGGGGCCGCCAGGATCTTCATTGACTACCGCCGAGGCAGCGCCGCCGTCACCAACGACGGCGGTGACGCCGATGCGGTGCGGCTTCAACTCCATGCGCAACGCCTCGGGCAGCCCGAAAGCGCCGAATTTCATTGCGCTGTAAGCACTTAACGCGGTTTGGCCAGCGCCCCCGCGCATCGATTCGATGCCCGCTTTCTTGCGGTCCCTGCTGAGGTTGACCGGATGGTGCTGCGGTTCACCGACGCGCGTGGACAGCGATGGGAACGCACCGGCACTCAGTCGGCGCAGCGCATCGACCCGTAACCCGCACGGACTGAGTTTCAGGCGTTGGCGTGCGGGTATCGACCACCAGAACCACATCCGACCGAGGCGCCCAATCCTTACTTGAACGATCTCAACGCCCTTCGAGGTGCTGCCATTGGAGGTGTCACCTCCACACTCTCCACACTCTCCGGCAACGTCGGCGGCGGCGAGGAACCTGCCGACATCACCTCCGGGCCGACAGGGGCAGGCACCCAACCGAAGCTGCCGCAGTCTTTAATCAGTTCGGGCACCCGGTAATCCCGGCGGCGTGTGGGTCGCCGGCTAGTCGGTGGCACTACCGCGTCAGATCGATGTCCGTACCGATGCCGTGTTCGTGAGCGCGGGCGATGACGAGCCTGGCAGTGACAAGATCTTGCAGTCCGATGCCGACGGATTCGAACAGGGTGATCTGGTCATCGGCGGTGCGGCCGGCAGCCAAGCCGGCGATCACGGCGCCGAGTTCGGTGCTGGCGTCCTCGGCAGTGATCGCGCCCTCGGCGATGGCCAGCAGGACGGCTCCAGATTTGGCCATCACAGTCGGATGGCTGTCCACGACCAGGCGTGCGCGCCGCATGCCGGCCGCATCGACCTCGCGATGGTCGGGCCGCGGCGGCGCACCGACGGCGTTGACATGTTGACCCGCCCGCAGCCAATCTCCCTGCAGGATGGGGTCACGCGATGGCGTCAGGGTGCAGACGATGTCCGCGGCCGCCACCACCACTTCGGGTGACCGGGCTTGGGTGACGGTGACTCCCAGGCCTTCGGTCGCGGCCCGGAAATTCTGCACCGTGGCGTCATTGCGGGACCAGACCACGATTTCCGTGATGTCCCGGACGGCGGCGATGGCGTGTGCGTGTTGGATCGCCAGATTCCCGGCTCCGATCAGACCGAGAACACGTGCAGACCTGGTGGCGAGGTGATCGGTCGCGACGGCGCTCGCCGCTGCCGTGCGTATCGCGGTGATCGCACGCCCGTCGAGGATGGCGACGCACTCACCGGTCACCGCGGAGGTGACCATGATCGTGGAGCGCTGTGTTGGCCTGCCGTGCTGTCGATTTGCGGGCAGATCGCACAGAAGCTTCACCGACACCCGATCTCCCGAGGCGGCCTCCATGGGGATGGCGGTGCCCTCGGATGGCAGGCGCAACGCGTGCGGCGCCGGGTTGAGGCATTCACCGGTTGCCAGTCCGGCGAACGCCATCTCCACCGCTTTGTGCACGTCGGCCCGATCGAGCAGCCCACTGATCTCCGAGTGCGTGAGGATCAGTGTCATCGCGCCGACGCCGTCGCGCCCTGCTCGATGCGGTCGACGATGGCGGTGTCGATCAGCTCAGCGAACGTGGGTGCGCGACGAACCATATTCTCGTCCTGCAGGATTCGCGTCCACCTCTCGGTCGCCCCCGCGTCGATGCGCACGGTGTCCCAGGTGTGGGAGCCGAGCATCCGGCCACACGCCCTGCGCAGCGGTGCCGTCGGCGTCTTGGGCCAGTGCGCCGCCATCAGCGCGTGCAGGTCCGACAGCTCCACCGACTTCATCAGGTCCATCGATTCCTGCAGGGCCGAGGTGAACGCGACCAGCTGCGGCGTCAGCTCCGCGAAACGGTCTGTGCGGCAGTAGTACACGCTGTTGGGGCCCAGGCCACCGGTCTGGGTGTATTCCTCGGCGATGTAGCCGGTGCCCCGCTCGGCGACGATCTCGGCGTTCACCAGATCGAGGACGATCGCGTCACCCACGCCGGCTTCGAAGAGTTCGACGTACATCGGCGACGACAGATCGCGCAGGAACGTGATCGAGGCCGGGTCGACGCCCGCTTCGCGGATCAGTCCCGCGGTGAACGCATACGGGGCGCTGCCGCCGATTCCTGGTGCCAGGACGGTCTTTCCGATCAGGTCGGACCAGGTGAAGTCCTCGGCCGGTCCCCGGGTCACCAGCGCCTTGGGGAACTGGTGGTTGACCTGAGCGAATACCGTCAGCTTCCGCGGGGTGTTCCAATACATGGCAGGCACCCACAGCCCGCCGAGGGCGACATCAGCGGCGCCGCTGTCGAGGTCGTCGAGGACCCCGGTCCAGGGATCACGGGCCGTTGCGGTCAGCGTGAGCCCGCGATCGGCGAACAGACCGAGCGATTCGGCGTAGTACTGGGGCAGGTAGTTGGGTGCGTGTGCGGTGGCGGAGATGTTGAGGTTCAACATGTTCGGCATCCTTTCTGGTGGGGTCCCGTGGGGGGATCAGGCCGCCATGGCAAGGGCGGGCTTTTCGGCAACTGCCTCAAGTGGCTTGCCGAAGGTCTCGGGTCCGAAGCGGGCGGCGACGACGAGCAGGACGTACATGACCGCGATCATGATGAATACCCCTGCGACACCGGCACGGTCGAAGAAGAACAGTGCGGCAAATGGCATGACGGCGCCGGCGACGTTGCCGATCCCGTTGACCACAGAGGTGCCCATGGCGCGCACCGAGGTGGGGAACAGCTCCGGTGACCAGACTGAAAGCATGGTGTTGAGCATCATGGTGAAGAACTGGAAGATCATGCCCAGCACCAGGATCAGCGCGGTGGAATTGGCGAACGACGCGAAGCAGATGGCCGAGATGCAGCCCAGGACGGCGGCGACGCTGACGGTCAATCGTCGCGGAGCCTTGCCCGCCAGGTAGGACGCGGCACAGGCACCGAACAGCGAGCCGATGTTCATGATCATGGTGAACGCCAGCGAGTCCGACAGTGAGTAGCCGCGCGACACGAGCAGGATCGGCATCAGGAAGAGCAGCGTCACCTGAGCTCCGAACGACATCCACGAGGCGGCCCCGATCGCTGCGGTGCGCTTGAGGTTCTGCCCCTTGAACACCTCGATGTAGCTGGACTTGACCCTGGCGGGAATGTCTGCGGCAGTGACGAATTGCTGGGTGATGCCGGGCTTGCGCAGACTCGCGATGCTCCCGCCTGCAAGCCGGGTGAGGCTCTTGTTCGCGTCCTCGACCCGGCCCTTGGACAGCAGGAAGCGCGGCGACTCCGGCAGGTAACGGCGGAAGAAGACGACGAGCAGGGCGGGCACGGCCAGGATGACGTAGGTCCAGCGCCATGAGGTGTCGTTCCCTCCGAGTACTCCGTTGAGCGGTCCCAGCACCAGCCAGAAAAAGCCGAAGGAGGCGATGTTGCCGACGCCGCCGGAGGAGATGTTCAGCGTGGCGAGCAATGAACCGCGGTGACGGGTCGCGACGATCTCCGCGAGAATCGCAAGCCCGACAGTGAATTCGCCACCCAGCCCGATGCCGACGATGAAGCGGCTCGCCAGCAGCATCTCGTAGTTGACCGCCACGGCGCTGATCAGTCCGCCGAGGGTGTAGACCAACAGGTTCAGGCTCAGTGCGGCGCGGCGCCCCCAGCGGTCGGCGATGTAGCCGCCAATGAGGCGCCCGGCCAGGCCACCGAGGACGGTGGCGGTGTTGATCATGGTCAGTTCGGCATTTCCGATCCCGAAGGAATCTTTCAGTAGGGGCCCCATCGCCCCGGTCGAGTTCTGCTCGAGCGAATCGAAGAACAATCCGGCCATCAGCAGCAGGATCAGGGCGGCCTGCACACGGCCGAAGCCGATGCGGTCCAGGGCCGCGGTCAGACCCGGCGATGCGGCGTCGTCCGCGGTGTCAAGGGGGACGGGGGCGGCTGAGCGGGTGAGGGACATGGTGGGCTCCAGGTGTGATCGGTGAGATCATGCTGGAACTCTTTGTATACGAAATCTGTTACGTGACGATTTCCCATCAGGGGATTTTCGTTACGAACACGATAACTTGCCTCAGATTGTAATACAACCCAGGGATTACTAGCCGTCGCCGAACTTCTGCGCGAAGTACGCCTCGTCGCGCTGGAGATGCTCATCCATGAGGTAACCGGCCTGAACCATCGACCCGTTGAGGATTGCGATCACGAGCACCCGGTGGTCACTGATCGATGCGTCTGGGTTGTGGCCCAATCCCCACTGCACCCGGCGGTTCACGCTCGCCAGCATCTCCTCGAGCTGCCGATTACCTGAGGCCGCCGCAACGAGTTCGTGGAACGACCGCCCCGATGCGTGGCCGTCGTGATCGCTTTCCCCTGCGGCGGCCGCCAGCTCGTCGGCGACCGTGCCGCCGCGATTTTTGGCGGCCAACTGAGCGGCGAGAATCTCCAGGCCGCGCCGGATCTGCAACAACTCCTTGCTGTCCTGGACCAACGTCTCCGATACCGTCGCGCCGCGATAGCGCACGATCGTGACGAAACCCTCGGACTGCAGCCGGTTCAGCGCCTCTCGGACGGGAACACGCGACACCCCATACCGTTTGGCGATCGCATCCTCGACCAGACGTTCACCCGGGGCCAGCCGGCCCGCCAGGATTTCTTCCCGCAACTCATGGGCAACCGAATCACCCGTCGACTCCACCCGCACCTCCGAGCTGCTCATGGGCTCGAACTTACAGCGGTAGCATCCGAATCATGCGGCTCGATCACGTGGTGTTGTGGACCAAGGACTCCGCCGCGGCCATGGACTTCTACACGCGGGTGGTCGGACTTGAGCCCGTGCGCTTCGACGAGTTCCGGTCCGGGGAGGCGCCGTTCCCCAGTGTGCGGGTGTCCCAGGATTCGATCATCGACCTGTCGCCGATCGCCAACGCCGCGGGCACCGAGACCATGACCCGCGTCGCCGGCAGCGCCGGGCATCCCGTCAACCACGTGTGCCTGGCGATGACCAAGTCCGAATACGACGCGCTGGATCAGCGCCTGCAGGCCGAGGGGATCGACACCGGTGCCCGGCTGGCGCCCACCTTCGGTGCCCGCGGGTGGGGGCCGGAGGGCCTCTATTTCCCCGACCCGGACGGCAATGTCATCGAGGCCCGTTACTACGACGACTAGTGCCTATACGGCGATGAGCGGGCGAACGATCGTGTCTTCGTCGACCGGCTGGTACGGACCTGGCTTGCGAGCAGGCTTGCCGCCTGGAAAGGCCAACCGCAGGATGGTGCGCTGGACCGAGCCGAGCTGGCGTCCGAACCTGCCGCTGTTGTAAGGCAATTCGTAGCGTTCGCAGAGGTCCTTGACCTTGGGTGCGATCTGGGCGTAGCGGCTCGACGGCATATCCGGGAAGAGGTGGTGCTCGACTTGGTAGCCCAGATTCCCGGACAGGACGTGAAACACCGGCGAGCCTTCGATGTTGGCGGCGCCCAGCAGCTGCCGCAGGTAGAAGTGCCCTTTGGTCTCGTCCTCCACCTCGTCCTTGCTGAAGGTGTAGGTCTGATCGGGAAAGTGGCCGCAAAAGATGATCGAGTACGACCACACGTTGCGGATGATGTTGGCGGTGAAGTTCGCTTTCAGGGTGGACTTAAAGCCTCTTCGGCCCGACAGCGCAGGAAAGGCGATGTAGTCCTTGACGATCTGGCGCCACGCCTTGTGCCCCATACCGCGGAGTTCGCGACGCACCTGTTCCTTGCTCTTGTCGCCAGCCCTGATGGCCTTGTGGTCGAGGTCGTGGGCGGCGACGCCCCACTCGAAGAAGGCGGCGAGAATCACGTTGTAGATCGGCTGGAAAAGATAGACCGGATGCCATTTTTGATGCGGGTCGATCCGCATGATCTCGTAGCCGAGATCCTTGTCCTTGCCGCGAATGTTGGTGAAGGTGTGGTGGACGTAGTTGTGCGAATGCTTCCACGCCTCCGGAGTCGACGCGCTGTCCCAATCCCATGACGCGGAGTTGATATTGGGATCCTGCATCCAATCCCATTGGCCG
The DNA here is from genome assembly GCF_033804465.1 of Mycobacterium sp. RTGN5. Taxonomy (NCBI): domain Bacteria; kingdom Bacillati; phylum Actinomycetota; class Actinomycetes; order Mycobacteriales; family Mycobacteriaceae; genus Mycobacterium; species Mycobacterium sp. RTGN5. Next base: position 75,991 of record NZ_JAPZLA010000002.1, read on the forward strand.
TGCATGACGTTGTGTCCGATCTCCATGTTCTCCAAGATCTTCGCGATGGAGAGCACGGCGGTGCCCAGCAGCCAGGCAGGCCGATAGCGGGACCCGAGCAGGATCCCGCGCGAGAGCAGTGCCAGTTGGCGGTGCAACGCGATGATGGTGCGTATGTAGTGCGCGTCGCGGTCGCCGAGGCTGTTGAACACCTCGTCGTGGATTGCGTCGAACTCCTTGCCGATCGCCTCGATCTGCTCCTCGCTGAGGTGTGCGATCGGGCTTGCAATCATCGATTCGGGCATTCGAGGCTCCTAGAGGTCGAGGGTGATGTCGCCATCGGGGGCATTCACGCAGGTTCGAATCTCGGTACCCGCTCGGGTGACGTCCCCGGTCCGCAGGTCGCGTACCGAGCCGTCAGTGAGCGTGGCGGTACACGTGTGACAGATCCCCATCCGGCAGCCGTAGGGCAGTACGGCGCCTGCGTTCTCGCCCGCGACGAGAATTGCTGTTGCACCGTCACATTCGGCGCTGATCTCACTGCCGGTGAAGGTGATGTTGCCACCCTCGCCGGTCGCCCCAGTCAGCAGCATGTGCTCGAAAGACTCCATGTGAAGCCGTTCCGGCACGCCCGCGGTGTCGAAGTGCTCCCGGATCGCGTCCAGCATCGCGCCGGGACCGCACGCGTAGGTTTCGCGCTCTCGCCAATCTGGACACACCTCGTCGAGGGACGCGGGCTTCAGCCGGCCCTCTTCGCTGGTCGCTCGCTGGATGACCCGGTAGCCGTCGTGCCGCTCGGCGAGTGCGGCGAGGTCGGCTGCGAAGATTGCCTCGGATTGTGTTCGCGCAGAATGAATGTGGAGCGCATCCGGAAAGTCGCCACTGCGGCTGAGGGAACGCAGCATCGCCATGACCGGCGTGACACCGCTGCCGGCGGTGACGAACAGCAGCTTCGCCGGGCTGGCAGGCAGCGTGAACTCACCTTCGACGCTGCCGAGAGTCACGATCGACCCGGCGGCCTGCGTGCTGCTCAGGAACCTGGAGACGACCCCGTTGTCGGTGCGTTTGACGGTGATCGTGATCTGTCCGTCGGGACGCGCGGCATCGCTGCTCAACGAGTAGGCGCGCCACTGCCGCTTGCCCTCGACGTCGAAGCCGATCCGCACGTACTGCCCTGCCTTGTGGCCCACCCACCGGAACCCCGGGGTGATGAACACCGTCACGGCATCATCGGTCTCCCGATGGACGCGTTCGATGCGGCCGCGCCGTTCGACAACCGACCACAGGGGGGTAATGAGCTCGAGATAGTCGTCGATCTTGAGCGGCCAGGTGAAGTAGCCCAGTCCGCGGACGGCGAGTCGGGCCAGTCGTGGCAACGCAACTTCGGATCCGCGCTCCGGCATGGTGGAGCCTTTCGTGATCGGGTGTCTGACGGCGAGCGTCCCTGGGCAAGAAAGTGCGCCGCGTCACACTGTTACCCGACCGTATAGCAGGCCAAACACCCGAGAGGGCGGTTCGCTACCGTCTGCTCACACCCCGAAGGTCAGTGACCCATTCCCGGCATGTTGGCCGGCATCGGCTGGCCCAGGGTCGGCACGACGGTATTGGCCACATTCGTCGGGTCGACCACGCCGCGGAAGCAGCCCACCGAGTACGGGAACTCGCTGTTGAGTACGTAGTGGTAGATGTTCTGGACCTTGCCGTCCCACAGCACCGGCGACGTCGTCCCGTGGCATTCATCCAGCTGGGCATTGGTGATCTCTTTGCCGTCGGCGCCGCGCGGTCCGAAGATGCCGAACCCGTCCAAGGCGTAGCCGAGCAAGGGGGAGGGGCCGCTGGTCCCATTGGGCAGGCACTTCCACGAGAAGGCGTGCAGATGATATTGCTGGCTGTAGGGGTGCCCGAAGCATTGATCCAGCGGCAAGATCGAAATCGGGTTGTACCAAGCAGTTCCGGAAGCATTCGCGATTTCTGCGTGCCACACCGTGCCGGTGAGCGTGACGCCGGTGATCAAGTACTGGATTGCCTGCGGCGTACTGAGGTACTTGGGCGCGATCGGCACTTTGAGATCGAGGTTGTACGGCGAAACACCAATGGCGGCGGCATTCGGATAGGGCTGCCCAAATCCGGGCGTACCCGGAGTGGTGTTAGTACCGCCCGGTGCTCCCGCGTAATAGGGATAGGCCGGGGTGCCGGATTGAACCGGCCCGAATTTCCCCATCGGGGTGGACGGCAGGCCGTTGCCTTTGAAGTAGCGATAGTTCTTGTCCGAGGTGACCTTGAAAACGCTGCCGCGCGGATCGATATCCTTGGCTGACACCGTTCCCGCCACAGTCGGCAGCTTGGCGACCGCGATCGAATTGTCGGACGCATTCACCCACGGTTGGGTACTGGTCTGCAATGTGGTGCCCGGGGGGATCACCACTGAGAAGAGTTGTCCGCCAACGTAAATTCCGCCCTTTTGCGGGGTGAAGATACTCAGATTGGGGGCGGAATTGCCCAACGTGTTCGGCGCCACGGCCGAGGCCAGCGCGGCCGCCGAGGTGGCCGCCACCAACATTCCGGCGAACAATGCGGCGACCGCGCTCTTACTGCGAATCATCATGTGTTCCTTTCGATTTATTCGCTGATCACCGACACCGCCCCCGACAGGGTGGTGATGTAGACGTTTCCGGCGTTGTCGCCGGTCGGGCTGACCGCCACTCCGTAGGCGAAGGCGCCGAGGTCGATGTTGTTGATGACCACCCCGGCGGGGTTGATCACCGACACCGTGCCGTCTGCGCCGTTGGTCACGTAGACGTAGCCGGCGGAATTGACCGCGACCGCTTGCGGATTGGCGCCGACGGCGATCGTCTTGACGACGTTGCCCGCAGCATTGATCACCGACACCGTGCCGGCGCCGCTGTTGGCGACGTAGCCGTAGCCGGCCGAATCGACCGCCACCCCTTGCGGATTGGCGCCGACGGCAATCGTGTCGACGACCGTCCCGGCGGCGTTGATCACCGACACCGTGCCGCTGGTGTAGTTGGTGACGTAGACAGTGCCGGCTGAACTGATCGCGACCCCACTGGGGCTATCGCCGACGGTGATGGTGTTGACGACGTTGCCTGCGGGGTTGATCACCGAGACCGTGCCGTCCACGTTGTTGGCGACATAGACAAAGCCGGTAGAACTCACGGCCACCGCACTCGGGCTGTTTCCGACCGCGATGGTGTTGATCAGGGCGCCGGTGGAGTCGAGCCACGAGACGCTGTTGTCGCCGCTGTTGGCGACGTAGATGTCGCCGTTACCGCCGACCGCAACCCCATTTGGGCTGTTGCCCACCGTGATACCGGTGACCACGGTGCCGGTCGGGGTGATGTAAGGCAGCATCCCGCCGAAATCGGCGAGGTAGATATTGCCCGCGTTGCCGGCACCGGCACCCGCCGCGCCCACTCCACCGAGGAAGCCACCGACATCGATCGTCGACACCGTGAACGTGGATCCGGCACTACCGTCGGCGCCGCCGCCGCTGCCGCCCGCCCCGACAATCCGGGTGACCTCACCCGCGCTGGAGCCAGCGGCCCCGGCACTACCGCCGTTGCCGCCGGTACCGCCATCGCCGCCCTTACCGCCCGTGCTCACCGACGTGGTCGCGGCGTCGGTGGTGTAGACGCTGCTGTTGCCGCCGTAGCCACCGGCCCCACCGGTGGCGAACGCGCCGCCGGCGCCGCCCTGGCCGCCCGCACCCGCGGTGGCGTTTCCGCCGTCGCCTCCGCCGGTCGAACCGGTGTTGGCGCCGCCGCCGAAGCCACCGTCGCCACCGCTGGCGAACAACGCACCCGAACCGCCCTGCCCACCGGTGCCGCCGATCGCGGCGCCACCGCCATCGGCCTTCGCGCTGCCGGCAATACCGCCTGCGCCGCCGGCACGGCCGAGTGCGCCGGCCTGACCGCCGTCGCCGCCATTACCGCCGGTGGCCGTGGCGGTATCGCTGATCAACGACTCCGCGAAGCCGCCCGCACCACCCGCGCCGCCGCCGGCTCCGATCGATCCGCGACCGCCGTCGCCGCCACTACCGCCCGTCGCGGACTGGTTGGCGACTGCCAAGCCACCGGCTCCGCCGGTCCCGCCCGCGCCACCGGCGAACACGGCGCCGAAGATGCCGCTGCTGCCGCCGTCGCCACCATTGCCGGCAATCGCCACCCCTTCGCCCAGGTTGATCGCGCCGTTCCCCGAGAACGGCAGGTCCGCGTTCCCTCCGGCCCCGCCCGCGCCGGCCCACAGCACCGACCCGCCGCGGCCGCCTGAGCCGCCGGTGGCGGTTCCTGATCCCGTTGTGCCCGTGCCGAATTCGCCGATGTTGGCCGACGCTCCGCCGCCACCGGTTCCGCCCGCGCCGCCGTTGCCCCAGGTGGCGTCGCCGCCGGCCCCGCCGTTGCCCGCGGTAGCGGCGCCGAAGGTGCTGAATACGACGCCCTCCCAGGCGCTTCCGCCGACCCCGCCGCTGCCGGCCAACAAGCCACCCCGGCCGCCGTTGCCGCCGTTGCCGCCGGTCGCGGTGCCCGCCGCCCCGTCGGCATCGACGCCGTCCCAGTTCTGGGTGGCACCGCCGCCGCCACCGCCGGCGCCGCCGTTGCCGAACAGTCCCGTCCGGCCCGCGTTGCCGCCGTTGCCGCCGGTGGCATAGCCGTTGACCCCGAAGGACACATAGCCGCCGACACCGCCGCCACCGCTGTTGCCCGAGAGCAGGCCGCCATTGCCGCCATTACCGCCATTACCGGCTTTCGCCCCAAACCAATTCGCGCTGCCGTTGTCGGCTCCGCCGTACCCGCCGTTGCCGCCGTCGCCCCCCAGTAAGCCGCCATTGCCGCCGCGCCCGCCATTGGTGGCCGCCGACGTCAACAACCCCGTGGTGCTGTCGTAGACGGCATCGGTGCCGTTGCCACCGGCCCCACCGGGACCGAACAGCATGGCACTGCCACCGTGGCCGGCGCTGCAGGCCGGACCCATGCACCCCGCGGCGCCGCCTGCGCCATTGCCGGGTGTGAACACAGTGCCGAAGAACAATCCGGCGTTGCCGCCGTTTCCGCCGTTGTATCCATTACCGCCGGAACCGAGGAGCAGACCGCTATTTCCGCCGTTGCACGAGATCACCCCGGTGCACTGCACATCCGAGGAGCTGTAGCTGTAGCCGTTACCGACCAACAGCCCCGCATTCGGGTGATTGGCGGTGCCATTGGACACGAAGATCGAATAGATGGCGTTCACGATCAAACCCGGTTGCCATGCCGGCAGTGCCGAAGCCGAGGGAGCGCGGAAAACCTTTGGGATGCTCGGCTTTTGGGATGTGATGGTGGACTGTCGCGCCGGACGGCTCATCGAAACCGGTTTTTTACCAGTGGCTTTGGTTGCCGGCTTCGGCTTGGCTGCGTGTGATGTGCGGGCGCTGTCGGCATGAGTGTCAGGGCGAGTGTCTGCGGTGGCGATACCCGCCCCGCCGGTCAGGGCCGCGCCGGCCAACGCCGCGCCGATCCCTAGGCCCAGGGCGCTGGCCCCGAGCCAGGCTCGACGGGTAGCGGGAATGCTGGATTGATCCATGGATGGAGCCTTTCCGGCAACAGCAAATTCACATCTCTTGCACAGATTTTAGGAATTTGCGTGGATGAAAGCCGGAAGCGACGCGCCGTTACTTTGTTCCGCAATGCGGATTAAATCGGAAATGTTCCGTAATGCGGATTTATTTGCACGGGAAATGCATTTGAATTTAAATAGACGGCGCAATGCCTTGTTGTGGTGATGGGTTGCCGCAGCTGTTCGATGGCGTGGTCGACCAGCCCGGTGCGGCAGGATAGCGCGGTGAGCCGCTACGAGCACGACCTGTCGCTCGAACTGGACGGTGCCGTCGAAGTGCCCCCCGCGGGGCGGGTCGCCGCTGGCGCCGTCCTGATCGTCGCGGTCGTGCTCACCGCCCTGAATCTGCGCCCCGCTGTCACCAGCGTCGGGCCGGTCCTCGGCGATATGCAGCGCGCGCTTGGCGCCTCAGCCATCTGGGCCGGTGTCCTGACGACGCTTCCTGGACTGTGTTTTGCGGGTGCGGGATTGGCGGCAGCGAGACTGTCCCGCCGGTTCGGGCTGGGCCGGTCGATCAGCATGGCGCTGGCCGTTCTGATCCTCGGGCTGCTGGTTCGCGTGCTCGACGGCCCCTATGTCGTCATCGGTGGCACGTTGGTGGCGACAGCGGGAATCGCGGTCATCAACGTCCTCATCCCGGTGGTGATCAAGCAGTCGTTCCCCGCTCGACTCGGGTTGATGACAGGCATCTACACGGCGGCGCTGCAGGGTGGCGGCGCGCTGGGTTCGGCGATCACCCCGCCACTCGAGAACGTCTTCGGTGGGTGGCGGCCGGCACTGGTCGCCTGGGCCGCGCTGGCCGTGGTCGCGCTGGTGGCCTGGCTTATCGCCGCGCGTCGCGTCGACGGTGGCACCGAGGATGCGGCGGGTTCGGGGGAGCACCGCTCGCTGTTGCGCAGTCGGCTGGCGTGGACCGTGACGCTGTTCTTCGGGACGCAGTCGATGCTGGCCTACATCATGATGGGCTGGTTGCCGGAAGTGTTCATCGACCACGGCGTGAGCAAGAACTCCGCCGGGCTATTGGTCGGTCTGCTCTCGGTGATCGCCGTGCCCATCAGCCTCATCCTCGCGCCGATGGCGGCTCGTACCACCCACCAGAGTGGCTGGATCGTCGCCCTGGGCGCCTGCGGTGTCGCCGGCGTGGTGGGGCTACTCGTCGCTCCGGACTACAGCCCACTGCTGTGGAGTGTGCTGGTCGGCATTGGCATGAGCGTGTTCTCGCTGGCACTGACCGTGATCGCGTTGCGGTCGCGCACTCCCGAGGACACCGTGCAGTTGTCGGCCATGGCACAGGGCTACGGCTATCTGTTGGCCGGCATCGGCCCATTCCTGTTCGGAACGCTCCACGATGTGACCGGCGGTTGGACGGTGCCATTCATCATGGTGCTGGCCGTCTACGCGGTGCAGATCGTGTTGGGCGTGCTCGCCGGCCGTAACCGCTACGTCTGAGTCACCGCTGTTTTGGGGGTGCGGTCGATCAGCAGGCTCACGAGCTCCGGCCGGTTGTAGTGTCCGCGGGCATCCATCTTCGACTTGCGGGCGTCGATCACGGCGAAATCCAGGTCTGCGATGACGTGGCCTTCACCGCTTCGCAGCGGCTCACCCAATAGCTCACCCTGGGGCGACACGATCGCGGTGAAACTCCCGCCCGAGATGGGGCCGATCGGTGTTCCGGTATCGGCCATGATTTGCGCCTGTTGGTCCGGGTCGAGCCACCCGGTCGCATTGACGACGAATGCGCCCGATTCGAGTGCATGATTTCGGATGCTGACTTCGGCTTGTTGGGCGAACAATTCGCCGCCGAACGATCCGGGGAACATGCTCGAGTGAATCTGCTCGCCGTCGGCGATCAGCGCGTACCGAAACAGCGGGTTGTAGTGCTCCCAACATGCCAGCTGCCCGATGCGGCCGACGGCGCTGTCCATGGCCTCTAGGCCGGATCCATCGCCTTGTCCCCAGATCATCTTTTCGTGATAGGTCGGCGTGAGCTTGCGCCTGCGCTGGATAAGCGTGCCGTCGGAGTCGAACAGCAGCTGGGTGTTGTACAGCGTGCCCTGGTCGCGTTCGGTCACACCGATCGATACCACCATCGCGGCCTGCCTGGCGGCGTCGGCGAGCGCATGGGTGGCGGCCGATGGGATGGTCACCGCCTGCTCCATCAAACGCAGTTGCTCGCGGCCCATTTCGAAGGGCCGCTGCACGAAGGAGAAGTACGGGTAGTACGGCACAATTGTTTCGGGGAAGGTCGCGAACTGCACGCCCAGCGTGCCGAGCTCCTCGATCTTCGCAACGACCTTCTCGACCGTCGCTTCGCGACTGTAGAGCACCGGACTCATTTGTACCGCAGCGGCTTTCACGGTAGTCATCATTGCCGCCTTCCCAGCTGGGTATTGCTTGCTTGACTTAGCTGTCAACATCCAACGTAGTCGCGTTCATTCCGTGACCGCCTGCAAAACCGTGCACAACGTGTCCAGCGCACCCGCCCAGGCGCTGTCCGTCGGGGTCGCGTAGCCGATCACCAAGGCATCGCGTTCGGGCACTTCGGCGCCGCACACGTCGAACCGGAAGTCGGCAAGGCCCTTGATGGCCAATCCTCGTGCGGCGGCTGCCCGTACGGCCGCGATTTCGGTCCCTCGTGGAAGTTCCACTACCGCTTGCAATCCCGCGGCGAGGCCAGTCACCTGCACGCGTGGGGCGCGGTGCGCGAGCGCTGCCACCAATTCGTCGCGGCGGCGTCGGTATCGCAGCCGCGTCGACCGGATGTGACGGTCGTACGCCCCGGTCGAGATGAAGTCGGCGAGGGTCAGCTGCTCGAGTGCGCTGGACCAGTCGACATCTCCCTTGGCTGCCAATATCGCCGGGATCAGTGCTGCGGGCGGCACCATCCATGCGAGTCGAAGCCCGGGCGCCAGTGACTTACTGGCTGATCCGAAGTACACCACCCGGTCCGGATCCAAGCCCTGCAGCGCGCCCACCGGCTCACGGTCGTACCTGAACTCCCCGTCGTAGTCGTCCTCCAACAGCATTGCGTTGGAGTGGCGGGCCCATTCGACGGCCGCGTTACGGCGCTCGGGCTGCAGCGCCACGCCGGTCGGATATTGATGGGCCGGGGTCAACAACACCGCGCCAACTCCGCCGGCGTTGGCAAGGTCGTCGATCCGCGCTCCGTGTTCGTCCACTGAGACGGGTGTGACCGCAAGTCCACTGTCGCGCAAGATTTCCCGGTACATCTCGAAGCCGTATGCCTCGACCGCCACCGCTCGGGTCCGTCGCGCCTTCAGTGCCTGCGCCACGAGCGTCAGCCCCTGGTGGAACCCCGCGCAGATGACCACACCCGCGGGCTCGACGTCTACGCCGCGTGCCCGCGCCAGGTAGTCCGCAAGTGCCGTGCGCAGTTCCAGCCGACCGAGCGGATCGCCGTAGCCGAACGCCTCGTGCGGCGCGGTCGTGAGTGCGCGACGCGCAGCGCTGAGCCACTTCGTGCGGGGGAACTCCGCGAGGTTCGGCGCTCCCGGCAGCAGCCCGTGTGCGGGAAAGCGAAGCGTTGGAACCGCCTCAGTAGCAGCGGGCGTGGCGCGCCGCGGGCGGGCGCGGTTCGCGACGCGGGTCCCCGAGCCCTGGACAGCGACCAGCCATCCCTCCGCGGTCAGATCGGCATACGCGTCGGCGACGGTGTTCCGGGCGACCCCGAGGTCGGCGGCCAATGAACGCGAGGACGGGAGGCGGCTGCCCGGTGCCAACCGCCCTGTCCGCACTGCGTCCCGCAATGCGCGGGTCAGGGCATCCCGCAATCCGGGCCCCGTCACGTCGAGATGCAGGTCGAGGCCGGTTCGAGGGGCCTGGCCGGATCGCAAAGTGGCCCACTGTTCCGTCATGGAAGTGGACTATATCCCTAAGCCAATTGCGCCGTAGCTTTGAAGCATGAGAACCACGCTGATCCACCTGAACGCCATCCTGCTGGCCGCCGTGGCCGCGGGTGCCATCGCTGCCGCGCCGAGCGCGCACGCCGGGCCGCTGCCCGTGTTGTGCGTCATGGGGAACCCGTGCCAGTCGCACGTCAACGCCGAGGTCGTCAACTGGAACGGTGGCTCGCGATGACGCGCATCTTTGTCGCGGGCGCCTCCGGGGTCATCGGCAGCCGAGTCGTCCCGCTGCTCGTCGAAGCCGGCCACACCGTCGGCGCGATGACACGGTCGTCCGCGAAGGCGGACCGGCTCGCGGCACTCGGTGCGCAACCGATCGTGTGCGACGTGTTCGACCGCCCGGCGCTCTTCACCGCCGTGCGCTCGTTTTCGCCCGACGTCCTCCTGCACGAATTGACCGATCTGCCAGACGATCTCGACCAATTACCAGCGGATTCGCTTCTCAACGCGCGGATCCGGTCGGAGGGCACCCGCAATCTGCTCGACGCACTCGACGGGCTGCCCCAGCCGAAAGTCGTGGCTCAAAGCGTCGCGTGGACGATGCGTCCCGGTGCCGAGGCGGACGCGGTTGCCGAACTCGAGCGAGCCGTGCTCGCCGTCAACGGGGTGGTGTTGCGTTACGGCCTGTTGTACGGCCCCCACACGTATTTCGAGGCCGCGCTACCCGATGGTCCGCGGGTGCACATCGACGTGGCGGCGGCTCGCACCGTCGACGCCCTCGACGCCGACACCGGTATCGTGACGATCGTCGAATGAGCCGCCAAGCGGGCGGCGGATGGACATTCGCGAGTGCGGCCCTCACTTTCGGTGCGGTCTATCTCGCCGCGGGGGCACTGATGCCGTTGATGGTGGTGTACCGGGAACGGTGGGCGCTTTCGGCAGCGGCGATGACGCTCGCGTTCGCCGTCTTCGCGGTCGGGTTTCTGGCCGCAATCCTGACTCTTGGATCGCTCTCGGACCGGATCGGGCGGCGTCCCGTGCTGATTGGGGCGCTGCTGATTCAGATCGGGTCGATCGTCATGTTCCTCGTCGCCCCGAGTGTCGGCTGGGTGATCGGTGCGCGCGTCGTGCAGGGCTTCGCCACCGGCGTCGCCACGCCCGCGTTCACCGCCGCGCTCGTCGAACTCGCCCCGTCGGGACGAAAGCCGTTGGGCGCGATGATCGGAAGTGTCAGCTTGACCGGTGGCCTCGCCGTCGGATCCTTGCTGGCCGGCCTCATTGTCCAACTGTCCGCGCATGCGAATGCCGTCATCTTCCTTGCGCTCGCGGTCATCACGGGCGGCGGAATCGGGGCCGTTGCCAGCTGGCGTGAGCCGCTCGCCCGGGCTGCCGGTGTGAAGCGCGAGCGCGGGCCGCGGTTGGCCGTTCCGCATGGTGCGCGAGCCGAATTCACCGCGGCCGTGCCGGTGCTCGCTTCGGTGTGGATGGTCTCTGGTCTGTCCGGAGGTATCGCACCGAGTCTGGTGCGCAGCGTCTTCGGGGTGAACAGCGGTCTGCTCAACGGCTTGTCGGGTTTCGTCGCTCCGGCGGCGTCCGCCGTCGTGGGCGTCGCCGTCGTGCGTGCCGAGCCGCGGCGCGTGATGGTTATCGGCATCCTGACGTCGGTCGTCGGGACCGCAGGGATTGTCGTCGGCGTCTTGACGGGACAACTGGCCACCATGATCGTCGGGCAGGCCATCGCCGGCGTCGGCTTCGGTGCGTCGTTCACCGCCGCCCTGCGATTGATCATGCCGCTGGCGAAGGAGCACGAACGGGCCGGGCTGGCGGCCGCGATCTATCTGGTCTCCTACACGGCGTTCGGCGTACCGATGGTGCTCGCGGGACAGGCGACCAGCGCGTACGGGACGGGGCCGACGATCGTCTGGTTCGGAGTGGTGGCGTGCGCCTTGGCGCTAGTTGGGTTGCGGCACAACGCCAAGTAGCTCGTCGAACGCCCTTTGCATGCAGTCGGCGTAATTGCCAGGGTCGGGCAGCGCGCTGCGGTCGGCGGTCGCGCCGATCGAGATCGTGCCGTTGTAGCTCGCCACGACGTGGAACAAGTTCATACCCCCGATGAGAGGGCCGAGTCCGGTGACGCGATGGAGTCGGGCACCGGCGAAATAGATCGGCTCACGCGGACCCGGCACGTTGCTGACCGTAGTGGCGGCGATGGCCGGTGCGGAGAACGGCAGGGCCGTTGCGGCCTTCACGGTGAGCCCGAGCAGCGTGGTGGGCACCACGCCGACCAGGTCCATCAACCGAGAATCGCCCTCGGGATTCGCATTGTCGCGGAATGTCGACGTCTCCTCGACGATCGTTTCCAATCGTTCCAGCGGGTCTGCGATCGAGGTTCCCAGCGGATGCAACCTGCCGAAAAGCCGGTTGCCACCCGCACCCCGCTCGTCACCGGTCCGAATGGACGCCGGGCACGCCGCGAGGAGGCTTTCGTCGGGCAGTTCACCGTGACCCTGAAGATAGTGGCGAAGCGCGCCGCCGACGTAGGCGAGCGTGACGTCGTTGATTGTTGCCCTGGGCACGCAGGCCTTGATGCGTGTGAAGTCGGCGAAATCGTGGAAGCGAGCCTCGAACACCCGGTGCGGGGTTACCGACCCGTTGAATCGAGTCGCGGGGGAGAGCAGTGAGCCACTTCCCGGTCCCAGTGTCGATGCCACGCCGGACGCCAAAGCGCCGGGCAGGGTATGCAGGCGACGGATCGCCTTGAACGCACTCGGGATCAATACCTTGGTGGCGCGCAGCGGATACAGCGCGACGTTGGTCGCCGTACGAACGATGAGGTCCGACGTCGACGGGAGTGGGCCCGGTTCGAACCGATGAGCCGGCGGTGCAGGGCGCGGGGCATCGGCGGCGAGATCGTGCATGGCGGCCATCAATTCGACGCTTTCCATGCCGTCGACAACGCAGTGATGCAACTTGAGCGAGACGGCGAAAGACCCCTTGGGCACGCCAGGGACGGCATTCAGACCCTCGATGACCGTCATCTCCCACGGCGGGCGGCGGAGATCGATCTGGCGCCCATGGAGACGTGCGACCTGGATGCACAGTTGGCGCCAGTCGCCGGGTTGGGGGAGCGCGATGTGGCGCACGTGGTACTCGAGATCGAAGTCCGGATCATCGACCCAATACGGCATGTGCAGGCCGCCGGGCAGCTCGGTCAGCCGCCGACGGAAGGTCGGCGCAAGGTGCAGTCGGGCGTTGATCTCCTCAAGGATCCGCTTGAAGGTGACCTTGCCGTCCGGCGCGGTCGACTGGTCGTAGATGAGCAGCATTTGAATCTGCATGGGAGTTTCGGGACGTTCGGCGCGCAGCATCATGTCGTCGGTCCAGCTCAACTGCTCCACGGGGCGCCCTTCTGATCGCGCAGTGGTTAGCCAAAACCATCACATTGGAAACAACGGCCAGATCGAAGCCGGCCCGGCCTTACGCTACAGCGATGCGGACAGTGCGGTCCTACGCCCGGTGGGCGATGAGAGCCAAACCAGGTGACTACGTGATCGCGCTCGGCGCCGCGTCGGCGTCGGTTCCGCTCATCGGGCGTCATCTCGAGGTGCTCGCCGGGTTTGCGGCCCTTGGCGTGGGTGGTCGACGCTATGTATCGAGCGTCGGCGCCGGCATGGCACGGGCACGATTGGCCTCTTTCAGCGCAGAGGAGCGAAATGCCCAGCGCACGTTCACACCTGGGCTGTTGAGTGACGCGTTGGACGGTGTCGTCGCCGCTGAGGAGCTTGCCCAACCGTGGCCCGCACACCGGGAGCGCGCACCGTTCTTGAAGGCTGCGGGCCAGCGGCGCTACGTGTACCGCTCGTCGGTGCGTTATGGCGACCACCCAGGTCAGCTCCTCGACGTTTGGCGAAGCCACGATCCGGCCGCCCTCCAGAAACCGGCGCCCGTGCTGGTCTTCGTCCCCGGCGGCGCCTGGGTCTTCGGCCGCCGTGAGCTGCAGGGCCATGCGCTGATGGCGCATCTGGCGCGGCGAGGGTGGGTGTGTCTGTCAATTCAGTACGGGTCGAGCCCCCGACACCGCTGGCCACGCCAGATCACCGACGTCAAAGCCGCAATTGCCTGGGCCCGGGCCAACGCACAGCAGTTCGGGGGTGACCCGAGTTTCGTCGCCGTCGCGGGGTGCTCGGCGGGCGGTCACTTGGCCACCTTGGCCGGTCTGACGAACGGCGACCCGCAGTGGCAAGCCGATCTTCACGCGGACGCCGACACCTCGGTCGATGCTGTGGTCAGCGTGTACGGCCTGTACGACTGGCACGACCGCAGCACGCCCGAGCGCGACCGCTTCTTGGAGTTCCTCGAGCGTGTGGTGGTGCAGCGTTCGCAGGCTCGTCGTCCCGAGGTCTTTCGTGCGGCGTCACCGATGGAGCGCGTGCACTCGTCGGCGCCACCGTTCCTGGCGGTCCACGGGAGCAATGACGGCTTGATCCCCGTCGGAGAGGCTCGCGCCTTCGTCGACCGGCTACGGTCGGTATCCGAGTCATCCGTGTGCTACATCGAATTGCCCGGCGTGGGACACGGTTTCGACCTCGTCGACGGCACGCGCACGGCGCCTGTGGTGGCCGCCATCGGCCGCTTCCTCCACCACGTCCACCAGGACCGAATCGACGGCACGGTCACTTCGGCCATCTGAACGGAGTCTTGGTGGGGGCGTTGTTCACGGAGTGGTCGCGCTCCATCGGTATCGACGTGCCGATCGTCAACGCTCCGATGGGCGGTGTCGCCGGCGGTGCACTGGCCGCGGCGGTCTGCAGGGCCGGCGGCCTTGGCATGATCGGAATGGGCAGTGCCGGTAGCGCCGACCGACTCACCGTGGAGCTTCGCCACGTGTCAAAGCTGGATCTTCCCTTCGGGATTGGTCTGGTGGACTGGGTGGTCGCCAGCCGGCCGGACCTTCTTACGACTGCGCTGGCCGCCGCCCCCACGCTGCTATGCATCAGCTTCGGGGAGACCTGGGGCTGGGTGCGACGCGCACACGATGCGGGCGTGATCGCCGCGACCCAGGTGAGTGATCTGGCCAGCGCCGAACGTGCGGTCGAGGCGGGCGTCGACGTCGTCATCGCCCGCGGGGCCGAAGGCGGTGGTCACGGCCAGCCGCTCGTCGGCGTGTTACCGCTGCTGACTGCGTTGCTCGATGCTGTGCCCGTTCCGGTGTTGGCGGGCGGGGGGATTGGGTCCGGACGCGGGCTGGCCGCTGTTCTCGCGGCAGGTGCATCGGCGGGCTGGCTCGGCACGGCGTTCTGCGCGTGTACCGAATCGCTGCTGTCCGATAAGGCACGCGACGCGATGCTGGCGGCGGCGGACACCGACACCGTGCTCACCCGGGTCTTCGACATCGCCCAGGGATATCCCTGGCCGCCGCAGCTGCCAGAACGCGTGCTGCGGAACAGCTTCAGCGATCGGTGGGACGGTGACGAGCATTCGCTGAGAGTCGATTCCGGCGCAGCCGCGGAGTTGGCACAGGCGATCGCGGCCGAGGATTACACGGAGGCGCCGATCAACGCCGGCCAGGGCGTCGGGTCGCTGACCACCGTCCAATCCGCCGCCGAGGTGATCGACCACCTGAGTTCGGCTGCGGCTGAATGTCTTTCGCGACCACCTACGCCGGGTTGAACGCCCGCTTGGGGATGGTCAGCGGCAACTCCACCGAGCTCACCAGGCCCGGTTCGGCGGCCACCACATAGGGCACCGCGTTGACCACACGCATCGCGGTCGCCACCATCGCGCCGGCGCCTGATGTCATCGATTCGATGCCGGCCTTCTTGCGGTCCCGCAGTGTGACGTCGAACGTGCAATCGATATCCGGTGTGCCGGTGACGACGACGCGATATCCCAAGGCATTGGGCAGCGTCGGCCAGTGCGGCGCGATGTCGGGAGCCAGCCGGGTGACGTGTTCGATGACGATGGCTTCGTGCCCGTCGACGATGCCGATCGCCTGCATCCGCAGCGCGCCGCAGGTGCCTGCCTCGACGGTACCCATCGCGACCTCCAGCGTCCGCTCCGTCACCGCGCGGTCGAATGTCTCACGCACTTCCTGCAATTCGACGCCAAGCGCCTCGGCGACCATGCGGATCTGCCCGTGCCATTCGCCGGCGATCGCACCGGGGAAGCTGATCCACGGCGTGTAGTCCAGCGGCCGGCCGAATCCCAGTGCGTCGCTCATGATGTCGGGCACGCCGTAGTCGTCGTACATGCCGATCTCGTAGCAGTGGATCTTCTCGATCTGTGACGACTGTGTGGTGAGGACCAGCGGCAGATAATCTGCCGCGAACCCGGGCTCGATCCCGGATGCGTACAACGTGACCTGGCCCTGCTTGGCCGCGGCCGCGAGCTGATCGCGCCATTCGGCTGGTTCGTAGGCATGCGGGTTGACCAGCCTGGTGGTGCTCGTCGTGACGACGTTGATTCCGGCGCTGAGCAATTTCACGTAGTCGGGGATATGGCCGGCATCGCGCTCGGGTCCGCTGGCCCCATAGATCACGCAGTCGGGCTTCAGTGCGATCAAGGCATCGGCGTCGGTGGTGACGGCCAGACCGATCGGTTCTCCGTTGGCCAACTCACCGGCATCCATGCCGTCCTTCTCCGGCGAGTGCACCCAGACACCGACGAGGTCGAGGTTGGGGCGTTCGTGGATGGCGCGGATCGCGATCGACCCGATGCCGCCCGTCGACCACACCGCTACCCGGTATTGGCTTTCAGTCACAACGACCTCCGAAACCTAACGTTTGATCCGGAACGTAACAGTCGTCCGCTGGCATGGTCAAGGAAGTGGTCGAACTGTAGCGGCGTGGAACAAAGGTTAGGTTAAAGTGGGTGGCGTCCACTCAGATCGGGAGCAACCCTCGATGTTCACCCTGCGGTTCGACATGCGCACACCGGCCGGTTCTGCGCCTCCCGCTGACCTCTATGCCGCCGCGATCGAGATGTGTGAGTGGGCCGAGGACCGCGGTGCGGTGGTCGCCGTGCTGTCCGAGCATCACGGCACCGAGGACGGCCACCTGCCCGCACCTCAGCTCTTGGCATCGGCGATCGCGGCCCGTACCAAACGGCTCGCGATCCTGCTGGCCGCGGTTCCCATCACGTTCTGGGATCCGGTCCGGCTCGCCGAGGAGGTCAGCGTTCTGGACATCATCAGCAAGGGCCGGGTCTCCTACGCGTTCGGCATCGGTCACCGGACCGAAGAGTACGAACACTTCGGCATCGACCCGCATGGGCGCGGAAAGCTGGCCGATGAGTCACTGGCGCTGCTACGGGCCCTGCTGCAGGGGGATCCCGTCGACCATGACGGCCGACGCATCCACGTGACACCGCCGCCGGCGACGCCGGGCGGTCCCTACATGTGGATCGCCGGTGGCAGCCAGGCGGCAGCGCGGCGGGCGGCACGATACGGGCTCGGTTTCATTTCTCAGACTGCAACGCCCGGGCTCAAGGAATTCTACGAGAACCAGTGCCGAGCAGGAGGATTCGAGCCCGGACCGGCGCAGTTCCCCGTCATCGGGGCACCGACCACCGTCTTCGTCGTCGACGATGTCGACGCCGCGTGGCAGGAGCTGGGTTCGTACCTGTTGCACGACGCGACGATGGCCGCGTCGTACCGCCACGGAGACGACTCGGTGGCCAGCATCTCGCGTGCGGCGACCGTCGCCGAGTTGCGTGAGGCGGGCGGCGCCTACCGGATCATCACGACCGACGAGGCGACCGAGTACGTCCGCGGCGGCCGACCACTTCCGCTGCTGCCGCTGTGCGGTGGAGTGCCGCCGGACGTGGCATGGCCGTATCTCGAGCGCGCCGCGACAGCAAGCCAGCGTGCATGGCCACCGCAGGAGGAGCAGTGAGCGCACCACTGAAAATCGTGGTCTGGTCGACCGGTGGCGTGGGCTCGATCGCCATCGATGCGATTCGGGTCAGGCCCGATCTCGAGCTGGTCGGGGTGTGGGTGCATTCTCCTGAGAAGGTTGGCAAAGATGCGGGGGAGTTGGCCGGTGGCGATCCGATCGGGGTAGCGGCAACCAACGATGCCGCTGAACTCATTGCGCTGCAGCCTGATTGCGTCGTGTACGCCGCGAGTGGCCCCGATCGCGATGCCGGTGCGGTACCCGACTACCTGACGCTGCTCGAGGCCGGCATCAATGTGGTGTCGACGTCGTCGACCAGCCTGGTGTATCCGCCCGCGTATTACTCGCCGGAGTGGCGCGATCAGTTGGAGCGGGCCGCTACGGCCGGCGGCGCGTCGTTCTACGCGTCGGGCATCTTTCCCGGCTTCGGCTCCGATCAGCTGGCGCTGCTGCTGTCGACGCAGTCCAAGACGATCCGGACGGTGACAGTCACCGAGGTGGCGCTCAACGATCACTATCCCGTCGCCGACGTGATGATGAACGGGATGGGCTTCGGCCACCCGCTGGACTTCGAACCTCTGCTCAAGACACCCGGCTTCATCGAGATGGCGTGGCGCGCACCGATCTACCTCATCGCGGCCGGACTGGGTGTCGACGTCGACGAGGTCCGGGGAACGTTGGACCGGCGGCTGACCGACCGCGATATCGAGGTGGCGTTCGGCACCATCAAGGCCGGGACCTGCGGCGCGGTCAGCACCCGGGCGGCCGGCGTGGTCAACGGCCGTGAGGCGATCATCGTCGAGCACATCATCCGGATGGCACGCGATGTCGCGCCCGACTGGCCTGCATCGGAGTTCGACGCCAGCTACCTCGTGGACATCGAGGGCGATCCCGACATCCACTGCTCGATGAACGTCGGTGCCGCAGCAGGCCACGGCGCCGGGCATGCGGCGATGTCGGCAACGGCCATGCGGGTCGTCAACGCGATTCCGTACGTGGTCGCCGCACCCGCGGGTCTCTTGAGCTCACTGGACTTGCCGAACACCCTGCCGCGCCACGCGATCGTTGACGACGGCTGAGGGGCTCGGTAGGGTCTGAACAAAAATTAGGTTTAGCACTCGACGGGCAGAAATAATGGCTGACACACGTTTTGAGCCGAAGATGATGATCGACGGCAAGCTCGTCGACGGCGAGTCCGGCACCTTCGCCAACATCAATCCCGCGACCGAGGAGATCCTCGGGGAGGTGGCCGATGCGTCGTCAGCGGATATGCACCGCGCCATCGACGCGGCGCGGCGGGCCTTCGACGACACCGACTGGGCGACCAACCACGCCTTCCGGCAGAAGTGCCTGCTGCAATTGCAGGAAGCAATCGAGGGCGAACAGGAGGAGTTGCGCGAGGAACTCATCCGCGAGGTCGGTTGCCCGCGGGCCATCACCCACGGACCGCAGCTCGATGCGCCGCTGGCTGATGCGCTGCGGTACCCGGTCCAACTGATCGACGAATACGCCTGGGAGACCTCGTTGGGTGACACCGTCGTGTCGGTCACCGGTGTCAACACCACCCGCAAGGTCTGGCGTGAACCGGTCGGCGTCGTCGGCGCAATCGTCCCGTGGAACTTCCCGTTCGAGGTCACCATCCAGAAGATCGGTCAGGCGCTGGGGACCGGTAACACCATGGTGCTCAAGCCGGCGCCCAACACGCCGTTCAACGCGACCCGGCTGGGCCGCCTGATCGCCGAGAACACCGATATCCCGCCGGGCGTGATCAACGTTGTCACCGCGTCGGATCATTTCGTCGGCGAGGAACTCACGCTGTCGCCGAAGGTCGACATGATCTCGTTCACCGGATCGACGGTGGTGGGCCAGCGGATCATGGAAAAGGGCGCCGCGACGATGAAGCGCCTGTTCCTGGAGCTCGGCGGCAAGTCGGCGACGATCGTTCTGGAAGACGCGGACTTCGCGCTCGGCTGCATGATGGGCATCGCCCCCTGCATGCACGCCGGCCAGGGCTGTGCCAATCCCACCCGGTTGCTGTTGCCCCGATCCCGCTACGACGAGGGCGTGGAGATTCTCCGCGGCATCTACGAAGGCGTCGCCGCCGGCGATCCGCAGGACCCGGGCACACTGTGTGGCCCGGTGATCTCCGATCGGCAGCGCAGCCGCATCCGCGGCTACATCCAGAAGGGTGTCGAGGAGGGCGCAACCCTGCTCGTCGGTGGCGCCGAGGCGCCCGACGGGCTCGACAAGGGATATTTCGTCAGGCCAACGCTTTTCGTCAATGTCGACAACTCCATGACCATCGCGCAGGAAGAGATCTTCGGCCCGGTGCTCTCGGTGATCCCGTTCGACGACGAGGACGACGCGGTCCGCATCGCCAACGACAGCCCGTACGGCCTGGCCGGCAATGTCATGGCGGGCTCCCTTGATCGAGCCCTGTCGGTGGCCAGGCGACTGCGGGCCGGGTTCATCGGCTTGAACGGCACCGCCGGTTATGGCGCCGACACCCCGTTCGGGGGATACAAGGCCAGCGGTGTGGGTCGGCAGAACGGCACCGCTGGCTTCGACCAGTACACCGAGATCAAATCGGTTGCCTACCCAGCGAATTGAGGAGTTCTTGTTTTGACCGATTTCGATGTCGTGGACTTCTTCACCGACGAAACACTGGTACCCGACCCGTATCCGTACTTCGACCACCTGCGGTCGAAATGCCCGGTAACGCCGGCGACCGCCTTCAACGTGCTGGCGGTGACCGGTTACGAGGCCGCGCTGAGTGTGTACAAGAACCCGGCGTTCTCGTCGTGCGTATCGGTCGCGGGACCGTTCTCGGGTATGCCGATCACCCCCGGTGAGACCGATGACGTCACCGAACTGATCGAGCAGCACAGCGCCAACGTGCCGATGGCCGAACACATCACGTCGCAGGACCCGCCGCTGCACACCCGCACCCGCAGCTTGATGAACACCTTGATCACGCCCAAGCGCCTCAAAGAAAACGAAGACTTCATGTGGCGGCTGGCCGATCAGCAGCTGGACACCTTTATCGCCAAGGGGCAGTCTGAATTCCTGGCTGATTTTGCAAAGCCCTTCTCGCTGCTGGTCATTGCCGACCTCCTGGGTGTGCCGGCACAGGACCATGAGGACTTCACCGCAGTATTCGCCAATGAGACCGTCGGTGAAATCGGCAAAGATGCGCCCGCGTCGCACAATCCGCTGGAGTGGCTGAACGAGAGGTTCCACCGCTATCTCGACGAGCGCAGGCGCGCGCCGCGCGAGGATGTGCTGACCGGACTCGCGCTGGCGAAGTACGAAGACGGTTCGACACCCGATCTCGCGGATGTGGTGAATCTCTCGACCTTCCTCTTCGCTGCCGGAAGCGAGACGACGACGAAGCTCGTGAGCTCGGCGGTGCGATTCATCGGTGACAACCCGGGATTCGAAGAATCGCTGCGCGAGGACCGCAGCAAGATCCCCGCGTTCCTCGAAGAGACTCTGCGGATGGAGAGCCCGGTCAAGGCGCACTTCCGGATGGCGCGCACCACCACGACGATCGGAGACGTGACGGTCCCCGCCGGAACGACCGTGATGTTGTTGCCGGGCGCCTGCAACCGGGATGCCGAGAAGTTCGAGCGGCCGCACGAGTTCCGCCCTGACCGGCCGAATGTGCGCGAGCAGATCGCGTTCATCCGCGGCGTGCACTCGTGCCCGGGTGCACCGCTGGCCAGGGCCGAGGGACGAATTTCGCTGAACCGGATCCTGGATCGCATGAAGGACATCAGAATTTCAGAATCCGACCACGGTCCCGCCGAGAACCGGAACTACCAATACGAGCCGACGTTCATCATGCGCGGGCTCAGCGAGCTGCACATCACGTTCACGTCGAGGGAGACAGAATGACCGGAAAGCTAGAAGGCAAGGTCGCATTCATCACTGGCGCGGCCCGCGGGCAGGGCCGGGCGCACGCGATCGCGATGGCCAGGGAAGGTGCCGACATCATCGCTGTCGACATCTGCCGGGACATCCCGTCCAACCCGTACCCATTGGCCACGCCCGACGACCTGGCCGAGACCGAGCGCTCGATCAAGGAGCTCGGCCGTCAGGTCCTGGCCACGGTCGCCGACGTCCGCGAGCGCCACGAACTGCGCGACGCCGTCGAGGCGGGCGTGGCGAGCTTCGGCAAGATCGACATCGTCGTCGCCAACGCCGGAATCCTGCCGATGGCCATGGGACGCCCACACGACGCCATGGCGTTCGTCGACGCCAGCGATGTGGACCTGCTCGGCGTGATGAACACCGTTGCCGTCGCGGTGCCGCACCTTCCCAACGGGGCGTCGGTGATCGTCACGGGCTCGACGGCGGGCATGATCCGGGGAACCACCGACAATCCGAACATGGGACCCGGTGGCCGTGGGTACGGCTGGAGCAAGCGGGTGATCATCGAGTACGTCGAAGAAATGTCACTGGCGCTGGCCGACAGGATGATCCGGGTCAACGCGATCCACCCGACCAACTGCAACACCCATCTGTTGCAGAACGATGGGATGTACAGCATGTTCCGGCCCGACCTGACCCAAGCGGGCAAGCAGGCCACCCGCGAGGACGCCGAGCCGCTGTTCACGCTGTTTCAGGCGATGCCGATTCCGTACATCGAACCCGAGGACATGGCCAACCTCAGTGTGTTCCTCGCCAGCGACGACAGTCGCTACATCACCGGGCAGCAGATCCGGGTGGACGGTGGCTCACTGCTCAAGTGGCCCAACGGCCCAGGCGGATAACAATATCCGGGGGATAACAATATCGGGGGATAGCGGTACTCAGCCGGGCCGGTGCAGAAAGCCGTGCAGGGTCGCCTGCACCAGCTCGTCGATGATCGCCTCCCGCGAAGGAGGCTTGTTCCCGAAGAAGGTCGAGCGCAGTGCGACCATGCCGACGATCATGGCCACGGTCGAGTGCGCCGGCAGATCCGGCTGATTCGACCGCAACCCGCGCAGGCTCATACCTTCGGCGCTGATCTGGCCGAGTACGGACAGTGCCCGCCGGATGTCGGCGATGCCGGCCGCCTCGATGTCCTCCTCGCTGAGCCCTTCGGAGGCCACGAGGGTCAGCACCAGTCCCTGATGCTCGACGAGAACGTCGTAGAGCGGTCCGATGAACTGGCGCGACAGTTCTTCCTCGTCGGTGTCCTCGGGAACCACGGACTGCCAGGTCTGCCGGAACTCGTCGAGGAAGCTCGTGAACGGCACGACGAGGGCTTCCCGGAACAGACCCGCCTTGGAGCCGAAGTGCCGGAACAGCAGATATTCACTGACGCCGGCCGACTCGGCAATTTCCCGGGTGGTGGTCGCGCGATAGTCCTTGCGCGCGAACAGATCACGTGCGGCGTCGAGCAGCAGCCGACGCGCTTCACCGCGCGCCCGCCGGCCGGCCTGGGTCTCGGCGGCGCTCTGCTTCTTGACGGCTTTTTGCTGGGGCACCGGTTTTCACCATAGTCGGGCCTTGACCACTGCCAATGTAATAGTGTCCACTATTACTAACGGTGAAAGGGGCCAATGTGGGCGCCGTAATCATGCTCGGCACGCTGTTGGGTCTGATCGTGCTGATCTTCGGCGTGGTCGTCTACTTGGATCCGGAAGCACGGGATCCGGAAGCACGGGATCCGGAGGCACGGGATCCGGAAGCACGGGACCGATGAACACCGGTCTGACGCCGGTGATGATCGCCGGCCTCTCGTTCGCCTATATCGGCGGCGCGGTGCTGCTGGCCGTTGGTGTCTATTTGAGCGTCCGTCGTGGCCGAATCCACCCGCTGTTGCTGGTCTCGATCTCGGCGATCTCATTTTCGTGGATCGAGGCGCCCTATGACTGGGCGATGTACGCGCAGTTCCCGCCCGCGCTCCCGCGCATGCCCTCGTGGTGGCCGATGAACGTGACCTGGGGTGGCGGATTGCCGTCCTCGGTGCCGATCGGTTACATCTCGTACTTCGTGTTCCCGGCGCTGATCGGCGCCGCCATCGGCCGCTGGCTGGTCGGGCGATTCGGGTGGCGTCGACCGCAGACGCTGCTGATCACCGGCTTCGCGGTCGGGTTCTCCTGGGCACTGTTCTTCAACGCGGTGGTGGGCGCCCAGCTCGGCGTCTTCTACTACGGCTACGTGATTCCCGGGCTGGCGATCTTCGAAGGCACCAAACACCAGTACCCGATCTACGACTCCATCGCGATGGGCATCCAGATGATGGTGTTCGCGTACCTGCTCGGACGTACGGATGACCAGGGCCGCAACGTGATCGAGGTGTGGGCCGACAAGCGCTCGTCGAGCAAGATCGGCGCCGGGGTGCTGTCGGTCGTCGCCGTCGTGATCGTCGGACACCTTCTGTACGGTGCGGTCTTCGCGCCACACCTCGCGACGAAGCTGGGTGGTTACGTGACCGTCGGCCCAACCGAGCAGCTCTTCCCTGGCGTTCCGAATCAACCAAGATAGGTCTGCATCATGAACAGCGAGATAACTGTCGAGTTGTACTATGACCCTTACGATTACACGATCGACGACAACCCGTACCCGGTGTGGCGGCGGATGCGCGAAGAAGCCCCGTTGTACTTCAACGACAAATACGGCTTCTATGCCCTGAGCCGATACGACGACGTGTCGCGTGGCCTGATGGACTGGGAGACCTACCGATCGGGCCGGGGCACGACTCTGGACATCTTGGCGAGCGGCATCGAGGTGCCGCCGGGAATCCTGTTGTTCGAAGACCCGCCGGTACACGATCTGCACCGCCGCCTGCTGTCCCGGGTCTTCACCCCGCGCCGCATGCTCGCCGTCGAAGACATGGTGCGTGAGTTTTGCTCGGGGGCACTCGAGCCCCTCCGGGACAGTGACGGTTTCGACTTCGTCGCCGACCTCGGCGCGTTCATGCCGATGCGGACGATCGGCTATCTGCTCGGCATTCCCGAGGAAGCCCAGCAGGCCATTCGTGACAACAACGACACGTTGATCACTGTGGGTTCCGAATTGGGAGATGTCAGCCCGACGGTCTTCCAGGATGCGATTGCGATGTTCGTCGAGTACATCGAGTGGCGGGCGGCCCATCCCTCCGACGATCTGATGACCGAACTGCTCAACGCCGAGGTCGAGGACCCGGATGGGACCCGACGCCCGCTGGAGCGCACCGAGGTTGTCGCCTACACCGCGATGATCGCCGGCGCGGGTAACGAAACCACCGCCCGGCTGATCGGCGCCATGGGTGAGTTGCTCGGCGAATCCCCCGAGCAGCGGCACGAACTCGTCGCCGATCCGTCGCTGATCCCGTCCGCGGTGGAGGAGGCGCTGCGCTATGAGCCGCCGTCTCCCGTCCAGGCGCGTTACGTGGCAAAAGATGTCGAGCTGTACGGGCAGACGGTGGCCGAGGGGTCACACATGCTGCTGGTCAACGCGTCGGCGAACCGGGACGATTCACGATTCCCCGACCCGGACCGCTTCGACATCCACCGCACGGGTGGGCACCTGAGCTTCGGGCAGGGGCTGCACTTCTGCCTCGGGTCCGCGCTTGCGCGACTCGAAGCGCGGGTGGCCATCGAGGAGGTCCTCAAGAGGTGGACCGACTGGGACGTGGACTACGAGAATGCCAGCAGGGGACGAACATCCAGTGTCCGGGGTTGGGCACGGCTGCCGGTCAGGACACGGTAGCCAGCCGGCGATTGAGCCGCCGTCGTACCGTGAAGAACGGTATCGTCCAGCCGAGCCACGCGCCAAGACCTGCGGCGAACCACAGGTAGTGATCCTTGTTGCCGTCAAAGACGCTGTCCTGCAACGGCTGTAGCGAGATAAAGATGATCGGTGTCCAGATTCGATTGGCGATGATGGACAACGCCAGCGTGGCGCTGAGGATCATCTGACGGCGATGCTCGCGGAATCGGCGCTGCCGTGCCGCGAGGTATCCGGTCGTGGTGAACCACAGCCACAGGCAGGCCAGCATGACGTTGCTCACTGCGAGGAACGGCCCGAACGGGGTTGCCGCTCCGATGACCAGGCCGCAGACGGCTGCCGGGATCGCGCCGAGCACGTACACGCGGCCACACCGGCGGTGCAGGACCGGATGCCGGTCGCGCAATCCGGGCCAGATCTGCACGACGGCCATGATCATCGCCACCGCGGCGAACATCACGTGCCCGACCAGCAGTGGGTAGTGCAGCGCGAACGTTGCCGGCACCCGGGTGTGGCCGGTGAAATAGGGCGGCAGGGAGAACGCGAGGAATGCCACGACGACCAGGGAGAGAACTTTTGCGTATGCCATACGCAAAAGCGTACGCTATACGCATTCGCGATGTCCGTCGGTTAGGCTGACTGCGATGCCCGACCGAAAAGCCCCCCTGAGCCGCGAGCGCATCGTCACCGCCGCGATCGAACTGGCCGATGCCGACGGAATCGGTGCGTTGTCCATGGCCAGGCTTGCCGAGCGCCTTGGCTGCGGCACGATGTCGCTGTACCGGCACATCGCCAACAAAGACGAATTGGTCGTGTTCATGCTCTCAGCCGCATCGGGGCCGCCGCCGACCCTCGCTGATGGCGCGGATTGGCGTGCCGCCCTTAGCGATTGGGCCTGCGGGTTGTGGGACGTCTACCACCGGCATGTGTGGATCCTGGCCGCATCGGCCGGCGGGCCGCCGGCCGACCCTGGCCAGTTGGCCTGGCTTGATGCCGGCCTGGCCGCGCTGAGTAAAACGGGTATGGGTGAGCGCGACAAGCTGGCCGCCGTCCTGGCGGTGCTGCACTTCGTCCGCGGCGCCGCGGCGCTGGCGATCGAGGCACCCACCGAAGGCCCCGACTACCCCGGTCTGTTGCGCAGTGTGATTGACCCGAGCCAGTTGCCCGCGTTGGCGTCGGCGCTGGACGCAGGCGCCTTCGACGACGGCGACGAAAGCCACGTCGGGGAGTTCCGCGCTGGGCTCGGCCAACTCCTCGACGGCATCTCGCTGAAGGCCTGATCAGCCCGCGGGCTGGTAGATCGACTTCAGCTCCAGATAGGCGCCAAGCCCCTCGGGCCCGAGTTCTCGGCCCAGTCCGCTGGCCTTCACACCGCCGAACGGGGCGGTCGGATCGGGCAGGTAATGGTTGATCCCGACGGTCCCCGTGCGCACGCCCTTGGCGACCGCCAACCCACGCTGCGGATCGGTGGTCCACACCGAGCCGCCAAGGCCGTAGGCGTTGGCATTGGCGATGCGCACCGCGTCCTCGTCGTCGTGGTAGCCGATGACCGTGAGCACCGGCCCGAAAATCTCCTCCCGGGCGATCGGGCTGTCGTTGGACACGTCGGCGAAAACCGTAGGCGCGACAAACCATCCGGTGTCCAGCCCGCTCGGGCGGCCGCCGCCGGTGGTGAGCCGCGCCCCACTGTTCTTGGCGGCGGCGATGGCGGATTCGACGCGGTCGCGCTGGCGGGCACTGACCAGCGGCCCGATCTGGGTGGCCGGATCCAGTGAATTGCCGACGGTCAGGGAATCCGCCAACGCCGTCACGACATCGACGACCTCGGCGTAGCGGGACTGCGGCGCAAGGATTCTCGTGCCGATGAAGCAGGTCTGCCCGTTGTTGAGCAGCGTTGCGGCGAACAGCTTCTCGCCGATCACGCCAAGATCCAGGTCGGCGTCGTCGAGGATGATCGCCGCGGACTTGCCGCCGAGTTCCAGCGTCACTCGCCGCAGCAACCCACCGCACACCGTGGCGATCTCCCGACCGACCTGGGTGGACCCGGTGAACGCCACCTTGTCGATGCCGGGGTGCGCCACCAGATAGGCGCCGGTGTCGCGCCCGCCCGGCACCACGTTGATCACCCCGGCCGGGATGTCGGACTCGGCGACCGCCTCGGCGAACAGGACGGCGTCGAAGACTGTCTCGGGCGCGGGCTTGATCACGAACGTGCAGCCCGCGGCGAGCCCGGGGGCGTACTTGAACGCGCTGAGCACCTGCGGGAAATTCCACGGCACAATCGCGCCCACAACGCCCACCGGGGTGCGGGTGATGGTGGTCTGCCCACCGAGCAGCCCGGGACGCTCGGTGCTGAACGGCTCGGTGCGGGCCAGCTGCGCGTAGTAGCGCAGCAGCACCTGGGGGAAGACCGCCTCGAGTTGGCCGGCGATCGCGACCGGCATGCCGTTTTGCGAGCTGACCGCCCGAGCGATCTGCTCACTACGCCGATCGAGGGCGTCGGCAAGGGTTTCCATCGCCGCGGCCCGTTTGTCCGCCGGCCAATTCGGCCAGCCGTCGGGTGCTTCGAAGGCGGCCCGGGCCGCGGCGACCGCGGCATCGATATCGGCGTGGACGCCCGCGGCAACAGTGCCCAGCCGCTGCCCGTCGTTGGGGGAGACCATAACGAGCTCTTCGCTCGAGCTCGGTGTGGTCCACCGGCCGCCGATCAGGAACGTGTCGAAGTGGGTGCTCATAGGGCCACAAGGTATTCACCGCGGTGCTGCAGTGTTATGGCCTTGCCCCGCAATGCGCCCGAACGAGCGCCCGAAATATCCCTTCCGGGAGCCCCGGAAGGGATATGTCGAGTGAGTGTGGCGTTACGGGGCGTAGCAGCGCTCGTCGCCGTTGATGTTGATCCAGCAGTTGGGGCTGATGAAGTGGGCGTTGGGGCCGGGAACGTTCACCACGCAGTTGGGGCCATCGAGGTGGAAGCCGATCCCGCAGCCGTCGGCTGCGCTTGCGGTGGGGGCGAAGCCCAGGCCCAGGGCCAGTCCGCCGGCGGCGACGACACTGGCGAAGAGTCCTGCAGCACGCTTGGTGATTTGTGCAGTCATCATGTCCTCCGAGGTTTTTGGGCCTGCCCTGATTGAGCGAGGCACGAGACGAATACTGCGCTCGCCTACCTGGCTCGTCTGTCCGCCAAGTGGACCGTGTTCCGGCGGAATTGCGCATCCACCGAATGGGGGACGGCATAACATACTTGGGCAGGCGAGCAACGGGGGTGGCCATGCGCACAGCGACTTATATCGGCGGAATCGGTGGCTTTGCCGTGGCACTGGGCGTGGGCGCAGCGGTGACCGCGGGCTGCGGCGTCGCCTCGGCCGATGCGGCTGATTCCGGCCCGTCGGCCAGTCGCACCACGTCGAGCGCCCACTCGGCCGCCAACCGTTCGCCGCGGCCGAAAGCCAAGACTGCGGCACCTAAGACCGCGAAAGCGGTGTCCGACAATGGGTCCCGAACCCGGAAGCTTCCCGCGGTAAGCACAGCCGCCGTCGCCACCGCACCCGTCACCACCAAGGAGGGCTGGGTCACCGGCCCGAACACCCTGACGCCGAGCCGATTCGGCATCTCCGGCACCGACGTCGGCGTCATGTGGGACAACGGCATGACCGGCGCCAACCATCAGGTGCTGATGATCTTCGGTGACACCTTCAGCGGCCCGAGCATGACCGGTGCCTGGCGCTCCAACGTGCTGTTGCGCACCACCGATCCGATCACCCGGACCTTCGCCCCGGGGTCGACGACCAATCCATTCGCCGGATCCCCGTTGAACTCGGCCGGGATGTCCAAGCAGGTGATCCCGGGCAACGCACGGTATCTCGGGCCGTTCGGCTCCGAAGTGACGATCATCCCCACCGCAGCCATCTCCGTGCCCTACGACAATCAGTACGGCGCACGGCAATACGTCAACTTCATGTCGGTGCGGTCGTGGGATTTCGGCGGCGCATGGACCACCAACTACTCGGCGATCGCCTACTCCGATGACAACGGCCAGAACTGGACGGTCGCACCGCAGACCATTCGCGCGGCCAGCTGGCTGCGGTCGAGCACGCCATTCGCATACGGAAATCAGAACTTTCAGCAGGGCGCCTTCGTCAAGCCGCCCCCCGATTCTCCCGACGCCGGATACGTCTACTCCTACGGGACCCCGTCGGGCCGGCTGGGCTCGGCGTACGTCTCCCGGGTCAAGGAGGCCGACATCCTGGACCTGACGAAATACGAGTACTGGGACGGCGGCACGTGGGTGGCCGGTAAGCCCGGCGCCGCGGTCCCGATCCTGCCTGCGACCCGCAGTAACCAGTACGCCGGCGGAATCCTCGGCCAACTGGGCCTGTTCTTCGGCGGCTTTGTGGCCGGCATATTCGGAGTCGGCGGCCCCAGCGGGCACGTCAGCGAGATGTCGGTGCAATACAACACGTATCTGAACAAGTACGTGGCGATGTACTCCAGCAGCGTCGGCAGCGTGGTGATACGCACCGCCGATTCGCCGGAGGGCACCTGGTCGGCCGCGACGACGCTGGTGACGTCGTTGCAGTACCCGGGTCTCTACGCCCCGATGATGGACCCGTTGTCCACCGGCCAGGACATCTACTGGAATTTGTCGATCTGGGGCAACTACAACGTCCAGCTGATGAAGACGACGCTGCCTTAAGCGGCAGGTGGGGCGAAGAACTCCAGCGTGATGCCGTCGGGGTCGCGGAAGCTCAGCCCGGAACCGTAGTGCGCCTCGACGATGCCACCGTGGGCGATGCCCAACTCCTCGAGCCTGGCCTGCCACTGCGCGAGCTCGGTGAGATCCGCGCAGCCGAACCCGATGTGGTCCAGCCCGATGTTGTGCTCACTGAACGGCTGATCCGACGGGGCGGTGGTGTGCTGGTGCAGCCCCAACAGAGTGCCGTTGTCGAGTAAGAACACCGAGTGATGGAACCCGGCGTCGGTGTCCTCGTCGAGCACGGGATCCGAGCCGATGAGCGCGCGGTACCACGGCACGCTGACCGAGAGATCACGCACCGTGACCGCGACGTGGGCAAGGGTGGGAAAGGTCATGGTGGTCCCTATCTGTCTGCCGTATCAAAGTCGAGTACTCGACTACTGGCGGCTAGAGCATCCAGCGCGCCTAGCGTTCGATTATGTCCGACACCAATCCGTCGGGGGACGCATATCAGGAGGGTGGGCTTCGCTCTGTTCGCCGGGGCCGGAATGGCCGCCGCCGACGGACACAACGTGGTCAACCCGGACGGGACGCTTGGGGCCGCCGATGGCAACAACAGCTACGGATATGACATGGCGCCCGTATGACATGGCGCCCGCGGTCCAGTCCCGCGTCTCATCGTCGTTTGGGCCTGGAAGTAACTTGCCGTCGGCTTCGTATCCCGAGGGCGGCTCGTATCCCGAGGGCGCTTCGTACCCGGCTGGCTCGTCGTGGCCGGGCAACGACTGGGGCGCTGGGGACGGGTAGAGCTTGACGTCAACAGCAGGTATGGCGGGGATGATCGGCTAGGTGTGCGTGCTGGCCGGGCTCGGCGCCGCTGACCGCGCCGGTGAACGCGGCCAGATCGATGCGCTCACCGCTGAGCCAGGTACCGCTCACTTGTGCCTTCTCCGCCAGCTCGGTGGGATCCACCGCGTAGGGATCCGCGGTCAGCTCGGTGAAGTCGGCGAGCTTGCCGACCTCCAATGACCCGATCAGCTTGTCCCGGTGCAGGGTTCGCGCCGCGTTGATGGTGTGGGCGCGCAGCGCCTGGTCGAGGGTGATCGCCTGGTCGGCGCCGTGGACGTTGCCGGCCCGGGTCCGTCGCGTCACCGCGGTCTGGATGTTGAGTACCGGCGTGGGCGGTGACACCGACCCGTCGTTGTGCAGTGAGACCACCGCGCCAGAGGCCACCGCGTCGGCGAACGGCGCCCACCGGCTGCCGTGCTCATGGTCGAACATCTGGCCGTCCAGCAGTTCGCCCCAGTAGTAGTACTGGAACGGCGCCATCGAGACGTGCACGCCCAGCCGCGCAGCCCGGTCGAACAGCGAGCGAGTACCCGCCCCAAGATGTTCGAGCCGCCAGCGGTGATCGGTGCCGATCAGGTTGTGCCGCACCAATGCATCCTCGTAGGCGTCCAGGGCCAGCTCGATGGCCAGGTCGCCGTTGGCGTGGAAGGCCATCTGCCAGCCGGTGGGTGCGGCGATGTCGAGGATCGCGTCGAGCTGCTCGCGGCTGTAGTTCATCGACTGCACCCCGCCGGCCACCCTGGGGTCGATGCCTGCGGTCCTGGTGGCCTGGGTGCTCAGGTACGGGAACGAGATGGCGATGTTGCCGATCCACGGCGAGCCGTCGGTCCAGAGTTTGACACCCTGCTTGACCAGTAAAGTCTCTGCGGCAGTGAAGGTTTCCGCATCGTTATAGGTGCCGGTGGTCGACATCTCCCACATGCTGATCCGCAACGGGCAGGACGGTGCGGCGGCCAGCGCCTCATAGGCGGCCTTGAGGTTCGGGTCGTAGGTCATGTCCGACGTCGACGTGTAGCCGCCGCGGGACATCCAGGCGTAGTACTCGGCGGCACTGACCAACGGGTTGCCCAGCTCGGCAAGGATCGGTCCGGCGACGGCGATCAACACCGGCGTCTCGAAGCCCTGGCCGTCGAGGCTTCCGTCGGGGTTGCGGCTGAAGTGACCGCCGGTCGGATCGGCAGGGGGACTGGTGTGCCAACCGTTGCGTTTCATCACCGCGCTGTTGAAATACACACCGTGCCCGGAGTTGTCGGTCACCACCGCGACTCGGTCGCCGAAGATGCGGTCGAGTTCCGGCGCCTTCGGCGACGGGCGCTTGTGCAGCAGTGCGTCGAATCCGGCGAACAGCAGCGGCGTGCTCGGGTCTGTGTTGGCGATGGCGTCGGCGAAGATGGCTTCGACATCCGGCCAGGTCGGGGCGTCCCACGGCGCGATGGAGCGGGCCGGTGGTTGGGTCGCCACCCCACTCATAACCGGATGGCTGTGCGGCTCAACAAGTCCCGGTAGCAGGGCGGCCACGCCGGTATCGATCAGCTCCGCATCGGGGTGATCCTCGCGGCACTCCGCGACCGAACCCACCGCCACGATCCGGCCGTCCGACACTGCGACGGCCTCCGCGCGTGGACGCGCGGGATCCATCGTGATCACTGTCCCGGCCGTCAGAATCTTCGTCGACATGTTCCCCCTCGCAACGACTTCCGGTGTGTCAGACGATCCGCTGACCCCGGCGGGCCCTGGCCCGCATATCCCACAGATACAGCTGATAACCGAAGATCCAGGCCTGGTGCGGGATCAGCTTGTCGGCGAGCCGCAGGGCGGCGAGCAGCCATTCGAACCGGCGCTGTTGGTCGGTGCCCCACGGTAGGCGCATCATCGAGCGGAACTCGGGCGGCAGGAAACCGGTGGTCGCGAACAAGTTGAACCGGCCCAGCGTCGCCCGCACCGGCCAGGGCATAAACGTCATGGCCGCAACGCCTTTGAGATGCTCGCGCACCGGCGGGTCGATCGCCAGGTCGTCAAGGGATCGCTTCCAGTACTCGTCGAAGGCCGTCCGGTCGGCCGGCCACATGCTTTCCCGCACCTGCAGTGTGGTGCCGAGCCGGCTCGCGTCGGCATACACCGCGTCGGCCGCGGCATCATCGAGCGGGCCGTAGAGGTACTCGTGCTGATCGATGTAGTAGCGATACAGGCAGGCCGCCACCCACAGCTGCAGCTGCGGATCGAAGGCGCGGTAGGACACCGGGCTGGCCGGGGTCGAGCGGACCTGAGCATGGGCGGTGTCCACGGCGGACCGGATCAGCGCGCGGTCGGCGTCGGTTCCGATTGTGGCCGCGGCCAGATAGGTGCCCGTGGTGCGCGCTCGTTTGATCGGATGCTTGTAGACGTTGCCGCTGTCGACCGGGCTCTCGAGGACGCCGTAACCGACGCCGGGATGGGCCAGCTGCATAATCACGTTGGCCGCCGGCGCCAGCGCCGCGGCCGGATTAAGCAGGTCGGAGACCCGCGTCGGATGTC
Organism: Mycobacterium sp. RTGN5; assembly: GCF_033804465.1. NCBI lineage: Bacteria > Bacillati > Actinomycetota > Actinomycetes > Mycobacteriales > Mycobacteriaceae > Mycobacterium > Mycobacterium sp. RTGN5. Next base: position 109,095 of record NZ_JAPZLA010000002.1, read on the forward strand.
GCGTCATCGCGGCCTCATTGGGGCAGTACATCACGTGTGAGAGAGTGCCGGGGTGTTTGCGCGCAGACGGTGGCGGGGTGTCGGCATCCTGGCGGCCCAGCTGGCCGATGTGGCTCTCGGCGACCCGGCACGTGGTCATCCCGTTGCGGGGTTCGGTTGGTGTGCAGCCGCACTCGAACAGCTGACCTACCGCGACAGTCGAGCCGCCGGCGCGTTGCATACCGGTGTGCTGCTTGGCGGGCTTGCCGTCGCCGGTGCGCTGACGCAGCGCGGCGCCACGGGGCCACGACTGGCGGTAGCGACGGCCTCGGCCACCTGGGCGGCACTGGGCGGAACCACGCTCGGCCGCACCGGCGACCGGCTGGCCGACCTGCTGGCCGCCGGTGACATCGATGGTGCCAGGGCGCTGCTGCCGTCGCTGTGCGGCCGCGACCCGTCGGCGCTCGACACCGACGGGCTGGCCAGGGCGGCACTGGAATCGGTGGCCGAGAACACCTCCGACGCGCACGTCGCGCCGCTGCTGTGGGCGGCCGTCGGGGGAGTGCCGGGTGTGATGGTGTACCGCGGCGTCAACACTTTGGACGCGATGATCGGCCATCGCTCTGCGCGCTACGACCGGTTCGGTTGGGCGGCAGCACGTTTGGATGATGTTGCGAACTATGTGGCGGCCCGGGTGGGTGGTGTTCTGGTGGTGATCTGCGCGCCGCTGGTCGGCGGTTCACCGGCCGGCGCGCTACGGGCCTGGCACCGTGACGCGGCGCGGCACCCCAGCCCCAATGCCGGCGTGGTGGAGGCGACCTTCGCCGGAGCGCTCGGGGTGCGCCTCGGCGGCCCGACCCAGTACCACCATCAGCTGGAGATCCGCCCGACGCTCGGGGACGGCCACATTCCCGGCATCGACGACCTGCGCCGCGCGGTGCGGCTCTCGCGGGCCGTTCAGGCCGCCGCGGCGGTGGTGGCGATCGGCCTTACTGCCGTCGGCCGTAGCGGTCGGCGAGCTTGTCCTCGACGGTGACCGGGGCCGATGACGGTTTCTCGGCGGCGGCCGCTGAAGCTGTTGCCTCTCGGCGGCGGGCGCGGATCTCGGAATAGGCGAAGTAGCCCAGCCCGATCGGGGCCACGATCCCGAACGCGATCCACTGGATGCCGTACGACAGGAACGGTCCAGGGTCAAGGTGCGGCATCTCGGCGACACCGAGAACGCCTGGCTGGTTGTCCACCAGCTGCAGATAGGAACCCGCCACCGCGACCCCGGTGGCCGCTGTCACCTCGGCGGTGTCGATGGCATAGACCTGCGTGAAGCCGTCCTCGCGGAACGGCGGCTTGTCGGTCGGCGCGGTCTCCGAATCGCGCAGCAGCGCGGTGATCGTCACCGTCCCGGTCGGCGCCGGTGCGATCTCGGGCACCTTGTTGCCCTGCCTCGGAAGGACGTATCCCCGGTCCACGAGCACCGTTGGACCGCCGTCGACGATGAACGGCATCAGCACGTTGAAGGCGGGTGCGCCGCCGACCACCCGCAACCGGGCGAGTGCCTGGGCGGCTGGCACATAGTGCCCGGTGGCCGTGACCCTGCGCCACTGCGCGTCGGGTGCCGACGAATCTTGATGCGGCAGAACCGTTGTCACCGCGACCGGAGCCGCTTTCAGTGAGTTCTCGATCTGCGAGTTCTCCCGGTTGGTCTTGGTGTTCTTGCCCAGCTGCCACGGCGCCAGCACGGTGAAGCACAGGTAGGCGAATGCCACCACCACCAACGCCAGGGCCAGCCAGCCCGGGCGCAGCAGGAACGTCCACCGTTTCATCAGCCGGTCAGACCTTCGCCGGCCAGCTGCTCGTCGACCCAGGCGTGCAGGCCGGGCAGGGCCGCCTGGATCACGGTGAACGTCTCCTCGAAATCGGCGTGGCTGCCGTAGTACGGGTCTTCGACGTCGTCGGCGTGCTTGCCCGACCGCGGGTCGAACGACCGCAGTAGCCGCACCCGCTCGGGCTCCACCCCGAGGTGGGTCAGCATCCGCACGTGGTTGCGGCCAAGGGCGATCACCAGGTCGGCCGCCAGGTGGTCATCGCCCACCTCCGCTGCCGAGTGATCGGTCGGGTAGCCGTGCTGGCGCAGGACAACGTTGGCTCGCTCGTCGGCTCCATCTCCGACATGCCAGTTGCCGGTGCCGGCGCTGCTCACCCGAACCACGTGGGCGAGGCCGCGCTGGTCGATCTGGTGGGCGAACATCTTCTCGGCCATCGGCGAGCGGCAGATGTTGCCGGAGCACACGAACGTCACATGCACGAGCTGAGTCTCAGACACCGAGCACCTCGCGCAGCGCCGACACCGTCGGCACATGGGCGGCCGCGGCCTCGGCGGCGTGCGGCTCGAGGAAGTCGGTCGCGCCGTAACCCCACCCCACGACGACGGTGTCGATCCCGTGCTCGGCGGCGCCCTCCACGTCGTGGGCGCGATCACCGACCATCAGCACCCGTTCAGGCAGCGGATGCAACTGGCCCAGGGCGTGCGCCACCACGTCGGCCTTACTGGATCGCGTGCCGTCGACACTGGCGCCGGCGATCACGTCGAAGTACCTGGCCAGCCCGAAGTGCTCGAGGATGCGCTGGGCGGTCGGCTCGGCCTTGGAGGTGGCCACCGCAAGCCGCACCCCGGCCGCCTGCAGGTCGCCCAGCAGCTGCGGAATGCCGTCGAACAGGCTGTTCATCGCCCAGCCCCGGCTGGTGTAGTCGGCGCGGTAGGCCGCGATCGCCTCGTCGGCGCGCTCACCCAGACCCAGGCCGGCCAGGGTCTGATGCATCGGTGGGCCGACGATCCGGCCGACCAGGTCACCGGGGGGCACGTCGGCGCCGATCGCGGCTAACGCGTGCCGGAAGCTGGCCACGATGCCCTCGGCCGAGTCGGTGAGGGTGCCGTCGAGATCGAAGATCACCAACTGCGGGCGGGTGGCGGAGGCCGTGCTGGTCACCGCTCCATTGTTGCCGATCGCCGCGCACTACTGTTCTTGGCGTGGTGGTGACGACGCGATGAGCGTGAAACTGGCAGAGGTCATCGCCGTGCTCGACGCCGCCTACCCGCCTGGACTGGCCCACAGCTGGGACTCGGTCGGCCTGGTGTGCGGCGACCCGGACGACGCCGTCGACTCCGTGACCGTGGCCGTCGACGCCACCGCCGAGGTAGCGGCCACGGTCGGACCGCGCGGGCTCCTGCTGGCTCACCACCCGCTGCTGTTGCGCGGGGTGGACACGGTGGCGGCCAGTACCCCGAAAGGCGCGCTGATCCACCGCCTGATCCGCGACGATGCCGCGCTGTTCACCGCCCACACCAACGCTGACTCGGCCAATCCGGGCGTGTCCGACGCGCTGGCCGAGGTACTCGGGCTGACGGTCGACGCCGTGCTCGACCCGGCCGCCGGCCAGGACCTCGACAAATGGGTGATCTTCGTGCCCGTCGCCGACGCCGAGGCGGTCCGCGCGGCCGTGTTCGCCGCGGGCGCGGGTCACATCGGCGACTACTCACACTGCAGCTGGAGCGTCGCCGGCACCGGCCAGTTCCTGCCGCTCGACGGCGCGTCACCGGCCATCGGCGCGGTCGGATCGGTGGAGCGGGTCAGCGAGGACCGCATCGAGGTGGTGGCGCCGGCCCGGCTGCGCGCCCAGGTGCTGGCCGCGATCCGCGCCTCGCACCCGTACGAGGAGCCGGCGTTCGACGTGGTGTCGCTCGCCGCGCTGCCGTCCGGTGTGGGGATCGGCCGGATCGGAACCCTGAACGAACCGCTGCGGTTCGCCGATTTCGTCGCCAAGGTGGGCGCGGTGCTGCCCCAGACCACCTGGGGAGTGCGCGCGGCCGGTGACCCGGATGCCTCGGTGACGCGGGTGGCGGTGTGCGGCGGGGCCGGCGATTCGCTGCTCGGTGCGGCGAGCGCCGCCGGCGTGGACGCCTACGTGACGGCCGACCTGCGCCACCATCCCGCTGACGAGCACCGGCGCGCCAGTGGCGTCGCACTGGTCGACGTCGCACACTGGGCCAGCGAGTATCCGTGGTGCGGGCAAGCCGCCGCGCTGCTGCGGAATCATTTCGGCGCGGCGCTGACGGTCGGTGTTAGCGACCTGCGCACCGACCCGTGGAATATCGATGTTTCGAAAGGCATGCCGTGAAAGCTGAATTGGCACAGCAACGTTCGCTCCTGGAGCTGGCCGAGCTGGATGCCGAGCTGGCCCGGCTGTCCCATCGGGCGGCCAACCTGCCCGAGCAGCAGAGTTACGACACCGTGCGAGCCGACCACCACGAGGCGGCGGACCGGCTGGCCGCACTGGCCATCGCGCTGGAGGATGTCGACGCCCAGGTGACGCGGTTCGAATCCGAGATCGACGGCGTGCGCCAGCGTGAGGACCGTGACCGCAAACTTCTCGATTCCGGCACCACCAATCCCAAGCAGCTCGAGGAACTCCAGCACGAACTGGGGACCCTGGAGCGCAGGCAGTCCAGCCTGGAGGATTCGCTGCTCGAGGTGATGGAGCGCCTCGAACAGCTGGGCGGCGATCAGACCCGTGAAGTGGCGACAATCGATGCCCTGCAGGCTGATCTGACCGCCGCGGAGCGAGCCCGCGACGAGGCCATTGCCGAGATCGAGCGGGTTCGTAACGGGCAGGCAGCCCGTCGGGAGCAGATCGTGGCCTTTCTGGATTCGAGCCTTGTCCAGCTCTACGAACGCCAGCGGAAGGTGTCGGGCGCCGGTGCGGCACGGCTGCTTGGCAGGCGATGTGGGGCGTGCCGCATCGAGCTCGATCGCGGTGAGATGGCCAGGATCTCGGCCGCGCCGGAAGATGACATCATCCGCTGCCCGGAGTGCCAGGCGATCCTGTTGCGTGTCGGCGGGGCATAGGCGTGAAGGTACTCATCGAGGCCGACGGCGGATCTCGGGGTAACCCCGGCCCGGCCGGCTACGGATGTGTGGTCTGGTCGGCCGATCACCAGAACGTGCTGGCCGAGCACGGCGCGGCGATCGGGATCACCACCAACAATGTCGCCGAGTACCGCGGGCTCATCGCGGGACTGGAGGAGGCCCGTGGCCTCGGCGCCAATGAGGTTGGCGTGTCGATGGATTCGAAGCTCGTCGTGGAGCAGATGGCTGGTCGCTGGAAGGTCAAGCACCCTGCGATGGCCGAGCTGCACCAGCAGGCGCGGGCGCTGGCGTCGACCTTCGATTCGGTGACCTACCAGTGGATTCCGCGCGAGCAGAACTCGTATGCCGACCGGCTGGCGAACCAGGCCATGGATGCTGAGGTCGCTGCCGCCGAGCCGACTTCGCACGCGGTCGCCGTGCCGCCCGCGGTCTGGACCGGTAATCAGGGCGCGCCCACTCGCATGCTGCTGTTGCGGCACGGGCAGACCGAATTCTCCCGCGAGCGCCGCTATTCCGGTCGCGGCAATCCCGAACTGACCGAGACCGGTCGCGGCCAAGCCGATGCCGCGGCGCGCTATCTGGCCACGCTCGGCGGCATCGACGCGGTGATCACGTCGCCGCTGCGGCGCGCGCACGACACCGCCGCGGCCGCCGCGAAGGCACTCGGCCTTGACGTCACGGTCGACGACGACCTGATCGAAACGGATTTCGGCGCCTGGGAAGGGCTGACGTTCGGCGAGGCCCGCGAACGCGACCCAGACCTGCACGGGCACTGGCTGCGCGACACCAGCCTGCGCCCGCCGGACGGCGAGAGTTTCGACGATGTGCAGCAACGGGTTCAGCGCTTGCGTGCTCGGATCATTACCGAGCATGCGGGCAGCACGGTGCTGGTGGTGTCGCACGTGACGCCCATCAAGACGCTGCTGCGATTGGCGCTGGACGCCGGCTCCAGCATTCTGTACCGGCTGCACCTGGACCTGGCATCGCTGAGCATCGCGGAGTTCTATCCCGACGGCAATGCTTCGGTGCGCCTGGTGAACCAGACGTCGTATCTGGACTGAGCCCTACTGCCGCAGATGCACTCGTTCGCCGTGTGGGCCGAACAGGATGATCGCCTCCACCGGGCCGTCGACGGTGCCGAACCAGTGCGGCGTCCACGTGCTGAACTCCACCGCCTCGCCGGCGTCGATGACGAAATGCTGCTCGCCCAGGATCAACTGGAGGCGACCGGAGAGCACATAGAGCCACTCCTGGCCCTCATGGGTGGGCAGTTCGGCCGGCGGCGTGCGCCGCCGCGCGCTGATCCGGATCTTGAAAGCTTGCGGCCCGGTCCCGCTGTGACGGGTCAGCGGCCAGTAGGTGACCAGGTGGCGGGTGTGCGACGGGGCGCGCACCCGCGGGTCGACGGTCTCCGGCGCCCCGAGCAGCTCGTCGGTGCTGACCGACAGCGCCGCGGCCAGCCTGGGCAGGTGGTCAAGGGCCAGGCGGCGCTTACCGGACTCCAGCCGACTCAACGTCGACACGTCGATACCGGCGCGGGTTGCGACATCCTCAAGGGTCAGGCAGAGCCGGCCGCGTAGTTCGCGCAGCCGCCTGCGCACCCTCAGATCGACGTCGTCGTTTGCCTGCATGGCAAAAGACCTTGCCACCATGGCCCGGCGTCGGCAAGCTCGGGACATGGACACCGATCACCACACCCACTGGGAAACGCGCTACGCGGAGAAGCCGCGAATCTGGAGCGGACGACCCAACGCCCGCCTCGCCGAGATCGTCGGCGGGCTGACCGGTTCGCGCGCACTCGATGTGGGCTGCGGTGAAGGCGGCGACGCGATGTGGCTGGCCGAGCACGGCTGGCACGTCGTCGCCGTCGACGTCTCCACCACGGCGCTGGCCCGCGCCGCCGAAGACGCCGAATCACGAGGAGTGCTGGGGCGCATCGACTTCCAGCAACACGATCTGACCAAAACCCTGCCGGACGGCCCGTTCGATCTGGTGTCGGCGCACTTCTTCCACACCACCCTGGAGATGGACCGGCTCGCGATCCTGCGCCGCGCCGCCGCCACCCTGACGCCAGGGGGCACGCTGCTGATCGTCGATCACGGGAGCGCCCCGCCCTGGGCGTCGGAAGAGGTACACCACCACGAATTCCCGCCGGCCGACGAGGTACTGGCCGGCCTTGCCCTTGACGACACGCAGTGGGAGACGGTGCGGCTGGGGCCGGTCGAGCGTGACGCGGTCGGGCCCGACGGTCAGCAGGCCAGCATCGCCGACAACGTGATCCAGTTGCGGCGTAAATGAGCTACCGTGTTCAGGCGAACGAGTTGGCCGGGCGGCCGCGGCTCACCTCCGGGTGAGTCGAGGAAAGTCCGGACTTCACAGAGCAGGGTGATTGCTAACGGCAATCCGAGGTGACTCGCGGGACAGTGCCACAGAAAAGAAACCGCCACTCACGCCTGATATTTGGGCCGCGGTGGTAAGGGTGAAACGGTGCGGTAAGAGCGCACCAGCATCCCGGGTGACCGGAATGGCTTGGTAAACCCCACCCGAAGCAAGGCCAAGAGGCCGCACCTGGTGCGGTTGCGCAGGCGTTCGAGGGCTGCTCGCCCGAGCCTGCGGGTAGGCCGCTCGAGGCACCCGGCGACGGTGTGCCCAGATGGATGGTCGCCGCCGCTCTGCCACGGTTACCCGGGGTAGGACGGGACAGAATCCGGCTTACAGGCCAACTCGTTCGCCCATTAGCCGTCTCGACCTACTTGGGCGGGACGGTCGCGTCGTAGATCCGCTCTGCCAGATGCCAGGCGACGCTCTCCAATGTCGTTTTCGTGCGTTCGTCAGCGAAATCCTCAATGGCCTTGACCAAGGTTGTATCAACGGCCTTGGCGAAAGGGATAAAGCCGATCAAGTCGCCACCGAGGTCCTTGAGTTCGTCGTAGATCTGGTGTTTGTTTCTGCTGGCGATCGCGCGACCGAGCTGAGCTAGATCGATGCCGGTGCTTATCGCGGCGAGCCCGTCGCCGACCAGCGGAATCCACCCGAAGTACGTATTGAACTTCTCCCATTGCTTCTCCCAGGAGGAGTCTGCAGCACCGTTCCGATACTCCCATTCGTCTTCTGAGTAAGTAGTGACCCTGAGCGACCTACTGAGCTCACTTGAGTGGTACTCAGCGTCAAGGGCTTTCGCTGTATAGATGTAGGTGACATCGGAATCAAGGTTTTCGTCGGTGAACTCGTCACCGAGGCTATGCAATGTGGCGACCGCTTGGCCGTCGCGGTAGATGAGATAGCTGACGACTCGATTGTCGTGTTTGGCTCTCGTTAATGTGATGACGACCGAGTGATCCGTGATTTTGGTCGAGGTAATCCCCGGTACGGGTAGCGGCGCGACTTCGCCTCCGCCACCACCTGGGGGCGGCTCGCCGCCTCCGCCGCCCGTGGTGCCGGTCGTTGTGACGAGGATGGCGGCACTTTCGTCGCTGTAGTTGCCTGCGGCGTCAAAGGCCTGCGCGCTGTAGGAGTATTCGGTTCCCGGGGTGAGGTCGGTATCGACGAAGCTCTGACCGGCCTTGATGGGTGCGACATTGACCTGTAGGCCGTCTCGGTAGATGTCATAGCCGTCGACCCCGACGTTGTCCGTACTACCGGAGACATGCAACGTCGCAGACGTCGTCGTGATGGTGCTGGCGGTGATGGTCGGCACGGTCGGCGGCTGAGCGTCCGGGGGCGGTATTTTCACCAAAAGTGCTGCACTATCCAAGCTTTCGTGCCCAGCGGCATCGACAGCGCGAGCGGTGTAGACGTAGGTCGTACCTTGTTCGACTGCGGTATCGACGAACGTCGTCCCGGCCGAAACCACCAACCCGTTGGCTTTCCAGATAGTGGTTCCGGCAGGTACTTGACCGTTTTCGTCGGCGGTGACGCGATAGAAGTTGTATCCGACGACCCCGACATCGTCAGTGCTTCCTGACGTTTTCAGCGTAACGCTCGAGGAGGTGAGCTTCGAGGTCGTGAGGGTGGGGGCTTTCGGCGCCGTGATATCGCCACCGGGAAAGACCGGCACGATGTTTTTAGGGAGGATGACGACCGTATACGAACTTTGCCAGCTCGGGTCCGTGGCAGACGGCATCGCAAACGTGAAGCCGCCGTTGCCATCGGGGGCGAGCGCAAAAATGGGGGCGGGGTGGACGATGGCGTCGCCGATGGTGAGCTGTTTCCCGCCGCTGATGGCCGAAGCGTCCGTGGGAGATGTCGCCACCAGGTACGCGGTGTAGTTGGACGGGGCGTAGGTCAGATGCAGCGCTAGAGCCCTGTTTTTCAGCTGAGACTGGACGAACGCGTTTTGTGAGTACGGCGTGGTGTAGGTGTATGCCGTCTGAGTTTCGTCGAAGTTATCGAGATACGTGTTCTTGAACGTCCATGACGTGTCGTCCAGCGTCGCTGGAACATTGCCTTGGAATGTGCCCGCCGTCGGAAGCGAGATGTAGCCGCCGTACTTGGCCACATCAGATACCAGCTGACTCCACGAGCTGACCGTGATCGTCGTCGTGGCGGCTGCCGGGGCCGCTGCCGCAATGCGGTCGCTGTCATCGGTTTGGCGGCGGGCGACGCCCATCAGTGCGAAAAGGGCCGACGATTGAGCGGGGGCGCCAGTGCCGGAAGCCGGCAGTGCGGACACGGCGTTCAGCGCGGTGACGCGTACCACCGCCCGGGCTGCGTTGGGCGCTTGTGACACCGAGATTGATTGTGGAGTGACAGGATCCGCCACACTGGCCGCCGTCACCACGGTGGCGCCGCTGGGCTTCCTCGGTCCCTTGTTCGACTTGACGCTGCCTCCAGCGGGGGTGCGACGCGTGGAGTCAGCGTTGGCTCCATGCCGCGGTCGTGCTCCGGAGGACGAACCGGCCGATGATGACGACCCTGAGGCGGACGAATTCGAAGTCGATGAGCCAGTCCCTGAATCGCCGTCGTTAGCCCACGCCGGAGCCGCTACGACGGTCCCGACCCCCAACATCACGGCCAATACGCCGACGCGACCGACGTAGCGAGAATAGTGCATATTTCCCCCGAAATATTCGTTGCTGTAGTCCGGTCGCCGTGTCGATTCGCAAGGTTCAGCAAACTACGAATCGACGTGCGGCAACCGTGCCAATGCATGGTTGACAGCTGATACTAAGCACAGGAAGCTCACAGCAGAAGGATATATCGACCGGCACGTCAAAACTGCTTGCGTTTGGCGGGTAGGCAATCGCCGAACGTGAGCGTGCATTTGTTCGCTGCGAAGGCCGCTAGTGCGACCTCTTGAACGTCTTCCGCAAGGCGTTCAGCGCGTCGTCGAGCTGTTCGCGGCACCTGTTCGCCAGGTCGTCCTCGAGCTGGTAGAGCAGGCCGTAGGTGAACGTGTCCTCGCCGGCCGCGTGCGCCACCAACGACTGCTGGACGAGGTGAGTCCGGCTGACCGTACTGTCCTGGTGATCGCCGAGCAGGGTCTGGATGGTCTTGGCCCGATCCGACACCTTGGGCTCACCGGTGGCAGCGGCGACATAGCGAAGTCGCTTGGCGCCTTTGCGGATCCGGTGCAGCGCCTCGTCGCGATCCTCGGTGGCCTCCGCGGCGTTCTTCGCGGCCTTGCGCACCCGCTTGTAGGCCGAGTCGATGTTCACCGGCTTCGGCTCTTCGCCCGGCGCGGCTTCCGGCGGCTGCGCGGCCACCAGCGCCTCCAGGGCGTCGAGCAGCCGGAAGTAGCGGGGCGATCGCATCGCGGACAACGAGCGCCGTAGACCGGACTGGTAGTTGCGCTGCGCCCCGTCGACCAGACGCTGGTACACCGGACCGCGGATCAGCTCGTCGGGCAGGTCCTTCAACGTCTTTTCGTAGCGTTCGGCGAGCACCTCGGCGTCGCGGGCGACGCCCAGCACACCGGCCAGCGCACGCAGCTCGTCAAGGATCCAGGCATCGTCGCTCAGCCCGAACGTGTCCTCGGAGGCCTGCAGCAGGCTGCGGATCTTGCGGGTGGTCACCCGCATCTGGTGGACGGAGTCGTAGGTGTCGGCCCGCACGGCGCGATCCCACACCAGCAGCTCGTCCACCTGCTCGGCGACCGCCCGGTGCACCGGATCTGAGGACGCCTCTAGCTCCTCGGGTGGCTCCGGGAGCGCACCGGCGGTGTCGAGCACCTTCGCCAGCTTGGACCCGTGCCCGGCGGGCGCCGCACCGGCGTCCAGCAGCCGGTTGCCGAGCCGCTGGAGCACGTCCCTGGCACCCTCGATCTCGCCGTCGACCAGCTCAAGCTCCCACTCGTGCCAGCGCAGTTCCTCCCCGGCTTCGCCGTCGACCACTCCCAGCGCCCACGCGCTGACCTGGTCGTCGCAGAACTCGGCCAGCCCCGATCCGTCAGTGCCATAGAGCATCACCACGTTGCGGGTCGTGGCGATCCGCGCGACCGGCGCCAGCGGGCGGTCCCGCACGATCGCCAGCACGATGTCGAGCAACTCCTCGGGCACCGCGGTGTCGTCAGCCTCCGCGGAAGTGTCCAGCGGCGCGTGGACCTCGGTTCGGGCGTCGGGCCCGGCGGGCAGTTTCAGATGCCACCCCGCGTCAGGTCCGCCGGTGCGGCGGCGCAGGGTGATCCGGTGATCGGCCAGGTCGCGGTCGGGCGTGTCGAAATACACCGCGTCCAGTGACTGTGCCGGTTGCCGTTCCACTCGAGTTACCGCGGCGAGCCCGTCGAAGGAGGGGAACACCGTGCCCGCGGGGACATCGAACTTGCGCTCCACCTCGACATGGCGATTTCCAGAACCCATTTTCACAGGGTGTCATATCCAGGTGAACATGATGTCGCGGTCGCCTGGTGCTGCGTCGCCGAACCGATCGAGCAGGATCGGAGAAGCGCTCCGTCGGCGCCCGGCCGCGCCGTCAGCTGGCCAGCTGACCGGCGAACTCGCCGGCCTGGTCCCATGCGTGGCGCTCGGCGCTGAATGCCTCGGCCTGCTGGGCCCGGAATTCGGCGATGCCGCCCGCGTTTTGGGTCAGGAATTGCTGGTAGCCCGCCATCGAGAAGGTGCCGTCGGTGATCTCGACGTCGCCGCGGCCCGCGGCCATGTCGGCCCGCAGATCCAGTAGCTCCTCGGCGCTGACCGGATAGAATCCGATCCGGTCGAAATAGCGCAACAGCCAAGGGGTTCCGGGCTCGAAGGAGCGCGAATCCTGCGGATGGCGGTGATTCCACACCTGCGTGGTGCGCCCCACGAACTGGTAGCCGCCCGGACCCTCCATGCCGTAAATGCACAGATATGCGCCGCCGATCCCGACGGCGTTCTCCGGTGTCCAGGTGCGCGCCGGGTTGTATTTGGTGGTCACCAGCCGGTGGCGCGGGTCGAGGGGAGTGGCCACCGGCGCCCCGAGGTAGACGTCGCCGAGGCCGAGCACCAGGTATTGCGCGTCGAAGACGATGTCGTGCACCTGCTCGACGTCGGCCAAACCGTTGATCCGCCGGATGAATTCGATGTTCCACGGGCACCACGGCGCGTCGGCGCGCACCCCGTGGATGTAGCGCTGGATCGCCTCGTGGGTGGCGGGATCGTCCCAGGACAGCGGCAGGCGCACGCTGCGGCTGGGGACGACGAGTTGGTCGGTGGCGGGCAGGGACTCCTCGGTGCGGGCCAGCAGGTCCACCAACTCCGGTGTGCTCAGGACGGCGGGATCGAACTGCACCTGCAGCGAGCGCACCCCGGGGGTCAGCTCGGTGACACCGGGAACCGCACTGGCCGAGAGGGATTCGTAGAGCACATGCACCCGTGCGCGCATGGCCAGGTCGAGCACCATGGGGCCGTACTCGACGAGCACCCCGCCGTCGCCGTCGCGGCGCACGGTCACATCGGTGCCTTCGGTGCCGACGAATCGGGTCAGCACGCCATCGTCGGCGTCGCTGGAGGTGGAGATCACCAGCGGCATCGATGCCCGCCGGTTGGCGTCGATACTGCCCAGCGCCGGCGCGCGGTCCGCGCGGACCGGCACGAATCGGACGGTGTCACCGGGGGCCATCTGCCCGAGCTTCCAGCGATCGCCCCGCACCACGGTGACCGGGCAGACGAACCCGCCGAGGCTGGGCCCGTCGGGACCGAGCAGGATCGGGGTGTCGCCCGTGAAATCCAAAGTGCCGACGCAGTAGGCATTGTCGTGGATGTTCGACGGGTGCAGTCCGGCCTCACCGCCGTCGGTGCGGGCCCACTGCGGCTTGGGGCCCAGCAGCCGCACACCCGTGCGATCGGAGTTGAAGTGCACCGTGTAGTCCGTGCCGACGATCGTCGCCATATCGGCGCGGGTGAAGAATTCCGGTGCGCCGTGCGGGCCTTCGGTGACGGCGACCTGCCAACGGTGGCCGATCGCCGGCTGCTCATCGATGGCGGCGCGGGCCGGCCGGGCCGACGCCGGGCCCGCATCCTCGCCCGCGGCCAGCAGGTCACCCTCACGCAGTGGGCGGCCGTCGTGACCGCCGAAGCAGCCAAGGGTGAACGTCGCTGAACTGCCCAGGTATTCGAGCTCCTGCAGGCCACCGGCGATCAGCACATAGCAGCGCATCCCCGGCCCGGGAACCATACCGACGTCCAGCACGCCGCCGGCGGGAACGGTGATCGACTGCCACATCGGCACCGGCGTCCCATCAACGGTCACGGGGGCGGCCGCACCGGCGACGCAGACCCGGCCACCATCGGGAAACCGCAGTGCCGGACCGGCTTTCGTGCACTCCAGGCCGGCGGCACCCTCGGGGTTGCCGAGCACCCGATTGCCGACCCGGAACGACAGGTCGTCCATCGGCCCCGACGGCGGCACGCCGATATGCCAGTAGCCGACGCGGCCGGGCCAATCCTGAACGGTGGTCAGCATTCCCGGCCGCACCACCTCGACTGATCTCATGAGGCTGTTATCACCATCCGCACCGGAGTGGGGTCGAATCCGTTGCACGGGTTGTTGATTTGGGGGCAGTTGGACACCAGCACCAGAGTGTCGGTATCGGCGCGGACCGTCAGTGACTTGCCCGGCGCCGACAGGCCGTCGACGATCCCGAGTGTGCCGTCGGCCTCGACGGGCACGTTCATGAAGAAGTTGATGTTGGAGACGATGTCGCGCTTGCCCATTCCCCACCTGGCGGCCTCGGCGAGGAAGTTCTCGGCGCAGGCGTGCTGGTGCACGGTGTGGTGGCCGTAGCGCAGCGTGTTGGACTCCTTGGAGCAGGCGCCGGCGATGGTGTCGTGATTGCCCACCTCGTCCGCGACGATCGTCACCAGGGCCCGGCCGTCGGCGGCCCGCAACACCGAGCCGGTGCTGAGGAAGATGTTGCGCTGCGCGGCGATCGTGGCCTGTGCGCTGTAGCGCCCGGTCGGGTCGGCCCGGTCACCGTCGACGGCGTAGAACAAGGTGTCCACCGCCTGGTTGCCGTGCAAGTCGATGATCTGCAGGGACTGGCCGGTGCGCAGGATCGCCGACCACGGTGTGCAGGCCGCGACGACGTCATCGGAAATCATTGTGCCGCCGCCCAAGTGGATTCGGTGTTGAACAGGGCCCGGGAGTATTCCGGGTCGGTGTTGACCGGAACGGACAGTTCCTCGTCGGCCCGCCAGGCCACGATGTCCAGCGCGGTCGTCGCGGGCTCGGGATCAAGCGGATGGGCGGTGTTGACCACCGCGACCACGACGGGCAGATGGATCAGCAGTTCGACGGCGGCTCCCGGCCCGGCCGAGCCGGTGAACGTCAGCGCACCGGAATCCTCGACCCGGACCCCCTTGAGCAGGGTCGCCGACGGTGCGACGTCGCGAATGTCCATGCCGTGCTTGATGACTGCCAGCAGCATCTTCTGTTGGCCGGCCTGCGGCAGGCCGCATAGCAGGTCGTGTTGGCCGGAACTGTCGGCGACGATCGTCGCCAGCAGGCGGCCCTGGTCGGACAGGAGCGGATGGCCCACGCCGAGGTACGCCTGCCATGGCACCTTCATGGTGTCGGCGACATTGAGCCGCTCCCAGGACGCGTCGGCGCGGAACAGCAAGAGGTGCGCGCAGGCGCCGCCATCGGGATCGGACAGCCGCAGGCGGGTGCCCCGCCCGAGCACTCGGGAGACGTAGGACTCGGCAGGCACGGCCTCGGACCAGACCAGGCGGGTGCCGTCGACGCCGTCGGGCAGGGTGGGCACGCGCATGCTGGCGCCGCTCGCCTGAGACCGCGCGTGCGAACGGGCACCGTCGGTTGACGCGGTGGTCATCTCGTCACTCCTGTCCGGGCCGGCGCCCGATTAACTGTCAACTGAAAGTTTTCCCAGGGGGCGTTCCCTGTGGGTGTCGCCGGTGTAACGACTGGGTTGACTGTATTTCTATCAAATGACAGTTATTTGTGCAGCGGGTGACGTGGCTGGTGAATGCGACAATGGCCTATGCGCAGTGCGGGCCACGAGGGGCGGGGCCGTCCCCGGCTCGAACAATCCCGTCGACCAGGAAACACCGCCCGCGAAGAGATCCTGGACGCTGCCGCCGAACTGTTCACCAAGATCGGCTACGCCGGAACCTCGACGCGACGGATCGCGGAAGCCGTTGGCATGCGCCAGGCCTCGCTGTACCACCACTTCGCCACCAAGGACGACATCCTGGATGCATTGCTGGCCGGAACCGTCGACGAGGCGCTGCGACTGGCCGGTGAGCTGCTGGCCCAGGACGGCTCGGCCGGTAAACGACTGCACGCCCTGGTGGTCGCGGATTGCTCGCAGTTGTGTTCCAGCCGCTGGAATCTCGGCGCGCTGTACCTGCTGCCGGAGCTGCGCGTCGACCGGTTCGCGCAGTTTCGCGCCAATCGCGAGGAGTTGCGCCGCCGCTACCGGCAGCTGGCGGCCCAGGTGATCGCGGAGTGCGGCGGGATCCCCGACGCCGACGACCTTCCGTTCCGCCTGGTGGAGTCGGTGATCAACCGCCGTTCCGACGACGAGGCCTGCACACCGGAGACGCCGAGCGTGATCGCCGATGCCGCCCTCCGGATCCTGGGCTGGCATTGCTAACGTTCCGGCCGTGAGCGACTACCAGACCTTGTCCTTCGAGCAGACCGGCCCGATCGCGCGGATCGTGCTGGACCGGCCCGACGCCGCCAACGGCATGAACGACGTGATGACCGCCGAGCTCGCCCAGGTCGCGGAGCGCTGCGATGTCGCCGAGACCAAGGCCGTCGTGCTCACCGGAGCCGGCCGGTTCTTCTGCGCCGGGGGAGACCTCAAGGCGATGGCGACCTCTCCGCTCGGTCCGGGCCGCTTCGTCAAGGGCATCGCCGACGACCTGCACCGTGCCATCTCGATCCTGGCCCGGATGGATGCCGTGCTGATCACCGCGGTCAACGGCGTGGCCGCCGGGGCCGGCTTCAGCCTGGCTGTCGCGGGTGATCTGGTGCTGGCCGCCGACACCGCGTCGTTCACCATGGCCTACACCAAGGCCGGGCTGAGTCCGGACGGCAGCTCGTCGTATTACCTGCCGCGGATCATCGGCGTGCGACGGACTCAGGAACTGATGCTGACCAACCGGACGCTGAAAGCGGCCGAGGCCGCCGACTGGGGGCTGGTCAACGAGGTGGTGCCCGCCGCCGAGCTGGCGACCCGCGCACAGGCGCTGGCCGAGCAATTCGCTTCTGCGGCAAAGGGTTCCAGCGGTGCTGTGAAGAAGCTCATGTTGGCCACGTTCGGCAGCGGTCTCGAGGAGCAGATGGAACTCGAGGGCCAGCTGATCGCGGAGTGCGCCGACAGTGCCGACGGCCGCGAGGGTATCGACGCGTTCCTGAACAAGCGCGCGCCTAAATTTACCTGACGTCGAGATCGACGAAATGGTGCGATCTACTCGCACTTTCGCGCCCATTTGTCGGTTTGGGCGCAGGGGATATTAGAAGCTGTGCTCCTCGGCCGGGAACGTACCGGTCGCCACCTCTTCGGCGTATTGCGTTGCCGCGCGGCGTAATTCGCCGCCGACGTCACCGAATCGTTTGACGAACTTGGCGGTTTTTCCGCTGGTGAGCCCGGCCATGTCCTGCCAGACCAGCACCTGCGCATCGCAATTGGGCCCGGCGCCGATGCCGACGGTCGGAATCGTGAGCTTGCCGGTGATCTGGGTGGCCAGCTCGGCGGGCACCATCTCCATCACCACCGCGATGGCGCCGGCCTCCTGGACCGCGATCGCGTCGTGAATGGTCTGCTCGGCGGCATCGCCACGGCCCTGGACGCGGAAGCCGCCCATGCCGTTGACACTCTGCGGGGTGAACCCGATGTGGGCGACCACCGGAATGCCGGCGGCGCTCAGCGTGGCGATCTGCTCGGCGACCCGTTCGCCGCCCTCGAGCTTGACCGCATGCGCGCCGGTTTCCTTCATGAAGCGGGTCGCGGTTCGCAGCGCTTGCTTGGGCCCTTCTTCATAGGTACCGAACGGCAGGTCGGCGACGACCAGCGCGTGCTCGGCGCCTCGGACCACACCGCGAACCAGGGGGATGAGCTCGTCGATCGAGACCGACAGGGTGGTGTCGTAGCCGTAGACGACGTTGGCGGCGGAATCGCCGACCAGGAGAACCGGAATCCCGGCCTCATCGAAGGCCCGGGCGGTGGAGTAGTCGTAGACCGTGAGCATCGCCCACTTGTGGCCTTCGGATTTCCACTTCAGCAGGTGGTGGGTGCGAACCTTGCTGCGCGAAGCAGTCGGAGTACTACAGCCACCGTAGACAGTCTGTTCAGACATCTTTGTCCCTTGAGTTTGTCTCTGTCGATCCTCGAGGCCCATCCGGGTCCCCGGGTTCGTCTGACGGGTTCAAGTGTGCCACCGCGGGCGGCAAAGGTGAACGGACAGTGAAGTGGACTTTCTCACACCTGTCACACGGCCACCGACATACCATCGGCGGCATGGTGCAACACCTGCAGCGACTCAGCGGACTCGACGCAAGTTTCCTCTACCTCGAAACCCCTTCCCAGCCATTGCATGTGTGTTCGGTACTGGAGCTCGACGCGTCCACGATCCCGGGTGGCTACACCTTCGAACGGCTGCGTGACGAGCTGAGCTTGCGGGTCAAGGCGATACCGAGCTTCCGCGAGCGGCTCGCCAACAGCTTCCTCAACCTCGACCATCCGGTGTGGGTGGAAGACGAGCACTTCGACATCGACCGCCACCTGCACCGCATCGGATTACCGGCGCCGGGCGGTCGCGTGGAGCTCGGCGAGATCTGCGGTCACCTGGCGTCACTGCCCCTGGATCGCCGTTACCCGCTGTGGGAGACCTGGGTCATCGAGGGCGTCGGAGGCACCGACGCCCGCAACGGCGGACGGCTTGCCGTGCTCACCAAGGTTCACCACGCCGCCGTCGACGGAGTGACCGGCGCCAACCTGATGTCGCAGCTGTGCAGCACCGAACCCGATGCACCCGCACCGGAGCCGGTCGACGATGAGTTCGGCGCGACGAACCAGCTGCGCATCGCGCTGGGCGGGCTGGGCAACTTCGTCACCCGGCCCCTGCACCTGGCCACCAAGGTGATTCCCGCAACGGTCAGCACCGTCGTCGACACCGTTCAGCGCGCGGTCGGCGGCCGGGCGATGGCGGCCCCGTTCGCGGCACCGCAGACCAAGTTCAACGCCAGCATCACCGCGCACCGCAACGTCGCGTTCGCCGAACTCGACCTCGAGGACATCAAGACCGTCAAGAACCACTTCGGGGTCAAGGTCAACGATGTGGTGATGGCCCTCGTCGCCGGCGTGCTGCGCCACTACCTTCTCGACCGCGACGAACTGCCCGAGTCGTCACTGGTCGCCATGGTTCCGGTATCGGTGCACGACCGCTCCGACCGGCCCGGCCGCAACCAGGTATCCGGCATGTTCTCCAAACTGGAGACTCAGATCGAGGATCCGGCCGAGCGGATCAGGGCCATCGCGGCGGCGAACACCACCGCCAAGGAGCACAGCTCGGCGATCGGGGCGACCCTGCTGCAGGACTGGAGCCAATTCGCCGGCCCGGCCATCTTCGGCGTCGCGATGCGGGTCTACGCCCGCAGCCGGCTGACCGAGGCCCGGCCGGTGCACAACCTGGTGATCTCCAATGTGCCCGGCCCGCAGATCCCGCTGTACTTCCTGGGCGCCGAAGTGACCGCGATGTACCCGCTCGGGCCGATCTTTCACGGCTCGGGTCTCAACATCACGGTGATGTCACTGAACGGCAAACTCGACGTGGGCCTGATCGCCTGCCCGGAACTGTTGCCGGATCTGTGGGATCTGGCCGACGACTTCGCGGTGGGGATGAAGGAACTGCTCGACGCCACCAAATAGCCGTCCCCGGCGGGTCGGTGTGCGAGGCACCGCAGCCGTACATGGCAGCATGTTTGCCATGAGGCTCTACCACCGACCACGCGCTATCCGCACCGCGCTGGTGCTCCCCGCCGTGGCCGCACTCGTCGCGAGCGCCGGCTGCAGCACCATCGTCGGGGGAACGGCCGCGATGGCCGGACCGCAGATCGGGCAACCGGTGCAGTGGGGTCCGTGCCCGGCAGTCGGCGGCGGTGGTGGTAACTCGTTGCATATCACGAAGGGTGCGCAGTGCGGCAAGATCGCCGTGCCGGTCGACTATGCGAAGCCCGACGGCGACGTCGCCGTCCTCGCGTTGATTCGGTTCCCGGCGACCGGGCCGAAGATCGGCTCGCTGATCATCAACCCCGGCGGTCCCGGCGAGTCGGGTGTCGCGGCTGCCGTCAGCATTGTGGAGAACCTGCCCGCCTCGGTGCGGCAGCACTTCGACATGGTGGGCTTCGACCCGCGCGGGACGGGTTCCTCCACCCCGGCGCTGTGGTGTAACTCCGACGCGGACAACGATCGGCTGCGCGCTGACCCGCAGGTGGACTACAGCCCCGAAGGGGTCGCCCATATCGAGGGCGAGACCAAGGCCTTCATCCAGCGCTGCGTCGACAAGATGGGCAAGGACTTCCTGGAAAATGTCGGCACCGCCAGCGTCGCCAAGGATTTGGACGCGCTGCGCGCGGCCGTCGGCGACGACAAGCTGACCTTCCTCGGCTACTCCTACGGCACCCGGATCGGCTCGACCTACGCCGAGGCCTATCCGGACAAGGTGCGGGCGATGATCCTCGACGGCGCCATCGACCCCAACGCCGATCCGATCCAGGCCGACCTCGACCAGGCCGCGGCCTTCCAGCAGGCCTTCGACAATTACGCCGCCGACTGCGCGAAAGATCCGAGCTGCCCGCTGGGCACCGATCCGGCCAAGGCCGTCGACGTCTACCGCAGCCTGGTCGACCCGCTGGTCGACAAGCCCCTGCCCGCCGCCGACCCGCGCGGTCTTGGCTACAGCGACTCGATCATCGGCACGATCATGGCGCTGTACTCGCCGAACCTGTGGCCGCTCCTGGCGCGGGGCCTGACCGACATGACCAACGGCCGTGGGGATGGCATGCTGACGCTGGCCGATATGTACATGCGCCGCGACCCGCAGGGTCACTACACCAACGCCACCGACGCGCGCATCGGGGTCAATTGCGTCGACCAGCCGCCGATCACCGACCGCGACAAGGTGATCGCCGAAGACAAGAAGATGCGTGAGGTCGCGCCGTTCATGAGCTACGGCGACTTCACCGGACATGCCCCGCTCAGCACCTGCGCGTTCTGGCCGGTGCCGCCGACCAGTACGCCGCACGCGATTAACGCGACTGGTCTTCCGCCGGTGCTCGTGGTGTCCACGACCAACGACCCGGCGACGCCGTATCAGGCGGGGGTGGACCTGGCCAAGCAGCTCGGCGGAGCGCTGCTGACGTACACCGGAACCCAACACACCGTCGTCTTCCAGGGCAACACCTGCGTGGACAATTACGCCGCCGCCTACCTGGTCGATCTGAAGCTGCCCCCACCCGGCGCGACCTGCTGACGCCAAACACTAGGCGCCACAACGCTTCTACGCCGGCGTCACGAATCGTTACCGACGTGGCGTGCATCTGAGATCGGAGTGTGACCGCCTCGCTGCCGCGCCGATCGCGCAGCCATGCGACGATGGCTGCCATGGGACGCGCGAGTCGGATCGGCTCGGCGCTCTTCTTCTGCACCGTGCTGGCGGTCGCTGTCGCGGCCCCGCCGGCCGCTGCCACGCCGAACGCCGGGCCCGGTCAGACGTCGGCGCCGCAGGTCACGTGGGGAAGCTGTCAAGGCTTCCTCGGTGACGGTGCCCGTGACATCCCCACCGCGCAGTGCACGACGGTGCCAGTACCGATCAGCGACGCGGATCCCGCTGGGCCGCAAGCACAGTTGGCCGTCATCAAGATTCCGGCCACCGGCGAGCGCATCGGCGCCCTGTTCGTCAATC
The DNA here is from genome assembly GCF_033804465.1 of Mycobacterium sp. RTGN5. NCBI lineage: Bacteria > Bacillati > Actinomycetota > Actinomycetes > Mycobacteriales > Mycobacteriaceae > Mycobacterium > Mycobacterium sp. RTGN5. The sequence goes on from NZ_JAPZLA010000002.1 coordinate 130,342, forward strand.
CCGGCGGCCCCGGTGCCTCTGCGGTCGACTCGGCCGCCGGCATGAGCTATGCGCTGGCGGGCAGCCCGATCGCCGAACACTTCGACCTCGTCGGGTTCGACCCGCGCGGAGTCGGCTACTCGACGCCATCGGTGCGCTGCCGCACCGATGCCGAGTTCGACGCATGGCGGCGCAACCCGATGGTGGACTACAGCCCCGCCGGGGTGGCCGCGATCGAGAAGATCAACAAGAACTTCGCCAAGGAATGCGCCGACAAGATGGGCGCGGCGTTCCTGGCCGGCGTCGGAACCGATTCGGCCGCAAAGGATATGGACACCGTCCGCCAGGTCCTCGGCGACGACAAGATCAACTACCTCGGGTTCAGCTACGGCACCGAGCTAGGCACCGCGTACATGGAGAAGTTCCCGGACCGGGTGCGCGCGATGGTGCTCGACGGGGCGATCGATCCCGCGCAGGACACCGTGGCATCGATCATCCAGCAGATGACCGGCTTCCAGGTGGTGTTCAACGACTACGCCGCGGACTGCGCGAAATCGGCGGGCTGCCCGCTGGGCACCGACCCGGCGCACTGGGTCGACCGCTTCCATCAGTTGGTCGATCCGCTGGTGACCAAGCCCGGCCCGACGTCGGATCCGCGCGGGCTGGGTTATCAGGACGCGCTCACCGGGACGTTCAACGCCCTCTACACACCGCAGTACTGGAAGTTCCTCACCAGCGGCCTGCTGGGGTTGCAACGCCAGACCGATGCCGGCGACCTGTTGATGCTCGCCGACGAGTACGACGGCCGTAATCCCTACGGGCATTACAGCAACGGGCAGGACGCGTTCAACGCCGTCCGCTGCGTCGACGGCCCGACCCCGACCGATCCGGCGGTGTGGGCCGATATCGACCGGCGTACCCGCGAGCTGGCTCCGTTCCAGGCCTACGGTCAGTTCACCGGTTTCGCGCCGCGCGACCTGTGTGCGTTCTGGCCGGTACCGCCGACGTCGGCGCCGCACCCGGCGGTTCCCGCCCCGCCCGGCAGCGTCGTCGTGGTGTCCACGACGCACGACCCGGCCACTCCGTACGAGGCGGGGGTGAACCTCGCCCGCGAGCTGGGCGCACCGCTGGTCACCTTCGACGGCACCCAGCACACCGCGGTGTTCAACGGCAATGAGTGCATCGACGGGGCGATCGTGAAGTACCTCGTCGACCTGACGGTTCCGGTCAACCTGTCCTGCTGAGTCAGCGGCCGCCCTGCGGAACGACGTACGTGGGTTGGTATGGGTTCTGGCCCGCGTCGATGGCCTTGGCCTTCAGAAAGTCCTCCACCGACGGGAATCCGGCGATCTCGGCTTTTTTCTGCAAGGCCTGCTGTTGGGCCAGCTCGGTCTGGGCCCTCGCGGTTATCACGTCCGCGTCAGCCTTGGCCTTGGCGGCCTCGGCGTCGGCGACCCCCTTGGCGCGGGCCGCGTTCGCCTGGGCGATGGCCTGCTGCTCGGCGACAATGGCCTCTTTGAGTCCCGGGTCCACCGGGTCGGGCTTCATCACCGTCACCGCGAAGTTGGAGAAGTACTCCTGCCCGTTGGTGCGGGCCCGGGTGGCTTGGGGCAGGGTTTCGCGCAGGGCCTTCTGGAACTCCACCCGCACGGCCTCGTCGTTCCAGATCTGCCGCCAGGTGTACTTCTGGGCCACAGACACCAGGGTGTTCTCCAGAGGCTGACCCACCACATAGCTCAGCAGACTCTTCCAGCCCTGACTGACCGTGCCGTCGCTGTTGAGCCAGCCGGAGTATTTGGTGCCGAATTCGCGGTGGAACTCCTTGAGCTTGTCGCAGTCGTTGGTCAGGTCGAACGTGACCGAGACGGGAACCTTCAACTCGGCTGGGGCTGAGGCGTTGGAGACCACCAGCGTCGCAGGGGCCTCCGCGTCGGGCCGGTCGAGGGCATCCCAGGAGATCTGGCGCGACGGGTAGAGGTAGACCTTGAATCCACCCGGCGGGTTGAACTCGGAGGTTTCGGGGCTGATGCAGCCCTCCACCTTCGGGTCGGTGGGGATCATGAAGTAGTCGTCCACCTTGACCGCTGTCGTGCCCGCGCCCACCTGGGTGCTGCAACCGCTCAAGACGATCCCGCCCACGATGATCACCGCCGCCACACCGCCGATGGCGATTAATCGACCTTTCACGTGTCTTCCGCTCCTCGGTTGAAGATGATTTTGTTCAGTCTTTCCTGGTGCTCGGCTTCGTGGCGTTCCTGCTCACGTTTGAGCAAGTCGCGGGCGTGAGCCCTGCGCTCCCGTGTGGAAAGGAATATCAGCGGATTGTCGACGCCGCGCAGTGTCTTCCTGAGTTGGTGGATGTAGAGCCCCATGGCGATGATCACGATGCCGGCGATGAGAAGAATGGGGATGACCGCCTTCATCGGGTCAGTATGTCCGAATGTCGGCAATCGGCCTGCTGATGCGGCTTTTACCGTTTGCGTAACACGGAATTAACACCCGCTGCATACGCTCGCGTCATGGACCGCCAGAAGGAATTTGTGCTGCGCACGCTGGAGGAACGGGATATCCGATTCGTCCGGTTGTGGTTCACCGACGTGCTCGGTTACCTGAAGTCGGTTGCGATCGCTCCCGCCGAGCTTGAGGGCGCCTTCGAAGAGGGGATCGGCTTCGACGGTTCCTCGATCGAGGGCTTCGCGCGCGTCTTCGAATCCGACACCGTCGCCCGCCCGGATCCGTCGACCTTCCAGGTGCTGCCGTGGACCACCAGTGCGGGCCAACAACACTCGGCCCGGATGTTCTGCGACATCACCATGCCCGACGGCTCACCGTCCTGGGCCGATAGCCGCCATGTGCTGCGCCGCCAGCTCGCCAAGGCCAGCGACCTCGGGTTTTCCTGCTACGTGCACCCCGAGATCGAGTTCTTCCTGCTCGAGCCCGGGCCCTACGACGGCTCGGTGCCGGTGCCCGCCGACAACGGCGGCTACTTCGACCAGGCCGTGCACGACTCGGCCCCCAACTTCCGCCGGCATGCCATCGACGCCCTGGAGCAGGTGGGCATCTCGGTCGAATTCAGCCACCACGAGGGTGCGCCCGGCCAGCAGGAGATCGACCTGCGCTACGCCGACGCGTTGTCCATGGCCGACAACGTGATGACGTTCCGCTACATCGTCAAGGAAGTCGCGCTCGCCGAAGGGGTGCGGGCGTCGTTCATGCCCAAGCCGTTCTCCGAATATCCCGGCTCGGCCATGCACACCCACATGAGCCTGTTCGAGGGCGAGACCAACGCGTTCCACGGCCCCGACGATCCGCTGCAGCTTTCCGATGTCGCGAAGTCGTTCATCGCGGGCATCCTGGAGCACGCCAGTGAGATCAGTGCCGTCACCAATCAGTGGGTGAACTCGTACAAGCGGCTGGTGCACGGCGGCGAGGCTCCGACCGCGGCCTCGTGGGGTGCGGCCAACCGCTCGGCGCTGGTGCGGGTGCCGATGTACACCCCGCGCAAGGCCTCCTCACGGCGCATCGAGGTGCGCAGCCCCGACTCGGCATGCAATCCGTATCTGGCGTTCGCGGTTCTGCTGGCGGCCGGGCTGCGCGGCATCGAGAAGAACTATGTGCTGGGCCCACAGGCCGAGGACAACGTGTGGACGTTGACTCCAGAGGAGCGCCGCGCGATGGGCTACAAGGAGCTGCCGTCCAGCTTGGGCATCGCGCTGGCCGAGATGGAGAACTCCGAGTTGGTCGCCGAGGCCTTGGGCGAGCACGTCTTCGACTACTTCCTGCGCAACAAGCGCGCGGAGTGGGAGGAGTACCGCAGCAACGTCACGCCGTACGAGCTGAAGGCCTACCTGTCTCTTTAATAGGCGTGCGCTACCGTCGTGCACGTGGCGAAACCAGCGACGCAACGCCCACGCGTTCCCAGCGTGGGCCGGCTCGGTCTGGTCGAACCCTCCGCCGCCGCTGACCTGACGAGGCTCGGCTGGGACACCGACGCTCACGTGGAACTGCTGTGGTCACTGTCGCGGGCGCCGGACGCCGACGTAGCCCTGCAGACGATGAGCCGGTTGGCCGACGCACTGGGCGGTGACTGGCCGCAGCTGAATTCCGCTCTAGTCAAGGACCGCGGCTTGCGCGGCCGGTTGTTCGCGGTGATCGGCTCGTCGCTGGCCCTTGGCGATCATCTGGTCGCCAACCCGCAGTCATGGCATCTGCTCGAAGGTGCGGTGACACTGCCCGGGCCTGCCGCGCTGCGTGGTCAATTCGACGCCTGCATCGCCGAATTCGGTACCGCCCCAGCTGCGATCATGCCCCGGCTGCGCGTCCTGTACCGCGACCAGCTGTTGGTCCTGGCCGCACTCGACGTGGCGCCGACCGTCGAGAACGAACCGGTGCCTGCGTTCTCCACCATCGGCGAACATCTGTCGGACATCGCCGATGCCGCGCTGGATGCCGCACTGAAGGTGGCGATCGCGACGGTCTGCAAGGAGGGCACGCCGGCCCCGCGCCTCGCGGTGATCGCGATGGGCAAATGCGGTGCGCGGGAACTGAACTATGTCAGCGACGTCGACGTCATCTTCGTCGGCGAGGACGCCGACCCGGTGACCACCCGGGTAGCCGGCGAGATGATGCGGCTGGCGTCGGACACGTTCTTCGAAGTGGACGCCGCGCTGCGCCCCGAAGGCAAGCAGGGCGCCCTGGTGCGGACCCTCGACTCGCACGTCGCGTACTACCAGCGGTGGGCCAAGACGTGGGAATTCCAGGCGCTGTTGAAAGCCAGGCCTGCCGTCGGTGACGCCGAGCTGGGGGAGCAGTACATCGCCGCGCTGATGCCGATGGTGTGGACCGCCTGCGAGCGTGAGGATTTCGTGCCCGAGGTGCAGGCGATGCGCCGCCGGGTGGAAGCGCTGGTGCCGGCCGACGTGCGGGACCGCGAGATCAAGCTCGGCACGGGTGGGCTGCGCGACGTCGAATTCGCTGTCCAGCTCCTGCAATTGGTGCACGGCCGGACCGACGAGTCGCTGCACGTGGCCTCGACGGTCGACGCGCTCGCGGCGCTGGCGGCCGGTGGTTACGTCGGACGTGACGACGCCGCGAACCTGACTGCGTCGTATGAATTCCTCCGACTACTGGAGCATCGGCTGCAATTGCAGCGCCTCAAGCGAACTCACATGCTTCCCCCCGCCGAGGACGAAGAGGGACTGCGCTGGCTGGCCCGCGCGGCGCACATGCGTCCCGACGGCACTCACGACTCGCTCGGCGTGCTGCGCGAGGAGATCAAGCGGCAGAACGTTCGGGTATCGCGGTTGCACGCCAAGCTTTTCTACCAACCGCTGCTGGAGTCCGTCGGCCCGTCGGTCGGGCTCGCACCGGGCCTCACGCCGGCCGCTGCCGAGCGTCAGCTCGCCGCGCTGGGGTACGAAGGTCCGCAGAGTGCGCTGACCCACCTGAGCGCGCTGGTCAACCAGAGCGGCCGCCGCGGTCGAGTCCAGTCGGTGCTGTTGCCCCGGCTGCTGGACTGGCTTTCGGACGCCCCGGACCCGGACAGCGGCCTGCTGGCCTACCGGCGGGTCAGCGAGGCGCTGTCCGAACAACGTTGGTATCTGAGCACTTTGCGCGACGAGAGCGCGGTCGCCAAGCGGCTGATGCAGGTGCTGGGCACCTCGGCCTACGTGCCCGAGCTGTTGATGCGGGCACCGGAGGTGATCCAGCAGTACGCCGACGGTCCTGGTGGCCCCAAGCTGCTCGACGTCGACCCCGACGCCGTTTCCCGGGCGCTGATCGCTTCGACCGTGCGGCACGCCGACCCGGTGCGGGCGATCGCGGCCGCGCGGACCCTGCGTCGTCGGGAACTGGCCCGGGTGGCGTCCGCGGATCTGCTGGGCATGCTGGAGGTCCGCGACGTCTGCAGCGCGCTGACGTCGGTCTGGCTGGCGGTGCTGCAGTCGGCGCTGGACGCGGTGATCCGCGCCAACACCCCCGACGACGGGGTGACGCCCGCGAAGATCGCGGTGATCGGGATGGGCCGGCTCGGCGGTGGGGAGCTGGGGTACGGCTCGGACGCCGATGTCATGTTCGTCTGCGAGCCGAACTCCGGCGTCGAGGAATCACGCGCCGTCAAGTGGTCGGTGACGATCGCCGAACAGGTGCGGACGCTACTCGGAACACCCAGTGCCGACCCGCCTTTGGAGGTCGACACCAATCTGCGCCCCGAGGGTCGTCAGGGTCCATTGGTACGCACCCTGGCTTCGTATGAGGCCTACTACGCGCAGTGGGCCCAGCCGTGGGAGATCCAGGCGTTGTTGCGGGCCCACGCGGTGGCCGGGGACATGGACCTCGGGGACCGCTTCCTGCTGATGGTGGACAAGACGCGATACCCGGCAGGCGGGGTATCCGCCGAAGCGGTGCAGGAAATCCGGCGGATCAAGGCCCGAGTGGATGCCGAGCGGCTGCCCCGCGGCGCCGATCCCAACACCCACACCAAGCTCGGCCGCGGTGGATTGGCCGACATCGAATGGACGGTCCAGCTGCTGCAGCTGCGCCATGCCCACCACGTCCCGTCGCTGCACAACACCTCGACACTGCAGACACTGGACGCCATCGGCGCCGCCGAGCTGCTGGGTGAGGACGATGTCGACCTGCTGCGCCAGGCCTGGCTGACGGCGACGAGCGCGCGTAACGCGCTGGTGCTGGTGCGTGGCAAGCCGACCGACCAGCTGCCCGGTCCCGGGCGTCAGCTCAACGCGGTCGCGGTTGCGGCGGGCTGGCACTGCGACGACGGCGGGGAGTTTCTGGACAACTACCTGCGGGTGACGCGGCGCGCAAAAGCCGTTGTGCTCAAGGTATTCGGAGGTTAGGCAGCGATGGACTTCGAGTTTGGCGTGATCAGCGCCGACGAACACGACCGGATCGGGGCGCTTCACGAGCCGCTCGCCGAGGCGATACGCAGGCTCGTCGACGCCAGCCTGCACAGCGGTGCCGACGAGGAGACGATCATGGCGGCCCGGCAAACCATCGGCGAAGTCACCGAGATGCTGGAGCGCACTCCGACCGACCGGCCACGGGTACTGCGGCACGAGGAAACCGGCCTGCCCGTGGTCTGGCGCAATCCGGCCGTGGGACGGCACAATCCGCTCGCGCCGCCGATGAACACCCACCATGAGGTCGACCGGGTCTGGACTGAGTTCACCCTCGGGCCGGTCTACGAGGGGCCGCCGGGTTTGGTGCACGGCGGCATCTGCGCGCTGCTGCTCGACCAGCTCCTCGGTGAGGTCGCCACCAATCAGCTCAGCAAGCCGAAATTCACCGGCACGATCACGCTGAAGTACCTGCGTGGGACGCCGCTTGGGCCGTTGCGGGGCGACGCCTGGGTAGAGCGCGCCGAGGGTTACAAGACATATGCGCGCGGAACGCTCAGCGACGCACAGGGAATCACCGTAGAAGCAGAAGGAGTTTTCATCATGCCGGCGTGGGCGAGGGACGTTAACCAGTGAAGTTCTATGTCAGTGTTGCGTTCCTGGAGACCAGCGAGATCATCGAGATCGCCAAGGCCGCCGACGAGTTGGGTTACGACGGGCTCGGCATTCCCGACCATGTGGTGAACCTGGAGACCCTGGCCACCCCATACCCGTACACCAAGAACGGCGAGCGGCGCTGGCAGCCGTTCACCGACTGGCCTGACCCATGGGTGTTGGTCGGCGCGCTGGCACAGGCCACGAGTGAGATCAAGTTCGTGACGACGGTGTACATCCCGGGGATGCGCGATCCGTACTCGGCCGCCAAATCGATTGGCACCGCGGCGTATCTGGCCAACGGTCGGGTGGAGCTCGGCATCGGTGTGGGCTGGTGCGAGGAAGAGTTCACCCTGATGGGCCAGCAGTTCGCCAAGCGGGGCAAGCGCACCGACGAGATGATCGAGCTGATGCGGGCGCTCTGGCAGCCGGGCTGGACGGAGTTCAACGGCGAGTTCTATCAGACCCCGCGGCTGGAAATGATGCCGACGCCACCACACATCCCGATCTACAGCGGGGGACTGTCCGATATCGCCCTGCGGCGCGCGGCGCGCCTTGACGGGTGGATCGGCGACTTGATCAGCCTGGACCAGGCCATCCTGCGGGTCGAGAAGCTCCGCGCGCTACGCGCCGAAAGCGGCTTGACGATGGACGGTTTCGAGATCCTGACACCGCTGACCGATGCCTTCACCATCCCGCACTACGAGCGGGCGGCGTCGGCGGGCATCACCGGGATCGTGACGATGCCGTGGATGTTCTACTCCGGCCCGGACGCATCGCTTGCCGAGAAAATCGACGGCATGCGGCGGTTCCGTAAGGATCTGGCGCTGGACGCCTAGCGCCGGCCGCGGGCGGCATCCAGCGCGTAGGCGCCACCGCCGGTGAACACCAGCAGCAGGAATCCGAAGCACAATGCGACGGCCAGCTCGCCGCCGTTGACGATCGGCCAGAAACTGATCTCGATGTGTTGGGTGAAATAGGCGAAAGCCATTTCACCGCACGCGATGAACGCGGCGATCCGGGTGAAGAACCCGACGGTGATCAGCGTGCCGAGGATCAGCTCGATGATGCCGGCGTACCAATAGGGCCACGCACCCACCGGGGCAGGGCCGCCACCGGGTGCGATCGGCCAGCCGAAGATTTTCGAGAGGCCTTCGAACAAGAACAGCAGTCCGAAGATGATCCGGAACAGGCTAAGGGCGGCAGGTGCATTACGGTCGAGGCGCGCGTCGAGTCTCTGCGTCATGGGGCCAACGATACTGTCCGGACCGCGGTCGGAATAGGGTTCGGACCTGCTTCTCTGTGGACCAGCCAGTAGGTGCCTGTGAAGATGCTTGCGGGCGGGTTTGTTGACGCCGGCGGCTATTAGGGTTCAGCCCGTGCCGGGATACACCGTCGCCAGAATGAAGCGACGCATATCAGTTCGCGGCATTGTCATGTTCGTTTTCAGCGCGGTCGTGGTTGGCCTGGCGGTCGCGACATTGCGGTATCACCCCGCCCCGCCCGCCGAGGCGCCCCTGTCGCCACCGCAGATGTCCACGGCCGTCGCGGTTCCGCCTCCGCCGACAATGCATGCTCCCGCCGCGCCGCCGACCGTCAAACCCGTCGCCGGACCGCCACCGACGGCTTATCCCGCAAAGACCAAAACGCCGTAGCACCAACGCTTTCCGCCACAAAGACGAAACCGCCCGCACCGCGTTGCGGCACGGGCGGCGTTGGAAGTTTTGATGACTCCCAGGAGTACGGCGAGCGCGGTAAGGGGCACCCCCCACCCCCTCAAGCGGCCCATGAACTTAGGACCAGTCGCGTTGTTGCGTCAGTCGACAGTGAAGATCCGCGATGCGGTGGGCGATGTCTTCTCGAACCAATCGCATGCGTTCGATGCCGTTGATTCCGCGTTCGGATGGCTCGTCGGTGTCCCAGTTCTCAAATCGGGTTCCAGCGACTGGCTCGACGTGGGCTTCGCGCCCGAGGGTCACCACGATGTCGACGTGGCGGACGAGTTCTGGGTCGATGGGCTGGGGTGTCTCTGCGCTGATGTCAACTCCCACTTCGGCAAGCGACTCGGCGGAGAGTTTGTTGACTTTGCTGCCTGGCTTGGTGCCAGCAGAATGCACGTCCACAGCGTCACCGGCGATCTTGCGCATGAGTCCGGCGGCCATCTGGGACTTGCCCCCGTTCTTGACGCAGACGAACAACACCGACGGCGTGCGCTCGGATGAGGCCATCAGGCAGCGGGGGTGATGCCGAGTTCGGCGAGAAGCTGGCGCACACGCGCTTCGACGGTGTCGCGGATCGGTCGGACGGCGTCGATGCCTTGCCCAGCGGGGTCCGGCAATTCCCAGTTTTCGTAACGCTTTCCGGGGAAGAACGGGCAAGCGTCCCCACACCCCATGGTGACCACAACGTCGGCGGCCTGAACGATCTCGTCGGTCCATGGCTTGGGGAACTCGCGGGTGATGTCGATGCCGATCTCGGCCATGGCGGCCACGGCGGCGGGGTTGATCTCGTTGCCCGGTTCCGATCCGCCCGACCAGGCCACGCCTTGCTCCCCGGCGAGGTGGTTGAAGTATCCGAGCGCCATTTGGGAGCGGCCTGCATTGTGGGTGCACAGGAACAGCACGGTGGGTTTAGTGTCGGTGATCTTGCCTTCGACGCGGGCAAGGGCGGTGAGGCGTTGGCGTGCCCAGCGTTCGGCAAGCAGTGGCAAGAAGTTGGGGATGGTGGCGCGACCGGCGAACTGGTCGTAGGACGAGTGCAGGAATCGTTCGATGGTTTCGATGCCGAAGTGCTCGCCGAAGTCGGTGTGCAGGCGGGTGGCTGCCGTCTTCAATGCACGCTGCTGGTCGATGGACAGGTTGCCGCGAGCGTGGGCGGCCAGGGACGCGGGGCTGTCGGTCATGGTGTGCTCCTATCGTGCGTGGCGGTCGATGATGTTGCCTGGTTAGCGAAGCGGGGTCGTAAGGCAAGGGAGACGTAGACCAGGGCGACGAGGACGGGCACCTCAATCAGCGGGCCGACCACTCCGGCGAGCGCCTGTCCCGAGGTCGCGCCGTAGGTGGCGATTGCGACGGCGATGGCGAGTTCAAAGTTGTTGCCCGCTGCGGTGAATGCCAACGTGGTGGTGCGCTGATAGCCCAGCCCGAGCAGAGCGCCCAGTACGTAGCCGCCGCCCCACATGATCGCGAAATAGGCCAGTAGAGGCAGGGCGATCCGGACAACGTCTAGCGGGCGGCTGGTGATCTGATCCCCTTGCAGTGCAAAAAGAATGACGATGGTGAACAGCAGGCCATAGAGCGCCCACGGTCCGATCCTCGGTAGGAACTTCGCCTCGTACCAGTCGCGGCCTTTTGCTTTCTCCCCGAGCCGTCGGGAGAGGTATCCGGCGAGCAGGGGGATGCCGAGAAAGATGAGCACCGACTTGGCGATCTGCCACGGCGAGGTGCTGATGGTGGTCTGTGACAGGCCGAGCCAGCCGGGCAGCACGGACAGGTAGAACCAACCGAGGACGGCGAACATAACGACCTGGAACACCGAGTTGAGCGCGACGAGGACGGCGGCGGCTTCGCGGTCGCCACAGGCGAGGTCGTTCCAGATGATGACCATCGCGATGCAGCGGGCAAGGCCAACGATGATGAGGCCCGTGCGGTACTCGGGCAGGTCGGGCAGCAACAGCCACGCCAGCGCGAACATCAGCGCGGGACCGAGCACCCAGTTCAACAGCAAGGAGCTAAGGAGCAGCTTGCGGTCGCCGGTGACGGTATCGAGCCGGTCGTAGCGAACCTTGGCCAGGACCGGATACATCATGATCAACAACCCGAGCGCAATCGGCAGCGAGATGCCGTCGACTTGGACCTTGTCCAATGCGGTGTTCAGCCCTGGTACGAGGCGACCCAGAAGTAGACCGACCGCCATGGCGATGCCGATCCACACCGGCAGGAATCGGTCTAGCAGCGAGAGCTTCCCGACGACCGCGGTCTCTACTTCGGTTGCGGCAGGGGAGTTCACGATCTCAGCAGCAGGCGTTAGTAGCGGGTGATTTCTCGGCCTCGGCGTCGGCGGCGGCGGTGCCGCCACAGCAGACGCCACCCTCGGCGGTGCCGCCCTCAGAGTGTTCGGGGCTGTTGCCGAAGGTGTCGGAGTCGGCGAGGACGGTGTAGACCTCCCATTTTTCGCCGGCGGGTCCGGTGACCCACACCTTGTCCTGGGTGGCGAAGCAGCAGGTGGTTCCGATCTCCTCGTCGGTGAACAAACCTGCGTCGGTGAGGCGGGCGATCTCAGCGTGGACGGTCGCACTGGACTCGACCTCGACACCAAGGTGGTTGATGGTGCCGCCCTTGCCGGGGTTCTCTAGCAGGACCAACTTCAACGGCGGCTCGACAATCGCGAAGTTCGCATAACCCGGCTTCACCTTGGCTGGCTCGGTATTGAACAGCTTCGAGTAGAACGTGATGGCTTCGTCCAGGTCATCGACGTTGAGGGCAAGTTGAGCGCGGGACATGACGGCTCCTACCTATGTGGCTTATGTCGAACTATGGATAGCACTGATGATGCCACCTCTTCGATGTATGTCAATACCTGTGGCAAGATGGCAGGTATGCCGAAGACGTTGCCCGTGGTGGATATGTCCGCGCCGGTGTGCTGCTCGCCCATGGCCGCCGGCCCCCTCGACAACGAGGCGGCATTGGAGATCGCATTGCGGCTCAAGGCATTAGCGGACCCCGTTCGGGTCAAGTTGGTCTCGCTGCTGTTCAGTTCAGACGCTGGGGAGGTGTGCAGTCGCGACCTCGCGGCAGCGGTCGAACTAAGCGAATCAACGGTGAGTCACCACCTCACCCAGTTACGAACGGCGGGCCTGGTCGAATCCGAACGTCGGGGGATGAACGTCTACCACCGACCGCGCCGAGAATCGCTTATCGCGCTCTGCACGGTGCTCGACCCCAACTGCTGCCGCTAGGTCACTTCGGCATCCCTCGGCCAACACGCGGTAGACCGTCGCCCGCGATACACGCATCCGCCCGCGCAAACGCTGGACACCTACGGGCACTTGTGGCCCGACGCAGACGAGTCCACCCGCTCGACAATCGGTGGAGTGATTGCCGAACGGATGGACTCGTATCGAACCCCTGCGGACCAACTGCGGACTAGCAGCGCCGATTAAGGCCATATCTGCTGTTCAGCGAGTTAGCCGGCTTAGACGTCGTAGTACAGCGCGAACTCGTACGGGTGAGGCCGGATCTGCACGGGCAGGATCTCGTTCTCACGCTTGTAGGCGATGTAGGTCTCGATGAGATCCTCGGTGAACACGCCACCCTCGGTGAGGTATTCGTGGTCCTCTTCGAGCCGGTCGATGACGGCCGACAGCGAGGTGGGCGCCTGCGGGATCGCGGCGGCCTCGTCCGGCGGCAACTCGTAGAGGTCCTTGTCGACCGGGGTCAGCGGCTCGATCTTCTTCTTGATGCCGTCGATACCGGCCATCAACATCGCCGCGAACGCCAGGTACGGGTTGCCCGAGCTGTCCGGGCAACGGAACTCGAGGCGCTTGGCCTTGGGGTTGTTGCCGGTGATCGGGATACGCACACAGGCAGAGCGGTTGCGCTGGCTGTACACCAGGTTGATCGGAGCCTCGTAGCCAGGCACCAGGCGCTTGTAGGAGTTCACCGTCGCGTTGGTGAACGCCAGCAGTGACGGCGCGTGGTGCAGGATGCCGCCGATGTAGTGCCGGGCGATGTCCGACAGACCCGCGTAGCCGGCCTCGTCGTGGAACAACGGCTTGCCGTCCTTCCACAGCGACTGGTGGGCGTGCATGCCCGAACCGTTGTCGCCGAACAGCGGCTTGGGCATGAAGGTGACCGTCTTGCCGTTGGCCCACGCGGTGTTCTTGATGATGTATTTGAACAGCAGCACATCATCGGCCGCGTGCAGCAGCGTGTTGAACTTGTAGTTGATCTCGGCCTGGCCGGCGGTGCCGACCTCGTGGTGGCCGCGCTCCAGCGTGAAGCCCGCGTTCTGCAGGTTCGTGGCCATCTCGTCGCGCAGATCGACGTAATGGTCGTAGGGAGCGACGGGGAAATAGCCACCCTTCGGGCGGACCTTGTACCCCAGGTTCGGGCTGCCGTCGGCCTCATAGGGCTCGCCGGTGTTCCACCAACCGGACTCGGAGTCGACCTCATAGGAGGTGCCGTTGATCTTCGAGTCGAAGGTCACCGAGTCGAAGATGTAGAACTCTGCCTCGGCACCGAAGTAGCAGGTGTCGGCGATGCCGGTGCTGGTCAGGTAGTTCTCGGCCTTGCGGGCGACGTTGCGCGGGTCGCGCGAGTAGGCCTCGCGGGTGAACGGGTCGTGGACGAAGAACTGGAGGTTCAGCGTCTTCGCCTTGCGGAACGGGTCGATACGCGCGGTCTCGGGGTCCGGCAACAGCATCATGTCGGACTCGTGGATGGACTGGAAGCCGCGCACCGACGAGCCGTCGAACGCGAGGCCGTCCTCGAACACGCTCTCGTCGAACGCGGAGGCGGGGATGGAGAAGTGCTGAACCGAGCCGGGCAGATCGCAGAAGCGGATGTCGACGTACTCGACCTTCTCGTCTTTGATCAGCTTGAACAGGTCGTCAGCGTTCTTTTCTGCCACTTACTAATCTCCTTCGGTGCAGCCGGTTTTTGCGCAGGTCTCGGCAATGGGTTTGTTAACCCGCGGTTGACGCTATGAAGTTGATGTTGCCTGCCCATCAAGCGCATGTTGCGCCGACGTTACGCATCCTAGGTGCAGGCACGACGCTGGGGCCTGCCGCAGGCCCGCATATCCTGGGGCCATGGCGCGTGAGATCGGATCCTGGCTGTCCGGACCGGAAGGGGCAAGCCCCGGAGCCGAGGAGGGATGGCCCGGTCAGGACCTCGGTCTGCCGGAATCCGGTCCGGGTTCGCTGGCCCGGATGGGCCGGCGGTTCCTGGCGCTGCTGATCGACTGGTTCATTGCCTACGGGCTGGCCGCACTGGGCATGACGGTGGGCATCCTCAGCATCTCCACGCTGTCCACGGCGGTGTTGGCGATCTGGTTCGTGCTGGGTGTGCTGTCGCTGCGGCTGTTCGGCTTCACTCCCGGGCAGTACGCGCTCGGCTTGATGGTGGTTCCGGTCGATAACCGCCAGCACGTGGGCAGCGGGCGGGCGATCGTGCGGGGCCTGTTGCTGTCCCTGGTGATTCCCGGGCTGTTCACCGACGCCGACGGCCGCGGCCTGCAGGACAAGTTCACTGCGACGGCGGTCGTTCGCCGCTGAGGTTCGTCGAACTTTAGACCTGGTGGCGGACCTGACCGTTCATCATCGTCATGGTGATGGTGGCCCGGTGGATGTCGTGCGGGTCGACCTCGAAGATGTTGGTATCCAACACGATGAGATCAGCCCGCTTGCCCACCTCGACCGAGCCGACTTTATCGTCGAGCCGGATCTGGTAGGCCGCACCCATGGTGTTGGCATGCACCGCCTCGGCGACGCTGAGTCGCTGATCGGTCGGCGCCAGCACGGGTGCGTTCGCTTCGCCGATCAGCTGACGGGTCACCCCGATCTGGATGGACTCCAGCGGCTTGTAGGTGGAGAAGTACCCCGCCGCCGGCCAGTCGGTCCCCAGTGAAATACGGCCACCGGAGCGCAGGATGTCCTGCGTCCGATAGAACAGATCCTGCCGTGGCTTGCCATAGCGCGCCGCCATGTTCAGCACCGTGTCGGGGTCGGCCGACATCCAGTTCGCCGAAAACTGGCCGATCACACCGAGTTTGCCGAACCGCTGACTGTCGGGATCCTCGACGTACACCAGATGGGCGATCGTATGCCTGCGGTCCCGGGGTGGGTTGGCCGCGATCGCCGCCTCGATGGAATCCAGCGCCGTGCGCGCCGTGTGTTCACCGCACGCATGCACGTGCACGTCGAACCCGGCGGCGTCGACCTCCCGGACCAGTTGGCGCCACTGATCTTCGGTGAACGGGGATGCGCCGATCGAATCCGGCTTGTCCGCATACGGCTCGATGAGCCACGCCGTGTAACCACCTTGCGTGCCGTCACCGATGACCTTCACCACGCCGACGTTGACCAGCTCGGTCGAGATCCGGTTGCGGATATCGGTCAGCTTGGCCACCGCGTCGTCGACCGGCGGGGATTTCACGCTGTAGGACGCGACCACCCGGAACGGCAGCGCCCCGCGCTGCTCCAGGTCGGTGTACAGGCTGATGATGGCGCCCTGGTCCTCACCGATCGGCGGCACCCCGGCATCGAAGACCGAGGTGATCCCCGCGGCCGACGCCTTCGGCAGCCACGTCTCCAGCAGCGTCTGCATCGAATGCGCTGAGATCGGGTCGACGGCGTTGACCAGGCTCAGCACGGCATCGACTTCGAGGATGTAGCCGGTCGGGTCGCCGTGCTCGTCGCGGGCGTAATAACTGAAACCGGGAATCGGATCAGGGGTGTCCCGGCCGACGCCGGCCTTCTCCAACGCCTTGCTGTTGGCCCACATGCTGTGACCGTCGATCGCGAAGAAGAACCCGGGCCGGTCGGGCAGCACCCGGTCCAGCTCGCCGCGGGTAGGCCCGTCGGGCCCGAACATGTCGACGCGCCAACCGAATCCACGCACTGGACCGTCGGGATGTTCCTTCGCGTATGCGGCGATCGCAGCCAGCGCGTCCGCACCCGTGGGCACTTGAAGGTCGACACCGCTGGTCAGGAACGCGCCGAGGAACGGGTGGATGTGACCCTCCACGAACCCCGGCAATAGCAGGTTGCCTTTGAGGTCGACGACGTGCGTGTCGGGGCCTGCGAGCGCCATCGCGCCGGCGTCGTCCCCGACATAGGCGATCGTGTTGCCCGTGACAGCCACCGCCTGCGCCCACGGCTTGGCGGGTGACACGGTGTAGATCCGGCCGCTGCGGAACACGAAGTCGGCGGTTGTGCGGCCCACCGCCGCGGGCGGCTTCGCACACGCCGCACCTGTCGCCGCGACGGCCGTCACCGCCACGGCTCGCAGCGCCGTCCGCCGCGTCAGAACTCCGGAACCGAGAGCGCTGAAGTGCGGCGCCCACTCACATGCAGTACACAAAACGGCCCCCCAAGCCCGTCAGCGTCGCCGCACCGTGCGTGCCACGCCCTTCATCTTCGCCTGCGCGGGCAGCGGCCCCTTCGGCATCGCCGCCGGACCCGCCCGGGTGCCCAGCGCGGCGAGCTTGGACTCCAGCACGTCCATCTGCTTGACGGTGATGTTGGCCGGCAGCTTGGTCAGATGCCGCTCCAGCTTGGACAGCGGCACCTCGCCCTCGCCGTTGCCGACGATCACGTCGTAGATCGGGATGTCACCGACCAGCCGCGCGGTGCGCTTCTTCTCCTGCGCCAGCAGCGGCTTCACCCGCGCCGGGGAACCCTCGGCGACGAAGATCACGCCGGGACGGCCGATCACCCGGTGCACGGCGTCGAAGTGACCGGTGGCCGCGACCCCCGGGGTCACCCGCCACTTGCCGCGCAGGTTGTCCAGGGCCCAGGCCGCCGCACCGGTCTGACCCTCAGCCTTGGTGAACACCGACTTCTGCGCGCGCCGGCCGAAGATGATGAACGCCACCAGCGCGCCCAGCACCACGCCCAGCGGGATCAGCATGTACATGGTGAACCCGCCGACGACAACGCCGGCGGCCACTGATGCTCCCAGGATCAGCACGAACGCACCGATCATGTAGGGCAGCAGCCGCTTGTCTTCCTTGCGCTGCATCTGGAACGCCTGCCACAGCTGCTTGCGGCGCTGCTTGGCAGCGGCCTTGCTGGCAGCCTTTGCCTCGGCCTTGGCTGCCTTGTCTTGCGCAGCGTTGCGGGTTTTCGCCATAACTACCAAGAATACGGGCCCGCGATCAGCGTGACGCCGCGGTCACCGCGTGAGCTTGTGCGCCGCCGCTGCCTGCTGATACAGCCGGCCGGCACGGTAAGAGGAGCGCACCAGCGGTCCGGACAGCACCCCGGCGAATCCCAGCCCCTCGGCGTAGGTGGCCAGGTCGACGAACTCCTCGGGCCTGACCCACCGCTCGACCGGGTGGTGACGCAGCGACGGGCGCAGGTACTGGGTGATCGTGATGATGTCGCATCCCGCGCTGTGCAGATCGGTCAGCGCGGTGTGCACCTCGTCGATGGTCTCGCCCATGCCCAGGATCAGGTTGCTCTTGGTGACCAGTGCGGCCTCGCGGGCGGCGGTCAGCACATCGAGGCTGCGCTGGTAGCGGAAGGCCGGACGGATCCGCTTGAAGATCCGGGGCACCGTTTCCACGTTGTGCGCGAACACTTCCGGCCGCGAGTCGAACACCTCGCGCAGCAGCTCCGGCTCGCCGTTGAAGTCCGGGGCCAACAGCTCCACCCCGGTGGCCGGGTTGAGTTCCTTGATGGCGCGCACCGTTTCGGCGTACAGCCACGCCCCGCCGTCGGGCAGGTCATCGCGGGCCACCCCGGTCACCGTCGCGTAGCGCAAGCCCATCGCGGCGACGCTCTCGGCGACCCGCCGCGGCTCGTCGCGATCGAGCTCCGCGGGCTTGCCGGTGTCGATCTGGCAGAAATCACAGCGCCGGGTGCATTGCTCGCCGCCGATGAGGAATGTCGCCTCGCGGTCTTCCCAGCATTCGAAGATATTGGGACAGCCGGCTTCTTCGCAGACGGTATGCAGACCTTCGCGCTTGACCAGTGCTTTGAGATTCGTGTACTCGGGGCCCATTCGCGCCCGGGTCTTGATCCACGGCGGCTTGCGCTCGATCGGCGTCTCGGCGTTGCGAACCTCCAGGCGCAGCAGTTTGCGGCCTTCCGGAGCCGCTGGGCCGGCGACATCGGACCGAGCGGGAACTGTCACGTGGTCAATGTTACGGGCAGGCGGCCGTCCAGTGCGTCACACACCGTCTCGGCCACTCGGGTACGGACGTCCTCGACACCGACGGGCCGGCCCAGTTCCGCCGTCAGCGAAGTCACCCCGGCGTCGGCGATTCCACACGGCACGATCGTCGAGTACGCCTGCAGGTCGCAGTCGCAGTTCAGGGCGAACCCGTGCAGCGTCGTCCCGCGGGCCACTCGAATGCCGATCGCGGCGATCTTGCGGGCCGGGCGAGCACCCTCGGCAGGCAGCCACACCCCGGAGCGGCCGTCCACCCGACCGGCGTCGACCCCGAAGTCGGCACACACGCGGATCAGCGATTCCTCAAGGCGCCGAACGAAATTCACCACATCCAATGGTTCGGCCAGGCCGATCACCGGATAGCCGACCAGCTGTCCGGGGCCGTGCCAGGTGATCTTGCCGCCGCGATCGGTGTCGATGACGGGTGTGCCGTCCATCGGCCGTTCGTGGGCTTCGGTGCGTTTACCCGCGGTGTAGACCGCGGGATGCTCCAGCAACAGCAGCGTGTCCGGTCCACCGGCCACCCGGGCGTCGGCCACCTCGCGCTGTAATTCCCAGGCCGCCAGGTAGTCGATGGTGCCCAGCTGGCGCACCTGCAGGTCCGCTGAGCTGGATCGGATTGACTGCCGCACCTCCTCGACGCTACTACGCAGAGGTGGACGCGGTCGCGTACGCGAGCGCCTCGCCGATGGTGTTGTGGTGGAAGACGAACCCGGCCCGCTCCAGCGCGGCGGGGATGGCCCGCTGCCCGTCGAGCAGCCCCTCGTCGGCGAACTCGCCGAGCAGAGTGCGCAACGCGAACCCGGGCACCAGCAACGCCGTCGGCCGGTTCAGCGCCCGGCCCAACGCCGCGGTGAACTCCGAATTGGTCACCGGCGCCGGTCCGGTGAAGTTCACCGGACCGGACAGGTCGTCGTTGTTGATCGCGAACAACAGCCCGCGGATCTCGTCCTCGAGGCTGATCCACGGCATGTACTGCCGCCCGCTGCCCAGCCGAGCGCCCAGGCCGAGGCTGAACAGTGGACGCAGCCGAGCCAGCACCCCGCCGCCGGGGGACAGCACCAACCCTGACCGGGCCAGCACCACGCGCGCACCGGCGTCCTCGGCGGCCAGCGCCGCGGACTCCCAGTCGATGCAGAGCCGGGAGAGGAAACCCCCTCCGGCAGGCGCGGTTTCGTCGACGACGCGGCCGCGGGTGTCGCCGTAGTAGCCGACCGCGCTGGCGTTGATGAGCACCGGGACGCCGGCGTCGGCGACGGCGGCGGAGATCACCTCGGTGGGACCGATGCGGCTGTCGCGCAGGCTCTGCTTGAACGCGCCCGACCACCGTTTCTCGCCGACGTTCACCCCGCACAGGTTGATCACGGCGTCGACGCCCTCCAGGCCGGCGGGATCGAACTCGCCGCTGTCGGGATTCCAGTGCAGCTCGTCGCCGTTGGCCGGTGCCCTGCGCACGATGCGCACCACACGGTGGTCGGCGGCACGCAGCGCTGACACCAACGCCGAACCAATGAGGCCGGATGAACCGGCTATCGCAACGACGAGCCCCTCTACCGGTTGGCTCATAGCGTCACAGGCCTAGGTCGGCCTCGAACGCCCCTTCTTCGAGCCGCCGCTTGATGGTGGTCAGGAAGCGGCCGGCGTCCGCGCCGTCGATCAGCCGGTGATCGTAGGTGAGCGGCAGATAGCAGATGGATCGAACACCGATCGACTCGTTGCCGAGGTCGTCGACGATTACCCGGGGCCGTTTCACGATCGCGCCGGTGCCCAGCATCGCGGCCTGCGGCGGCACCAGGATCGGGGTGTCGAACAACGCGCCCTGGCTGCCGATGTTGGTGATCGTGAACGTGCCACCGGAGAGTTCATCGGGTTTGAGGTTGCCGCTGCGGGCCCGGTCGGCGATGTCGTGGATGGCGCGCGCCAGCCCGGCCAGCGAAAGGTCACCGGCGTTGTGCACCACCGGCGAGAGCAGACCCTGCTCGGTGTCCACTGCGAAGCCGAGGTTCTCGGCGTCGTAGTAGGTGATCTCTTTGGTGTCCTCGTTGTAGCTGGCGTTGATGTTCGGATGTGCCTTGAGCGCATCGATCACCGCGCGGGCGATGAACGGCAGGTAGGTCAGGTTGACCCCTTCCTGCTCGGCGAAGGTGGTCTTCGCCTTGGCCCGCAGCGCCACGATCTTGGTCATGTCGACCTCGTGGGTCTGCGTCAACTGCGCAGTGGTCTGCAGCGATTCGCGGGTCTTCTTGGCGGTGATCTGCCGGATCCGGTTGGCCTTTTGCGTGGTGCCGCGCAGATGAGCCAGGGGCGACGGTGCCGCCGAGGCAGCCGGGGCGGCGGCCGCCGGTGCCGCGGCTGCAGGAGCGGCGGCGGGGGCCTTCTTGGCCTCAGCGGCGGCCAGCACATCCTGCTTGCGAATGCGACCGCCGACGCCGGTGCCCTTGACGCTGGTGAGGTCAATCTCGTTCTCGACGGCCAACTTTCGTACCAGCGGGGTGACGTACGGGCTGCCGTCGCCTGCGGCACCCTCGTCAGCGGCCGCCGGCGCCTGCTTGGGCTCGGGCGTGGGTTCCGGCTTGGGCTCGGGCTTCGGTTCGGGCTTGGGCTCGGCCTTCGGTTCCGGTTTGGGTTCGGCCTTCGGCTCGGGTTTAGGTTCCGGCTTCGGTTCGGCCTTGGGTTCCGGCGCGGCACCGGCTTCGCCGACCTTGGCCAGCTCGCCACCGACCGCGACGGTGTCGTCCTCCTCGGCGGTGATGCTGATCAGCGTCCCGGCCACCGGTGAGGGGATCTCGGTGTCGACCTTGTCGGTGGACACCTCGACCAGGGGCTCGTCGACGTCAACCGAGTCGCCGACCTTCTTCAGCCACCGGGTCACGGTGCCCTCGGTGACGGACTCGCCGAGTTCGGGCATCACCACTGAGGTCGAGGACCCCGACGACTCTGCGGCCGGCTGCGCGGCGGGTTCGGGCTCAGGTTCGGATTCGGGCTCGCTCTCTTCGGCGGCCGGCTCCGGCTGGGCGGCTGGCTCCTCGGCGGGCTTCTCCTCGGCAGCCGGGGCGGGCTCCGAGGAGGCCTCCTCGCCGGCTTCCCCGATGATCCCGAGTTCGCCACCGACCTCGACGGTGTCGTCCTCCTGGGCAACGATCTTGGTCAGCACGCCCGACACCGGCGAGGGGATCTCCGTGTCGACCTTGTCGGTCGAGACCTCGAGCAGAGGTTCGTCGACCTCGACGGTATCGCCCTCTTGCTTGAGCCACCGGGTGACGGTCCCCTCGGTGACGCTCTCACCGAGTGCCGGCATCTGGACGGAGACGGCCATTGTGTTGACTCCCTCGAACGGTCAGTCGTGCGGGTCGGGCTTATGGCATACCACAGCGTCGTATACCCATCCTGTCATTGCCGAGCCACTCACATGCACTCAGGGCGAGGTGTGTTTTCTCTGGCACCATCGATGGAAAGAACCACTGAGAGGAGTGCGTGGGAGTTGGGGCTGTTCGACAGGTTCCGGCCCGGTAGCCGGGGCGAATCAGATGTTGCCGCCGACCAAAAGCATCTGCGGGATTGGGCCGCGCTGCGCACCGGGGTCGAGGCATTCGTCGAGCCCAAGACCAGCGTCACGCCGTTGACCATCGTGCTGGTGGCCGCCGACGGTGAGTGGACCCGCCGCCCCGCAGGCGGCCCGGCCGGTGCCCGCAGGCTCGGCGAGCAGCTCGCCATACCCGTGTACGACGTGCAGAAAGTCGGGTATCCGCAGCGGATGCGCGACTATGACGCCCGACGGCGGATCGAACGCCGTCGTGAACGAGATCGAGATCTGGAGTCCTGATGACCATGCGTTATGTCGACAGCAACGACGGAACCCGCCTCGCGGTCTACGAGGAGGGCAACCCGCAGGGACCGACCCTCGTCCTGGTCCACGGCTGGCCCGACTGCCATGCGCTGTGGGATGGCGTGGTGCCGCTGCTGGCCGACAAGTTCCGGATCATCCGCTACGACAACCGGGCCGCGGGCGCGTCCTCGGGACCCAAGTCATTCTCGTATTACACGATGGCCCATCTCGCTGACGACTTCGCCGCCGTGATCGCCGAACTCAGTCCCGGGCAGCCGGTGCACGTGCTGGCCCACGACTGGGGATCGGCCACCATGTGGGAGTACGTGGCCCGCCCCGAGGCCGCCGACCGGGTGGCGTCCTTCACCTCGGTGTCCGGCCCCGGCGCCGATCACTTCAGCCGCTATGTCCGCGACGGCCTCAAGCGGCCGTACCGGCCGAAGTTGTTCGCCCGCGCGCTGTCTCAGGCCGCCCACCTCAGCTACATGTCGGCATTCTCGGTACCGGTGCTGGCCCCCGCGCTGATGCGAGCCGCCGCCGCGCCACTGAAGCTGATGCTGACCCGGGGCATCCCCGTCGAGCAGCGGCACTACGGACAGACCTACACCGCCGATGCCGTCAACGGCTTGAAGATCTACCGCGCCAACTTCTTTCACTCGCTGCTTCGCGTCCGCAACGACCGCTACGTCGAGGTCCCGGTGCAGGTGATCGTCAATCTCGACGACCCGTACGTGCGGCCCCACGTCTATGACGACACCGCCCGCTGGGCGCCGCGCTTGTGGCGCCGCGACATTCGCGCCAAGCATTGGTCGCCGTTCTCCCACCCGCAGGTGCTGGCCGCGGCGGTGACCGAGCTGGCCGAACACCTCGACGGCAAGCCGGCCAGTCGCGCGCTACTGCGCGCCCAGGTCAACCGGCCGCGAAAGCAGTTCGGCGACAAGCTCGTATCGGTCACCGGTGCGGGCAGCGGCATCGGGCGCGAGACGGCGCTGCTGTTCGCCCGGCTGGGTGCCGAGGTGGTGGTCAGTGACCTCAACGAGGCCGGTGTGAAGAAGACCGCCGCGGACATCACCGCAGGCGGCGGCGTCGCGCACTCCTACGTGCTCGACGTCTCGGACGCCGACGCCGTCGAGGAGTTCGCCCAGCGCGTATGCCGTGACCACGGCGTGCCCGACGTCGTGGTGAACAACGCAGGCATCGGCCAGGCGGGCTCATTCCTGGACACCCCCGCGCAGGAGTGGGATCGGGTGCTCGACGTGAACCTCGGCGGCGTCGTCAACGGCTGCCGGTCGTTCGCCCAGCGGATGGTCGACCGCGGTCTCGGCGGGCACGTCGTCAACGTGTCCTCGATGGCGGCGTACGCGCCGCTGCAGGCCATGAACGCGTACTGCACATCGAAAGCGGCGGTGTACATGTTCTCCGATTGCCTGCGCGCCGAATTGGATTCCGCCGGAATCGGATTGACGACCATCTGCCCGGGCGTGATCAACACGAACATCATCCATACCACCCGCTGGGATGCGCCCGAGGGCAAGGCCGGTGCGGTGGCGGCGCGGCAGAAGCAGGTCGCCGCCGGGTTCGACAAGCGCGGCTACGGCCCGGAGAAGGTGGCCAAGGCGATCGTCGACTCCGTCGTGAAGAACAAGGCGGTCCGGCCCGTGGCACCAGAGGCCTACCTGCTGTACGGCACGTCGCGCATCGCCCCGCAGGTGATGCGCAGCACCGCCCGCCAGAAGCTCATCTAACGCTCGCTCTACCAGCTAGCAGGTAGAGCGTTATGGCGGCCTGCGGTGATGCCAGTCGCGAGCTCGGCTGCCAGGGTCGAGCCATGACCGAGACCACGCGCACCCGCTTGGCGCTGCCGTGCTTCGACCTCGACTCCGCGCTGGCCAAAGTGCAGGCCGCCGAGGACTCCTGGAACACCCGCGATCCCTGGCATGTCGCACTGGGCTTTTCGCCGGATTCGGTGTGGCGCTACCGCGACACCTTTGTCACCGGACGTGA
Source organism: Mycobacterium sp. RTGN5 (assembly GCF_033804465.1). Classification (NCBI taxonomy): domain Bacteria; kingdom Bacillati; phylum Actinomycetota; class Actinomycetes; order Mycobacteriales; family Mycobacteriaceae; genus Mycobacterium; species Mycobacterium sp. RTGN5. Next base: position 154,557 of record NZ_JAPZLA010000002.1, read on the forward strand.
CCAGATCGTCGACTTCCTGATCGCGAAGTTTCGGCGCGAACACTCCTACGCATTGCGCACGGGACTGTGGGCGTTCCACGACAACCACATTGCCGTGCGGTTCCAGTACGAGTGGCACGACGAGGCCGGGCAGTCGTGGCGCAGCTACGGCAACGAACTGTGGGAATTCGACGCCCACGGTCTCAACTGCCGCCGCGAGGCCTCCATCAACGAGGTGCGCATCGGCGAGGAGGAGCTGCGCATCTTCAGTCCGCGTCCCCCCGCGGAGCACGGTATCGATTTTCCGCTGCACTAGCCGTTGGGACTTCCCGCTGCGCTAGCCGTTGGCGGCAATGTCCTCCAGGACCGCGAACATCGTCCGCGTCGGCACCCCGGTGCCGCCCTTGCCGGTGTATCCCCACGGGCCGGACGTGTTGTACGCCGGCCCGGCGACGTCGATATGCACCCATTGCACGTCTTCGGCGACGAACTCACGCAGGTAGACCCCGGCGACCAGCATGCCGGCGAACCGCTGCGCGCTGACGTTGGCGAGGTCGGCCACAGAGGACTTGAGGTCGTCTTTCAATTCGTCGGGCAGCGGCATCGCCCAGCCGTTCTCGCCCTCGTCCTGCGAGATCCGGGCCACCCGGTCGCGGAAGTCGTCGCTGCCCATCACGCCGGGGATCCTGGCGCCCAGCGCGACGGTCTGGGCGCCGGTCAGCGTCGAGGTCTCGATCAGGTAGTCCGGGTCGTCCTCGCAGGCCCGCACGATGGCGTCGGCCAGGATCAGCCGCCCCTCGGCGTCGGTGTTGAGCACCTCGACGGTGATCCCGCCGTACTGGGTCAGCACGTCACCGGGACGTTGCGCCGTCGATGACGGCATGTTCTCGGCCATCGGCACCGTGGCGATCACGTCGATCGGCAGCCCCTGCTTGGCGGCCAGCACCACCGTGGCGATCACCGCTGCGGCCCCACCCATGTCCGAGGTCATGTGGTGCATCGAGGCGGCCGGCTTGATCGAGATGCCTCCGGTGTCGAATGTGATGCCCTTGCCAACCAGCGCGACGGTTTTGGCCTTCTTGCCCTTACCCCCGCGGTGAGTCAGTCGCACCAGCCGCGGTGGGCGGGACGAGCCCTTGCCCACGCCGATGATGCCGCCGAAGCCGGCCTTGGCCAGCGCCTTGTCATCGAGTACCTCGACCTCCAGGCCGACCGCCTCGCCCAAAGCCTTGGCGCGCTTGGCGAATTCGCCAGGGAACAGGTGGCTCGGCGGGGTGTTGACGAAATCGCGGGCGGTGGCCACTGCGGTCGCGATGTCGGTGGCCCGTGCCGCGTCCTTCTTGGCGCCGGCCGCGGTGCTCAGCGCGACGATCTTGCCAAGGGCCGCTTCCTTCGGCGCGGTCTTGGCGCTGCGGAATTCGGTGAACCGGTAGCTCCCCAGGATCAGCCCCTCGATCGCGGCCTCCAGGTGCAGCTCGGTCAGCGTGGTGATCACGGTCTCCACTCCGGACAGCGACCGGGCCGCCACCCCGGCCGCGCGCCGGATGACGTCGGCCGGCCACTCGTCACGGTCGGCACCGAGCCCGACGGTCAGCACGCTGCCCACCGCGAGCGACGGCACGTGCAGGCGGGTGACCTGCTCGGGGCCGCCCTTGGCGCCCAGGGCCCGCAGGCTCACCTGGATTTCGCCGATGGCCTCGGCGTCGAGGAACGGGCCGCCGACGACCGTGGCGGAGCCGTCGCCGTCGGGGTCGGTCACGACCGGGACGATCAACACCGCACCCAAGGCGCGCTTGGGCAGCGTGGTCGCGACGGTGACGGTGGGGGCTAGGTAGCCGGCTTCAGTGCTCACGAGGATTCACACTAATCGCGGGGGATTAGTGTTGTTGGCCGTGACCGACACATCAGGCCTGCTGCATGGGCCGCTCGACAGTCAGCACCGCGCGCTGGGCGCCACCTTCGCGTCGTTCGGAGGCTGGCTGATGCCGGTGTCCTACGCCGGAACGGTCGGCGAGCACACCGCCACCCGCGAAGCCGTCGGCCTGTTCGACGTCAGCCATCTGGGCAAGGCGCTGGTGGTCGGCCCCGGCGCCGCGGACTTCGTGAACTCCGCCTTGACCAACGACCTGCACCGGATCGGCCCCGGCAAGGCGCAGTACACCCTGTGCTGCACGCCGGACGGCGGGGTGATCGACGACCTCATCGCCTATTACGTCAGCGACGACGAGATCTTCCTGGTGCCCAACGCCGCCAATACCGCCGCCGTGGTCGAGGCCTTGCAAGCGGCTGCGCCACTTGGCATTTCGATCACCAATGAGCATCGCTCGTATGCCGTACTCGCCGTCCAGGGCCCCCGCTCCGCCGATGTGCTCGCCAAGCTTGGCTTGCCCACCGACATGGACTACATGGGCTATGCCGACGCCACGTACTCCGGTGTGCCGGTGCGGGTCTGCCGCACCGGGTACACCGGCGAGCAGGGCTACGAGCTGTTGCCGCCGTGGGACTCCGCGCCGGTGGTGTTCGACGCCCTGGTGGCCGAGGTACAGGGCGCCGGTGGACAACTCGCCGGGCTGGGCGCACGCGACACCCTGCGCACCGAGATGGGCTACCCCCTGCACGGCCACGAGCTGTCACTGGACATTTCGCCGCTGCAGGCCCGCTGCGGCTGGGCGATCGGCTGGAAGAAGGACGCGTTCTGGGGCCGCGAGGCCCTGCTGGCCGAGAAGCAGGCCGGCCCGCGCCGTCTGCTGCGCGGCCTGCGCGCGACCGGCCGGGGCGTGCTGCGTCCCGATCTGAGCGTGCTCAATGGCTCCGAGACGGTGGGCGTCACGACATCGGGCACGTTCTCGCCGACGCTGAAAGTCGGTATCGCGCTTGCCCTCATCGACGCCGACGCCGGAATCGACGACGGTGCCCTGGTCAACGTCGACGTCCGCGGCCGCCCATTGGAGTGCGAGGTGGTCAAGCCGCCTTTCGTCGAGGTCAAAACTCGGTAGCGGCGGGCAGGAGCGAAGCGACCTGGGGAATTGAGTAGCGGCCCGGTCTACAATTTCTGCTATGACAGACGGTCCCCTCGAGTTCACGGTTGAGCGCAACGCGAATCCGGCGAGCGACGAGGTACGGGCTGACATCCTGGCCGATCCAGGCTTTGGCCGGTTCCACACCGACCACATGGTGTCGGTGCTCTACACCGACGAACTGGGGTGGCATGACGCGCGCGTCATGCCGTACGGCCCGATCGAGCTGGATCCGTCGGCCATCGTCCTGCACTACGCGCAGGAGATTTTCGAGGGCCTCAAGGCCTACCGGTGGGCGGACGGAGCGATCGTGTCGTTCCGTCCGGAGGCCAACGCGGCGCGGCTGCGCAGCTCGGCGCGGCGGCTGGCGATCCCGGAGCTGCCCGAGGAGCTGTTCGTCGAATCCCTGCGTCAGCTGATTGCCGTCGACGACCAGTGGGTGCCGCCCGCCGGCGGCGAGGCGTCGCTGTACCTGCGGCCGTTCGTGATCGCCACCGAGCCCGGCCTGGGGGTACGGCCGGCCACCGAATACCGCTACCTGGTCATCGCCTCACCGGCCGGCGCTTACTTCAAGGGCGGGATCAAACCGGTCAGCGTGTGGCTGTCCACCGAATACGTGCGCGCCAGCCCGGGCGGCACCGGTGCGGCAAAATTCGGCGGCAACTATGCCGCCTCGCTGCTGGCGCAAGCCGAAGCGACCGCGCACGGCTGCGATCAGGTGGTGTGGCTCGACGCGATCGAACGCCGCTACATCGAGGAGATGGGCGGGATGAACCTGTTCTTCGTCTTCGGTAGCGGCGGCTCGGCACGGCTGGTCACCCCGGAGCTGTCCGGCTCGCTGCTGCCCGGGATCACCCGTGATTCGCTGCTGCAACTGGCCAGCGACGCCGGCTACGGCGTCGAGGAACGCAAGATCGACGTCGAGGAATGGCGCAAGGGCGCGGCCGCCGGGGAGATCACCGAGGTGTTCGCCTGCGGCACCGCAGCCGTCATCACCCCGGTCTCACACGTCAAGTACGGCGACGGCGACTTCACCATCGCCGACGGGCAGCCCGGTGAGGTGACGATGGCGTTGCGCGACACGCTCACCGGCATCCAGCGCGGCACCTTCGCCGACACACACGGCTGGATGGCCAGGCTCAGCTAGCCAGGCCCGCCCGCACGGTGTTACGTCCCGACCCCTTGGCTGCATAGAGCGCCTCGTCGGCGCGGGCCACCCACGACGTCACATCGTCCTGCCGGGTGGCCTCGGCGACCCCGATGCTCACCGTCACCGCGCCGGCGTCGATGAACGGGGTGTCCGCGATCGTGGCGCGAATGTTTTCGGCGATGCGCACACCATCCGGTAATGCGCAGTTACGCAACAGGATGACGAATTCCTCACCGCCCCAACGGGCCACCATGTCGGTATCTCGACTGACGGCAGCCAGGCGCCGGCCAAACTCGACGAGGACCCGGTCACCGGCCTGATGCCCCCGGGTGTCGTTGATGGTCTTGAAGTTGTCGACGTCGAGCATCAACAGCGACAGCGACTGGCCATCGTCGTGGGACGCGCTCAGGTCGGCGGACAGCAGCTCCTCACCGTGGCGCCGGTTCCACACGCCGGTCACCGGGTCGGTGACGGCCAACCGCCTCAGCTCGGCCTCGAATACCTTGCGTTCCGTGATGTCCCGGGTGACGCCGAGGATTTCCAGGACCCGCCCTTCCTGATCGAGGTGGGGGATGACCTGCATCTCGGCGGACACCTTTGAGCCATTCTTGTGAAAGAACTCGTGTTCCAGACGAAAGGGCGGCAGCTCGGTGCCGTTCTCGGCCGCGGCAAGCGCGCTGCGGAAGTACTTCCGAACGCTGTCGGCGGATTTCGGGGGATAGAACTGCTCGAGTGACTGGGTCATCGTCTCCTCCACGGTGACCCCGCGCAGCCTTTCGATGGCGGGACTGACGTAGGTCACGGTGCCGTTCACCGCCGCTGTCCACACCACGTCCCAGGCGTTTTCGACGAGGAGGCGGTAGCGCTCCTCGGACTGCCGGAGTTCGGCCTCCACGGCATGCAACTGGGTCACGTCGCGGGTCGCGCCCTCCAAGACCACTGAGCCGTCCTCGCGCTGTCGCGACCGGATGAATGTCCGTCCGTAGACCGGGCTCCCGTCTCGGTGTCGCCAGCTCAGTTCGATGTTCGTCTCTTCGCCAGGGGCCAGCGCCAGGAGCTGCTCAAGCAGATCCATCTGTGCGGCGTTGATCCCACCCAGCACGACCTCGGGGTTGGCGGCTGCTTCGGCCGCCGTCCAGCCGAGCAGGTTCTCGGCGGCGCCGTTGAGGTATTCGAAAGCCAGGTCCGGTTTCACTCGCAAGGCGAAGAACACCGTTGCGCTGCTGTTGGCCAACTGCTCGAACCAATGCGAATCGGGCGTCCCGTCCGATATGCCCATTGGCCACCCCCTGCCTATGCCCGAATCTAATTCGGTTTGCTGGCCCCGCGCCGCAATTCGGGCAGATCGCCGTCAGGCACGGGCCACCAGACCGATGATCACCCATGTCGTCGTCAGCTCGATCACCGCGCCCAGCACGTCGCCGGTGATACCGCCGAACCGTCGCACACAATGAGCCACCAGGATTGCGGCCAGCCCCAGCGCGACCAGCACCACCAGCGGTCCCTGCCACACCCTCGGCGTGGCCACCGTCGCGAGCCCGGCCACGAGCAGGCCCCAGACCAGCACAACCGCCAATGGTTGACTGCCCGCGACCTGTTTGCCCAGCACGCTGCCGTCGGCCGCGGGCACTCCGCGCCGGCACGCCAGCACCGCGGCCACCCGCCCGGTAGCCAGCGCGGTCACGACCGCGAGCAGCCCGGTCCAGCTCGACGGTGCCGTGGCGAACGCCAGCGCCTGGGCGGCCACCACCACGACGACGGCCGCGACGCCGAACGGGCCTGCCGTTCCGTCCCGCATCACCTGCAGTGCGCGTTCCGGCGGTCCGTAGCAACCCAATCCATCGATCGTGTCGGCGAGCCCGTCGATGTGCAGGCCCCGGGTGGCGAGCAGCAGCACGGCGACGGCCAGTACCCCGGCCAGTGGGTTGTGCGCACCGAAGGCCCACGCACCGCCCCATAGCGCCGCGGCGGCGAGCGCGCCGAGCGTCGCGCCGACAATCGGCAGCGCCGTCATCGTCGAACGGCCGACCACCTCACCGTGCAGTGGGACCGGCAACACCGTCCCGAAGGCGAAAGCGGTTGCCAGCGAACGAAACACAGTCAGTCCGACGCGCGTTCGGAGACGCCGGCGCCCTCGAAGGTGGCCATCGACGCCAGCGTCGCGACGGCCGCGCGCAGGATCGGCAGCGCCACCGCGGCGCCGGTGCCCTCGCCAAGGCGCAGGCCCAGATCCACGATCGGAACCAAATCCAGATGGGCCAGCGCCAGCGTGTGCGCCGGCTCGGTCGACCGATGCCCGGCCTGCCACCAGGCCCGCGCCCCGGGCGCCATGCGATCGGCGACCAGCGCCGCAGCCGTGACGACCACGCCGTCGAGCAGCAGGGGAGTGCGCCGCACCGCGGCCTGCGCGCAGAACCCGGCCATCGCGGCCAGGTCCGCGCCGCCGCAGGTGCGCAACAGCCCGACCGGATCGGGGCGAAACTGCCTGGCCCTAAACATCGCATCGCGCACCGCCGCCGTCTTGCGCACCCACGCGGCGTCGTCGATACCCGTGCCGCGGCCCACCACCGCCACCGGCTCGGTGTCGGTGAGCGTGGCGATCAACGCCGTCGCGGCGGTGGTGTTCCCGATGCCCATGTCACCGGCGATCAACAGATCCGCACCGGCGTCGACCTCGGCGTCGGCCAGCTGGCGGCCGGCGTCCAGCGCGGCGACAACCTCCTCGGCGCTGAGCGCATCCTCGAGGGCGATGTTGCCGCTGGAACGACGAACCTTGTGCGCGCCGATTGCCTCGGTCAGCGGCTGCTCGCAGTCCACCGCGATGTCGACGACGCGTACCGACGCGCCCGCGATGCCGGCCAGCACGTTGATCGCCGCGCCGCCGGCGTCGATGTTGGCCACCATCTGCGCGGTGACCTCCGGCGGGTAGGCCGACACCCCCGTGCGGGCCACCCCGTGGTCACCGGCGAACACCACCACCCGGGCGTGCTCGAATTGTCTTGGCGGACAGAGTCCTTGGCAGCTGGCCACCCACACCGAGAGATCTTCGAGCCGGCCAAGGGCGCCGGCCGGTTTGGTGAGAATGTCCTGTCTGCGCTGTGCCGCCGCTGCGGCACTGGAGTCTGGCGGTGTGACCGCGGGGAAATCCATCAGTTCAACGCCTTCGTCGGTTTGACCCAGACCGGTAGTCCCGCAACCACCAGGACCACCTGCTCACAGCACTGGGCGAGTCGTTGGTTGAGTGTGCCGAGCTCGTCTGTGAAGCGCCTGGCAGACGCGGTCGCGGCCACCACGGTCAGGCCCACCTCCGGGCTGACCAACGCCAGCGGGGCAGAGAATCCGTCGACGGCGCCGACCAGCTCGTCGACGTCGGCGGCCACCGAACCGCCATCCCACCCGCGGCGGTCCAGCGCGGCGGTCAGCCAGCCGCCCAGATCGTCGACCAGGGTCGCGGTGTGCGGACCGTCGCGCAAAAGTGCCGCCACATCAGTGGTTTCAACGGTGCTCCACGATGCCGGCCGCCGATCGCGATGCTCGGCGACCCGCTGCGCCCAGGCCGGATCGGCGTCGGCGGACGCACCGGTGGCGACATAGCGCACCGAGGACTCGCCGGCCATGATCTCTTCAGCCCATCGTGACTTGCCCGACCTGATTCCGCCGAGCACCAGCGTGCGCACTCCGTCTGGTCGGCTCAGGCGACCTTGGCGCCGCGGTCGACCTGCGGTCGCGGTGCGCGCATACGGCGGATTTGGGAAGCGCGGCCCGCCGCGTACATCCCCAGCTTGAACGAGCCTTCGCTGTTATCCGGGTACTTGGCGTTGACAGCCCTGTTGACCTTGCGGCCCAACAGGACTCCGTCGATCGCCATGACCAACATCAACACCAGCATCGCCGGGGAGATGAACAGCTGGACCTGCGGCACGGCGAGCATCACGAAGATCAGGCCCAGCGCGGCGGGCATGAACAGGCCGAGGACATTGCGCCGCGAGTCGACGATGTCGCGCGCATAGCGTTTCACCGGACCTTGGTCGCGGGGGAGCAGGTAGGCCTCTTCGCCGGCCATCATCCGCTCGCGCCGCTGGTTCATCGCGGTGCGCCGCTGAGCCTTGTCGGCCTGGCGCTCCTCTTTGGTCAGCGTGGCGCGCATCTCCTTGCGACGCTTGCGTGCCTCGCCCGATGTCATCGGTGCCGGGGCGACCGGCCCGCGGCGCTTGGCGGACTCGTTGCGCTTCGGGGTCGGCTTGCCCTTGGGTGCGGTGGTGCCCCCCAATACGACGGGTTCGTCGGCGTCGATTGGTTCGGCGTTGGCGTCGCCATCGTCTTTCTTGCGGCCCAGCAGCTTCACGCGTGCCAGGTTACCCTGCAGGAATGCGGGTGCTGATCGCGCCGGACTGTTACGGCGACAGCCTGACCGCCGTCGAAGCCGCCGAGTCCATCGCCGCGGGTTGGCGCCAAGCCCGGCCGTCCGACGAACTCACCCTGGCGCCGCAGTCCGACGGCGGCCCTGGCTTTGTGGGCGTGCTGGCCAGCCGACTCGGTGAGGTTCACCACACCCGGGTTTCCGGTCCGCTGACCGACGTCGTCGATGCCGAATGGGTGTATGACCACGAGACCTCGACGGCCTACATCGAGTGCGCGCAGGCCTGCGGTCTGGCGCTGCTGGGCGGCCCGCCGACCCCGGACACCGCGGTCGCCGCGCACAGCCACGGGGTGGGCCAGCTCGTCGATGCCGCGCTGGATGCCGGCGCGAACCGGATCGTCGTGGGCCTGGGCGGCAGCTCCTGCACGGACGGCGGGCGCGGGCTCATCGAGGCGCTCGGTGGTCTTGCCCAGGCCAAGGAGAAGCTGACCGGCATCGAGCTGATCGCCGCCACCGACGTCGAACACCCGCTGCTGGGCCCGATGGGCGCGGCGCGGATCTTCGGCCCTCAGAAGGGCGCCGACCCGGCGACCGTGGAGCTCCTCGAGCAGCGGATGACGGCGTGGGGGGCCGAACTCGACGCGCTGGCCGGTGACACGGTCAGCCCGCAACCCGGCGCGGGAGCGGCCGGGGGATTAGGTGCCGCACTGCTGGCACTTGGCGGCCGGCGCGAGTCCGGGGCGGCCGTCATCGCTGAATTCACCGGGCTGGCCGGGGACATCGCTGCCGCCGACATGATCGTCACCGGAGAGGGCCGGTTCGACGACCAGTCCCTGCACGGCAAGGTGGTCAGCGCGCTGGCCGGCGGCGCCCTGACCCGCGGCATCCCGGTGCTGGTGCTCGCCGGGCAGGTCACCCTGGGGCCGGCGGTGCTGGATGAGGCGGGGATCACCGCCGCGCACGCGATCGCCGACTACGCCGGGTCGGTGCAGGTCGCGATCGACGACGCCGCCAACCAGCTCACCGGACTGGCCCGCCGGACCGCAGCCGGGCTCGGGGAAGCCGGGGCCGTCGCATCAACTCGGGAATAGTGCCCGGACAAGGTACCGTTGACCAGGTGGGCTAACACCTCACGGCAACCCACACAGACATCAGCTTTTAGGGAGACGCAATGACTGTTTCCGATCAGTCGACCACGACCGAGACCCACGGCGCGGTCCTGACCGACGCGGCGGCCGCCAAGGCCAAGGCACTGCTGGACCAGGAGGGCCGCGACGACCTGGCGCTGCGGATCGCCGTCCAGCCCGGTGGCTGCGCCGGCCTGCGCTACAACCTGTTCTTCGACGACCGCACCCTCGACGGCGACCTGATCAGCGAGTTCGGCGGCGTCAACCTGACCGTCGATCGGATGAGCGCGCCCTACATCCAGGGCGCCACGATCGACTTCGTCGACACCATCGAGAAGCAGGGCTTCACGATCGACAACCCCCAAGCCACCGGCTCCTGCGCCTGCGGCGACTCGTTCAATTAAGCAGCTCTTCCACTCGCCCCGTTTTTTGCGACGGCCGTCCAGTCAGTACTGGGCGGCCGTTCGCAATAGATACGAGCAGACCAGCAGCTGATTGCCCTGCCGCAGCAACTGCGCCACACCCTGCTCCTCGCCGCGACTGCCGCGTGAGCCCGATGACGCCACCTTGATGGTGAACAACACCTGGGCCTGGTAGTTCGACCACGGCACGATCGAATCGATCGAGGTCACCTCGGCCCCGGAGAACTGCCTGCGGAACGCATCGCTGGCCAACCGCGCCAGCGCCAGATCGGACTTGCGGTCCTTCACCCCGTCGTACATGCCGCACAGGTTGTTGCGTGCGACGGCCTCGGTATCGCCCTTGGACAGCGCGGTCAGGTAGTTCGTGATCGCCGTCTTGGCCGACGCCTCGGTGAATCCGCCGGCCGCCGTCGTGCTCGCCGGCCCGGTGCGGATGAGCAGGACCGCCGCCACGATGACACCCACCAGCACCAGCGCGACCAGGCCCAGCCACAGCCCTAGGCGCCGGCGCGGCTTCGGGTACGCCACCGGTGGCGGCAACGCCCCCGGGTACACGCCGGGGTAGGGGCCTTGGGTGGGCATTCCTGGCCGGCCGTACGGCTCGTCGGGATACGGCTCGGCCCCGACCTGCTGATGCGGCGGAATCGGGCCAGCCATCGATAAGTCTCCCTGGGATCTTCGCGGAGGCCGAAACTTCAAGCACCCGCCGCAGCGGGGCCGATGCCGGGCCATATAGTCGGCTCTTGTACGCAGGCTAGCGCACCGAGCGTGCTAGTCCCACTAGCGAATGAAGGGCGGGCACAACGTGGCGATCGCGGTGACCGGATCCATTGCCACCGACCACCTGATGCGGTTTCCCGGGCGGTTCTCCGAACAGCTCCTGGCAGAGCATCTGCAGAAGGTGTCGCTGAGCTTCCTGGTCGACGATCTGGTGGTGCATCGCGGCGGCGTCGCGGGCAACATGGCCTACGCGATGGGTCTGCTCGGTGGCAACCCGACGCTGGTCGGCGCTGTCGGCTCGGACTTCGACGAGTACCGGCAGTGGCTGGAATCGCACGGTGTGGACACCTCCCACGTGCTGGTGTCGAAGACCGCCTACACCGCGCGGTTTGTCTGCACCACCGATGAGGACATGGCCCAGATCGCGTCGTTCTACCCGGGTGCGATGTCAGAAGCCCGCGATATCAAGCTTGCCGATCTCGTAGAGCGAAGCGGCGCACCGGAATTGGTGATTGTCGGCGCCAACGACCCGGAGGCGATGTTCCTGCACACCGAGGAGTGCCGCAAGCTGGGTCTGGCGTTCGCCGCCGACCCCAGCCAGCAGCTGGCCCGGCTCTCCGGTGACGAGATCCGCCGGCTCATCGACGGCGCCACGTATCTGTTCACCAACGACTACGAGTGGGACCTGTTGCTGCAGAAGTCCGGCTGGTCGGAAGCCGAAGTGATGAGCCAGATTCAGCTGCGCATCACCACGCTGGGCCCCAACGGGGTCGACCTCGTCGGCCGTGACGGCACTTTCATCCACGTCGATGTGGTGCCCGAGACGCAGAAGGACGACCCGACCGGTATCGGCGACGCCTTCCGTGCCGGATTCCTCACCGGCCGCGACGCCGGCCTGAGCCTGGAACGCGCCGCGCAGTTCGCGTCGCTGGTCGCCACCCTGGTGCTGGAAGCGCCGGGTCCGCAGGAGTGGACCTGGGACCGCAACGCCGGGATCGCGCGCATCAGGGACGCCTACGGTGACGAGGCGGCCGACGAGATTGCCGCGGCAATCGCTTAGAGCTGGACGGGGTACTGCGGTTCGCTGATCGTCGGCACCACGCTCTTCTCGACGAAGATCGCGTGCCACAGCATGAAGATCAGCACCGTCCACAGCCGTCGGCTGTGATCGCTGTCCCCGGCGCGGTGCGCATCGAGCATGGCGCGCACCGCGGGGATGTCGACGAGATGGCCGGCCTGCGAGGCGTCGATCATGCCGTAGGCCCAGTCCATCAGCTCGCCCGCGCGCAGCCAGTGCCGGATCGGCACCGGGAAGCCAAGCTTGGCCCGGTTCAGCACGTGCGGCGGCACGATCGGCTCCAGCGCGCGGCGCAGTGCGTACTTGGTGGTGGTGCGGGTGATCTTCTGGTCGTAGGGCAGCCGGGAGGCCACCGCGAACACCTCGGGGTCCAGGAACGGCACCCGCAGTTCCAGCGAGTTGGCCATCGTCATCTTGTCGGCTTTGACCAGGATGTCGCCGCGCAGCCAGGTGAACAGATCGATGTGCTGCATCCGGGCGACCGGGTCCCAGCCGGCCGACTCGGCGTAGACCGGTGCGGTGACGTCGGTGTGCGTCCAGCCCGGATCGAAACCGGGCAGCACAGCGCGCAGCTGCTCGTCGGAGAAGCTGCGGGCGTTGCCGTAATAGCGCTCCTCGAGGGTCAGCGAGCCCCGATGCAGCAGGCTCTTGCCGCGCATGCCTTCCGGCAACGGCCGCGACGCCCGGCCCAGCGACTTGCGGACCGGCCGGGGGAGATAGTCGAAAGGCTTGAGCGACAACGGTTCCCGGTAAATCGTGTACCCGCCGAACAGCTCGTCGGCGCCCTCGCCGCTCAACACCACCTTGACGTGTTTGCGGGCCTCCCTGGCGATGAAGAACAACGGCACCAGCGCCGGGTCGGCAACGGGTTCGTCGAGATACCAGACGATTTCGGGCAGCGCGGCCACGAACTCGGCCTGGCTGACCACCTTGGCCACGTGCCGCGCGCCGATCGCCTCGGCCGACGCGACGGCCACGTCGACCTCGGAGAAGCCTTCCCGCTCGAACCCGGTGGTGAAGGTGATCAGGCGCGGATTGTGCCGGATGGCCAGCGCGGCGATCGCGGTCGAATCGATACCGCCGGACAGGAACGCCCCGACCGTCACATCGGCGCGCATGTGCTTGGCGACCGAGTCCTCCAGGACCGCGGTGATCTCGTCGTAGCGGTCCTGCTCACGCCCCGCCACGAAGGGGGCCGCCGAGAACCGGGGGACAAAGTAGCGGTGGACCCGTGGCTGCTCGCCGGGGCGGATGACCGCGTAGCAGCCCGACTCGAGCCGGCGGATGCCGCGGTGCAGCGTCTCGGGCTCGGGCACATACTGCAGCACCGTGTAGTGCTGCAGCGCCCGCACATCCAGCGACTCGTCGAAGCCGACGTCGGCGGCCAGGCCGAGTAGGCACTTCTTCTCACTGCCGACCGCGGTGCCCGCCGACCCGGTGGCCATGAACAGCGGCTTGATGCCGAATGGGTCGCGGGCGCAGAACAATTCCTGGTTTGTGGTGTCCCACAGCGCGAACGCGAACATGCCGCGCAGCCGGCTCAGCGCCGCGGTGCCCCAGTGGTGATAGGCGGCCACGATCGCCTCGCCGTCGCCGTCGGTCGCGAACACCGCGCCGAACTCGGACTGCAACTCCGCACGCAATTCCAGGTAGTTGTAGATCTCGCCGTTGAACACCAGGACGTAGCGGTCGGGTTCATCCGGCGGACCCCAGCGCAGCGGCTGATGGGAGTGGGCGATGTCGATGATCGAGAGCCGGTTGAACCCGAGCACAACCCGGTCGTCCGACCAGGTTCCGGGCTCGTCGGGCCCCCGGTGGCGCATGAGATGCGACGCGCCCGCCACGGCTTCCACGATGGGCGGGGTGACGGCGACTGCGGGGTCTGTAACCAGGGCCAGCAGTCCGCACACCGGGCCTAGTATGCCGCAACCCAGCGATCAACCGGGCTGGGTGTTCGGGTGTGGTCTACGCTGCGTAGTATTCGTTTCGCGAAAAGTTCCCGCGAGCAGGAGGCGCCTACGTGAAGACCCGCGGTTCCCGAATTCGGGTACTGGCGTTAGCCGTCACCTTCGGTGCGCTGGCGCTCGCTCTCAGCGGGTGCAGCTACGAGGAAGTGTTCGGCCTGGGCTGGCCCAAGGGCATCACCCCCGAGGCGCAGACCAACCGCGACTTGTGGGTCTGGTCGGTCATCGCCGCGTTCGCGGTCGGCATCATCGTGTGGGGCCTGACCTTCTGGGCGATGGCTTTCCACCGCAAGAAGAAGGGGACGCCCGACGACGCGGAGCTGCCTCGCCAGTTCGGCTACAACATGCCGCTGGAGTTGGCGCTCACGATCATCCCGTTCCTGATCATCTCCGTGCTCTTCTACTTCACAGTCGTCGTGCAGGAGAAGATGATGCACCGGGATCCCAATCCCGAGGTCGTCATCGACGTCACGGCCTTCCAGTGGAACTGGAAGTTCGGCTACCAGAAGATCGACTTCAAGGACGGCACGCTCGACTACGACGGTGCCGACGCGGCGCGCAAGGCCGCGATGGTCTCCAAGCCCGAGGGTGTCGACGCCCACGGCGAGGAGAAGGTCGGCGCGGTGCGCGGCCTGAACCCGCAGGACCGCACGTACCTGAACTTCGACAAGGTCGAGACGCTGGGCACCAGCAACGAGATCCCGGTGCTCGTGTTGCCGGCCGGCAAGCGCATCGAGTTCCAGATCGCCTCCGCCGACGTCATCCACTCGTTCTGGGTGCCGGAGTTCCTGTTCAAGCGTGACGTCTTCCCGAACCCGGAAGCCAACCACACCGAGAACAAGTTCCAGGTCGCCGAGATCACCGAGACCGGCGCGTTCGTCGGGCGCTGCGCGGAGATGTGCGGCACGTACCACTCGATGATGAACTTCGAGGTCCGGGTGGTCTCGCCCAACGACTTCAAGGCCTACCTGCAGGCGCGGACCGCCGGCAAGACCAATGCCGAGGCACTGCAGTCGATCAACCAGTCACCGGTGGCCACCACCACCCACCCGTTCGACACCCGTCGGGGCGAGCAAGTGATCCCGCAGGCGAGCAAGTAGGGGACCGCAGATGCATATTGAAGCCAGGCTCTTCGAAATCCTGACCGCCTTTTTCGTCCTCGCGGCGATCGTTTACGGCGTGCTCACCGCGATGTTCCAGTACGGCGGCATCGAGTGGGCCGGCACCACCGGGCTGGTGCTCACCGCCGGTCTGTCGCTGCTCACCGGCACCTTCTTCCGGTTCGTGGCGCGTCGCCTGGACACCCGCCCCGAGGACTACGAGGACGCTGAAATCAGCGACGGCGCAGGGGAGTTGGGTTTCTACGCGCCGCACAGCTGGTGGCCCATCCTGATTGCGCTGTCGTTTTCGACCGCCGCGGTCGGCGCCGCTCTGTGGCTGCCCTGGCTGATCGCGGCCGGTGTGGTCTTCGTGATCGCGGCGGTGTGCGGTCTGGTGTTCGAGTACTACATCGGACCCGAGAAGCACTGAGCGACTCGGCGTAGGTCACAATCGAGATATCACTTCGCGCCAACGGTGTGCTGCTCCCTACCCTGCCTGCCCGGTTGGGTAGGGTCTTGCCAGGGCAACGGGAGCCGTGGGCACGCTACGTGCCAGTCCTTGGCCCGCGTGCCGCGGTGATGTAGTCGAAAGAGGACAGGCGAGCATGAGCGGGCCGAATCCGCCGGATGAGGAGTCGGGCGACCGGGGTGAGACACCCACCGGTACCGGCTTTGAGGCCTATTCCGCGCCGGAATCCGAGCAGTACACCGCCGGTCCCTTCGTCGCGCCCGACCCCGCGCTCTACGACTACGACACCTACGACGCGGGTACCGAGTACCTCGAAGAGGCTCAGCCGCCGAGGTGGCCGTGGGTTGTCGGGATCACCGCGATCGTGGCCGCCGTCGCGCTGGTGGTGTCGGTGTCGCTGCTGGTGACCAGTACAGACAGCAACAAGCTGGCCACCCCGGCGACCACCACGACCGTCAAGCCCCCGCCGGTGCAGGACGAGATCATCACCACCACGCCGCCACCGCCGCCGCCACCCCCGCCGGTGACGACCGAGGAGCCGCCACCGCCGCCCCCTGAGACGGTGACGGTGACCACGGAACCCCCACCACCACCGCCACCACCACCCCCGCCCGCGACGACGGAGGCACCACCACCCGTGACCACGACGACGGCACCGCCGCCCCCGACCACCACGACGGCGCCCGCCGGCCCGCGTCAGGTGACCTACACGGTCACCGGGAGCAAGGCCCCCGGCGACATCATCTCGGTGACTTACGTCGACGCCTCGGGTCGCCAGCGCACCCAGCGCAACGTCTATATCCCGTGGTCACTGACGGTGACACCGATCTCGCAGTCCGATGTCGGCTCGGTCCAAGCGTCCAGTCTGTTCCTGGTCAGCAAGCTGAACTGTTCGATCACGACCAGCGACGGCGTGGTGTTGTCGTCGAATCAGAACAACGCCGCGCAGACTAGTTGCTGATGGCACACGAATCAGAGCTCCCGCTGGCCGGGGCAACGGATGAGGATCGGCGATCACCGGAGACGGTGGACCGCCTGCTGGTGGGTGTGTGTGGCGCAATCTGGCTGGTGCTGCTGGCGGTGACGGTCGTGGCGATCGTCGCGCTGGTCGACATGAGCCGCGGCCACACCGCGGGCAACGACGGCTCGCGCACCCCATGGCTGCTCTACAGCATCATCGCGGTGTCGGCGCTGATCATCGTCGGCGCGATCCCGCTGCTGATCCGGGCCAGGCGCACCGCACTGGCCGATGTGCGGTTCACCCCGCCCAAGCCGCCGGCCCCGGCCGCAGCCGCTCCGGCGGCCCCTGCGCGCGGCAAAGAGGCGCCGACGGAGAAGCTGAAGGTGTTCGGCTCGACGGTGGACCCGTATGAGCGCTATCAGCCCGATTTCGCCCAGTCGTCGGCGTCCCGGCGGGCCGATCCGCTGATTCCGGCCACCGAGCTGGACCGGCTGTGGCTGCGCTGCACGTCCATGCTGGGCGGCGCGATCGGTCTGGCGCTGGTCGGGGTGTCGACCGCAACCTATCTGCTGGCGGTGGACAACGACAGCGCGGCCTGGGTGGCGCTGGGCCTGGCCGCGGTCATCACCATCGCCATGCCTGCTGTCCCGGTGACCTACCTGCGCCAGCTGCACGGCCAGGTGGAGGAGCCGGAGTAGTTTCTGCGCCGAGTGTGCGGCGAGATCGCAATGGCACGTTCGATCGCGATCTGTGTGCACACTCGATGCCTACACAACGAAAGAACCCCCGAGCCTGGCGGCCCGGGGGTTCTTTCGTTGTGTGCCTCTAGTGGTGCTGGCCGTTGCCGTTGCCGTTCGACTCAGCGTCCTGCCATTCGCGCAGTGCGGTGAGCGCCCGGTGCTCGGAGGCGTGTGCGGCCTCGTTGAGCGCAGCATCCTCGGACAAGGGGTCCGCGGTCAGGAAGCTGCCGTGGCCGGTCTGGCCGCCGGAGCCCAGCTTGTTCATCCGCTTGGGCAGTGCCGCCCCCTGGTAATCCAGCGGGATCGGGTGGCCGTGGTCGTCGACCGGGCCCAGCGGCTGGTGCAGCTCGATGTAGGCACCGTGCGGCAGCCGCTTGAGGATGCCGGTCTCGATGCCGTGCTCGAGCACGTCGCGGTCGCTGCGCTGCAGCCCGACTGCCCACCGGTAAGCGATGAAGAAGATCAGCGGCGGCAACACCAGCGAGCCGATGCGGCCGATCCACGTCGTCGCGTTCAGCGAGATATGGAACTTCAGCGCGATGACGTCGTTCATCGCGGCCAGCGTCCAGACCATGTACAGCGAGATGGCCATCGCGCCGATCGCGGTGCGTGTCGGAGCGTCACGCGGGCGCTGCAACAGGTTGTGGTGCGCAGTGTCCCCGGTGAACTTCTTCTCCAGGAACGGGTACGCGATCAGCAGCCCGAACACGATGCCCATGGACATCGCGACCCAGAACGCCGCGGGGATGGTGTGGTGCCAGAAGTACAGCTCCCACGGCGGGAAGATACGGGCCAGGCCTTCCGTCCACATCATGTAGAAGTCGGGCTGGCTGCCGGCCGACACCTGGGACGGCTTGTAGGGGCCGAGTTGCCAGATCGGGTTGATCTGCAGCAGACCGCCCATCAGGCCCAGGATGCCGGTGGTCATCGCGAAGAACGCGCCCGACTTCACCGCGAACACCGGCATGACGCGCACGCCGACGACGTTCTTCTCGGTGCGCCCGGGGCCGGGGAACTGGGTGTGCTTCTGGAACCACACCATCCCCATGTGAACACCGATGAGCGCCAGGATGATGCCCGGGAGCAGCAGGATGTGCAGGGCGTACATCCGGGGGAGCATGGTGCCCACCGTGCTGCACTGGTAGCCGAGTCCGCCGCAGGGGAAGTCGCCACCGAAAAGTGCCCAGTGCAACCAGGTTCCCATGATCGGCACGCTCATCGTGATCGACGAGAGTGCCGCACGCAGGCCGATGCCGGAGAGCAGGTCGTCGGGCAGTGAGTAGCCGAAGTAGCCCTCGAACATGGACAGGATCAGGAGCAGCGAGCCGATCACCCAGTTGGCCTCGCGTGGGCGACGGAACGCGCCGGTGAAGAAGATGCGCGCCAGGTGCACCATGATCGACGCGGAGAACAGCAGCGCCGCCCAGTGGTGGACCTGCCGCACGAACAGGCCACCGCGGACCTCGAAGCTGATGTCGAGGGCGGACGAGAAGGCCTTGGACATCTCCATGCCCCGAAGGGGTTGGTAGACACCCTGATACGTGACTTCGGCCATCGACGGATCGAAGAACAGCGAGAGGTACACGCCGGTCAGCAGCAGCACGATGAAGCTGTACAAGGCGATCTCGCCCAGCAGGAACGACCAGTGCGTGGGGAAGACCTTGTTCAGGATTCCGCGCCGGACCGCCGCCGACGGGTGGTAGCGAGAATCGATCGCGTCGCCCTGCTTGGCCAGGGCATCACCGAGTTTCGGGCTCATGATGTGCGCTCCCAGAATGCGGGTCCGACGGGTTCGGCAAAGTCACCGTTGGCGACCAGATACCCGTCCTCGTTAATCGTGATCGGCAACTGCGCCAGTGCGCGCGCAGCCGGACCGAAGATCGGCCGTGCGAAATGCAGTGCGTCGAACTGCGATTGGTGGCACGGGCACAGGATGCGGTAGGTCTGCTGTTCGTACAGCGAGGCCGGGCAGCCCAGGTGCGAGCAGACCTTCGTGTAGGCGAACAAGTCACCGAAGTTGAAGCTCTCCTGGCCCGCACGCTTGACCACCTTGGCCATGTCGACCGGCTTGATGCGGATCAGCATCACCGGGTTGCGCACGCCCATCGCGATTTCCGAGAGCAGCTCGTGGCTTTCCACGGTGGTGCCGTCGCCGTCGCTCTCGCGCCACGGGAACACCGTCTCCATGCCGCCGGCGTCGACGTCCTCGGGCCGCAGCCTGACGAACGGTGACTGGCCCGGAAGGCCGGTTGACCGAGCGAGGTAGATGGTCTCGCCGGCGTACCGCGGCGTCCAGCCCGAGGTCCACAAGATCGCCTTCTTGCCCTCGGCGGTGGGAACCACCGGCTTCCACGGGTTCTTGATCAGGCCGCCGATGAACGCCACCAGCGTGCCCGCGCCGAACGCGCCGAGCCCGATGCCCAGTGACAGCCCAACCAGCTTGCGCCGCTTGATCGTCGAGCCTTCCAGCCCATCGGTGAGGTTGGCGACCACCGTCTTGCGCTCGATCTCCGGGGAGCTCCCGTCATGGCGGTCCTGGACGGTGATCTCTTCGGGGATGAACCTCTTCTGGAAGAGCACCGCGCCGATGCCGATCGCCAGGATCGACAGGCCGAACGTGAGCCCGTACATCGGGGTGGCGAGGTTGTACCAGAACGCGCCGTCGGAGTCGTCCGGCGTCCATTCCCACGGCCAGAAGATGAACACCACCAGCAGGGCCAGGCCGAACAGGCCGCCCAGCAGCAGCCAGATCGCCACGCCGCGCTCGGCGCGCTTCTCGGCTTTGGTGCCCTCGACCGGCCAGCGCGGCTCCTTGAGGATGATGTCGACGCCGTCGAGCTTGCCGCCGAGCTCGAGGAGCTCCTCGCGTGACATCGCAGCGAGCTGTTCGTCGCTCGGCCGGTTCACGTCACTCATGATGATCTCGCTCCGATCCACAGAGCCACCGCGATCGCGGCGACCATGCCGATAATCCAGATCGCCATACCTTCGGACGACGGTCCGAAGCCACCGAGGCCGTAGCCGCCGGGATCCGGCGCGCGGGTCGCCATGCGGACATAGGCGACGATGTCGCGCTTCTCCTCGGGCGACAGCTGGCGGTCACCGAACTTGGGCATGTTCTGCGGACCGGTCAGCATGGCGGTGTAAATCTGCGCGGGTGTGGCTTCCTCGAGGTCGGGCGCGTACTTGCCCGACGACAGTGCGCCGCCCTTGCCGGTGAAGTTGTGGCACGAGGCGCAGTTGAGCCGGAACAGGTCGCCACCGCGGGCGACGTTGTTGCCGAGCAGCGAATGGTCGGCGACCTGGCCGTTGGCATCCCGCGGAACGAGCGGGCCGCCACCGTTGGCCTGGATGTAGGCGCCGAGCGCGTCGATCTGCGACTCGTCGAAGATCGGGTCCTTGCGCGCGGCCTGGGCTTCGCCGCGCATCGCCGGCATGCGGCCGGTGGAGACCTGGAAGTACACCGCGGCTTCCCCGACGCCGATCAGGCTGGGACCGCGACCCTGCTCACCCTGGAGATTGGCGCCGTGGCAGGTGATGCACGAGGTGTCGAACAACTGCTTACCGGTGCGTAGCAGGGCCGACTGTGATTCGTCGGCGACCGCCACCTGTGGTGTAGGCGTCAGCGTGGCGGCCAGGCCGCCCGCGAGTCCGAGGCCGACCAGCAGCAGCACCCCGCCGGTCAGGCGGCGACGAAGCCGGCGACGCGACTTGTCGCTTATCGGTTCCTTCACCCGCGCCGATCTCTTGAGCATCGAACCCCTTCTCATCGGATGAAGTAGATCGTCGCGAACAGGGCGATCCACACGATGTCGACGAAGTGCCAGTAGTAGGACACGACGATGGCAGCGGTCGCCTGAGCGGGCGTGAACTTGCTCATCTTCGTGCGCAACAGAAGAAGAATGAAGGCGACCAGACCGCCGATGACATGCAGGCCGTGGAAGCCGGTCGCGAGGTAGAACACGCTGCCGTAGGAGCTACCCGGGATGGTCGTGCCGTGAGTGACCAGGTGGTAGTACTCGTAGGCCTGGCCGGCGACGAAGAAGGCGCCCATGAAGAAGGTGATGACGTACCAGCGGCGCAGCCCGTAGACGTCACCGCGCTCGGCTGCGAACACACCCATCTGGCACGTGAACGACGACGCGATCAGCACCAGCGTCACCGGAACCGCCTGATACAGGTTCAGTTCCGTTGGCGGCGGCGGCCATACGCCACCGGACTGGGCACGGGCAGTGAAGTACATCGCGAACAGCCCAGCAAAGAACATCAACTCACTGGAAAGCCACACGATGGTGCCAACACTGACCATGTTCGGCCGGTTCAGCGAATGTACGCGCGATGTGATCGCAGTTCCCGAGGTGCCAACAGCGCTCGTCACATCAAGAAGTATGACGCTTTGTAGTTGTTGAGGTACAGCCAGGGGCCGAATTCGTCAGAACTGTCGGCGAACCGGGCTGTGGAGGGCCCCGTTGGCATGGGAACATCGGCGCGTGACTCTCCGCGTTTCCCAGCCCGGCGCCGACGCGCCGAATTCGTCATGGCCGCAGGTCCTGGACCGGTTGACGGCCAGCCTGGAACTCGAACCGGGGCAGGCGAGCTGGGCGATGGACCAGATCATGACGGGGGTCGCGACACCGGCGCAGATCGCCGCCTTCGGCGTGTCGATGAAGATGAAGCGCCCGACGCCGACCGAGGTGCGTGAGTTGGCCGACACGATGCTGCGTTTCGCGCGCCTGGTGCCGACCGACGTGATCGGCACCGACACCGTCGACATCGTCGGCACCGGCGGCGATCGCGCCAACACCGTGAACCTCTCGACGATGGCGGCGATCGTGGTCGCCGCCGCCGGGGTGCCGGTGGTCAAGCACGGCAACCGCGCCGCGTCGTCGAAGAGCGGCGGGGCCGACATGCTCGAGGCGCTCGGCGTGCGCATCGATCTGGGCCCCGATGAGGTGGCCCGCAGCGTGCAGGAGGTGGGCATCGGGTTCTGCTTCGCGCCGGTGTTCCATCCGTCCTACAAGTTCGCCGGACCGCCGCGCCGCGAGATCGGCGTGCCGACGGTGTTCAATCTGCTTGGGCCGCTGACCAATCCGGCCAGCCCGCGGGCGGGGCTGATCGGTTGTGCGTTCGGCGATCTGGCCGAGGTGATGGCCGGGGTGTTCGCCGCGCGCCGCTGCAGCGTGCTCGTGGTGCACGGCGACGACGGTCTCGACGAGCTGACCACCACGACCACCAGCACCATCTGGCGGGTGCAGGCCGGCACCATCGACAAGCTCACCTTCGACCCGCTGGGATTCGGTTTCGCGCGGGCCCGCATCGAGGAACTGGTCGGCGGGGAGGCCGAGGAGAACGCCCAGGAGGCGCGCAGTGTGCTCGGCGGCGCGCAGGGACCCGTGCGGGACGCGGTGATCCTCAACGCGGCCGGCGCGATGGTCGCCCACGGCGGACTATCCAGCCACGCCGAATGGCTGCCGTGCTGGGAGGACGGGCTGGCCCGCGCAGCCGAGGCGATCGACTCCGGTGCCGCCGAGCAACTCCTGGCGCGTTGGGTGCGGTTCACGCAGCAACTCTGAGTCGAGCTGTTCGGCGGCCAGCCGCGCGGAGCGCGCGGTGGCCGCCCACTGCGCCCACGGTCCTGCTGAGTGCAGCGGTGAGGCCAAACCCGTTGTGGCGCTGACAATGCGAACGCCTGCAGTGTTGAGCCACCGCGCGATCAAGGCAGTCTCCTCGACCAGCGCCCCGCCGAGGGGCGCTGGTCGAGGGAGGATGCTTTGCGCGCAGGTCTGCAGGGCTTCGATCACGGGCATCGGTGGGACGCGGCGTGGGGCGACTCCCGCGGCGGCGAGCTGCCCATGACGCACGATCGCCAGCTGCCAGCCGCCGGCGCCGTCCGGCGCGGCGGCAATGAGCTCTTCGATAGCGGTCAGCGCGCGCAGCCGCTGCCCGCGCCACAGCACGTCGACGCCCGCCGCGATGTGATCGCGCAGCCGCGCGGCGCTTTCATAGCGGGCCCGCCCGGCCAGCTCGGCCACCTGGTCGACCGCCGCGCTCAGCGCGCCGTTGTCCAGCCCGGCGATCAGCGCGGCCGCCCGCAGCGGTGCGGGTGCGTAGTCGGCGGCGGCGATGCCGCGCGGTGCGGGACAGGGGGAGACCTCGCGATCGGGACAGGACGGCCCATGCTCTGCCGCGCGTCCGATGCGTGCGGTGCAGGTGCGCACCCCGGTGAACCGGGCCACCAGCTCGGCGGTGTCGGCGGCGTCGGCCCGCGACCGGAACGGGCCGATCGCGCGATCGTGCCGCGGCTCGCGGACAACCGAGAGCCGGGGGAATGCCTCATCGGTCAGCACCACCCACCACCAGCGGTGCGGGAAGCGGGAGCGGCGGTTGTAGGGCGGGGCGTGCGCGGCCAGCAGCCGCAGCTCGCGCACCCCGGCCTCCAGCGGGTGGGCGCATTCGACGTGGTCGACCTTGGTGGCCAGGCCCACCATCTCCTTCATCCGCCCGCGCGGGTCGGCGCCGGTGAAGTACTGGTTCACCCGGCGGCGCAGATCGGTGGCGGTGCCGACGTAGAGCACCTCGCCGGTCGGCCCGCGGAACAGGTACACCCCCGGCCGCCGCGGCAGGTCGCGGGCCAGAACCCCCTTGCCGCGTTGGGCATTGGAGATGTTGGGCAGGTACCCACGCAGATCGGTGAAGGTGTGCACGCCCTGATTGCCGACCCGTTCGATCAATGCGTGCAGCACGTCGACGGTGGCGCGGGCGTCATCGAGGGCGCGGTGGTTCGGCTGGGTGGCGGAGCCGACGAGGGCGGCCAGCGTGGCCAGCCGCACACTGGGTGCCTCCTCGCGGGTGAGCACGCGACGGGCCAGCTTCACCGTGCACAACACCGGCGGCCGCGGCCATCCGATGCCGCACTGTTCGGCGGCTGAGCGCAGGAAGCCGATGTCGAAGCCGGCGTTGTGCGCGACGAGCACGGCCCCGTGGGCGAACTCCAGGAACATCGGCAGTACCGCGGCGATGGTGGGCGCGTCGTGCACCATCGCGGTGGTGATCCCGGTCAGCTGGACGATCTGCGGCGGGATGGACCGCTGCGGGTCCACCAGGGTGGCGAACTCACCGAGCACCTCGCCGCCGCGGACCTTGACCGCGCCGATCTCGGTGATGGCGTCGCGGGACCCGTCGGCCGATGCGGTGGCGCGCCCGCCGGTGGTCTCCAGGTCGACGACCACGAACGTGACGTCCCGCAACGACACGTCGGCGGTCGGATCGACGTCGGCGAAGCTCAGCTGCGCATCACCCCGGTGCGCAGCACCGGAAACCGCATCAGCAGACCCCACCACAGCTGTTGACGGTAGGCAGCCCCACCGACAGGACGTCGGTGCCGCGCCGACTTGTCGGGGGTCGCAGTTAGCGTGCGGCCAACACGATGAGAGAGGAGACCCGTGATGGAAACAGATCCAACCGAACCGGTTGTCATCGACTGCGACGACTGCGCCGTGCGCGGGCTGGGCTGCCGCGACTGTGTGGTGAGCGTATTGCTCGGAATACCGGAGACTTTGCTGGAAGATGAGCGGGCGGCCCTGGAGGTGCTGGCCGAGGCCGGTTTAGCTCCGCGTTTGAGGCTGGTGCCGATCCACCGGCACGGGGGTTCGGGGCTGGCGAGCTAGGGGCCTGATAGGTTGGATGGCAGGTTGTGACTGGTGAGCCGGGTGAGGCTGAGAGTCTGTTGAGAACTCTGGCCCTGGTTGGACAACGCCGATGCCATTTCGTAACCTGTTCGAGACCTAAGGCACTCGATGCAATAACCATCGACGGCACTTAAAGGATGCGTAATCTTGAGCTTTGACCGCAGGTACCTGACTAAACGCGTTTTCAAACGCCCTCTAGTAGGTGGAATTGCCGGGCTCACGATCTTTGCGACGGTTATCTCCGGCTCGGTGCATGCCGACCCCGCCCAAGACGGTGTGGCAAAGCTGAATGAACTGTCACGACAGGCAGAACAGCTCACGGAGTCGATGCATTCCGCTCAGCTTGATCTTGACAAGAAGCTGCAAGCAGAGGGTGCCGCGGAAAAGAAGCACACCGACGACATCGCCGCCGCTGACGCCGCTAAAACCCAGTTGGCTACCTACCAGGTCGCGGTCGACAAATTTGCTGTCGCGGTTTACATGGGCGGCAGCACGGATGGCCTCAGTGCCATCCTGACCGCTGAGTCGCCACAGGGCCTGATCGACAAGCTGACCGTGCAGCGTGCGATGGCCACCGAGATGTCCGCCCAGATGCAGAACTATCGACGGGCCAACGACGACCTTCGCCAGGCCGAGGCCGCCTCGGCCAAGTCGGCGGCCGACGCCAAGACCGCCGCCGAACAGGCCGCGGCAGTGCGCGCCGACCTGCAGCGCAAGCAATCCCAACTGCAGGTGCAGATCACGGCTGTGAAGTCGCGCTACCAGACTTTGACCCCGGACCAGCGGACCGCGCTGGCCGCTCCCGGACCGGTACCGCCGGCCGACATCGTGGCGCTGGGTGCACCCGCCGGCCTGCCGCCGCTGGCCGACGCGCCACCGCCGCCGCCCGACGCCTTGCCGCTACCCGACGCCCCGCCGCCACCGGACGCAGCCCAGGTCATCCCGATGGCCGCCGTGCCCGTCCCCGAGCCAGGCAGCGACCAGGGTGCCGTCGCGGTGCAGGCCGCCCTCACCCGGATCGGCGATCCCTACGTCTGGGGTGGCTCGGGTCCCAGCCAGTTCGACTGCTCCGGTTTGGTGATGTGGTCCTTCCAGCAGGCCGGCATCTTCCTGCCGCACTCCAGCCAGGCGCTGGCCGCCGGTGGTCAGCCGGTGTCCATGGACCAGATGCAGCCCGGCGATGTCGTCAACTACTACTCGGACGCATCGCACTCGGCGATCTACATCGGTGACGGGATGATGGTCCACGCCTCGACGTTCGGCCAGCCGGTGCGCATCGCCCCGGTGAACAACGCCCCGATCTACAACGTCCGCCGCTACTGACCGACCCCGGCGGCGCCGGCTCACGGCCGTCCTCGCCGCCGTCTTGGTCGCGGAACTGCTCGCCGCATCGGTCCTGATCGCCACGCCGTCGGCGACGGCACCGTCGCCGCCCGTGGCGGTTCCCACGCCGCAAATGGCGGTTCCCGCGCCGGCCCCCCTCGTCGTTGGTGACGGTCGTACCGTGCGGCTGATCAGCCTGGGCGGTGCCCACACCGACGGCCTGCTCACCCGGATCGCCGGCGACATCGGCGGCGCCGTCGGCGCCGTCGAGAAGTTCTGGGGCACCGACTGGGACCGCGAGATCGTGGTGATCGCCACCGACTCCCAAGCGCAGTTCGTCGCGCAGGCCGGCCTCACCCCGAACGGCAACTGGGCGGACATCGCGGCGGTGTCGGTCGCCGACCACGTCGACTTCGAACACCATCACGCCAGCGGGCAGCGGATGGTGTTCGCGCCCGGTGCCGTCACCATGAGCGACGGATCGCTACGAATTGTGTTGACCCACGAACTGTTTCACCTTGCCGCCCGCGCCGACACCGCGCTGGACGCGCCGCGCTGGCTTCTCGAGGGGGTGGCCGATTTCGTGGCACGGCCGCCAACGCCGCTGCCGCCGGACGCCGCGGCGGATACCGCACTGCCCGTCGACGCCGACCTGGACGTGGCCGGAGCGCAGCGCGAGCGGGGCTACGACCGCGCCTGGTGGTTCGCCAGGTTCGTCGCCGACAGCTATGGCACTGACGCGCTGCGCCGGCTGTACGTCGAGGCCTGCGGGCCCGGTCACGGCGACTTCGATACCGCGGTGCACCGCGCACTTGGCACCGACACCGCCGGGCTACGCGCCCGCTGGGCGCAGTGGCTGACCCGCTAGCGTAAGTGGCGATGACGCGAGTCCTGCTGGTCACCAATGACTTTCCGCCCCGCCGTGGCGGCATCCAGTCCTATCTCGAGCAGTTCGTCGGCAGGCTAGCGGACACCGGCGAGCACCAGCTCACCGTCTACGCCCCGCAGTGGAAGGGCGCAGACGACTATGACCGGGCGGCCGGCTACCGGATCGTGCGCCATCCCGGCACGCTGATGCTGCCCGAGCCGGGGGTCGACCGCCGGATGCGGGCCCTGATCGCCGAGCACGGCATCGAAACCGTGTGGTTCGGCGCCGCCGCGCCGCTGGCGCTGCTGGCCAACCGGGCCCGTGGCGCGGGTGCGCGCCGGGTGGTGGCCAGCACCCACGGTCACGAGGTGGGCTGGTCCATGCTGCCCGTCGCGCGCTCGGCGTTGCGGCGGATCGGCGACGACACCGACGTCGTCACGTACATCAGCCACTACACCCGCGGCCGCTTCGCCTCGGCGTTCGGCCCGAATGCCGCCCTGGAACACCTGCCGCCCGGCGTCGACTCCGACCGGTTCCGGCCGAACCCGGCGGTCAGGGCCGAATTGCGCGAGCGTTACGGCCTTGGCCAGCGGCCGACGGTCGTCTGCCTGTCCCGGCTGGTGCCACGCAAGGGCCAGGACATGCTCATCAAGGCGCTGCCCGATATCCGCCGCCGGGTCGACGACGCCGTCCTGGTGATCGTCGGGAGCGGACCCTACGCCGAGGACCTGCACAAGCTGGCCGACAAGGTCGGGGTGCGCGAGCACGTCGTCTTCACCGGAGCGGTGCCGAGCGCCGAACTGGCGGGCCATTACGCGATGGCAGACCTCTTTGCAATGCCTTGCCGCACAAGGGGTTCCGGTCTGGACGTGGAGGGCCTGGGCATCGTGTTCCTGGAAGCGTCGGCCGCCGGGGTGCCGGTGGTCGCCGGTGATTCTGGCGGCGCCCCCGAGGCCGTCAAGCAGGGCGAGACGGGCCGGGTGGTCGACGGCCGGTCGGTCGAGCAGATCGCCGACGCTGTCTCGGGCATCCTCAACGATCCCGCCCTGGCCGCGCGGATGGGGGAGACCGGCAGGGGCTGGGTCGAGACGGACTGGAGCTGGGCCGCGCGCACGGCGCGGCTTTCCGAACTCCTGCGTGCGGTCGATCACACCGTGTGACGATGTGCCGATGAGCTCGACCCGAGTCGCTGCGCTCGGCGGTGTCCTGGCCGCCGTGGCGGCACTGCTCGCCCCGACCGGGGTTGCGCGGGCCGACGACTGCCCTGACGTCGAGGTGATCTTCGCCCGCGGGACCGGCGAGCCGCCCGGCGTCGGGCGGGTGGGCCAGGCTTTCGCGGATGCGCTCGCGCCGCGGCTGGGTGGGCGGACCATGGACACCTACGGGGTGAACTACCCGGCCAGCCTGAATTTCCTCGCGGCGGCATCGGGTGCCAACGACGCGGCTGCCCGCATCGCGGACATGGGCGGCCGGTGCCCGCAGACCACGCTGGTGCTTGGCGGGTTCTCTCAGGGCGCGGCCGCGGTGTCGATGCTCGCCGGGGTGCCACCGGTCGGGCAGCGGATCGGCAGTATCGGCTCAGCGCCGCCGTTGCCGCCGGCCGGCGCCGGTCAGGTCGCCGCGGTCGCGGTGTTCGGCAATCCGGGCGCACGGTTCGGCACACCGCTGTCGACCACCGGTCAGTTCGCCGGCCGCGCCATCGACGTGTGCAGCGGCGGTGACCCGATCTGCTCGCCGGGACGCGATCGCGGTGCTCACAGTGCCTACGAGTTGCCGCCATACCCCGACCAGGCGGCGGGGTTCGTGGCCGGGCTCCTCTAGTGGCCTGACTCTTCTGGGCGGCTCAGCAGTTTCACGGGTTGCCCGGCTACCCTCGCCCGAGTGCTGGCCGGCCCTGACCTCGACCTCCGCGCCGGGGTATCCCGGCCGGTGGGCGGGCGACTCGACTCGCTGACCGGGCTGCGGGCGCTGGCGGCCCTGCTGGTGGTCGGCACTCACGCGGCGTTTGCGACCGGCAAGCTGACCCACGGCTACATCGGCTTGGTGTTGGCACGGCTTGAGGTCGGCGTCTCGATCTTCTTCGCGCTATCCGGCTTCCTCCTGTTTCGCCCGTGGGTCCTCGCGGCGGCCGACCGGACGGCGGCACCGTCGGCGCGGACGTACGCGCGACGCCGGCTGCGCCGGATCATGCCCGCCTACGTGGTGACCGTCTTGCTGGCGTACGGCGTCTACTCGTTCTATTCGACCGGTCCCAACCCCGGCCAGACCCTGGCGGGCCTGATCCGCCATCTCACGCTGACCCAGACCTACACCGACAACTATCTGGTGACCTACCTGCACCGGGGCTTGTCGCAGACCTGGAGCCTGGCCGTGGAGGTGGCGTTCTACGCCGTGCTGCCTCTGCTGGCCCATCTGCTGCTGGTGGTGCTGTGCGGTGATCGGTGGCGCCCGGCCCGGCTGCTGGCCGGTCTGGCCGCGCTGGCCGCCATCAGTCCGCTCTGGCTGATCGTGCTCGACACGACCGATTGGCTACCGAACTCGGCCGGGATGTGGCTGCCGGCGCAGCTGGCCGCGTTCGCGGGCGGGATGGCGGTGGCGGTGCTGAACGTGATGGGGGTGCGCTGGCGCGCCGGGCTCCTCGTGCCCGCCGCGGTGGTGCTCTACCTGGTGGTGTCCACCCCGTTGGCGGGCGCGGTCACGATGGGACCGGTGCCGATGTGGCAGCCGCTGGCCAAGGCGCTGTTCTATGCCGTGATCGCGACGCTGGTCGTGGCGGCGCCGACGCTCGGCGGGCGCGACATGTTCGGCCGGCTGCTGAGTAGTAAGCCCATGGTGTGGCTCGGTGAGATCTCCTACGAGATCTTCCTGCTGCACGTGCTGGTGATGGCGGTCGTGCTGGGCGCGGTGCTGGGCTGGCCGTTGTTCACCGGCTCACTGCCCGGCCTGTACCTGGCGACGCTGGGCGTCACGATCCCGTTGGCCTGGCTGCTGCACCGGCTCACTTCGTATAGATCGCCTCGATATCGGCGGCGAACTTCTCCGCAACCACGTTGCGCTTGACCTTCAGCGTCGGCGTCAGCTCACCGGTCTGGACAGTGAAGTCGCACGGCAGAATCCGGAACTTGCGGATCGACTCCGCATGCGACACATGCTGATTGGCGTTCTTGATGGCCAGTTCGATCTCGGCGACCAGATCGGGATCCTCCCGCAGGTCGGCGACCGAGGCGCCGGCCGGCTTGCCGTGATGGGACTTCCACACGTCGAACGCCTCGGGGTCGATGGCGATCAGCGCGCCGATGAACGGCTGGTTGTCGCCGACGGCCATCGCCTGACTGATGAGCTGATGGGCCCGCAACGCATCTTCGAGCACGGCGGGGGCGACGTTCTTGCCGCCCGCGGTCACGATGATCTCCTTCTTGCGGCCGGTGATCGCCAGGAAGCCGTCGGCGTCCACGCTGGCCAGGTCGCCGGTGTGGAACCAGCCGTCGATGATCGCCTCGGCGGTGGCCTTCTCGTTACGCCAATAGCCGTCGAACACCACGCCACCCTTGACCAGCAGCTCGCCGTCGTCGGCGATCGCCATGGCGTTGCCAGGCACCAGCTTGCCGACGGTGCCCACCTTGAGCTCGCCGATCCGGTTCACCGTGATCGCCGCGCTGGTCTCGGTCAGCCCATAGCCCTCGTAAATCGAGACTCCGACACCGCGGTAGAAGTGACCCAGCCGCTTGCCCAGCGGCGCACCACCGGAGATCGCGGCGTGGCAGTCGCCACCGAGGGCGGCACGCAGCTTGCCGTAGACCAGCCGGTCGAACACGGCGTGCGCGAGCTTGAGCCCCAGATTGGGTGAGCCGGTCGCCAAGGCCTCGCTGTACGCGATCGCCGTCTTGGCGGCGAGCCCGAAGATCCGGTCCTTGCCGCTGTCGCGGGCATTCAACTCCGCTGTGTTGTAAACCTTTTCGAACACCCGCGGCACCGACACCACGATCGTCGGCTTGAACACCTGCAGCATCGGAACCAGGTTCTTGATGTCGCTGGTGTAGCCGAGGGTCACCTTGTTGGCGAAGGCCGTCATCGACAGGGCGCGCGCCAGCACGTGCGCCATCGGCAGGAACACCAGGAGGCGTTCGTTCTGACGCAGCAGCGTCGGGAAACACGTTGTGGCACCGCAGGTTTCGGCAAGCAGGTTGGAGTGGGTCAGCTGGACGCCCTTGGGCCTGCCGGTGGTGCCCGAGGTATAGATCAGCGTCGCCGGATCGGTCGACCGCAGCTGCGCAAGCCGGCGGTTCAGCTCCGCGGGGTCGGCGCCGGCCGCGGCCTCGGCCAGCTCGTCGAGCGCGGTCGGACCCGATGACTCGATGCGCAACGTGGTGCGCAGTGCCGGCAGCGCGTCGCGCAGTTCGGAGACCGTCTGGGCGTGTGCCTCGGTCTCGGTGACCACCAGCACCGCACCGGAATCCTCCAGCACCCAGCGGACCTGCTCAGCTGAGGACGTTTCGTAGATGGGGACGGTGACGCCGCCGACCGACAGGATCGCGTAGTCGAGGATGACCCACTCGTAGCGGGTCGCCGACAGGATCGCCACCCGGTCACCGGCCTGCACACCCGCAGCGATCAATCCCACCGCCGCGGAGCGGATCTGGGCGGCCACCTCGGCGCACGTGACGTCGGTCCAGGCGCCGTCGACGAGGCGCTGCAGGATCACATAATCCGGATCGGTGCGCTCGTGGTCGTACACCGAGCTGACGACATTGTCGTGTTCACCGATGGTGAACGACGCCGGAACGCTGTATTCACGCATGCCAACCAGCGTAGTCAACGGGCGGCCGGGCACCTCGCGGGTCCGATATGTGAAGCTAGTGCCCATGAACAGCATCCAGGTCGCTGACGAGACGTTCGTCGCGGCCGATCCGGCGGCGGTGGGGCGTGCGGTCGCGGATCGGGCGAGCTGGCGGAAATGGTGGCCGGATCTGCGGCTGGAGGTCGTCGAGGACCGCGCCGACAAAGGCTTGCGGTGGACCGTCACCGGTCCGCTGACCGGCACCATGGAAATCTGGCTGGAGCCGGTGCTCGACGGCGTGCTGCTGCACTACTTCCTGCACGCCGAACCGGCCGGCGTCGCGGCCTGGCAACTGGCCAAGATGAACCTGCCCAAGCTGACCCATGAGCGGCGGGTCGCGGGAAAACGGATGGCGTTCGAGGTCAAATCCACGCTGGATGCGGCACGCCCGGTGGGCGTCGCACCCCGGCACTGATATCGGGTCACACCCTCGGCCGGGAGGGTACCGTTTGTGGCCGAGGGAGCGCGATCGTCTCGGGTCGCGCAGCGCAAAGCGACGGGAATTGGCAACAGTGGCTGACAAGACGGCGCAGACCATCTACATCGAGGCGGATCCCCGCACGGTGATGGACGCCATCGCCGACATCGGGGCATACCCGCAATGGGTCTCGGAGTACAAGGAGACCGAGGTTCTCGATTCCGACGAACAGGGTTACCCACTGACCGCCCGGCTGTTGCTGGATGCCGCGGTACTCAAGGACACGATGGTGCTGTCCTACACCTGGCCCGCCGACCGCAAGTCGGTGCGGTGGTCGCTGGTCTCGAGCTCCCTGCTGCGGGCACTCGACGGCGCATACACGTTGGCTCCCAAGGGTTCTGGAACCGATGTCACCTACGAGCTTGCGGTGGACCTGGTCATACCGATGATCGGGCTGCTCAAGCGCAAGGCCGAGCGACGGCTGACCGACACCGCGCTCAAGGACCTGAAGAAATGGGTCGAGGGCTGAGTGACCCCCGGTGACGCCCCCGCCGATGCGGGCCTGACTGGCCAGGCCCGGATCAGCTTCTTCGTCGGCAAGGGCGGGGTGGGCAAGTCGACACTGGCCTCGGCGACGGCGGTGCGCGCGGCGCTGGCCGGCGAACGGGTGCTCGCCGTGTCCACCGATCAGGCCCACTCATTGGGCGACGTCCTCGGTGTTGCGGTACCGCCGACCGGTGCGCGCGCGCCGGTGCGGATTCTCACCGAGGAGGGCACCGACGCCGTCGGCGGCGGCCACCTGGACGCTCTCGCCCTGGACACCCTGGCGTTGCTGGAGGGCAGGTGGCGGGCCATCGCGCCGGTGCTCGCCGCCAGATTCCCGAACTCCGACCTCAAAGATGTTGCCCCGGAAGAACTTTCCGCATTGCCAGGCATTCAGGAGGTGCTGGGCCTTGCCGAGGTGGCCGCATTGGCCGACTCGGGCCGATGGGACTACGTCGTCGTCGACTGTGCCTCGACCGCCGACGCGATGCGGATGCTGACGCTGCCCGCGGCGTTCGCGATGTACCTCGAACGGGCCTGGCCCCGGCATCGCCGGCTCAGTGCGGCCCTCGACAGCGCGCACAGTGCGGCCACGGTAGCGGTGATCGAAGGGATCAGCGGCGGGGTCGAAGGGTTGTCCGCCCTGCTCACCGACGGGCAGCGGGTCACCGCCCATCTGGTGCTCACCGCGGAGCGGGTGGTGGCAGCCGAGGCCGTGCGTACCCTGGGCTCGCTGGTGCTGATGGGCGTGCGGGTGGCCGAGCTCTTCGTCAATCAGGTTCTGGTCCAAGATGATTCATACGAGTACCGCAACCTGCCTGAGCATCCCGCCTTCGACTGGTACTCCGAGCGGATCGTCGAACAGCAGTCGGTGCTCGACGAGCTCACCGCCTCGATCGGCGACATCCAGCTGGTGCTGGCCCCGCACCTGGCCGGCGAGCCGATCGGGGCCAAGGCACTGGGGCAGCTGCTCGACAGTGCACGCCGGCGAGACGGCTCGCCGCCGCCCGGACCGCTGAAGCCCGTGGTGGATCGCGAGTCGGGCTCTGGAGTCGATGCGATCTACCGCATGCGGCTAGAGTTGCCGCAAATCGATCCGGGAACCCTGTCGCTGGGCCGGGTCGACGACGACTTGATCATCGGCGCCGCAGGGATGCGACGCCGCGTGCGACTGGCGTCGGTTCTGCGGCGGTGCATCGTGATGGACGCGGCGCTGCGCGGTACCGAGCTGACCGTGCGCTTTCGACCCAACCCGGAGGTGTGGCCCGCGTGAACGGCGCGCATCCCGACCTGGGGCCCGAACTGCGTGCGCTGGCCCAGGCGATCCTCGACCGTCTGGACCCCGCCGTCCGAGCCGGCGCCGCGATGACCGCAGGCGCCGCGCCGGGCAAATGCCAGCAGGTGTGGTGCCCGGTGTGTGCGCTGGCTGCGCTGGTCAACGGTGAGCAGCATCCGCTGCTGACCGTCGTCGCTGAACACAGCGTTGCGTTGGTGACGATGATCCGGGCGATGGTCGCCGAGGACGGCGCCGGCACGCCAGGGCCAGACGGTGCGCCGCCCGATGAGCCCGGCCCCGCTGAACCTGGCCACGATGGGTCGGGCCCCGGGCCGAGCCGCTACCAACACATCCCGGTCAGCGTCGAGGAGTGACGCTCCGCGGGGCCTAATGATCCGATGTGAACCCGGCGTGAGCTGTGGTCGGTGTCCGCAGGCCTGGGTAGAGTTAGCCCAAAGCGCGTGACCGATCGGGAGGCCCCATGTGGTACTGGCTGTTCAAGTACATCTTCATGGGCCCCTTGCTGGCCTTGCTCGGTAGGCCGAAAATTGAAGGGCTGGAATACGTTCCGAGTTCCGGCCCGGTGATCTTGGCCAGCAATCACCTGGCGGTGGCGGACAGCTTCTACCTGCCGTTGGTGGTCAGCCGGCGGATCACGTTCCTGGCCAAGTCCGAATACTTCACCGGTACCGGCATCAAGGGCTGGTTCATGCGGTGGTTCTACACAGCGGCCGGTCAGGTGCCGATCGACCGTACCGATGCCGACGCCGCCGAGGCCGCGCTGAACACCGCCGAACGAATACTGACTCAAGGCAAGCTGCTCGGCATGTATCCCGAGGGCACCCGCTCACCGGACGGCCGGCTCTACAAGGGCAAGACCGGCCTGGCCCGGCTGGCACTGGAAACTCAGGTTCCGGTGATTCCGGTCGCGATGATCGGAACCGACGTCGTGAACCCGCCCGGATCGAAGATGTGGCGCTTCGGCCGGGTGACAGTGCGCTTCGGCAAGCCGATGGATTTCTCCCGGTTCGACGGCCTGGCCGGCAACCGGTTCATCGAGCGCGCCGTCATCGACGAGGTCATGTACGAACTGATGGAGCTCTCCGGTCAGGAGTACGTCGACATCTACGCCGCGACGCTCAAGAACGCAGACCCTAAGCCGGGTGGACCAGGTCAGCCACCGGCGCGGTTCCCGGAGACCGCCGCGGGCTAGCGCCCGCCCTGACCACG
The DNA here is from genome assembly GCF_033804465.1 of Mycobacterium sp. RTGN5. Lineage (NCBI taxonomy): Bacteria > Bacillati > Actinomycetota > Actinomycetes > Mycobacteriales > Mycobacteriaceae > Mycobacterium > Mycobacterium sp. RTGN5. The sequence continues at coordinate 189,827 of NZ_JAPZLA010000002.1, forward strand.
GTCAGCCCCGCGACGACGATCACCGCGAGCGCCCACCACACGTAGGACATCCCGAGTAGCTGGCGCCACCAGGACGCCGTCTCCTCGTGGTGTTTGGGCAGTAACTCCAGCGGGACCCAGATCATCAACACCACGCCGGCGGCAGTGACCAGGCCCAGCGCGATATTGCGGCCGCGGTAGGCGATCACCGCGCCGGTGACGACCGTCGGCAGCGCCCACACCCAGTGGTGCGACCACGACACCGGCGAGACCACCAGCCCGAACAGGGCCACGCACATCAGCGCCAGCGCAGGCTGCTGAGCGATCAGTACCCGCCGGACCGCCCAGATCGTCAGGGCCAGCGCGGCGAAGCACGCCAGCGTCCACAGGACGAAGTGGGTGCTCTTGTCCAGGCCCAGCCGGGCGAGCGCGCCGGCGATGTTCTGGTTGGTGTTCAACGCCGCACTGCCGATGCGGTCGGTGTGAAGGATCGTCTTGGTCCAGTACTCCGCCGAGTCACGCCAGGCCAGTGCGCAGCCCACCAGGCTGGCGGCGACGAACGTGCCGACCGCGGTCAGGGCGGCGCGGCCGTCGCGGCGCAGGAGGAAGTACAGCAGGAACACCGCCGGCGTGAGCTTCAGCGCGATCGCGATACCCAGCAGGATTCCGCGTGGCCAGGGCGTGCGCCGGGGCAGGCAGTCCGCGATGACCAGCGTCATCAGCACCACGTTGATCTGGCCGAAGTCGAAATTGGCGCCGATGGGCTCGAGGTACATCACCGCCAGCGCCACGATGGCGGCCGCCAGCCAGGCGCGACGCAGCCACGCCGGCTCGCGGGTGACCGCCGAGGCCGGCCACACCGCCAGGCGGGTCAGCACGATCCAGGTGGACAGCAGCACCAGGATCACCGTGATGACCGTGATGGCGACACTGGCCACCGGCAGCGACATCCAGGCGAACGGGCTGAACACGATGGCCGCCAGCGGGGGATAGGTGAACGGCAGGTCCAGCCCGGACAGGGTGTGGAACATCGCATCGCCGGCGTACAGCGGCCGTCCGTCCAGCCAGGCCTGCCCGCCCATCCGGTAGACCTCGATGTCGATGCGGTAGGGGATCTTCCCGAACAACAGCCAGCCGGCGTTGAGCAGCAGCGCGACGATCGCGACCTGCGTCACCCGCCACCCAGCGGTCAGCCAGGGCCTCGCCACACTGCCCACAACGGGCAACCGCCGGATACTCATGTCCCGACAAGAGTATCGGGGCCGCCCGACGCGCCGGGCGCTATCCCGGCCGTGCCGCCCCGATCGACGGCCATCGGGCGTATCTTCTGACCCCGTGCCCTTCCACCTGCACTTCGACGTCGTCGCCCCCGGGCGCGTGCCGCTGATGTGGTGTCTGATCGCGTTCATCCTGACGTTCTTCGTCACCCGGACGATCGTGCGGTACATCCGCCACAACGCCGGCAACGTTGGTCCCCGCAAGTGGTGGCAGCCACGCAATATCTCCGGCCACGGCGGACTGCACATCCACCACGTCGTGATCGGCATCGTCTTGGTGATGATCTCCGGGGTCAGCATGGTGACGTTGTCCGTCGACGGTGGAATTGTCGAATTCACCGCTGCGGCAATCATTTTCGGGATCGGCGCGGCCCTGGTTTTGGACGAGTTCGCGTTGATTCTGCATCTGGAGGACGTGTACTGGGCCGAGGATGGCCGCGCGTCGGTGGACGCGGTGTTCGCCGCGGTCGCCGTCGCTGGCTTGTTGATCATGGGGTTCAACCCGTTGTCGTTCTTCGACGTCGGGATCTGGCGCGCGGACAATTCCATCGCAGCCCGCACCGTCGTCGTCGTCCTCGCGGCACTGACCCTGGCGCTGGCGGTGGTCGTGCTGCTCAAGGGCAAGGTCTGGACCGGCCTGGTCGGCATGTTCATCACGCCGCTGCTGTTCGTCGGCGCGATCCGGCTGTCCCGGCCACACGCGCCCTGGGCGCGCTGGCATTACCAGGACAAACCCCGCAAGATGCACCGGGCGCTGGAGCGCGAACGCTATATGCGCAGGCCCGTGGTGCAGGCCAAGCTGTGGCTGCAGCACATCATCGCCGGTGAGCCGACCTTCCCGGCCGATGCCGAGGTGGATGCCGAACTCGACCGCGAGATTCATGCGGCGCCTCCACCGCCTGCTGTTGACGCCGAGCCGCAGGTCTCGACGGGATAGGGTGCGGCAAGTGCGGTTCTTCTACGACACCGAGTTCATCGACAACGGCCGGATCATCGACCTGATCTCGATCGGGGTGGTGGCCGAGGACGGGCGCGAGTTCTACGCGATCTCCACCGAGTTCGACCCCGAGTCGGCGGGCAAGTGGGTGCGCACCAACGTGCTGCCGAAACTGCCGAGCCCGTCGTCGCAGCTGTGGCAGTCGCGGCGCCAGATCCGGGAGAATCTGGAGGAGTTCTTGCGCATCGACGGTGACGAGCCGATCGAGCTGTGGGCCTGGGTGGCCGCCTACGACCACGTCGCGCTGTGCCAGTTGTGGGGACCGATGACGAGCCTGCCGCCCCAGATCCCGCGGTTCACCCGTGAACTGCGCCAGTTCTGGGAAGAGCGCGGCTGCCCGCGGATGCCGCCGCGGCCGCACGACACCCATGATGCGCTCGTCGACGCCCGTCACAACATGCGCCGATATGTGCTGATGACCACCGGCGTTGACCTTGGGGTCGCCTCCACGGACACCACTTCCCGCAGGTAGCCGCTGCGCGCGGGTGTAAAAAGCGCTTTCGCGGCCCGTTACCATAGACGGGTGAACTGGACCGTTGATGTACCCATCGAACAGCTGCCGTCGCTGCCGCCGCTGCCCGCTGATCTGCGCGGACGGCTCGATGCGGCACTGACGAAGCCGGCGCTGCAGCAGCCCAGCTGGGATCCTGAGCAGGCCGCCGCGATGCGTACCGTCCTGGAGAGTGTGCCGCCGGTCACCGTGCCGTCGGAGATCGAGAAGCTGAAGTCGCAGCTGGCCGATGTGGCCCTGGGCAAGGCCTTTCTGCTGCAGGGCGGCGACTGCGCCGAGACCTTCGTCGACAACACCGAACCGCACATCCGGGCCAATATCCGCACGCTGCTGCAGATGGCGGTCGTGCTCACCTACGGCGCCAGCATGCCGGTGGTCAAGGTGGCCCGCATCGCCGGGCAATACGCCAAACCGCGCTCGTCGGACACCGACGCGCTGGGGCTCAAGTCGTACCGCGGCGACATGGTCAACGGTTTTGCACCGGATGCCGCTGTGCGCGATCACGATCCGTCACGGCTGGTGCGGGCCTACGCGAACGCCAGCGCCGCGATGAACCTGGTGCGGGCGCTGACGTCGTCGGGACTGGCGTCGCTGCACGCGGTGCACGACTGGAACAGGGAGTTCGTCCGCACCTCACCGGCGGGTGCCCGCTACGAGACGCTGGCCGGTGAGATCGACCGTGGCCTGCGCTTCATGACGGCCTGCGGTGTCAATGACCGAAACCTGGACACCGCCGAGATCTACGCCAGCCACGAGGCGCTGGTGCTGGACTACGAGCGCGCGATGCTGCGGATGGACGCTGAAGCTGTTGGCGGGCCCAAGCTGTACGACCTGTCGGCGCACTACGTCTGGATCGGGGAGCGCACCCGCCAGCTCGACGGCGCCCACGTGGCCTTCGCCGAGGTGATCGCGAACCCGATCGGCGTCAAGATCGGTCCGACCACCTCACCGGAACTGGCGGTGGAGTACGTCGAGCGGCTCGACCCGAACAACGAGCCCGGTCGGCTCACGCTGGTCAGCCGGATGGGCAACGGCAAGGTGCGCGACGTGCTGCCGCCCATCATCGAGAAGGTCCAGGCCTCCGGCCATCAGGTGATCTGGCAGTGCGATCCGATGCACGGCAACACCCATGAGAGCTCGACGGGCTACAAGACCCGCCACTTCGACCGCATCGTCGACGAGGTGCAGGGCTTTTTCGAGGTGCACCGGGCCTTGGGCACCCATCCCGGTGGCATCCACGTCGAGATCACCGGCGAGAACGTCACCGAATGTCTCGGCGGCGCGCAGGACATCTCCGATTCCGACCTGTCCGGCCGCTACGAGACGGCGTGCGACCCGCGGTTGAACACCCAGCAGAGCCTGGAGTTGGCGTTCTTGGTCGCGGAGATGCTGCGCGACTAACCGATCAGGCCACCCAGGTTGGTCCCCAGCGTCCAGCCTGCGGCGGCCACCCCGCCGGTGAGCAGCAGCACGATCAGCATCCAGAACACCACCGCCCGCCGGGCGCGCTGGCGTTCAAAGATGAATTCGCCGATCTCGATCCCAGCGAATTCACTTGCCGCGACTGGGCTTTCGTCCTCGACCGGAGTGGGCTCCCAGTCTTGCGGATCGCGGACGAGCTGCCGCGTGGGGTTCGGGGGGACCGGTGCGGGCGCGGCGGCGCGATAGTCGTCGGTGGGCCGGCTGTGAAAGGCCGTGGCGGCGGTGTGCTGGGCGGAGTTCTTCGGCGCAGGCACCCGGAACTTCGGTAGGGCCAGTTCGTGGCTGATCGCATCGAGGTCCTCGGCCATCTCCGCGGCGTCGGCGAATCGTTCGTCGGCATTGCGGGCGGTGGCACGCGCGATGAACTCGTCGAACTGGCGCGGCACTCCGCTGATCGCGGTACTGGGCAACGGCACTTCGTTGTCCATCCGCTGATAGGCCACGGTCAGCGGGTTGTCGCCGGTGAATGGTGTTGTGCCGGTGATCAACTCGTAGGCCAGGACCCCGACGGCGTAGACGTCACTACGGGCGTCGGCGGTGCCGCTGCTGACCTGTTCGGGGGACAGGTAGGCCGCGGTGCCTAGGATGACACTGGTCGAGGTGATACCGGCTTCGGCCACCGCGCGCACCAGGCCGAAGTCGACGAGCTTGACCTCGCCGTCGTCGGAGATCAGCACGTTCTCGGGCTTGACGTCGCGGTGCACCAGCCCGGCGTGATGCGCGGTGGCCAGACCGCCGAGCACCGGGCGCAGCACCGCCGCCGCGGCGTGCGGGGGCATCGGGCCACGCTCGCGCAACAGCTCGCGCAGCGTGCCGCCCTCGACCAGCTCCATGACGAGAAACGGATGGCTGCCATCCAGGCCCTGGTCGTAGACGGCGACCAGGCCCGGATCCTTCAACCGGGCCACTGCGCGTGCTTCGCGCTGGAAGCGGGTCAGGAACTGGCTGTCGCTGGCGTAGCGCGCATCCATCACCTTCAGCGCCACCGGCCGGTCCAGGCGGATATCCAAGCCGCGGTACACCGTCGACATTCCGCCGGTGGCGATCTTGGCGTCGACGCGGTACCGGCCTTCCAGCAGCACGCCGTTGAGTGGGTCCGACGTCACCGCCACATGGTATGCCGTGCCAGTCGGCCCTCGGTCTTACACCTGGGGGGGTCTTACACTGGGGGGGTGAGCAGCATTCCGGCCGGCAAGGACGTATTGGATCCCGACGAGCCCGTCTACAACCTTCCCGAAGTCGCCGAGTTGTTGCGCATCCCGGTGACCAAGGTGCACCAGCACTTACGCGAGGGCCATCTGGTCGCGGTGCGACGCGGCGGCGTCCCGGTGATCCCCAAGGCCTTCCTCAACCAGCACGGCGAGGTGGTCAAGAGCCTGCCCGGGTTGCTGGGCGTCCTGCGCGACGGCGGTTTTCACGACACCGAGATCCTGCGCTGGCTGTTCACCGCCGATCCGTCGCTCACGGTGACCCGCGACGGGTCACGTGAGGCGATCAGCAACGCCCGCCCGGTTGATGCGCTGCACGCGCATCAGGCTCGCGAGGTGGTCCGGCGCGCCCAGGCCATGGCTTACTGAGCGAATACCAGGCGGCCACGGCGCAGGCGGTGGCCAGCAGCACGTGGATCCACGAGTACATGCCGTGCGAGCCGTCCGGCTTGAAGATCACCATGATCCAGGTGGAGAACCCCGCGATCAGCGCGATCGCCGCGCGGGACTGGGCCAGTGCCGACATCACCGCCAGCGGCCAGGTGTAGTACCACGGCAGAGCGGCGGGCACGAACAGCACCACCATCAGCATCGCCCATGCGATGCCCATCAGCGCCTCGCGGTCGTCGTGACGAAACCGCCACCACAGCAGCGGAAGTGACACCGCGATGACGATGATCCCGGCGATGCGGGTGACCTCGAGGACGGCGTAGAAGTTCACCGGCACGAACAAGCTGCCAACGGCGTTGGTGAGGTTGGCGATCGCGGTCGGGATGGTCAGCCAGTTGATGATCTTGACCGAGCCGGCCAGCGCTGTCAGCCAGCCCAGACCCACCCCGGCCACCCACGACAGCACCGCGAACACCGCGATGAAGATGGCCACCGATGCCGCCGATGCGGTCGTGAAAGCCCTTATGGCAGAGGGGTCCCCCCGAGACTTTTGCAGGTGTCGCATCCACACCCACACCATGAACGGCAGCGCCAACACGGCGGTGGCTTTCACCGCGACCGCGATGGCGATCAGCGTCGCGCCGGCGGCGTGATGGCGGGCGAAGGTCAGCGCGATGCCGGCCATCATCAGACCGACCATCAGCATCTCGTTGTGTACACCACCCATCAGGTGAATGATCACCAGCGGATTGAGCACGCAAATCCACAGGGCCACCGCGCCATTCGCGCCGATATGACGGGCCACCCGCGGTGCCGCCCAGATCAGCATCGCTAATCCGGGCAGCATGCACAGCCTCAGCAGCATCGTGCCGGCCACCACGTGGTCGCCGACCAGGCTGGTGACGAATCGAGCCACCAGGATGAACGCCGGTCCGTAGGGCGCGGTGGTGGTCGTCCAGATCGGGCTGACGTTGTCCAGCAACGAGTTCTGGTTCTCCACCGGTCCGACGGCGTAGGGGTCGAGGCCGTCGCGCAGCAGCGCGCCCTGCGCCAGATAGGAGTAGGTGTCACGGCTGAACAGCGGAACGCTCAGCAGCAGCGGCGCCAGCCAGAAGCCGGTCGTCGCGATCATCGAGTACTCGCTGACCTCGGCGTCCGGGCTTGACTCATCCCCGGGTCGCTGCGCTCCTGCCCGCCGGCCCACGCGGCGGCCCACCCACAGCCAGGCCACCAGCATCACCACCACGCCGCCCCACAGCAGCACCGACGACACCACAAGGCCGTGGCCGAACCGCAGCCAGGACAAGTGGATCGACTCGAGCAGCGGGTCGTGCTGGCGGGTACTTCCGGCACCCAGCCCGCCGAGCGTGATCAGTATTGCGCCGAGGAAACCGAGCAGGGCAGGCCTGCCCTCGTCGCCGGCGGTGAACGCCGCCAGGCGCGCGAGACCGGCCCGGGGTTTCGGTGGGGTGGGTGCAAAAGCGGACATAGGCCTACGCCGACCGATTCGCGGCCAATCTGGCGAGCTCGGTCAGGCCGGCCTTCGCCGGCGCATTGATCGGTGCGCTCTCCAGCAGGCCAAGTGCGCGGTTGGTGAGCAGTTCGATGCGGGCCTCCACCGCGGCCAGTGCGCCGACCGACTCGATGACATCGCACAGTTGGCGCACCGCGGCGTCGGTGAGCTCGGTACCGATGCCGGCCCGCAACCGCTCGGCGGCGGTCGGGTCGGAGGCGGCGGCCCGCTCAACGGCCTCGGCCAGCAGCACGGTGCGTTTACCGGATCGCAGGTCGTCGCCCGACGGTTTGCCCGTCACGGCGGGATCCCCGAAGACGCCAAGGACGTCGTCGCGCAGCTGGAATGCGACACCCAGGTCGGTGCCCAGCTCGTAGAAGACACGTTGCACGTCGGGCCGGTCGGCGGCGGCCGCGGCGCCCAGCTGCAGTGGACGCGAGATCGTGTACGACGCGGTCTTGAACGTGTTGACGTTCATCGCCGACTCGATCGACTCGGCGCCGCTGGATTCGGCGACGATGTCGAGGTACTGGCCGCCAAGGACCTCGGTACGGATGTCGGACCACACCCGCTGGACGCGGCGCTGGCCGTCGACGGGCAGATCCACCCCGGCGACGATGTCGTCGGCCCACACCAGCGACAGGTCGCCCAGCAGGATGGCCGCCGACCGGCCGAACTGCTCGGGGGAGCCCCGCCAGCCGCGGCTGCGGTGCAGTTCGGTGAAGTGGACATGGGCCGTCGGCCAGCCGCGCCGGGTCGCCGAATCGTCGATGACGTCGTCGTGGACCAGTGCGCAGGCGTGCAGCAGCTCCAGCGCCGAGAACAGCAGCAACATCCCGTCGTCCACGACCGCGTCGGGCTCGGCGGTCACCGCGCGGTAGCCCCAGTATGCGAACGCGGGCCGCACGCGTTTGCCACCGCGCAGGACGAAATCCTCGAGAGCGGCGATGAGCCCGTCGTAGTCGGTGCCGATGTAGGCGGCGTCGGCGCGACGCCCTGCCAGGTAGTCCCGCAGTTGATCGGTGACGGCGCCGGCCAGCTGGCTAGCCGACGGAGCTGTTGCTTCGACGCTCAGCGCGGCGCCCCTTTCTGTGTACGAGGTGGTGGGTTAACCCAGAGTAGAGCGTCGGCTAGCTGTCGACCTGGTCGGAGTTGGCGAATCGCGGTGAGCGATCGCGACTCACCCACGCCAATGTCCCGATGACACTGCAGACCACCAGCGCGCCGAGCCCGAGCCACATCGCCGCGCCGGTGAACGAGCGTGTGCTGGGATCGGTGTAGCGGGCCTGGGCGCTCATCGTCGAAACGACACCCGGCTTGAGCTTCCACTCGACGACATCGGTGTCGATCCGGTCGCCGTTGGTCGAGGTCACCTCGCCGGGGAAGGAGACCGTCAACTCCACGTCGGCGTCGGGGTCGCTGACGCTGGTCAGGTCGACCCGGCCTTCGAGGATCACCAGATTGCCCGCCCGCCGCAGCGAGATGTCCACTCCGGCCGCCTCACGGTTGAGGTTGGCCAGCTGCGGCACCTCGGAGAACGTGAGGTTCGAGAACACCGCCTGGGAGCCGACGAAGTCGTCCGTGTCGTACTTCGACACCGAAATCTTCTGGCTGAAGGGCACATTGAGATCGAACTGGGGTCCCTGATCGTTGGAATCGCGCGGTTTTGCCGCCGCGAGGATCTGCCCGGAGACCTGGTCATCGGGCGACACGGTGATCGAGGCGTGCACGCGCACGCAGCCGACCGCCAGGGGCGCCACGAGGAGCAGCAGCAACGCCACGGCGCGGAAGCGCAGGCGGCGGGATCGGTCGCGCACGTGGGTATCGTGCCAGATTCGGGCTAAAGCGGGAGGCTACGGCCCAGAATGGCGAACGCGCGCGGGTCGCCGGCGAAGTGGTAGCCGCGGATCACGTCATTGAATCCCAGCCGCCGATACAGCCGCCAGGCGCGGTTGGCCTCACCGATGATCTCCGGGGTGGACAGCAGCACGTGGGCTTCGCCGCGGCCGGACAGCAGCCGGCGGGCGAGCGCCTCACCCAGTCCGCGGCCCTGGGCACTCGGGTGGATGTGCAGCTCGGTGAGCTCGAAGTAGTTGCTCATCAACTGGCCGACCTCGTCGGCAGGCATACCGATCCGGTGCAGACCCGCGACCACCTGCTGTTGCCACCACTGGTCGGGGGCACCGCAGTAGCCGTAGGCGATGCCGAGCAGGGGAGCGCCATCGAGTGCCTCGGGGCCGGCCTCCTCGCCGGTGGCGCCGTCTGTCTCGACCGCCGCGACCGCCTTCCAGCCCTGTCGACGGGTGTGTTCGAGCCACATCGCCGCCCGCTGGCCCTCGGTGCCGCGGGGGTAGCGCATGGCGTCGACATACACGGTCAAGGCGTCGTGAAGGCGCTGCGTCATGTCGTTGGGCGACAGATCGATGAGGAAAGTCGCCAACGCGTCGGTGTCCTTCTTCGTCTGGGGATCGGTCATGGGTGTACGGCCATTATCGGGGCAGTCCCGGGCGGCGTTCACAGGTGAGGTGATGACGAGCCCCTTACGTGATGATGGCGGGAACAGAACAACCCCTGGACACAGCTACAATCGGGTGGACCAACTAGGTGGTACGGCGCACCTTCAGCTCGTATCATTTGGTTAGTTGCCCCGGTAATCGCTGGGCAGCCAAGTTTTATCGGAATCGTGACCGGCCGCGTCGGCAAGGAGGGACGAATGCCACTCTCCGATCATGAGCAGCGCATGCTCGATCAGATCGAGAGCGCACTCTATGCCGAGGACCCCAAGTTCGCCTCGAGCGTACGAGGCGGAACTCTGCGGGCTCCCTCCACGCGTAGACGGCTGCAGGGCGCCGGCCTGTTCGTGATTGGCCTGGCGATGCTGGTCGCCGGCGTCGCGTTCCGAGCGACCATGATCGGCAGCTTCCCGATCCTGTCGGTGGTCGGCTTCGTGGTGATGTTCGGTGGCGTGGTGTTCGCGATCACCGGCCCGCGCGTCGCCGGCGGGCGGGACAAGTCCGGCCCGTCCTCCTCGGCCGGCCCGCGTCAACGCAAGGCCAAGGGCGGTGGCGGATCGTTCACCAGCCGCATGGAGGATCGCTTCCGGCGTCGTTTCGACGAGTGAGCGAACACTTTTCGCAGACGGGGTAGCCGAACGGCTGCCCCGTTTTTGTTTGCCTCGACCCGCCGCGCGACGCGCGCAGACCGGGTGTCGATGTGGCACGTCGGGGCAGACGCCCCACCCCGCCCCACTGGTCGTTGACCTGGCGTTTCGTCGATATCGGCGGTCCTTCTGGGGCGCGATGCGCGGTTTTGGTGGCAGAAAGTGGAGGAGACTGCCCGAAACCGGACCGTTATGTGGAGCAAAGTGGGGGATTGTGGGGTAGTGTGGCGTCTAACGGAGCGACGGCTCCAAGGGGCTGGGGCCCCAGTAGGTGCGAAGGGATGTGCACAGCATGTTTCTCGGCACGTACACACCCAAGCTCGATGACAAGGGGCGGTTGACACTGCCCGCCAAGTTCCGCGACGCACTGGCAGGAGGGTTGATGGTCACCAAGAGTCAAGATCACAGCCTTGCCGTCTACCCGCGTGCGGAGTTCGAACAGCTGGCCCGGCGCGCTACGCAGACCTCGCGCAGCAATCCGGAGGCGCGTGCGTTCCTGCGTAACCTCGCGGCCGGCACCGATGAACAGCATCCCGACACACAAGGTCGGATCACGCTGTCCGCGGACCATCGGCGCTACGCCAACCTGTCCAAGGACTGCGTGGTGATCGGTGCTGTCGACTTCCTCGAGATCTGGGACGCCCAGGCCTGGCAGGAATACCAAGAGACCCACGAAGAGAACTTCTCCGCGGCCAGCGATGAAGCACTCAGCGACATCATCTGAGCTGGCCGCCCAGCCGGAGGTAGCCCGTGCACCGTGGCCTCTGCCCGAACCGACCCTGACGTACTTCCCCAACGCCAGGTTCGCCGTCCCGGGCAGGGACCTCGATGCAGGGGCGCACCCTGACCACCAACTCGGAGGTCCCGTCGTGGTTGACGAATCCGACCCCAAATCCGGTCATGGGGGGCACGTCCCCGTCCTGCTGGATCGCTGCGTCGAGATTCTGGCTCCCGCACTGGCCCGACCGGGCGCCGTCCTCGTCGATGGCACCCTTGGCGCAGGCGGGCACGCCGAACGCTTCCTGACTCAATTCCCCGAGCTCCGGCTGATCGGCCTCGACCGTGACCCGGGCGCGCTGGCGATCGCCGGGGCGCGGCTGGCCCCGTTCGCCGATCGAATCACCCTGGTCCACACCCGGTACGACGGCATCGCCGACGCGCTTGCCGAGGCCGGTTGCGCGACAACGGATTCGGTTGACGGCGTGCTGCTCGACCTGGGCGTGTCCTCGATGCAGCTCGACCAGGTCGAGCGCGGATTCGCCTACTCCAAGGACGCTCCACTGGACATGCGGATGGACACCGACGCCCCGCTGACTGCCGCGGTCATCCTCAACACCTACAGCCGCGCCGAATTGACCAACATCCTCCGCCGCTTCGGCGAGGAGAAGTTCGCGCACCGGATCGCGGGCCTGATCGTGCAGCGCCGCGAGCAGGCGCCGCTGTCCACCACCGGCGAGCTCGTCGAGATCATCTACCGCGGGATTCCGGCACCGGCCCGGCGTACCGGTGGCCACCCCGCCAAGCGGACGTTCCAGGCGCTGCGGATCGCGGTCAACGCCGAGCTGGATTCACTGTCCGAGGCCCTGCCCGCCGCGCTGGCCGCGCTGCGCCAGGACGGACGCATCGTGGTGATGGCGTATCAATCGCTGGAGGACCGAATCGTCAAGACCACGTTCGCGGCGGCGACAGCCTCCCGGTCCCCGGAAGGTCTGCCGGTCGAATTACCCGGCTACGAGCCGGAATTCAGCGCGATCATCCGCGGCGCCGAGCGCGCCGACGCGGACGAAATCGAACGTAATCCGCGCAGTGCGCCGGTCCGGCTGCGGGCAGTGCAACGTGTGATGCCGGGCAAGCCGCGACGGGGAGGGAACAGCTGATGAAGGTCGGGCGTAAGCCGGCGGGTCCGGGAGATCGCGGAGCAGCCAAGGGCGAAGTCAAAAAGGACAAGAAGGCGCCTGCGCCGAAGAAGTCCGGCGCCAAGCCGGCGAAGGCGACCGCAGGCACGGCCACGGTGCGGCGCCGCGGCGCCGATACTCCGGCGCGCAGCGGACGCGCGACGGCTCGCCGCCCCCACGAACCGCGCGGGCTGCGGCAAGGCCCGCAGACCGCGCCCGTCGCCCGGCCGGCCGAACGCCCGGCACGGGCCAAGAACGTCAGCCAGGCCAAGGCCCGCGCGAAGGCACGTAAAGCCAAGGCCCCCAAGATTGTTCGGCCGCCATTACGCGATCGGCTGATCGCCCGACTGGCCACCATCGATCTGCGCCCGCAGACGCTGATGGCGAAGGTCCCGTTCGTGGTCCTGGTCATCGGGTCGCTCGGTATCGGGCTGGCCTTCACGCTGTGGCTGTCCACCGCTGCCGCGCAGCGGTCCTATCAGCTTGGCGCCGCCCGCTCTGTCAACGAGGCGCTCTCGCAGCAGAAGGAAGCCCTCGAACGGGACGTGCTTGAAGCCGAATCCGCGCCCGCGCTGGCCGAGTCCGCGCGCAACATGGGCATGATCCCGTCCAAGGACACCGCCCACCTGGTGCAGGACCCGACGGGCAACTGGACCGTGGTCGGCAAGCCCAAGCCCGCCGAGGGCGCGCCGCCGCCGCCGCTGAACAACAAGCTGCCCGACGCCTTGCCGCAGCCCCCCGCCGCGCCGGCGCCGCCCGCTGCCGCCGCACCGAAGCCGGGCAGTTCGCCAGAGGTTCCCGTGCGTGTCGTACCCACACCGCTCGGTGGGCTGCCGTTCAATAGTGCAGTGACCCTGCCACCTGGCGCCCTGACCGTTCCGCCCGGCACGGTTCTGCCGCCGAATGCACTGGCATTGCCCGGTGTGGCGCCGTTGCCCGGCGTGCTGGCGACGGCCCCGCTCGCGGTCCCGCCGGCCGGCGTGCTGGCTGTGCCCGCCCAGGCCCCGGCCGCGCCGGCCGCCCCGGTTGTCGTTCTCCCGCCCGCGCCCGCTCCGGCCGACGCGCCGCCGGCCCTGACGCCTGATCTTGCGCCCGCCGCGCCTGTCGCGCCCGCCGGGATCGGGCAGTGAGCCGTCGGGACAAGTCCGACAAGGCCACCGGACCCGCCAAGGCCACGCGGCCGCGCAGCCGGGTGGTCAAAGCCCAGCCGGATACCGGGCAAGGCCGGTCGGCCAAGGCGCGGCGCACCCGCGAAGCGACTGAAAGCGGCAGCCGGACAGCGTCATTCCTGTTTCGCCATCGGGCAGGCAATATCGTCATCTTCATCGCCCTCGCGGTCGCCGCCGCCCAGCTGTTCAATCTCCAGGTGCCGCAGGCCGCCGGCCTGCGCGCCGAGGCCGCCAGTCAGCTCAAGGTGACCGACGTCGAAAAGGCCGTTCGCGGCAGCATCGTCGACCGCAACCTCGACAAGCTCGCGTTCACCATCGAGGCAAGGGCGCTGACCTTCCAGCCGACCAAGGTGCGCAAGCAGCTGGCTGAGGCCAAGGAGAAGTCGCCCGCCGCACCGGATCCCGACAAGCGCCTGACTCAGATCGCCACCGAGGTCGCGGCCAAGCTCAACAACAAGCCCGACGCGGCCACCCTGCTGAAGAAGTTGCGCAGCAACGAGACCTTCGTCTATCTCGCCCGCGCCGTCGATCCGGCGATCGCCAACGCCATCACCAAGAAGTACCCCGAGATCGGTGCCGAACGCCAGGATCTGCGCCAGTACCCCGGTGGTGCGTTGGCGGCCAACCTCGTCGGCGGCATCGACTGGGACGGCCACGGCCTGCTCGGCCTCGAGGATTCGATGGACTCGAAGCTGTCGGGCACCGACGGCTCGATCACCTACGACCGTGGGTCCGACGGCGTCGTCATTCCCGGCAGCTACCGCAACAAGCACGACGCGGTCAACGGCTCGACCGTTCAGCTCACCATCGACGACGACATCCAGTACTACGTCCAGCAGCAGGTCCAGCTGGCCAAGGACGCCTCCGGCGCCAAGAACGTTTCCGCGGTGGTTCTGGACGCGAAATCCGGTGAAGTGCTGGCCATGTCGAATGACAACACCTTCGACCCCAGCCAGGACATCGGGCGCCAGCAGGACAAGCAGATGGGCAACCTCTCGGTCACGTCGCCCTACGAGCCCGGTTCGGTCAACAAGATCATCACCGCCTCGTCGGTGATCGAGTACGGGCTGTCGAACCCCGACGAGGTGCTGCAGGTTCCCGGGTCGATCAACATGGGCGGCGTCACCGTCGCCGACGCCTGGAACCACGGCGTGATGCCGTACACCACCACCGGCGTGTTCGGGAAGTCCTCCAACGTGGGCACCCTGATGCTGGCCCAGCGCATCGGCCCGGAGCGCTACTACGACATGCTCGGCAAGTTCGGGCTCGGCCAGCGCACCAACGTTGGGCTGCCCGGCGAGAGCCCCGGCCTGGTTCCGCCGATCGACCAGTGGTCAGGCAGCACGTTCTCCAACCTGCCTATCGGCCAAGGTCTTTCGATGACCCTGCTGCAGATGACCGGCATCTATCAGACGATCGCCAATGACGGGGTGCGCATCCCGCCGCGGATTGTCAAGGGCACCGTCGCCTCCGATGGCACCCGCACCGAAGAGCCGCGCCCCGAAGGCATCCGGGTGGTCTCGCCCGACACCGCGCGCACGGTGCGCAACATGTTCCGCGCCATCGTCCAGCGCGACCCGATGGGATACCAGCAGGGCACCGGACCGGCCGCGGCCGTCGACGGCTACCAGATCGCAGGCAAGACCGGCACCGCACAGCAGATCAACCCGGCCTGCGGCTGCTACTACAGCGACGTCTACTGGATCACCTTCGCCGGCATGGCGCCCGCGGACGACCCGCGCTACGTCATCGGCATCATGATGGACGCCCCGCACCGCGCCGCCGACGGCACGCCCGGCTCGTCGGCCGCGCCGCTGTTCCACAACATCGCCGCGTGGCTGCTGCAGCGGCAGAACATCCCGCTGTCGGCTGATCCCGGCGCGCCGCTGATCCTGCAGGCCACATAACCGGTTGGCCCCGGTTGCTCGGTAGGGTTACCACCCGATGACCAATGCCTTGCGGCCCCGCACCACACCGGCGCTGAGCCTGCCGACGCTGGCCGCCCGGGTCGGTGCAGTACCCGTCGCAGGCGGTGTCGCTCCCGAGGTACCGATCACCGGCGTAACCCTGCGCGGCCAGGATGCACTGGCCGGGGACCTGTTCGCTGCTCTGCCCGGCTCGTCGTCGCACGGCGCCGAATACACCGGTACCGCCATCGAGGGTGGCGCCGTCGCGGTACTCACCGACGCCGAAGGCCTGGCCGTCATCCACCGCCGCCTCGGCAACCCCGCGCCGATCCCGGTCCTGGTGCATCCGGCACCCCGCTCGGTGCTCGGTGAACTGGCGGCGGCGGTCTACGACCACCCGTCGGACCGGGTGGTGGTCCTCGGCGTCACCGGCACGTCCGGCAAGACCACCACGAGCCACCTGATCGAGGCCGGTCTGCAGTCGGCCGAACGCACTCCCGGGCTGATCGGCACCGTCGGCGTCCGGATCGCCGGGGCCGATGTCCCGAGCGCGCTGACCACCCCGGAAGCCCCTGCCCTGCAGGCACTCCTGGCCGTGATGGCCGAGCGCGGCGTCGATACCGCGGTGATGGAGGTCTCCAGCCACGCACTCGAACTGGGCCGCACCGACGGAATCCGCTTCGCTGCCGGCGGATTCACCAACCTGTCCCGCGACCACCTCGACTTCCATCCCACGATGGCGGCCTACTTCGAAGCCAAGGCGCGGTTGTTCGACCCGGCCTCACCCGCGCACGCCGCCGTTTCGGTGATCTGTGTCGACGACGACGCCGGCCGCGAGATGGCCCGCCGCGCCGCGGATGCGGTGACGGTGTCGGCCGAGGGCCGCCCGGCGAACTGGCGGGCCGAGGACGTGGTGGTGCTCGACGGCGGCGCGCAGGAGTTCACCGCGGTCGACCCCGCCGGTGTGCACCACCGGCTGCGGATCCGCCTGCCGGGCCGCTACAACGTCGCCAACGCGCTGCTGGCGCTGGCGATGCTGGACGTCGTCGGGGTGTCGCCGGAACAGGCCGCGCCCGGGCTGCGCGACGCCTCGGTGCCGGGCCGGCTGGAACCCGTCGAGCGCGGTCAGGACTTCCTCGCCGTCGTCGACTACGCGCACAAACCCGGCGCCCTGCAGGCGGTGCTGGAGACCCTCAAGCCACCGCAGGGCCGGCTCGCGGTGGTGTTCGGCGCGGGCGGTGACCGTGATCCCGGCAAGCGAGAACCCATGGGCCGCATCGCCGCTGAGCTCGCCGATCTGGTGGTCGTCACCGACGACAACCCCCGCAACGAGAAACCCGACAGCATCCGGGCGGCCATCCTGGCCGGAGCCGGTCTCGCCGAGCGGGCCGAGATCGTCGAGATCGGGGACCGGCGCGCGGCGATCCGGCACGCCGTGGCCTGGGCCCGCGGGGGAGACGTGGTGGTGATCGCGGGCAAGGGGCACGAAAAGGGGCAGACCGCGGCCGGGCAGACCCGGCCGTTCGACGATCGTGCGGAGCTCGCGGCCGCCCTCGATGAGCGGGGTGCGGGCCGATGATCGCGCTGACGGTCGCTCAGATCGCCGAGATCGTCGGGGGAGAGCTGGCCGACATCACCCCCGAGGAGGCCGCCCGGCGCACGGTCACCGGAACCGTCGAGTTCGATTCCCGGGCCGTCACCGCGGGCGGACTGTTTCTGGCGCTGCCCGGCGCGCGCTCCGACGGCCATGATTTCGCCGCGGGTGCCGTCGAGGCCGGGGCCGCGGCCGTGCTCGCCGCGCGGCCCGTGGGAGTGCCCGCGATCGTGGTGCCTCCTGCAGCGGCCACCGACGCCGAGGCCGGGGTGCTCGAGCACGATGTCGACGGCTCGGGCGCGGCCGTGCTGGCCGCGCTGGCCAAACTCGCCGCGGCAGTCGCGACCGAATTGGTCGCCGGCGGGCTGACGATCGTCGGGGTCACCGGATCGTCGGGCAAGACGTCGACGAAGGATCTCATCGCCGCGGTGCTGCGGCCGCTGGGCGAGGCGGTGGCCCCACCGGGCTCGTTCAACAACGAGCTCGGGCATCCGTGGACCGTGCTGCGCGCGACCGAGAACACCGACTATCTGGTGCTGGAGATGTCCGCGCGCCATCCCGGCAATATCGCCGCGCTGGCGGCGATCGCCCCGCCGTCGATCGCGGTGGTGCTCAACGTCGGCACCGCCCACCTCGGGGAGTTCGGTTCGCGCGAGGTCATCGCAGCCACGAAAGGTGAACTGGTAGAAGCGGTTCCAGCCTCAGGGGTAGCGATCCTCAACGCCGACGACCCGATGGTGGCCGCGATGGCGCAGCGCACCGCCGCGCGGGTGGTCCGGGTCGGGCAGTCCGAGAGTGCTGACATCCGCGCCGTCGACGTCGAACTCGACGATCTGGCCCGGCCCCGCTTTCGGTTGGTGAGCGCGGCAGGCACCGCCGATGTGCAGTTGGCCGTGCACGGCGAGCATCAGGTCGGCAATGCGCTGAGCGCGGCCGCGGTGGCGCTCGAATGCGGGGCGACCCCCGAGCAGGTGGCCGCCGCGCTGGCCACCGCCGGCCCGGCATCGCGGCATCGCATGGAAGTGCACACCCGGGCCGACGGCGTGACCGTCGTCAACGACGCCTACAACGCCAATCCCGACTCGATGAAGGCCGGTCTGCAGGCGCTGGCGGTGATGGCGCGGTCCAATGCGAGAAGGCGCAGTTGGGCCGTGCTCGGTGAGATGGCTGAGCTGGGGGACGAGGCGATAACCGAGCATGATCGTGTCGGGCGACTCGCCGTGCGCTTAGATATCAGTCGACTCGTCGTCGTCGGAACCGGGAGGACCATGAACGCCATGCACCACGGGGCGGTCATGGAGGGATCCTGGGGTTCGGAATCCACCATGGTCGACGACGCCGACGCTGCCTTGGCATTGCTGCAGGCCGAGTTGGCGCCCGGTGACGTTGTCTTGGTCAAGGCGTCGAACGCGGCCGGGCTCGGGGCACTGGCCGAAGCGCTGCTGGGTGACCCCTCATGAGACTGATCCTGATTGCCGTCGGCATCGCGCTGGCGGTGTCGATCCTGCTGACCCCGGCGCTGATCAAGCTGTTCACCCGTCAGGGCCTTGGCCACGAGATCCGCGAGGACGGCCCGCCGAGCCACAAGACCAAGCGCGGCACGCCGTCGATGGGCGGCGTGGCGATCCTCGTCGGCATCTGGGCCGGTTATTTCGGTACCCACCTGGTCGGCCTTGCGCTTGGCGGGGACGGTCCCTCGGCCTCCGGGTTGCTGGTGCTCGGCCTGGCCACCGCCCTGGGTGCGGTCGGCTTCGTCGACGACCTGATCAAGATCCGGCGCTCGCGCAACCTCGGCCTGAACAAGACCGCCAAGACCGTCGGGCAGCTCACCGCGGCGGTGCTCTTCGGCATCCTGGTGCTGCAGTTCCGCAACGCCGACGGGCTGACCCCGGGCAGCCCGGAGCTGTCCTATGTGCGGGAGATCGCCACCGTCACCCTGAGTTCGGCGGTGTTCGTCTTGTTCTGCGTGGTCGTGGTCAGCGCGTGGTCCAACGCGGTGAACTTCACCGACGGTCTGGATGGGCTGGCCGGCGGCAGCATGGCCATGGTCAGCGCCGCCTACGTGCTGATCACGTTCTGGCAATACCGCAACGCGTGCGCCACCGCCCCCGGGCTGGGCTGCTACAACGTGCGCGACCCGCTGGACCTGGCGGTGCTGGCCGCCGCGACCGCCGGCGCGTGCATCGGGTTCCTGTGGTGGAACGCCGCACCGGCCAAGATCTTCATGGGCGACACCGGATCGCTGGCGTTGGGCGGCATGATCGCGGGACTGTCGGTCACCAGTCGCACCGAAGTGCTGGCGGTGGTGCTGGGTGCGTTGTTCGTCGCCGAGGTGACCTCGGTGGTGGTGCAGATCCTGGCCTTCCGAACTACCGGGCGCCGGGTCTTCCGGATGGCGCCGTTCCACCACCATTTCGAGCTGGTCGGTTGGGCCGAGACGACCGTGATCATCCGGTTCTGGCTGCTCACCGCCATCGCCTGCGGGCTCGGTGTGGCCTTGTTCTACGGCGAGTGGCTGTCGGCCATCGGCGCCTGACATGCAGCCCGGTCTGCAGGACCTGACCTCGGGGGCGCAGGTGCTGGTGACCGGCGCCCGCGTCACCGGGCGGGCGATCGTGGCGGCGCTGGCCTCCTTTGACGTGCATATCACGGTCTGCGACGACAACCCCGAATTGTTAAAAGCGTTGGCGGTCAACGGTATTCATACACTCACGCCCGCCGAGGCGGTCGCCGCGATGGACGGCTTCACGCTGGTGGTCACCAGCCCCGGTTTCCCGCCGGTCGCGCCGGTACTGGCCGCGGCGGCCGCGACCGGTATCCCGATCTGGGGTGACGTCGAGCTGGCCTGGCGCCTGGACGCGGCGGGCCACTATGGGCCGCCGCGGCGCTGGCTGGTGGTCACCGGCACCAACGGCAAGACCACCACCACCTCGATGCTGCACGCCATGCTGGTCGCCGACGGCCGCCGCGCGGTGTTGTGCGGCAACATCGGTGACCCGGTGCTCGACGTGCTGGCCGAGCCGGCCGACCTGCTGGCCGTGGAACTGTCCAGCTTCCAGCTGTTCTGGGCGCCGTCACTGCGCCCGGAGGCGGGCGCGGTGCTCAACGTCGCCGAAGACCACCTCGACTGGCATGGCGGTTTCGACGCCTACGCCGCGGCCAAGGCCGGGGCCCTGACCGGGCGGGTGGCCGTCGTCGGACTCGACGACGCGCCGGCGGCCGGGCTGCTGCCGGCCGCGCCCGCGCCGGTCAAGGCCGGCTTCCGGCTCGGCGAGCCGGCCGCCGGTGAACTGGGCGTGCATGAGGGGATGCTCGTCGACCGGGCGTTCGCCCGCGACCTCCAACTCGCCCCGATCGCCTCGATCCCGGTCGCCGGCCCGGTTGGGGTGCTCGACGCGCTGGGCGCGGCCGCGCTGGCCCGGGC
Organism: Mycobacterium sp. RTGN5; assembly: GCF_033804465.1. Taxonomy (NCBI): domain Bacteria; kingdom Bacillati; phylum Actinomycetota; class Actinomycetes; order Mycobacteriales; family Mycobacteriaceae; genus Mycobacterium; species Mycobacterium sp. RTGN5. The sequence goes on from NZ_JAPZLA010000002.1 coordinate 210,333, forward strand.
CGTCGGCGTCGCACCCGCCTCGATCGCGGCGGCGCTGGCCGGCTTCCAGGTCGGCCGGCACCGTGCCGAACGGGTCGCGGTCATCGACGGCGTCACCTACGTCGACGACTCCAAGGCCACCAATCCGCATGCCGCCCAGGCGTCGGTGCTGGCCTACCCGCGGGTGGTCTGGGTGGCCGGCGGCCTGCTCAAGGGCGCTTCTGTCGACGCAATGGTCACCCACGTCGCGGATCGGCTGGTCGGGGCGGTGCTCATCGGCGGCGATCGCGCGGTGGTTGCCGAGGCGTTATCGCGACACGCACCCGATGTCCCCGTCATCGAGGTTGTGACACGAGAGGATGCAGTGGTGCATGAGACCACTGTTACTCATGAGACTCGAGTGGTCGACGCCTCCGGGCCCGGCCTTGGTGCCCGGGTGATGACCGAGGTCGTTGCCGCTGCCGCCAGCCTGGCCCACACCGGTGACACGGTGCTACTGGCTCCTGCCGGCGCATCGTTCGACCAGTTCGCCGGCTACGCCGACCGTGGCGACACGTTCGCCGCCGCCGTGCGCGCCGCGGCCCGGTAGCCGCTGTGGCCAACATGCTGTCCCGGCTGCGCCGTCGCGGCCCGGCCGACACCGCAGACGCAACCGACGCCGCAGACGCCGAGGACGGCGCCGAGGTCGAGGCCACTACCGAGCCCGTCGCCGCCGCGCAGCCCGCCAAATCCCGGTTCCAGGTGCCGCTGAAGTTCGGTGCGTGGCTGGGCCGGCCGATGACGTCGTTCCACCTGATCATCTCGGTGTCGGCGCTACTGGTCACCCTCGGGCTGACCATGGTGTTGTCGGCCTCGGGCGTGCACTCCTACGACGAGGACGGCTCACCCTGGGCGATCTTCGGCCGCCAGGTCCTGTGGACCGTGGTGGGTCTGATCGGATTCTGGGTCGCGCTGCGGGTGCCGGTCAGTTTCCTGCGAAACACCGCGTTCGCCGCGTTCGCCGTCACGATCGTGCTGCTGGTGCTGGTGCTGATCCCCGGCATCGGCCACGAATCCAACGGTTCCCGCGGCTGGTTCGTCTTTTTCGGCCTGTCGATGCAGCCCTCGGAGCTCACCAAGATCGCGTTCGCGATCTGGGGCGCGCACATCTTGGCGACCCGGCGCCTGGAGCGGGCGTCGCTGCGGGAAATGCTGATCCCGCTGATCCCCGCCGCGGTGATCGCCCTGGTGTTGATCGTCGCCCAGCCCGACCTCGGCCAGACCGTGTCGCTGGGCATCATCCTGCTGGCCTTGCTCTGGTATGCGGGTCTGCCGCTGAAGGTGTTCGTGAGCTCGCTACTGGCGGCCGTCGGTGCGGCCGCGGTGCTGGCGGTCTCGGAGGGCTACCGCTCGGACCGGGTGCGGTCCTGGCTGGACCCCGGCGCCGACGCCCAGGGCTCGGGCTACCAGGCTCGGCAGGCCAAGTTCGCGCTGGCCAACGGCGGTGTGTTCGGTGACGGGCTGGGCCAGGGCACCGCGAAATGGAACTACCTGCCCAACGCGCACAACGACTTCATATTCGCGATCATCGGCGAGGAGCTGGGCTACGTCGGTGCCTTCGGGATGCTGGCCCTGTTCGGGCTGTTCGCGTATACCGGCATGCGGATCGCCAAGCGCTCGGCTGACCCGTTCCTGCGGCTGCTGACCGCCGCCGCCACCATGTGGGTGATCGGCCAGGTGTTCATCAACGTCGGCTACGTCATCGGCCTGCTGCCGGTTACGGGTATTCAGCTCCCGCTCATCTCGGCGGGCGGAACATCAACGGCGACAACGCTATTCATGATCGGACTGATGGCCAACGCCGCCCGTCACGAACCTGAGGCGGTGGCCGCCCTGCGCGCCGGCCGCGAGGACCGGGTGAATCGCGTGCTGCGGTTGCCGCTGCCCGAGGCCTACGTGCCCTCGCGGGTGGAGGCGCTGCGCGACCGGATGCGGACCACGGGCGGCAAGCCCGCCCGGCCGGGCGCCAAGGCCGCCAAGAAACCGGCCCGCACATCCCAGCCGACCCGCGAACGTGCGCCTTCAGCTGCCAAAACCGGGAAAGTACCTGCAAAAACCCGGACGGCCCAGCGACCCACCCGGCGCTCAGGGCATCATGGTGACGCTCCGCGTAACAGCGCGCAGCAGCCGAATGAGGGAAGCAGCCGCGCACGGGGCTCCCGCAGATTGGAAGGTCAGCGTTACGGGTGAGTGTCTCGGGGGTCGGCGGCGGTGTGAAACGCGGCGACTCGGGCAGCAAGAGCAGTGATGGGAACGCCTCGGTGTCGGTTGTCCTTGCCGGTGGTGGCACCGCCGGACATATCGAACCCGCCATGGCGGTTGCCGACGCACTGAGGGCGCTGGATCCGACCATCCGCATCACCGCGTTGGGCACCCCGCGCGGGCTGGAGACCCGGCTGGTGCCCGATCGCGGCTACGACTTGGAACTCATCACGCCCGTGCCACTACCGCGCAAACTCAACGTCGACCTCGTGCGCCTGCCGATCCGGGTGCGCCGGGCCGTTCGGGAAACCCGGGCCGTGCTCGACGGCGTCGACGCCGACGTGGTGATCGGCTTCGGCGGTTACGTGGCTGTTCCTGCCTACTTGGCGGCGCGTCGGCGCATTCCGGTCGTCGTGCACGAGGCCAACGCACGCGCCGGTATCGCCAACAAGCTCGGTGCCCGCAGCGCCCGCAGGGTCCTTGCCGCCGTGCCCAACTCGGGATTGCGGCACGCCGAGGTGGTCGGCATGCCGGTGCGGGCATCGATCACCTCGCTGGATCGTGTGGCACTACGGGCCGCCGCCCGCGAGCACTTCGGCTTCGCCGAGGACGCCACGGTGCTGCTGGTGTTCGGCGGCTCGCAGGGCGCCGCCTCGATCAACCGCGCGGTATCGGCCGCCGCTGCCGACCTGGCCGCCGCGGGTGTCTCGGTGCTGCACGCCCACGGTCCCAAGAACACCCTCGACCTGCCGACCCCGCAGCCCGGCGACCCGCCGTACGTCGCGGTGCCCTACCTGGACCGGATGGATTTGGCCTACGCCGCCGCCGACCTGGCGATCTGCCGGTCCGGGGCGATGACGGTGGCCGAAGTGTCCGCGGTGGGACTGCCCGCGGTCTACGTGCCGCTGCCGATCGGCAACGGTGAACAGCGGCTCAATGCGCTGCCGGTGGTCAACCCCGGCGGCGGCCTGCTGGTCGAGGACGCCCAGCTCACCCGGGAGTTCGTCGCCCGCGAGGTGGCCGGGCTGATCACCGATGGAGCACGGCTGCAGGCGATGACGGTGGCCGCCGCGCTGGTCGGCCATCGCGACGCCGCGCAGCGGGTGGCCGAGGTGGCCCTGGACGTGGCGCGCACCAGGAAGCGCCGGCGATGAGCGCGGCGAAGGGACCCAAGGGGTTGCCACCCGAGTTGCAGCGGGTGCACATGGTCGGCATCGGCGGCGCCGGGATGTCCGGTATCGCCCGGATCCTGCTGGACCGCGGGGGCATGGTGTCGGGATCCGACGCCAAGGAGTCCCGCGGAGTGGTGGCGTTGCGGGCGCGGGGCGCCGCGATCAGCATCGGCCACGACGCGGACAATCTCGACCTGCTGCCCGGCGGTGCCACCGCGGTGATCACCACCCACGCCGCGATCCCGAAGACCAACCCCGAGCTGGTCGAGGCGCGCAGGCGCGCGATTCCGGTGATCCTGCGGCCGGTGGTGCTGGCCAAGCTGATGGCCGGCCATCGCACCCTGATGGTCACCGGCACCCACGGCAAGACCACGACGACCTCGATGCTCATCGTCGCGTTGCAGCACGCCGGGCTGGACCCGTCCTTCGCCGTCGGCGGTGACCTGGGGGAAGCCGGCACCAACGCGCACAACGGCAGCGGCGACAGCTTCGTCGCCGAGGCCGACGAGAGCGACGGCTCGCTGCTGGAGTACACGCCCGATGTGGCGGTGGTGACCAACATCGAGGCCGATCATCTGGACTTCTTCGGCAGCGAGGAGGCCTACACCGCGGTGTTCGACGCGTTCGTCGAGCGGCTTTCGCCCGGCGGCGCCCTTGTGGTGTGTGCCGATGATCCCGGTTCGGCCGCCTTGGCGGAACGCAGTGCAGCCCTTGGGGTTCGGGTGCTGCGCTATGGCGAGGGCCCGGGTGGCGACCTGGCCGGCGCATTGGTCGACTGGGAGCAGCACGGCACCGGCGCGGTGGCCCACGTCCAGCTCGCCGGTGAGTCCCACCAGCGGGTGATGCGGCTGGAGGTGCCCGGGCGGCACATGGCGCTCAATGCCTTGGCGGCGCTGCTGGCTGCGGTCGAGGGCGGCGCCCCGGCCGATGCGGTGATCGACGGGCTGGCCGGTTTCGAAGGGGTGCGACGGCGTTTCGAGCTGGTCGGCACCGCCGACGGGGTGCGGGTGTTCGACGACTATGCCCATCACCCCACCGAGGTCAGGGCCGCGTTGACCGCGTTGCGGGCAATCGCCCGCCAGGACCGTACCGGCCACCCCACTGTCACGAGTGCTCGCAGCATCGTCGTGTTTCAGCCGCACTTATATTCGCGGACAAAGACTTTCGCGCGTGAGTTCGGCCATGCACTGGACACTGCGGACGAGGTATTCGTGCTCGACGTGTATGCGGCGCGCGAGCAGCCGCTGGCCGGGATCAGCGGGGCGAGCGTGGCGGAGCATGTCAGCGTGCCGGTGCATTACGTCCCCGACTTCTCGGCGGTGGCCGCGCGGGTTGCGGCTGCGGCCCGTCCGGGTGACGTCGTGGTCACCATGGGTGCCGGCGATGTGACGATGCTCGGCCAGGAAATCCTGACGGCATTGCACGACAAGGGGAACCGATGACTGACGATGGGCCCGAGGGCCCGCCGGAGTCGCCCCCCGAAGAGCCCCCCATCATGCCCAAACCGACAAACGGCAGCGAAAGTGCGAGTGAAGACGTGCAAAACGTCGATCTCGACGACAAAGAAGAAGCAGAACCAGAGGATCCCGAGGGCCCCCGCCGGCGGGAACGCCGCGAGCGCGCCGAGCGGCGCGCGGCACAGACCCGCGCGACGGCGATCGAAGACGCTCGCCGCGAGGCCAAGCGCCAGGTCCGCGGTGCGACGGTAGAGGCCCCGAAGGCCTTGGGCAAGAGGGCAGTTCGCGGCCTGAAGCTGCTTACCTGGCTGATCGTGCTGACCATCGTCAGCGTCGCGCTGGGGTTGATCCTCTATTTCACCCCGGTGATGTCGGCCCGCTCGCTGGTGATCACCGGGATCGGTGCGGTCACCCGCGACGAGGTCGTCGACGCGGCCAAGGTCAAGATCGGCACCCCGTTGCTGCAGATCAACACCGACCAGGTGGCCGACCGGGTGGCCGGCATCCGGCGGGTGGCTAGCGCGCGCGTGCAGCGGGAGTATCCGTCGACACTGCGGATCACCATCGTCGAGCGCATCCCGATCGTGGTGAAGGACTACCCCGACGGTCCACACCTGTTCGACCGCGACGGCGTCGATTTCGCGACCGCACCGCCGCCACCGGGGCTGCCGTATATCGACGTCGACCACCCGGGTCCGACCGACCAGCCGACCAGGGCCGCACTCGAGGTGATGACGGCGTTGCGTCCCGAAGTCGTGGGCCAGGTCAGCAGGGTGGCCGCGCCCTCGGTGGCGTCGGTGACGCTGACGCTGACCGACGGCCGCACGGTGGTGTGGGGGACGACCGACCGCACCGAGGAGAAGGCCGAGAAGCTGGCCGCGCTGCTCACTCAGCCGGGACATACCTACGACGTCTCCAGCCCAGACCTGCCGACCGTCAAGTAGCACGCCGTAACCCGCACGCGCGACAAATTCGCCGCGACACGTCGGCGCGCCTCCCCAATCCAGCACCCGCCGGTCATACCGTTCTGTTTGCGCGGAACTACTTGACATAACTCTAAGCCTCTGGTTGAGGTTGAGGGTTTGCCCAGAAGATCCGCAAGACCCGATCCCCACTTGGGAGGAAGACAGACGATGACCCCCCCGCATAACTACCTCGCCGTCATCAAGGTCGTTGGCATCGGCGGCGGCGGCGTCAACGCCGTCAACCGAATGATCGAGCAGGGCCTCAAGGGCGTGGAGTTCATCGCGATCAACACCGACGCCCAGGCGCTGTTGATGAGCGACGCCGACGTCAAGCTCGACGTCGGTCGTGAATCCACCCGTGGCCTTGGTGCCGGCGCCGACCCTGAGGTCGGTCGCAAGGCCGCCGAGGACGCCAAGGACGAGATCGAGGAGCTGCTCCGCGGCGCCGACATGGTGTTCGTCACCGCAGGTGAGGGCGGCGGTACCGGTACCGGCGGCGCACCCGTGGTGGCCACCATCGCCCGCAAGCTCGGCGCACTGACCGTCGGCGTGGTGACCAGGCCGTTCTCCTTCGAGGGCAAGCGCCGCTCGAATCAGGCCGAGAACGGCATCCAGGCGCTGCGCGAAAGCTGCGACACCCTGATCGTCATCCCGAATGACCGGCTGCTGCAGATGGGCGATGCGCAGGTCTCGTTGATGGACGCCTTCCGCAGCGCTGACGAGGTGCTGCTCAACGGCGTGCAGGGCATCACTGACCTGATCACGACTCCCGGCCTGATCAACGTCGACTTCGCCGACGTCAAGGGCGTCATGAGCGGCGCAGGCACGGCGTTGATGGGTATCGGTTCGGCCCGTGGCGACGGGCGGGCACTCAAGGCCGCCGAGATCGCCATCAACTCCCCGCTGCTCGAGGCCTCGATGGAAGGCGCCCAGGGCGTGCTGCTGTCGGTCGCCGGCGGCAGCGACCTCGGTCTGTTCGAGATCAACGAGGCTGCCTCGCTGGTCCAGGAGGCCGCGCACGCCGAGGCCAACATCATCTTCGGCACCGTGATCGACGATTCGCTCGGCGACGAGGTCCGAGTCACCGTGATCGCCGCCGGCTTCGAGTCGGCCAGCCCGAGCCGCAAGCCAGTGGTTGGCGCAACGTCGGCCGGGGCCAACGGGATCGTTCCCGGCGCGGCCGGCAAGCTCAGCTCCTCGCTCTTCGAACCGATCGATGCCGCGAGCGTGCCGGTGCACACCAATGGCGCGACGGTGAGCATCGGTGGTGGCGGCGACGACGGTATCTCCGACGACGACGTCGACGTGCCGCCGTTCATGCGGCACTGACCTCGCCCTCACTGCGCCGATACTGGGTTTGTGACTGTTCGCATCCGCCGCGTGACCACCACCCGCGCCGGTGGTGTCTCGGTGCCGCCGTTCGACAGGTTCAATCTCGGTGACCACGTTGGCGACGATCCCAAGGCGGTCGCGGCCAACCGCAAGCGGCTGGCCGCCGCGATCGGGCTTGCCGACGACCACGTGATCTGGATGAACCAGGTACACAGCGACCACGTCGTGGTCGTCGACGAACCCCGCACCGACTCTGTCGATGACACCGACGCCCTGGTCACCACCACATCGCGACTGGCACTGGCCGTGGTGACCGCGGATTGTGTTCCGGTGCTGATGGCCGACAGTCGCGCCGGCGTGGTGGCCGCCGTGCATGCCGGCCGGGTCGGCGCCGCCGACGGTGTGGTGCTGCGGACCCTGGAAACCATGCTCGCCAAAGGCGCACGCGCCGCAGATATCTCGGTGCTGCTGGGTCCGGCCGTCAGCGGCGCCAACTATGAGGTGCCCGCGAAGATGGCCGCCGACGTCGAAGTCCGGCTGCCCGGCAGCCGCACGACCACCGCACGTGGCACGCCGGGACTGGACCTGCGGGCCGGACTCGCGCGGCAACTAAAAAGCGCGGGGGTGCAGGCGATCGACGTCGACCCGCGGTGCACGGTGGCCGACAAGAATTTATACAGCCACCGGCGGGCCAACCCGACCGGCCGGCTGGCCTGTCTGGTGTGGATGGAATGACGGACGCGGCGACTCGGGACACCGATCTCGCGACCGCCCTGGCCGCGCTGCGGGACCGGCTGTCGGACGCCGCACAGGCCGCCGGCCGTGACGTCGACGACATCGAGCTGCTGCCGATCACCAAGTTCTTCCCGGTCACCGACGTCGCGATCCTGTGGCGGTTGGGCTGCCGGGCGTTCGGCGAATCCCGCGAACAGGAGGCCTCGGCCAAGATCGCCGAGTTCGGCGAGCTCACCGGCGCGACGGACGTGCGCTGGGACATGGTCGGCCAGATCCAGAGCAACAAGGCTAAAGCCATTGCGGCATGGGCCGATACGGTGCACTCGCTGAGCACTGCCAAGGTGGCGGCCGCACTGGATCGCGGCGCCGCGCAGGCGATCGAGGACGGTATCCGGACCGCACCCGTGCGGGTGTTCGTTCAGATCAGCATCGATGGGGACACCTCACGCGGCGGGGTGGACGTCGGCGATCCGGACGCCGTCGACGCCCTGTGCGCCGAGATCGCCGACGCCGGCGCGCTGAAGTTGGTTGGGCTCATGGCTATCCCGCCGCTGAGTACCGATCCCGACACCGCGTTCGCAGCCCTGGCTGCCGAACATCGCCGTGTTTTGCACAACCACCCCGATGCGACAGAGCTGTCCGCGGGGATGTCCGGTGACCTGGAAGCTGCAGTGCGACACGGTTCGACGTGTGTGCGTGTCGGAACCGCGCTTATGGGACAACGTCCTCTAACGTCTCCCTGAGTAGTCACTCCAGTCACATCTTCATCACAGACACCGAACTTCACGCACATTCAGAAGGGTCCAGGATGAGCACTCTCCACAAGGTCAAGGCCTACTTCGGCATGGCGCCTTCGGACGATTACGACGACGAGTACTACGACGACGACGACCGCGGCGCCGCCCGCGGTTACGCCCGCCGTGAGCGCGTCGCCGACGACGAGTACGAGCGCCCGGGTCGCTACGACGACCGTGAGCCGCGCTTGGCTCGCGAGTACGACGACCCGCGCGACGCCGACTACGCGCCGACCGGTGGCTTCCGCGCCCAGTACGGCGACGAGCCGCGGTTCCGCCCGCGCGAGTTCGAGCACACGCACGACATGCCGCGTGCTTCTCGCTTCGGCGCCCTGCGCGGCTCGACTCGCGGCGCGCTGGCGATGGACCCGCGCCGGATGGCCGAGGTCTTCGAGGCCGGCAGCCCGCTGTCGAAGATCACCACGCTGCGTCCCAAGGATTACAGCGAGGCCCGCACCATCGGCGAGCGTTTCCGCGATGGCCAGCCGGTGATCATGGACCTGGTCTCGATGGACAACGCCGATGCCAAGCGGCTCGTCGACTTCGCCGCCGGCCTGGCCTTCGCCCTGCGCGGGTCCTTCGACAAGGTGGCCACCAAGGTGTTCCTGCTGTCGCCGGCCGACGTCGATGTCAGTGCCGAGGAGCGCCGCCGGATCGCTGAAGCGGGTTTCTACAGCTACCAGTAGCCGGGCTGGCGGCTGCCGGTCGGGACTAATAGGTAGGCTGACGACGTCGCGCTGGGTCCAATCCAGCGATGTCGCCAATGTCACATCCGCTGTTGATTAAGGGCCGGCTCTAGTTGTCGCTGTTCTTCGAAATTCTCGGCTTCGTGCTGTTCGTCTTCTGGCTGCTGCTTATCGCGCGGGTCGTCGTCGAGTTCATCCGCTCGTTCAGCCGAGACTGGCACCCCCGTGGATTCACCGTCGTGGTCCTCGAATTGATCATGACGGTCACCGACCCACCGGTGAAGCTGTTACGTCGACTTATCCCACCGTTGACGATCGGCTCTGTCCGGTTCGACCTGTCGATCATGGTCTTGCTGCTGGTGGCGTTCATCGGAATGCAGCTGGCCTTCGGCGCGGCCGCCTGACACACCGGCAGGCGATCGCAAGAGTCGGCACGGTAACCGATTGAGCCGTGAATCGCGATTAGCCACGCCGCGTACGTGGTATCGAAAGATTGAAATTAGCTCTTAATTATCGGCCTCCGAGGCAACCGACGGTTCTGGTGTGACAGGATGGGCGCCAGTTACAGTACGGAACGAACGTTTGACGCGTTCTACGCTTTGCAGACCGGTTTGACCGCCCAGACCCGAGGGGGCAGATGATGCCGCTTACACCGGCCGACGTGCACAATGTGGCATTCAGCAAGCCGCCCATCGGCAAGCGAGGCTACAACGAGGATGAGGTTGACGCCTTCCTCGATCTGGTGGAGAACGAGCTGACTCGTCTCATCGAAGAGAACTCCGATCTGCGCCAGCGGGTCGCCGAGCTCGATCAGGAGCTGGGCAGCGCACGCGCCGGAGGCGCCGTACCGCAACCCACCCAGGCGATTCCGCTCTACCAGCCGGAGTCGCAGCCGGAACCGGAGCCCACGCCGGCCCCCGCTCCGCAGGCTGCCCCGCAGCCGGCGCCGAGCCCGGCCGCCAGCGAGGAGCAGGCCATCAAGGCCGCTCGGGTGCTGGCCCTGGCCCAGGACACCGCCGACCGGTTGACCGGCACCGCCAAGGCGGAGGCCGACAAACTGCTGGCAGACGCCCGCGCGAACGCCGATCAGATCGTCTCGGAGGCTCGCCACACGGCCGAGACCACGGTTGCCGATGCCAAGCAGCGTTCCGACGCGATGCTCAGCGATGCGCAGACCCGCTCGGAAACCCAGCTGCGGCAGGCGCAGGAGAAGGCCGACGCCCTGCAGGCCGACGCCGAGCGCAAGCACACCGAGATCATGGGCACCATCAACCAGCAGCGCACTGTCCTCGAGGGACGGCTGGAGCAGTTGCGGACGTTCGAGCGCGAATACCGCACCCGGCTCAAGACCTACCTGGAGTCCCAGCTCGAGGAGCTCGGGCAGCGCGGGTCGGCCGCACCGGTCGACTCGGGTGCCAACAGCGACGGCGGCGGGTTCAACCAGTTCAACCGGGGCAACAACTAATCGCTTGTCGACCGGAGGTTGATCGATGCTGATCGTTGCCCTGGTGCTGGCGGTGATCGGCCTCGCAGCCCTGGTCACCGCGGTTGTCACCAGCAATGAGCTGGTCGCGTGGGTGTGTATCGCGGCCAGCGTGATCGGCGTGATCCTGCTGATCGTCGACGCGATCCGGGAGCGGCAAACCCGCCGTGACGCTGAGGCGGGTGCGGAGACGCCGGCGGTGGACCCCGAGACCACCGAATCATCGGCTACTGCCGAGACCACCGCCTATTCGGAAACCGATGAGACGGTCGACTCCACGTACTCGACGTTCGACGCCGACTATCCCGACGACCCGGTCGCCGAAGTACCGGTCGAGGCGGTCGACGAGGATCCGGCCGACGCCGTCGACGACGCAGCCGTTGAGCCCGAGGCGGAGCCCACCGAAGAGCCGAAGGAAGAGCCTTCCGGCGAGTCCGGCTCACGCTGATCTTTTCGTCGCCCCTGCGGGACGCTGCTTCAATTCTTTACCCACGGGTAAAGGGCACCCATGGGCATCCAATACGCCAGCGTCGTCGACCATCCCATCGACGAGGTATTCGCCTGGCACTCCCGTCCCGGCGCCATGCGGCGGCTGATTCCGCCGTGGCAACCGATGCGCGTCGTCGCCGAGACCGAATCGCTGGCCGACGGGCGCGCGGTCCTCGGCCTGCCAGGCGGGTTGCGCTGGGTCGCCCGGCACGATCCGGCCGGCTTCGACCCGCCGCACCAGTTCGTCGATGTGCTGTCCTCAAACGGCGTGATGACCCTGCCGCCACGAATTATCGGCTGGTGGCGCCACACCCACCGGTTCAGTGACGCCGGTGCCGGCACCACGGCGGTGCACGACGAGGTCGACACCACGGTGCCGGGCGCGGCACTGCGCGCGACCTTCGCCTATCGGCATCGCCAGTTGGCCGACGATCTCGCCGCCCACCGGGACGCCGCGCAGGCGGGTGCGAGTGGGTTGGCCGTGGCGATCACCGGCTCGTCCGGTCTGGTCGGGACCGCGCTGACCGCCCTGCTGAGCACCGGCGGCCATCGGGTGATCAAGCTGGTGCGTCACGATCCCGTCCGGCCTGATGAACGGCGTTGGGAGCCAAACGATCCCGCGGCCGACCTCTTCGACGGCATCGATGTCGTCATCCATTTGGCGGGCGCCACCATCGCCGGACGGTTCACCGACGCCCACCGCAGGGCGATCCGCGACTCGCGCATCGAACCGACCCGGCGGCTGGCCGAATTGGCCGGCACGTCGGGCGGCGTGCGCGCGTTCGTCAGTGCCTCGGCGATCGGCATCTACGGCTACGACCGCGGTGACGCTGTGTTGTGCGAGGACAGTGCCCGCGGTGACGGCTTCCTGGCCGACCTGGTCGCGGACTGGGAGGCGGCCAGCGAACCCGCGGCCCGCGCCGGGGTGCGCACCGTCTGCGTGCGCACCGGGATCGTGCAAGCCGCCCGCGGCGGCACCCTGCGGCTGATGCGGCCGTTGTTCGCCGCGGGCCTTGGCGGTCGGCTGGGCAGCGGCCAGCAGTGGCTGTCCTGGATCGGTCTCGATGACCTGCTCGATGTCTACTACCGCGCCGCCTACGACGACAGGCTGACCGGGGCCGTCAACGCCGTCGCGCCAAATCCGGTGCGCAACAGCGGATATACCAAGGCGCTGGCCGCGACGATGCATCGGCCCGCGGTGCTACCGGTGCCGTCGATCGGTCCGCGAATACTGCTGGGCGCCCAGGGTGCACGCGAACTGGCCGAGGCCGATCAACGCGTCCTGCCCACCACACTGCAGCGCCTGGGCCACCGATTCCGGCAACCGATGGTCGAGGACGCACTGGCGCACCAGCTTGGCCACGACCCGAACTGACTAGTCCCGCGCCCAGGTCACCGGCAGGTGCGCGGCCTCGCACAGCCGCGCCGTCTCCTCGGCGGCCAGATCACCGCGGGCGATCATCACCCCGACGCGGCGGCGGCGCATCGCGGTGAGCAACAACTCCGGTAGATCGTCGACCGCATGGCGGGATTCCATGGTGAGCAGCACACCGAGGTCGTGGCCGCCAAGACGGTCCAGCGCGTCGAATACCCGGATGACGTCGGCGGGGTCCCGGACGCACGACAGCGCGACGATGTCGGCGAGCTCGATCGCCACGGCGAGGTCGGCCAGGTCCTCGTCGGTCACCCCCGAAATTGGCAGGTCGGTGTCCGGCGCGGCGATTTCCTTGGCGGCGAACAGCTTTGCGGTGCCGTGCGAGGGGTGGTTGATACGGACGTCGATCCTGGCCGCCTTGACGGCGACCACCTCGCCGCCGAGCACGCCGTCGTCGAACACGATCCGGTGGCCCACTTCGGCGTTGTCGAACAGCTCGGGCAGCGTGCACCCGATCCGGGGCGATCGGTCGTCGTCGACCGGCGCCGGTGTGCAGTCGCGGGTCAGCTGCACGATGTCGCCGGCGGCCAGCAGGATGCTCTGCTCGACGGCGGGTAGCTCGCCGAGCTTGGTGGAGTCCTTTTTCCCGGCCTTCAGCCGGGTCCCAGTGCCCAGGTAGGTGGTTTTCTCGGTGCTGACGACGAATCCGCCGGGGGCGGCCGCGGCGAGCAGCAGCCGCCGCTTGGATCCGCGGGTGTCGCGCAGCGTGAGTTCGTCACCCTCGGTGCGGTGGGCCAGCCACTTGGCGTCGACTGGCAGCGTGGTCAGGCCGGGCTCGGGTGGGCGCGACGGCCGTTTCGTCGAGGTCAGCCAGCCCCGGCCGGCGGCCACCACCTGGCCGTGTGCGTTGCGGGTCGGCTGCAGTCGAACCACGCGCGGACCCGGCGCCAAGGGGCCGGTACGCAAGGTGCGGCCGCCGATCCGGGCGATCCGAGCCCCGGGATCGTCTACCGGCCAGGTTTCCTGGGCGACATCCGCACACCCGGGGTCGGCGACGGTCCAGCCGTGGCCGCGCATCGCCGCGATCGCGGCCGACACCCGCCGCATTGTCGCCTGGATGTGGGCACCGCTGCCCAACGAGGACAGCCCGAATCCCGTCAGCCGATCCTGCACATCCCGAAGGTCGACCTGCCGGAGCGCCCAATAATGGACTAAATTGATTGCACTGCACCGGTTTTCAGCAGCCACCTGGGCCGTCCACGGATGCCATCGGGATTCGGCGTCGGCCAGCCGGGCCATCAGCGCGTCGACTTCACCCTGAAGTCGATCCAAGTGCTGCGCGGCGTCGGGCATGGCGGGCACGCTAGTCACCTGACGTTGCGAGTGGGTGAACGGTTAGGGCCACACGACATGCCCATGCCTGGTGGCGCTGTGCTATCTTCGCCGGATGCATAAGCTGTGCTGTTCAGCGGCAATTGTCATGTTGCTGGTGGCGGGTTGTTCGGGGGCGAAGCACACGGCTGACGCGCCGAAGGCGTCCACCAGCGTGGCGTCGTCGGCGCAGCCCGCGCCCGCCCCCGCGTCGGCATCGGCGCCCGCTCCGGCCCCGGGCAAGCCGGTGTCCAACTGGGGATGCCGTGGGGTGGATCCCGTAGCGCCCGACGTGCTTCCCGCTGCCCCGGTGCGCCCGAAGGCCAAGAACGGATCTGGCTCGACGGGTGAGGTCTTCGGCGACCCGGAGGCCGCCAGCCGCTACTGGGCACAGCAGAGTCAGAGCGATTGCGGTTTGATGGCGACCCGGCTGGCCATTGCCGAGCTCACCGGCGAGGCGCCGACCGAGGCGCAGATGATCGATCTGGCGAAGAAGACCCCGAGCGAGTGCAGCCCGGGTGAGCCGGTCTACGACGACAGCTTCGATCCGTCGGACGGTGGCACCGGGCACGGCACGTGTACGACGGATCTTGCGCTGCTGCTCAAGCATTACGGCGTCGCATCGCAGTACACCAGTGACAGCGATGCCGGCGTTCCCACCGGTCTGAAGGCCCTCGAGGGGTACCTCGGCGACGGCAAGCAGGCCATCGTGTGCGTGAGCTCCGCGGTGATCTGGGATACCGACGGCGACCGCAGCCGGTGCGGGCATCTGGTGACGGTGGCCGCCATCGACACCGGCGAGGACGTCGTCTATCTCGGCGACAGCGGTGGCGACGACACCCAAGGCGAGACCGTCAGCATCAGCACATTCGAAACCGCCTGGGCGACAGGCGGTCACGAGATCCTGCTGGCCGGCTAGCCGGCGACCTTATCGAGGAAGCCCCGCACCAGCAGCCGCAGCCGGCGCGCGGCGTCGTCGACATGGGTGGTGGTGTCCACGCGCAGGTCATCGGCGCGTAGCCCGAGCCGGACGAGATCGCCGCCGTCGCGGTTGCGGTCGTCGTCGATCCACAGCTCCAGCAGCTTGTGGTCGAGTTCGGGGTGGAACTGCAGACCCATCGCCCGCCCCTGGATGAAAGCCTGTGTGGCGCGGTCATTTCGGGCGATCACGGTGGCACCCGGCGGGGGAGTGAAGCGGTCGAAGTGCCACTGGAACCACGGCCCGTCGTCAGGCACCAGATCGGGGTCGCTGCTGTGGACCTGGTGCCAGCCGATCTCCGGGTCGGTGGAGCGAGCCACCGAACCACCAAGCGCGGTGGCCACCAGCTGGCCGCCGAAGCACACGCCGAGCACGCCGACGCCGGCGTCGACCGCGCGACGCACGGTATCGATCTCTCCTGCCACCCACGGCAGCGTTTCGTCGTAGACCGCCCACCGCGAACCCAGCGGCACGATCACGTCGTACCGGGTCGGGTCGGGGAAGGTGACATCGAGCGCCGGGTCGCTGGCTCGCGCCGCCGGAACCACCTCGAATGTGTCCACGTCGAAACCGAGTTCGGTGAACGTCTCGCCGAGCAAGGCCTCGGGCGCGATCGGATCGTTGTAGATGAAAAGGACCTGACGGGGCACCCGATTACGGTACGGCAGGAGTGCCGCTATACGCAGTCCGAGGCGCCGTCGACGACCAGTACCGCGCCGTTGATGTAGCTGCTCTGCGCCGTGCACAGGAACGCGATGGCGGCGGCGACCTCGCCGGGGGTGCCCATCCGCCCCGCGGGGATGTGGGCGATTTCGCTCGCCATGATCTCCGGTACGGCATGCATCGGCGCGGTCATCGCGGTCTCGATGGTGCCCGGCGCGATGGCGTTGATCCGGATTCCGTGCTTGGCCCACTTGACGGCAAGGTTGCGGGTGACGTTGATGACGCCGGACTTGGCGGCCCCGTAACCGGGGACCATGGTGACCGCACGCAGCGCGGACATCGACGCCAGGTTCACCACGCTGGCACCGCCGGCGGCGGTGGACGCCTTCAGCGCGCGGCGCAGCGCCACGGTGAGCCGGTAGGGCCCGGTGAGGTTGAGCGCGACGGAGGCGGCGAACCCGTCGGGCGTTGACTCGTCGAGGCCACCGGGGAAGTTGGCGCCGGCGTTGTTCACCAGGACGTCGAGCGCGGAGATGCTCTGCGCCAGGCTGTCAATGGATGCATTGTCGGTGAGCACAAGTTGCCGATACGTCATCCCGGACAGGTCGGTGTCGTAGTCGGCGGCAGTGGGTTTGGTGCCGGTGACGATGACGTCGGCGCCCGCATCGCGAAACAGCACGGCGAGGGCATGCCCGATGCCGCTGGTCGCCCCGGTGACCAGAGCCTGGGTGCCGGTGAAGTCGAAGCTGAGCTGGGCGGTCATGTGTACCTTTCGATCTGCTTGGTCAGCCAGGCGGTTTCCCAGAAGTTGACGCTGCCCGCGACGAGGTCCTCGTGGGCGGCTTTGAGCACTGCTCGCGCCCCGGCGTTCTCGGGCTCGGCCTGGGCGACGAGCTCGGCGAGGTGGATGGCCTCCAGCGGGCGACCTTGCGCCGCATGGGTTCGGGCGCGTTCGGTCAGGGCGTCGGCGCCGGCCAGCTCCACCAGGTCACTGCTGACGGCTTCTGGTCCTACCGTGTACAACTCGGTGGTCGAACGATGGTGAAACCAGCCGGAGTAATTCTCCCAGATCGCGCGGACATCCCAGGCGAGCTTGCCGTAGCCCTGGCCGACCTCGAGATGCTCGGGCAGCGTGATTTCCCGCATCAGGGTCCGAACGTCCTTGCCGGCGTTCATCCCTGCGATGGTCTCGTCGTGCAGGTACTGCACGGCGTCGCGCAGTCTGGTCAGCTCGGCGTCGATCAGCTCCGCCCCGACAATGGGGTCGAAATGCCCGGTCAATAGCACCTCGGGCCGCAGGGCGCGGACGCGTTCGATGGTGTCGATGACCGTCAGTGCATCCCGATAGCGGTCGCCGCGAATCGTGACGAGGTTCGGGATGTGCCCGAAGACGGGCCCGAAGGTGTTGCTGCACAGGCAGACCCGCTCATCGGGTAGCCAGACCACCATCGAGTCGGTGGTTTCCCCGCCGGGGGTCGCGATCAGCTCGAATCGCCGGTCGCCGACTGTCAGCGACAGCCGGTCGTCGACCACGATGTCGGCGGTCGCGGTGCTCTGTGCGGGCAGCTTCTTGCCGAAGCGCTGCTGGATCGCGGCGATGCCGCCGGCGAGCCTGCCGGAGAAGGCGAAGGCGCTGCGATTGGCGCGGTAGGGCAGCAGCCGCTCGTTGTCGTCGCGCCAGTGTTCCCAATTGGCTTGTGCGACAACCTTGGTATCCGGGTCACGCAGGGTGTCCAGGCCGCCGACGTGGTCGTAGTGGCCCTGGGTGATCAGGATGTAGCGCACCGGCGAGGAGTCGACGGCGTCGAACACGGTCCGGTGCACCTGGCTTTCGAAACCCATGCCGGTGTTGACCACGACGCGGCCGTCCGAGGTGGTCAACAGGTAGGAGTTGGTCAGTCCCGGTGAGCACCAGATCCCGGGTGCGACTTCCTCGGCCCGTTCGGCCGAGGCGGGCTGCATCGCGTCGGCGCCGGGGCGGCTGCGATAGATGGGTTCCACAGTGACCTCTAAATCTCGGGGCGGACGTCGAAACGGTCGAAGTAGAAGGCGAACCGGGAGCGCAACTCCTGCGGCTCGACGCCGAAGTGACGTCTCAGGTCGTAGGGGATACGGCCCTTGGCGCCGCGACGGTTGTCATCGATGTAGGCCTGGAATCGCTTGGCCACCTTGGGCGGAATGTCGATGCCTGCACACTGGTAAAAGTTGGCAAGGACCGGCATCTCGTTGCCGTTGAGGTGATGGAATCCGATGTCGACGCTGCGCTCAGCGGGCACCAGCTCGCGGTCGCGTACACAGGCGCTCAACAGGCGGTGGATCCGGTCACTCCAGTACTCGACCAGCCAGTCCGGGTCGATGCTGGTGCGGCGCAACCGGTCCGAGTACGCCATCATCGTGATGGCGGATTGGATCACCGCGACGGGGTCGCGGTGGGTGAAGGCGACGGTGGCGTCGGGGAACGTGGACATCAGCGGTCCGAGCTGTTCGGCGTGCTGCGGTGATTTGAGCACCCAGGTTCGCGGACCGCGCAGAAACGTCAGCGCCTGTAGAACTTTCTTGAGGTAGGCGTAGTGCCGGGTGTGGTCCAGACCGAGATAGAAGTCGCGCCAGCCAGGAACGCGCGCGTGCCACTCGAGTACGTAACCGGCCATGTCGAGGTCGAGCAGCTCGACCTCCTCCTCGATGGCCTCGGGGAAGCGGTCGTGCATCGCCGCCACGTACGGGGTAGTGGCCATCAGCGCTTCGTGCTCGGCCTTGACCCGGGCGTAGCGGGGGTCGATGCCGAACACGTCGGGTCCCTGCCCGAGCGCTGGAATCGGGTCTTCGCTCTCCCAGTAGGGCAGTGCGCGCCGGCGGGGATCCTCGGCGATCAGGTTCACCAGGTGCGTCGTCCCCGAGCGGGGCATGCCGACCACGATCAGCGGTCGCTCGATCGGGATCGCTTCGATCTCGGGATAGCGCTTGAGTAGATCGGTCAGCGACAGCCGGTTGCGCAGCTTGCGAACCACCCTGGCGCGCAGGCTACTTCGGATGAGTTGGCGCAGTCCGGTGTCGGACTCGATGGCGGCGATGTGCGCGGTCAGCCGGTCGGCGAACCCGTCGTCGTCGGCCAGGTCGTCGGCCCCGGCCGCCTCCACCGCTTCGGCGAGCATGGCGTCGACGTCGAAGGCCACCTCGCGCGACTCGGTGTAGTCGAGGATCTGGCGCTGGGTATCGGTCAGCACCGGGGCAGTCAGGTCATCGAGGTTCAGGGTCTCCATTGATGACTGAGTCGCCACGTCCACGCACCTTGTTTATGTCGAATATTCGACGTACCGTTCGGCAATATGACGCTCAACGTAGACCCTGCCAAGACGGCGGGTCAAGCGTCTTCACCGCCCACCGGGCGGGTGATCGCCGTGATGGAAATGCTCGGCGCCGACCCCGGCCGGCAGTTCTCGCTGGCCGAGATCTCCCGCAGCCTCGACATCAGCCGGGCCACCGGCCACGCCATCCTGGCGACGCTGGTCGCCCACGAGTGGGTGACTCGCGACCCCCGGTCTGCGCGGTATGCCTGGGGGCCGGCCATCGCCAGCCTGGCCAAACCCGCGGATCTGTTCCGCGGGGAACTCGAGGACCTGGCGGCCGCCACCGGCATGCAGGTGTATCTGGCCCGTCGCGAGGCCAACAGCCTGGTCATCATCGACCTCGCAGGCGAGAGCCTGGCGGCGCCCCGGATCGGGCGGGGGACCAGGACGCCGTTCGTCGCACCCTTCGGCCGGGACTACGTGGCCTGGTCGAATCCGGACGCTCAGCAAGCGTGGCTCGAGGCGATCGGCCAGCCCAGCGATGCGCTACGAACGCGAATCTCCGCCGTGCTCAACGAAACTCGTCACCGTGGGTTCGTCGTGGAGCGGCTCACCCGGGAGTATCTGCGGGTCTACTCGGCATTGGAGGCGCTGAGCCGCGACGGCGAGGTGGACGCGATCACCGCGCAGCTAGCCCGGGCGTTCGCCGACCTCAGCGTGATCGACGTTCTGCCAGGCGAATTGGGCAAGGGCGCCACCCACAGCATCGCCACGGTCTCGGCGCCGATCACCAATGCCGACGGCGCGGTGATCATGTCGGTCACCGCCGCGCCGTTCGCCACGCTGGACTCGCGGGCGATCACCCACCTCGGCGAGCGGGTTCGCCTGGCCGCCACCGCGATCGGCGAGCGGCTGAACCGCTACGGCGATCAGGCCTGACGGTTACGCCCAGCCGTCGGCGCGCCAGCACACCCAGTCGATCTCGACGAGTGCGCCCACGGCCAGCCCGGTGGTGCCGACGCAGGTCCGGCTCGGGAGCCGGTCGGGAAACCACGGCGCGTACGCCGCATTGAACGCGGCGTAGTCGGTCCAGTCCATTAAAAATGCCCGGACCGACACCACGTCGGCCAGCCCGCCGCCACACAACTCGGTGACCCGCAGCAGATTGGCCAGCACCTGATCGGTCTGGGTGGCCACCTCGTCACCGACCAGCGACCCGGTCGTATCGGTCGGCATCTGCCCGGTGACATAGAGAGTCTGGCCGGCCGCCGTCGCGTGCGAGAACGGCGCCACGGCTGGCGGGACGCCGTCGGCCGGCGTGAATGTGTAGGCCTTGATACCGCTCATGCCGCTGGATTGTGCCAGCGCGGGAAGCAGCGTTTGTCGATTCGGCCGTGTACGCCCTGACGCTGGTCGACCACCTGGGTGACGGTGAAGTCCACGGCCACCGACATGAACGAGTACGCGTCGGCGCGGGACAAGCCGAAGTGGCGCTCCAGCAGCTGCAGGGTGCGCAGCGTCGCGCACTTCATCGCCGCGTCCAGGCTGTCCCCGAATCCGTGCACCAGCAGCTCGGTCGCGGTCTCCAACACGGGCACCGTGAACGGCATATCGCGGCGAATTGTCAAGCGCAGCAAGCCGTTCAGCGACGATTCCAGCGCGGTCCCGCTGACCTCACCGTCGCCCTGCGAGACGTGCGGATCACCGATCGACAGCAGTGCGCCGGCCACCTGCACCGGGTAGTACATCCGGCCACCGGCACCGATACGCCAGTTGTCGACGTTGCCGCCGTGATCGCCCGGCGGCACCGAGGACACCCGCACCGGATCGGCAGGCGCCACGCCCATGGTGCCGAAATGCGGCCGCAGCGGCACCACAACACCGGGCAGCGCAGGTTCGCGGCGGGCGGGATCGGGCGTGACGATCGTGCCGGGCTCGTTGGCCAGCGGGGTCGCCGTCCAGTCGTAGCCGAACAGCGCGCGCCCCAGCAGCGCCTCGACGTCGAGCTCGTAGACGGTGACCCGCTCGACGGGAATCTCGTTGTACAGGTAGCCCCAATGGCCGGCGAGGTTGGAGCCATACGGCAGGCGCGGGGTGGCCTCCAGGATGTCGACCTGCAGCACGTCACCCGGTCGCGCGCCGGTCACCGCGATCGGCCCGGTGAGGATGTGCGGTCCTGGTCCGCGCTCGTCCACCTCGGCGAACACCCGCGAGATCTGCGCGTCCATCAGCAGGTCGGGGGCGTCACCGGCGTGATGGGTCAGCGTCTCGATCGCCACCAGGTCACCGGAATCGACAGTGAGCGCGGGTGCCTGTCGCGGGTCGAAGTAACCCCAATGCACCGTCTGGGCCGTGGCCGGAAGGTGGTGCACTGTCATAAGCGTCAGATCATGCCAGCGCATCCGGCGCGGCGCGCGGCGAGAATTACCCGGTTCACAAGGCGTGGTAGCGACGCTCGGGCCGCCCCGCCCCGTACTGCAGTCGCAATCCGAGAGCGCCGG
The DNA here is from genome assembly GCF_033804465.1 of Mycobacterium sp. RTGN5. Classification (NCBI taxonomy): domain Bacteria; kingdom Bacillati; phylum Actinomycetota; class Actinomycetes; order Mycobacteriales; family Mycobacteriaceae; genus Mycobacterium; species Mycobacterium sp. RTGN5. The sequence goes on from NZ_JAPZLA010000002.1 coordinate 231,842, forward strand.
TGCTCAAGAAATGCTCGAGATAACGGCGCGCGCTGACCCGGGAGATGCCCACCAGGTCAGCGCATTCGGCTGCCGACACCTCGCCCGCCCCGCGCACCGCGGCGAGCACAAGCTGGCCCGTCTCGGCGCCGAGCCCCTTGGGTAGCGGCGGTGGTTCACCGGGGGCCGATGAGCGCCGGAAGAGCGTATCGACGAAGCTCTGGTCGATGCCGTGGTCGGCGCCAAGCGCATCGGCGCGAGCGGCGAAGGACGCCAATTTCGTGCGCAGCTGTTCGAACTCGAACGGCTTGATCAGATAGTCGGCGGCGCCGCCGTCAAGGGCCCCGCCGACGGTGTCCAATTCCCGTGCCGCGGTGATCATGATGACGCCAACGGGGTCGCCCTCGGCGCGCAACGTCTGCAGCACCTGCAGGCCCGTCATATCGGGAAGGTAGACGTCGAGCAGGATGAGGTCGGGGCGTAGCGTGTGCGCGGCGTCGAGTGCGGCCCCACCGGTATGGGCCACGTCTGCGGTGTGGAATCCGTCGACGCGGTCGACGAAGCGGCGGTGGATGTCGGCGACCATGAAATCGTCGTCGACCACGAGAACCTCACGCATCGGTCACCGACTCGACTCGGGGCAACCGCGCGATGAACACGGCGCCGCCAACGTCGGCGTCGCGGACTTCGGCGGTGCCGCCGTGCTGGGCAGTGATCAGTCTGACCAACGCGAGGCCGATCCCGCGGCCACCGGGGACCTCGGGTTTGGATGTCACACCGCGGGAGAAGATCTGGCTGCGTTGGTCTTGCGGCACACCGGGTCCCGAGTCGGCGACCGTGATGACGAGCCCGTCGGCGTCGTCGACGCGTACCGTCACGCGAGCTGCGGCCGTCCCTTCCGAAGCGTCGACGGCGTTGTCGATCAGATTGCCAAGCACGGTGATGACGTCGGTCGCGAGCGCGGGATTCAGTGCTGCCAGGTGCGATTCGTCGGCCAACTGCAGCGACACGCCGCTCTCGGCGGCCAGTGTCGTCTTGGCGATCAGAAGTGCGGCCACCGCCGGATCTGAAATGCGCTGTGTCACAGCATCACTGATCTCCGCCCGGCGACGGGTCAGCGCACCGACCAAATCGCGCACCGAGTCGTACTCGCCAAGCTGCACCAGCCCGGAGATGGTGTGCAGCTGGTTGGCGAACTCGTGGGTCTGGGCCCGCAGTGTGTCGGTCACGCTCTTGTGCGAGGACAACTGGCCCTGCATGGACGCCAGTTCGGTGCTGTCCCGCATCGTGGTCACCGTCCCGATCCGCTGACCCTGGCTGGTCGCCGCCCGCCGGTTGAGCGCCAGCACCCGGTGCGGGGTGGCGATGACGACGTCGTGCCCATCCTCACCGGAGAGCAGGAAGTCGGCCACCGCCGGGTCGATGCCGGCGTCGCGCACCCTGCGGTGGACGGCGTCGGCGCCTATCCCGAGCAGCTCCTGGGCACTGTCATTGACCACGGTGATCACCCCGTCGGTGTTCACCCCGATCACGCCCTCACGGATGCTGTGCAGCAAGGCTTCCCGATGCTCGGCCAACCCGGCGATCTCGGCGACCTCGAGTCCGCGGGTGTGTCGTTTGATCCGCCGCGACAGCAGCCAGGAAGCGACCAGCCCCAGTGCCGCACCGAGGCCGAGGTAGGCGAGCAACCGCTCACTGGCTCCGCTGAGCTGTTGCCACACCGAGGGATAGGGCTCGCTGACCGATACCACCGACAGCACCCGGCCGTCGGTGGCCAGGATCGGCACCTGACCGACCAGCGCGTGGCGGCCGTCGACGTCGAGGTCGCCGGACCAGGCCCGGCCCTCGACGACCCGGCTGGGACCGAAATCGACCTTCCGCCCGACCCGCGCGGGATCCGACGACACCCGCACCACGCCGGCCGGATCGATCAGCTCGGCCATGCCCGCCCCGGACAGCGCGACCGCACGGTCGACGTCGGGTGCGAGTAGTTGTGCGGCGAACGGGTCGGTGTAGCGATCCCTGACGAGCGGCGTCGAGGCGACGTTCTCGGCGACGGCGATCATGCGCTGCCCGCGCACGTCGCTGAACTCCTTGGTCGACTGGGCGATCGACACCGCCGCCACCGCGATCAGCACGACCGCCACCACGAGCAGTTGGAACACGAGGAACTGGCCCGCGAGGCTTCGGCCGCTACGCACCAGCGATGACCACAACGACCACAACTTCCTCTGCGTCCGAAAGAGTGACTCCCGTCACTTCCTCGACCAGTATTGCTGAACATCACAGGTGGACGACCTTTTCCCACAATGAGACGGAGTCGAGGCGATGGTGCGACGAAGCGCGAAGCGGTTGGCGGTGATCGCCACCGTGCTGGCCATGGCGCTGGTGCTCGCCGGCTGCGGCGTCACCCGAGGCGGTGATCCGTCCGGTCTGCACCGGCTGCGGATGATGGTGCCGAACAGTCCCGGAGGCGGCTACGACCTGACCGCAAGGACGGCGGTGAAGATCATGGAGGACCAGGACATCACCGGCCGCGTCGAGGTGTTCAACGTGCTCGGCGCCGGCGGCACCGTAGCGATGGCCCGGCTCATGAACGAGCGGGGTAACGACGACCTGATGATGACGATGGGTCTGGGCGTCGTCGGCGCCACCTACACCAACGGGTCCAAGATCAAGGCCTCCGATGCGACGGCCATCGCCAAGTTGATCGAGGACCCCGGGGCGATCTTCGTCCCCGCCGATTCGCCGTTCAAAACGGTGGGTGACTTCGTCACGGCGTGGAAAGCCGATCCGAGCAAGGTCACAATTGGCGGGGGCTCCTCACCGGGCGGCCCCGATCACCTGTTCCCGATGGAAGTCGCGAAGAAGGTCGGCGTCGACCCGAAACAGGTCAACTTCATCACCTACGACGGCGGCGGCGACCTGTTGACCGCACTGCTCGGCAAGAAGATCACCGTGGGAACCTCCAGCCCGGGCGAGCTCATCGACCAGATCGAGGCGGGCCAACTGCGGGTGCTCGCGGTGTCCAGCGAGAAGCGAGTGGACGGCATTGATGCGCCGACCCTCAAGGAAGCCGGCATCGACCTCACGTTCGCCAACTGGCGTGGTGTCCTTGCGCCACCCGGTATTTCGGACAATGCCAAGCGCGACATGGTCAAAGCGCTCGAAGACATGCACGGCACGCAGCAGTGGAAAGACGCGTTGGTCAAGAACGGTTGGACAGACGCCTTCGTCACCGGTGCGGACTTCGAACAATTCCTCAAGGACCAGGACAACCGGGTCTCGTCGACTCTGACCGAATTGGGGCTGCTGTGAGCATTGATGACAGACAGACGGAGGAACCGGCGGCGGCGCGCACGGTCGACTACGCGCAGTACATCGTGGTCGCCGTCCTGGTGATCGTCGGCGGATTCCTGGTCTACAGCGGACTGACTCTGGACGAGGGCTTCGCCAAGGTGGATCCCGTTGGGCCCAAGTTCTTTCCGTTGATCATCGGAGGCGCCGCGCTGGCGCTCGCGGTGATCCTGGCGGTCGCGATCCCGCGCGGCAGTATGGGCGAGGCCGACGCCGGTGAGGACATCGATCCCGAGGCGCCGGGGGACTGGCGCACCGTCGGCCTGCTGATCGGGCTGTTCGTCGCAATGATCCTGCTGGTCAATCCGGTGGGCTGGGTGATCATGAGCGCGCTGTTCTTCGCCGGTGCGGCAACGGTTCTGGGCAGCAGGCACTACGTGCGCAACGTCGTCATCGGCGTTGTCCTAGCACTGGCCAGCTTCTACGCGTTCTACTCCGGGCTCGGAATCCCGCTGCCCGCCGGCATCCTGGACGGAATCCTCTGATGGACAACTTCAACTGGCTGATGCAGGGTTTCGCCGAGGCAGCGACCCCGATGAACCTGCTCTACGCCGTGATCGGGGTGCTGCTGGGCACCGCGGTAGGTGTGCTGCCCGGTATCGGACCGGCCATGACGGTGGCGCTGCTGCTTCCCATCACCTACAACGTCAGTCCCAGTGCGGCATTCATCATGTTCGCCGGCATCTTCTACGGCGGCATGTACGGCGGATCCACCACGTCGATCCTGCTGAACACACCGGGGGAGTCGTCGTCGGTGATCACCGCCATCGAGGGCAACAAGATGGCGAAAGCGGGCAGAGCCGCGCAGGCTTTGGCGACCGCGGCCATCGGCTCGTTCGTCGCGGGCACCATCGGCACCGTGCTGCTGGCCGCGTTCGCGCCCGCGATCTCGCGGTTCGCGGTCACCCTTGGCGCGCCGTCGTATCTGGCGATCATGCTCTTCGCGCTGGTGGCGGTCACCGCGGTGCTGGGCTCGTCGAAGTTGCGCGGCGCCATCTCGCTGGTGCTCGGCCTGGCGATCGGCATCGTCGGCATCGACTTCCTGACCGGCCAGCCGCGGGCGACGTTCGGTATCCCACAGCTCTCTGACGGCATCGACATCGTGGTGATCGCGGTCGCGATTTTCGCTGTGGGAGAGGCGCTCTGGGTGGCCGCACACCTGCGCCGGCGCCCGACCGAGGTGATCCCGGTCGGCCGGCCGTGGATGGGTCGCGATGACTGGCGGCGGTCCTGGAAACCGTGGTTGCGTGGCACCGCGTTCGGCTTCCCCTTCGGTGCGCTACCCGCCGGCGGCGCCGAGCTGCCCACGTTTCTGAGCTACATCACCGAGAAGAAGCTGTCCAAGCACCCCGAGGAGTTCGGGCGGGGCGCCATCGAAGGCGTGGCCGGACCCGAGGCGGCCAACAACGCCTCCGCCGCCGGCACCCTGGTGCCGATGCTATCGCTGGGCCTGCCGACCAACGCCACCGCCGCGGTCATGCTCACCGCCTTCGTCTCCTATGGAATCCAGCCCGGCCCAACACTGTTCAGCAAGGAGCCGCTGCTGATCTGGACGCTGATCGCCAGCCTGTTCATCGGCAACTTCCTGCTGTTGGTGCTCAACCTGCCGCTGGCGCCGCTGTGGGCCAAGCTGCTGCGCACGCCGCGGCCGTATCTGTACGCGGGCATCCTGTTCTTCGCCACGCTCGGGGCGTTCGCGGTGAACGTCCAGCCGCTGGATCTCGCACTGCTGCTGCTGTTCGGACTGCTCGGCCTGATGATGCGCCGGTTCGGCCTTCCGGTACTGCCGCTGATCATCGGCGTCATCCTGGGCCCGCGCATCGAACGCCAATTGCGTCAGAGCCTGCAGCTGGGTGGGGGCGAATGGTCAAGCCTGTTCACCGAGCCGGTCGCGATCGTGACCTACGTGTGCATGGCGGTGCTGCTGATCATCCCGCTGGTGCTGCGGCTCATGCACCGCGACGAGGAGACCTTGCTGATCGTCGAGGACGACAAGGATCAGAGAGAGAAGGCACAGACGTCATGATCGTCGTGGGATATACCAACGACCAGTTCGGCATGGCGGCGGTGGACGCCGGTATCGCCGAGGCAGCCCTGCGCGATACCGATCTGCTGGTGGTCAACTCGACACCAGGGGACTCCTACGTCGACGCCGCCTTCGCCCAGCCCCGGCAGGTGCGCCAGATCGAGGAACGCCTGCAGGACTGCGGGGTGCGCTACGAGCTGTCACAGCCGGTCGGGGTGTACGCCGCTGACGCGCTGCTGCAGGCGATGGAGCGCCCCGATGCCGAGCTCCTGGTGATCGGACTCAGACACCGCAATCCCGTCGGCAAACTGCTGCTCGGAAGCGTCGCGCAACAGCTACTGATGGAATGCCCGAAACCTGTGCTCGCGGTCAAGCCTGGCTAATGCCGAATAATGGCGGTCATGAGCGTCTCGTTGCTGGTGTGGGTGGTCACGTGCGCAGTGATTCTCGGGTTGTTCGTCTTCGACTTCTACGCGCATGTCCGCGTCCCGCACGAGCCGACGTTCCGCGAATCGGCCCTCTGGTCCTCGGTGTACATCGGCCTGGCGGTGGTGTTCGGGCTCGTCGTGTGGTGGCTATGGGGTGGCCAATTCGCCGGTGAGTACTTCGCCGGTTACGTCACCGAGAAGGCGCTCAGCGTCGACAACCTGTTCGTCTTCACCGTGATCATGGGGACGTTCGCGGTGCCGCGGGAGTTCCAGCAGAAGCTGCTGCTGCTCGGCATCGTGGCGGCCCTGGTGATGCGGGCCGGGTTCATCGCGGTCGGCGCCGCGGCGATCAGCACGTTCAGCTGGGTGTTCTACCTGTTCGGAATCTTCTTGGTGCTCACCGCAGTCAAGCTCGCGAAGGAGGCCGGTCACGAGAAGGAGGTCGAGGAGAAACGCGACAGCCGGATCATCGCGCTGGTGCGCCGGCTCGTGCCGACGACCGACGACTACGACGGCGACAAGTTCCTCACCACGCTCGACGGCAAGCGGGCCGTCACGCCGATGTTGTTGGCGCTCATCGCCATCGGATTCACCGACGTGCTGTTCGCGCTGGACTCGATCCCGGCGATCTACGGCCTGACCGAAGAGCCCTACATCGTGTTCACCGCCAACGCGTTCGCGTTGATGGGGCTGCGCCAGTTGTACTTCCTGATCGGTGGTCTGCTGGACCGGCTGGTGTACCTGTCCTACGGACTGTCCCTGATCCTGGCGTTCATCGGCGTCAAGCTCGTGCTGCACGCACTGCACGAGAACACCTTGCCGTTCATCAACGGCGGCGAGCACGTTGCGGTGCCGGTGATCTCGACGGGGATGTCGATCGGCGTGATCGGCGTGGTGCTGCTGGTCACCACCGTGGCCAGCCTGGCCAAGACGCGGGGCCGGGCGAGCGCGCCATAACGGCCCTGATCGTCAACGGGTCAGGCCTGCCACCTTGAGCAGTTCCGGGCGACGAAGCACCATCGCGATCCACAGCACGACGCCGAACAGCACGGCGAACATGGTGTGGGTGAGCAATGGCGCCTCGATGCGCATGTTCGCCGTGACCGCCCCACCCAGGTAGGCCGTGATGCCCAGGGCGCCCAACACCGCGGTGCGTGGGATTGCGTACACGATCAGGCATGCGCTCAACACAATTCCCATCACGAGGGCTTGACCGGCGGGGAAGCCCAGCGCCGTGGTGCCCTCCTTGACCTGCGGCAAGCCGGCCAATTTGCCGATGGCATCAAACGCCAGGAAGCCACCGACCAGCACGCTGATCGCGATGCCGAATTTGTTCGCCAGACTGCGTCCGGCTGGCGCACCGGTGACGGGGACGGTGGTGGCGGAACTGACGTTCATGACGAACTCCTGTCTGATGGTGAACTGATACCTTTCAGACCTTCAGCGTGGTGAGAACTCATCGCGGCCGAATGTTCGAGCCACCGGCCAGCCCGATCGAATTGCGTCGGTCAGCGTCCAGAACGAAGCACCCAGCAGCACAATATCCTTCAGAAGAAACTCGGCGAGCAGTGTGATTGCCGGGAAGTCGCCACCCGCGGGCTCGCTGATGCCCGGGGTGGTGAACAGGAAACTGATCGTCGAGACGAACAACACAATCGATAGCAGGCTGCCGAGAATTGAAGTACGCGGCGCGATCGGTTTTATCCCCAGCAGTACCGCCGCACTGACCTCCATGATCCCGAGCAGTACCGAAAAGGTGTACTCGGGAAAGATGCCATAGAGCCAGCCCATGAACGGGCTGTGTGCGACCAGTGGCGCGATCTGGTGAGCCTCGTAGTGGGCGAACTTCAGCGCACCGATCCAGCCGATGACGATGACGAGTCCGTACCGCAGTAGCCCAGCGGCGACGGCGTCTGCCGCGGGGAGCGTGCGCACCGCGGTACGAGCCAGATCTGCTTTGGGAGTGGTCATTTCAGCGTCCTTAAGGTTGATGAGTTCGGTCATGATGAGTTGTGTGTCGGGGCGCGAACGGTTCGATGGGACGACCGGCCCACAATCGCCTGCTAGCGGCCAGCGACCAGATGGCATCGGTCTTGGCCAGGTTCTGAATTCCGGGCAGTGCAACATCTTTCAGCGCACTGACGTGGTGAGGTCTGCCATGCCTTGAATGTATGCTGAGACGACTGGTACAAATAGACGGAAAAGTCTCGTATTTCTGTCTGAAAGTCTCATCATGGATGTGGTCAGTCGCTTGCTGGACCTGGCACAGCTCGGTGCCAGTGTCGATAGGCGCTGTCTGTTGAGCCGCACCACGCGGATGGATGTCGCGCCATACCCCGAGTTGCGGGCACCGTTCCACGTCCTGCTCGAAGGCGAGTGTCAACTGGAGGTCAACTCCACGGTCCTGCAGATGCGGCCGGGAGATGTCGTGCTCATTCCGAGCGGGGCTCCCCACCGCGTGGTTACGCCGGGAGGTGGTCGCCTGCGGGGCACGGTGGAGACCGCCGGTGATGCGCTCATCACAACCCAGAGCGGGCACGGTGGACCCGCAGTCATCGACTTGTTCTGTGGGCATTACACATTCGATGCGGGCGCGGGTGCAGTGTTGTTCCGCAGCCTGCCTGATCCGCTGCACGTCTCCTTGGGCGCCGACAGCGACGAGATGCTGGCGACGGTGAGTGCCATGATGCGCGCAGAGGCGCAGCGCGAAGGGGCGGGCACGGCCGCGATCCTGTCGGCTCTGGCGACGGTGCTCCTGACGATGGTGCTCAGGTCCGCGACGAATGCCACCACGAAGACCGCTCTGTGGACCGCGGTAGCCGATCCGCGTATCGCAGAGACCATCGAGCGCGTTCTCCTGGAGCCGGGTGCCGACTGGACCATCGATCGACTCAGTCGCACGGCCGCCATGTCGCGGGCGACGTTCCTGCGTCACTTCGGACGGGAAACGGGCATGACCGTCGGCGCTTTCCTGGTGCGCGTGCGGGTGATGGCTGCGGCTGAACTCCTCGAGTCCAGCGACGCCACGGTCGCCGCCATCGCCGGTCAGGTCGGCTATCAGTCCGAGTCGGCATTTGCCCGTGCCTTCCGCGCCGAGGTCGCGACGACGCCGGCACGCTTCCGGCGCGATCAACAGCGGCGGCGGCAGGCCAAGCTGACCTAGAGCGCCTGCCGCACACAGTGACGGAGCCAGCGATGCGCCCCGTCGGCGTCGTGCCGAGGATGCCATGCCATGCTGATCGTCAACGGGGGTAGGTCGAGGGGGATCTCAAAACTGGTGAGGCTCAACGCTTCTATCGCGTACCGGCCCAGTCCGGCCGGCATCATGGCGACGAGGTCACTGCTGCGGACGAGGAACAGCCCGCCTGCGGGGGTGGGTGCGCAGACCACGACGCGTCGTTGCAGGCCGTGTTCGGCGAGCAGTTCGTCGACCGGCCCGCGGAGCCGCCCGCGGCGCGAGAACACGACGTGCTCGGCATCGGCGAAGCGTTTGACGGTGATGCGCCGTTTGGGAAGGGGATGCCCGGCGCGGACGACGCCGATCATGCGTTCGGTGACCAGATCCTCGACGCGGATCTCCGGGTCGACGTGATTTGTCTGGCCGACCTCGAGGTCGACGCTGCCGTCGCGCAGCGAGTGGGTGTCCTCGTGGCTTTCGCCGACGAATCGCAGGACCACGTCCGGAGCTTCGGCACGCACTCGTGTCAGTAGCCGCTCGGCGAGAGTGCTGAGCATTCCGATGTCGCCGATCTGCAACGAGAAGGTGCGCGACAACCGGCCAGGCTCGACGGTCTCCGGTGGCGCGAAAAGCGCTCGGGCACGGTCGATCACATCGTGGACGTCGGCCTGCATCGCCAGCGCGCGGGGCGTGGGCACCATCTGCCGACCCGCCCGCACCAGCACGGGATCGTCCAGCCTGCGCCGTAACCGGGCCAGCGTGCGACTCATCGCGGGCGCGGAGGTGTGTAGCCGCTCGGCGGCCAAACCCACACTGCGCAGCTCGAGCAGCGCGTCGAGTGCCAGCAGCAGGTTCATGTCGAGGTCGCTCGTGGATTCCATTTCTGATAACTCCTTCCTATCAATGATGCACTGGAGGTAATCCAGACTCAAGGATACGTTGGGGTCATCACCCTGATTGGAAGGAACCAACTATGACCAATTCCCTCACAACCCGTCCGATTTCCGTTGTCCTGCAACGTCTCCTGTCGACCGAGCAAGCGAATGACGAGGCCGTCGTCGCGGCGGTGCTCGACGGGCCGAGTTCGCCATGGGACCTCGATGCAGGTCAGCGCGCCGAAATATTCAAAGACGTCTACATGTCCGTATCCGGTGTTGGCGGGCAGCTGCTCTACCTGCTGGCCAGAGCGACCGGTGCGCGCAACATCATCGAATACGGCACGTCGTTCGGAGTGTCCACGATCCACCTCGCGAGCGCGGTCCGCGACAACGGCGGCGGCCGGGTCATCACCACCGAACTACAGAAGGACAAGGCCGACGCCGCGCTAGGCAACCTCGCCGATGCCGGTGTCGCCGATCTCATCGAGCTGCGATTGGGCGACGCTCGCGAGACGCTGACCGAAATCCCGCAGGCGCCAGACCTGGTGCTGCTGGACGGCTGGCCCGATCTGGCGCTCGATGTGCTGCGGGTGCTGGAACCGAATCTGCGCGCCGGCACCCTGATCCTGATCGACGACGTGACCGCTGACTTCGGCCGCGACGTGCACGGGGAGCTGCTGGCCTACCTTGCCGATGAAGCGAACGGCTACGCGACGATGACGCTGCCGATCGCCGACGGCATTCAAGTGGCCGTCCGGCTGTAAATGCGGCCGAGCCGGGTTCATCGCGGTCGGCGCCAAACGCGCCGTCACGCCGATGTTGTTGGCGTAACCTCCACCCGTAGTCCTCGGAATGCACGGCACCAAGCTTTGCAACAGGACACTCAGTCCACGGGGAGACTGCGATGGGTTGCTTCACGCATACCAGTCGGTTCAGGGCATTTGCCGTCGTGTTGGGGATATCCGCAGCAATTGCGGCTGCGCCTGCGATTTGCTACGCCGACACACCAGATAAAGCGCCCGGCGGCTCGCCGTCACAATCCGCTGATGCCTCGGCTTCCGCCCCGAAGCCCGCCGGGACAAAATCCGCGCGTGGGTTGACGGGCGCATCGGACGCCTCGTCGAAATCCTCCGTGGCAAAGTCCCCGCGAGGGTCGACCCGCGCGTTGAAGCCCCCCGCGGCAAAGTCCCGAGGTGGGTCGGCCGCGTCGACGTCGTTCGGTGCCCCGGTGACGGATAGCACTGCACCACAAGAGGACACGACGACAGCGGATCCGGGCACCACGCCGTCGGGCGGACAAGGGCGGGCAGTGCCTCGAGCCCTGTCCACGCCGTTGGCGCACCTTCTCTTCGATGCGCCGGCCGCATCCGCGATCAGCGGCAAAGCCTTGGCAGTGCCCGCGGCGGCCGTCCTGGCTCCACCGGTGATAACCGGGATCAAAGAGGGCGTGGCCGCCGTCATCAGTTGGTTGAAACAACGGGTGATCACGCCGATCGCAGAGTTCGTGCAAGGCACGCTACTGCTGGTGCGCCGCTGGTTCGACCACCCCAAGCCGGTCTCCCCGTCGATCGGCGTTGACTTCAGCCTTGGGCTTGCCAGTGACCCCCCCACGTATACGGACGCGGTGAAAGCCCTCAGAGCCCAGGGCATCACGAGCATCCGCATGTACACCATCGACTTACAGGCACTGGCCGCGATCAAACAACTGATCCCCAATGCGAACGTCACGGTCGAAGTCTCCAACCAGGTAGTCGCCCACATGGCGGCCGACCCCACCTACGCCAACTCGGTGCTGGAGACGTTGCAACCCTATAAATCGATCGTTAAGACGATCGTGATCGGCAACGAAGTCGACGCGGTACCGCCAGAAGAATTCGGCGGCCTGCCGACGGTCACACAAGCCGTCATCAACATGCAAAACGCGGTCGCCGCTTACGACCTTCCCTACACCGTGACGTGTTCGTTCACCTACTCCATCATCGCGAATTCCTACCCGCCGTCGGCCAGCATCCTCAACCCGAACATGCCGGGGTTGACCGAGTTGCTCAAGCAGTTGAAGGGCTACGCCGAGCTCGACATCTACCCGATGCTTGTTCTTGCAGCCCAGCCGCAGGACGTCCCCCTGGACTACGCGCTGGGCCAGGCGGCGAACCCGGTGGTCGACCCCGTCAATGGCGTTTCCTACAACAGCCTGTTCTGGGCGCAATACGACGGGGCGAAATGGGCATTCCAGAAAGCGGGCATCAACATACCCATTTATGTAGGGGAAACCGGATGGGCGACAGACGCGACCCCATCCGCTGATTACGCCACCGTCAAAAACGCTCAGACCTACAACCAAAACCTGATCAACACCCTGCTGACCACGGGGTCACCCGCGTTCCATGTGAAGGATTTCCCGACCTATCTCTTCGAGTTCTCAGACGAAGACCTCAAGCCGGGGGGGTCGACCGAAAAATACTTCGGCTGGTACGCGATCGACAACGGCAAACTCGTGCAGAAGTATCCGCTGAACCTGCGGCCCAAGACCAAAGTTGGTGTGTAGGAATTGGTTCGCGCCCCAGCGTGACGTTGCGGAAGCGCACCGGAACGGCTGTCTAGCTGCGGCGACGTGACCGCCTGTAAATAGAGGGTGTCCGAGGGGGGACTTGAACCCCCACGCCCGTTAATAGGGCACTAGCACCTCAAGCTAGCGCGTCTGCCATTCCGCCACTCGGACCTCACCCCTGGGACAGCCCAGGGGCAGCTAAGGCTAACGGATCGAGGTCCCCAGCCCAAAACCAGCCCCAACGGGCTCGAAACCTTCGCCGAACGTAACGCCAGGGTGACGTTCGGCGCCGAATCGCGCCCTGGCGTTACGTTCGGCGCGTGGGAACCTGAACTAGGCCGCGGGCAGCCGTCCGGAGATCTGGCCGGCGATCGCGCTGGCCGCCACCGTCGGGCCGTCCAGGCTGCATGCCTCGACATCCACCGCGACATTGCTGTGCACGGTCAACGCCCGCTGGCACGCCCAGCGCTGCGGGCTCTGCTGCACCCGCGACACCGCCAGCACGTCGTTGTCGGTGCTGGTCTGGCCGACCGACCACACCTGGGGCGGCCCGATCGGCTGCGCGTAGTTCAGCTGCCGGTCGGAGCAGGCCGCCCAGCCCAGCTGCGATGCGGTGAAGAAGTCTGCGGCGGCTTGCGCACTGGGGAACGCCACCACGGCCTGCACGGCGTAGTGGGACCACTCCGGCGCGGTCGGCGGGTCCCGCAGCACCTGGCCGTGAACGGCCGTCGATCCGCTGCTCGCGTAGACGCCCTGCTGCGCGGCACCGGCAATGGCCAGGCAGTTCACGTCGGCGAAGTGGGCACTGTCGTTCCAGGCCTTGCTGACGTCGGTGGTGACGACGACGTCGTCGCTGGACAGTGCCGCACCGACGTCGGGAGCCGACAACAACAACGTCGGCAAGGCGTCCGGGCTGGTCAGCGGCACTTTCCCGGCGGGCATCGCGGTCCCCGTCGTGATGGCTGAACAGCCACTGACCGACAGGCACAGCGCCATGGCGATCACGGGGAAGCGGGGGGTCACCCGGTAAATCAAACCCTATATCGGCGTGTTGCGCGAGTGGTTGAAGGGAAACTTGTGATAATGCCCGACCTCCGCACCCGCGGGCCTGCCGCGCCAGTGGTAAGCATGGGGACTGTGACTCAACCCGTCGACGAGGTGGTCGATCTCGTCAGCTCCCTGATCCGGTTCGACACCTCCAACACCGGTGAGCTGTCGACCACCAAGGGTGAGGCGGAGTGTGCCCTCTGGGTTGCCGAGCAGCTGTCGGCGGTCGGGTATGCCACCGAGTACATCGAGTCCGGCGCACCGGGCCGGGGCAATGTCTTCGCGCGCCTTCCCGGGGCCGACTCCAGCCGCGGCGCGCTGCTGATCCACGGCCACCTCGACGTCGTCCCCGCCGAGCCCGCGGACTGGAGCGTGCATCCCTTCTCCGGCGCCGTCGCCGACGGTTATGTCTGGGGTCGCGGCGCGGTCGACATGAAGGACATGTGCGGCATGATGATCGCCGTCGCCAGACACTTCAAGCGGGAGGGCATCGTCCCACCGCGCGATCTGGTCTTCGCCTTCGTCGCCGACGAGGAGCACGGCGGCACCTACGGCGCGCAGTGGCTGGTGGACAACCGGCCCGACTTGTTCGAGGGCATCACCGAGGCCATCGGCGAGGTGGGCGGCTTCTCACTCACGGTGCCGCACAAGGATGGTGGGGAACGCAGGCTCTACCTGATCGAGACCGCCGAAAAAGGGCTGTCCTGGATGCGGCTGACGGCCCGCGGCCGCGCCGGTCACGGCTCGATGGTGCACGACGACAACGCCGTCACCGCCGTCGCCGAGGCTGTCGCCCGGTTGGGTCGTCACCAATTCCCCTTGGTACTCACCGATTCCGTGGAGCAGTTCCTCACCGCGGTCGCCGAGGAGACCGGCTACAACTTCGACCTGGACTCGCCCGATCTCGACGGCACGATCGCCAAACTCGGTGGTATCGCCCGCATCGTCGGTGCGACGCTGCGCGACACCGCCAATCCCACCATGCTCAAGGCCGGCTACAAGGCCAACGTCATCCCGCAGACCGCCGAGGCCGTCATCGACTGCCGGGTGCTGCCCGGCCGCAAGGAAGCCTTCGAGCGCGAGATCGACGAACTCATCGGCCCCGACGTCACCCGCTCCTGGGAGCGTGACCTGCCGTCCTACGAGACCACGTTCGACGGCGACCTCGTCGACGCGATGAACGACGCACTGCTGGCCGTCGATCCGGAAGCCCGGACCGTGCCGTACATGCTTTCCGGTGGCACCGATGCGAAAGCCTTTGCCCGCCTTGGTATCCGCTGCTTCGGATTCATCCCGCTGCGACTGCCGCCGGAATTGGACTTCGCGGCGCTGTTCCACGGCATCGACGAGCGGGTACCCGTGGACGCGCTGGAATTCGGCGTCCGCGTGCTCGAGCACTTCTTGAAGAACTGCTGACCACCCTACGAAAGGAAGCCCGTCACATGGCATTTCCCTACAACCCCTACGAATTCCTGCCTGAACTGCGCGGTTTCACGCTGACCAGCACCGACTTCGCCGATGGTCAGCCCTGGAGCAACGCTCAGGTCAGCGGGATCATGGGCGCAGGCGGCGAGGACGTCTCGCCGCAGCTGAGCTGGTCGGGCTTCCCGGAGGAGACGCAGAGCTTCGCCGTCACCGTCTACGACCCGGATGCCCCCACCGCCTCCGGCTTCTGGCATTGGGCGGTGGCCAACCTGCCGGCCACCGTCACCGAATTGCCCTCCGGAATCGGTGATGGCTCGCTGCTGCCGGGTGACGCCCTGACGCTGGTCAACGACGCCGGTATCCGCCGCTTCCTCGGCGCCGCCCCGCCCGCCGGACACGGCTATCACCGCTACTACGTGGCTGTGCATGCGGTGAAGGTGCCGAAGCTGGAACTCTCCGAGGATGCCAGCCCGGCCTATCTCGGGTTCAATCTGTTCATGAACTCCATTGCCCGCGCGGTCATTCACGGCACCTACGAACAAAATTAGGCTCGTCGTCGCGTTGGCGGCCATCGCGTTGGTGGCCGGCTGCAGTACGGCGGTCGAGGGGAAGCCTCAAGCGACGACACCGGCACTGGGTCCACCGGCGCCGGTAACGTGGGCGCCCTGCCGCATCCCCGACGGAGCTGCCGACTCGGAAGTTCCGGCTGGTGCCCAATGCGGCGAGGTCGAGGTGCCTGTCGACTACGCAGTAGCGAATGGCGATGTCGCGCGCCTGGCGCTCATTCGGTTTCCTGCGACCGGCCCGAAGGTCGGCTCACTTGTTGTCAATCCGGGCGGGCCGGGAGCCTCAGGTGTCGACGCGGCCATCAAGCTGGTGAAGTCGCTGTCGCCGCAAGTCCGTCAGCGGTTCGATTTTGTCGGATTCGACCCCCGCGGAGTCGGCTCGTCGACTCCGGCGTTGTGGTGCAACTCCGACGCGGACAACGATGCGAATCGTGCCGACCCGCAGGTGGACTACAGCCCCGCGGGTGTCGCCCACGTCGAGAACATCGAGAAACAGTTCGCGGGGCGTTGTTTGGACAAGATGGGCGCGGACTTCCTGGCCAATGTCGGGACACTCAACGTCGCCCGAGATCTCGATCGGATCCGGGTGGCGCTCGGCGACGAGAAGCTGACCTACCTGGGTTATTCGTATGGTACTGAAATCGGCTCGACCTATGCCGAGGCATATCCCGACAAGGTGCGGGCGATGATTCTCGACGGTGCCGTCGACCGCAATGCCGATCCGATCCAGGTCAGCATCGACCAGGCGGCGGCCTTCCAGAAGGCATTCAACGCCTACGTCGCCGATTGCGTCAACGACGCCGGTTGCCCGCTCGGCACAGACCCGGCCACAGCCGCCGACGTCTACCACCACTTGGTGGACCCGCTGGTGGCCAAGGCCGCTGACACCGTCGACCCCCGGGGGCTGGGCTACAGCGATGCGATCACCGGAACGCTGATGGCGCTGTACTCGCCGACGATGTGGTCGACTCTCAGCTACGGGCTGACCGAGCTGGCCGATGGGCGTGGCGACGTGCTCCTCAGACTGGCCGACGCATACTTCAATCGCGACAAGCACGGCCACTACACGAACTCCAATGACGTTCAGAACGCCGTCAATTGCGTCGACGCACCCCCCAACACCGACCGTTCTAAGGCCGTCGACAAAGACCGGCAGCTGCGACAGGTGGCACCCTTCGCCACCTATGGGCAGTTCACCGGCAACGCGCCCCTGGGCATCTGTGCGTTCTGGCCGGTGCCGCCATCCAGCGGCCCGCACGCTGTGTCCGTGCCGGGCCTTCCGCCGGTATTGGTGGTCTCCACCACCGGAGATCCGGCGACGCCGTATCAGGCGGGTGTCGAGCTGGCTGGGGAGCTGGGGGGACGCTTGTTGACCTACGACGGCACGCAACACACTGTGGTCTTTCACCGGCAAGCCTGCGTCGACAATTACGTGGCGGCCTATCTCATCGATCTCGCACTGCCGCCGAAAGACGCCACGTGCTGACCAGGGCACTAGGCCGCCGACCCGACCGCCTCGCCCAGTGAACCGAAGCCGCCGGCGCGCAGCCGCGCGGCGATGCCGTCGTGAATGTTCTTGGCCCACAAGCCACCGCCGTAGATGAACCCGGTATAGCCCTGCAGCAGTGACGCTCCGGCGGTGATGCGCTCCCAGGCGTCGTCGGCGGTTTCGATGCCGCCCACACTGATCAGGACTAGGTCGCCGCCCACCCGGCCGTACAGCCGGCGCAGGACCTCCAGCGCCCGCCGCGCCACCGGCGCGCCCGAGATCCCGCCGGTCCCAAGGTCGTCCACACCGGGCGTGCGCAGACCGGCACGGGAGATCGTGGTGTTGGTCGCCACGATGCCGGCCAGCCCCAGTTCCACGGCCAGGTCCGCGACGGCGTCGACGTCCTCGTCGGACAGGTCGGGAGCGATCTTCACCAGCACCGGGGTCGACGTTTCCGCCAGCACGGCCGACAGGATCGGCCGCAGGGATTCGACCGCCTGCAGGTCGCGCAGTCCTGGGGTGTTGGGGGAGCTGACGTTGACCACCAGGTAGTCGGCCAGCGCGCCGAGAAGCCTTGCGCTGGCACGGTAATCGTCGGCGGCCTGCTCGGGCGGGGTGACCTTGGACTTCCCGATGTTCACCCCGATGGGCGCCTCGGGGTGGTGGCGGGACAGCTGCGCTGCCAGCTGCCCGGCGCCGTGGTTGTTGAACCCCATCCGGTTGAGTAGTGCGCGGTCCTCGGCTAGGCGGAACAGTCGCGGCTGGGGATTGCCCGGCTGCGGCTGGGCGGTCACGGTGCCCACTTCGGCGTAGCCGAATCCGAGTGCGTCCCAGGTGTTCAGGCCCAGGCCGTCCTTGTCGAAGCCGGCGGCCAGCCCGAGCGGACCGGGGAACCGCACGCCGAACACGGTGCTGGCCAGCACCGGATCCTGCGGGGCGAGCCGGCGGCGCAGCGTTCTGCGGGTCAGCGCGGTGGCGGTGGCGGCGCGCAGCGAAGCGAACACCAGCGTGTGGATACGTTCGGGGGGCACCAGGAAGAATGCCCGCCGCAGCGCTGTGTACATCACAGCCCGGGCTGGTCGGCGGTTGGGGTGTTCAGTCGAGATTTCTTGCGCCGCAGCAGAACTCGCCGACTTCCATCGGTGTAGAGCCGCACCCTGGTCAGTTCCCAGCCGCGGTATTCGGCCTCGATGGACAGCCGCGTCGAGGCGGTGACGCGGGTGACGTCCGGCGGCAGCCGCAGGGGGATCCACTCGTAGTCGTCGGACAGGTCGACTTCCCAGCTCGCCGGCATCCGGCCCCGATGCGCCGCACTCACCGGGCACCGGCCGCGTTGCGGATCACCTGCACGCCGGCGCCCGTCGCCGACACGACATACAGAGTGTCGGACGTGTCGTCGAAAGCCAGCGAGTTCGGTTGCTGCACGGTCGGGTAACGCACCTTTTCCACAGGGATACCAGTCGTTAAATCGTAACCAACAACCATGTTCGACGCGGTTTGAGACACCCACGCCAAATTCCGCGACCCGGCCAGACCGTACGGCGTCTGCGGAACCGGGTAGGCCTGCCGCTCGATCAGCGGGTCGACACCGAACACCAGCAACTGGCCACCGCGGGTGTCGGTCACCAATACCCGGCCCATCGGGTCGGCCACCAAACTGGTGGCCCCTTCGCCGGCGCGCAGCGCCTGCTGGGTGTGGCCGTCGCTGTTCAGCGATGTTACCGACGTCTGCCCGCGATCGAGGACGACGGCGTTGTTCCCCTCGGTGACGATGGCGTCGACGCGCGCGAAGATCTTCACCTTCTCGGACACCGCGGTCTCCGAACCCAGCGTGTAGGCGGTGCCGTCGGCGCTGCCGAGGACCAGCCGGCCGTCGGCGCGCCGGGCGATCGCGGTGAAGTCGGTGTCGGTCTCGTCGTTGATCGACACCGGTGTCGCGGCGCCCGCCGCCAAATCGACGGTGAAATAGCCACCCCGGGTCGACAGATAGGCCGACCCCTGGTCGTCACCGGCGAGCGCGGTTGCCGGGCCGGGCAAGGTGAGCTCGCGGGTGCCCCCCGAGACCGCGAACAGGGTCAGTGTCGCCGGCGCTTGCGGGTCGGCACCGGGGGCCAAAACCGCCAATGACCCGGTGCGTTCGTCGAAAATGGCGGCTTCAGGGCGGCCGCCCATCGGCAATAACTCGCCGGCCGGCTGGGTCGCCGGCGGCAGGGACAGCGCTGGAGTGGCTGGCGGGATGGTCTTTGGCGGAGTGGTGAGCGGGTTCGACGAGCAGCTGGCCGTGACCACGGCGAACGCCAGCAGAACCATGGTTGACCTGCGCAAACCGGCTCTGTTTACGAGCATTGTCAACGGGTAGCCCCTGGGCGTGTTCACGATCGAGCGATCAAGTCGCCCCCTGTCGATCAGGAAGTCTAGGCGTGCGGGGTGGAGACAAATTGACTACTTTGTCTTCTCTCGGCCCGTAACCCGCGTTATGGTGTTCTGATGACGTTGGCCGTGTTTCCCGAGTCCGACAGGCGCGAGTTTGCTATCGAGGACATTTCCACTGGCGTATTTGCCAGCGGATTTGGTCACCTCGGCGATGGCCGCAGCTTTTCGTTCCAGGTCCACCGCGGTCAGCTGCTGGTCGAGGTCTACCACCCTCGCCTCGCCGGCCCGGTGCCCCACGAAGAGGACGTGGTAGCGACCGCGTCCCGCAGCCTCGTGGACTTCGATGTCGACGACGAGCGCAGCCTGAGCGCTGCCGTGCGTGATGCCGTGGCGGCCGCCCAGCCGGTGGCCCGCCCGGCGCGCTGAACCGCCAGGACTATCCAGTACGGTCGGCGGCGTGGAGCCGATGTCGTGGTTGCAGGTCGTCGTCCTGTCGATCGTCCAGGGGCTGACGGAGTTCCTGCCCATCTCGTCGTCGAGCCACCTCGCGATCGTCTCGCGGGTGTTCTTCTCCGCTGACGCCGGTGCGTCCTTCACGGCGGTGTCCCAGCTGGGCACCGAAGTTGCGGTCCTGGTGTATTTCGCCCGCGATATCGGGCGGATTCTCAAGGCCTGGTTCAACGGGCTGTTCGTGAAATCCCACCGGGACAACATCGACTACCGGATGGGTTGGTACGTCATCATCGGCACGGTGCCGATTGTGGTGCTCGGTGTGGCGTTCAAGGAGGTCATCCGCGGCGAGATCCGCAACCTGTGGGTGATCGCCACCGCGATGCTGGTGTTCTCCGCCGTCATCGCCGCCGCCGAGTACTTCGGCAAGCAGGCCCGCCACGTCGAGCAACTGACGTGGAAAGACGGGCTGCTCGTCGGTCTGGCGCAGTGTCTGGCCCTGGTCCCCGGGGTATCCCGTTCCGGGTCGACCATCAGCGCCGGCTTGTTCCTGGGGCTCGATCGCGAGCTGGCGGCGAGATTTGGCTTCCTGCTTGGTATTCCGGCTATCTTGGCGTCGGGACTGTTCTCGCTGCCCGACGCCTTCCATCCGGTGACCGAGGGGATGAGCGCCACCGGTGCCCAACTGGTGGTGTCGGTTCTGATCGCGTTCGTCGTGGGCTACGCGGCGATCGCCTGGCTGTTGCGGTTCGTCGCCAACCACGCGATGTACTGGTTCGTCGGCTACCGGGTGGTGCTGGCGCTGGTCGTGATGGCGTTGCTCGCGTCGGGCGTGGTGGCGGCAGCGTGACCGTCATCCTCCTGCGGCACGGCCGCTCGACATCCAACACCGCACACACCCTTGCCGGCCGCACCGAGGGCGTCGAACTCGACGAAAAAGGGCAGGACCAGGCGCAGGCACTGGTCGGGCGGGTCAAGGGCCTGCCGATCAAGGCCGTGGTGCGGTCCCCGCTGCTGCGCTGCCGGCTCACCGTGGAGCCGCTGGCCGCCGAACTCGGCCTGGAGCCGGTGATCGATGAGCGGCTCGTCGAGGTGGACTACGGGCAATGGACGGGTCTTGCGCTCAAGGATCTGATGAAGGAGCCGCTGTGGTCGGTGGTTCAGCAGCAGCCGAGCGCGGCCGTCTTCCCCGGGGGCGAGGGCCTGGCGCAGGTGCAGGCGCGTGCGGTGGCCGCGATCCGCGAGCATGACCGCCGACTCACCGAAGAGCACGGCCACGATGTGCTGTGGATCGCCTGTACGCACGGTGATGTGATCAAGGCGATTGTCGCCGACGCGCTGGGTGCACACCTCGACAGCTTCCAGCGAATCACCGCCGACCCGGCTTCGATGAGCGTGATCCGCTATACGTCGATGCGCCCATATGTGGTGCACGTCAACCACACCGGAGCCGAACTGGCATCGGCGCTGTCCGCGCCACCACCCGCCGCCGACGACAAGTCCGCCGACGACGCCGTCGTGGGCGGGTCAACCGACTGACCGAGCGCTGCTCGCGCCGGATTACGGCTCAGCTGCTTCTGCCGGTATTTTGGAAATAACATGGCCCGCGCAATTCACGTCTTCCGCACACCCGACCGATTCGTCGCCGGGACTGTCGGGCAGCCCGGAAACCGGACCTTCTACCTGCAGGCTGTGCACGACAGCAGGGTGATCTCCGTCATTCTGGAAAAACAGCAGGTCGCGGTGTTGGCCGAGCGGATCGGGGCGCTGCTCGTCGAGATCAACCGCCGGTTCGGCACGCCGCTGCCCCCGGAGGCCGACATCGACGACCTCAGCCCTCTGGTCACTCCGGTCGACGCGGAGTTCCGGGTCGGCACGATGGGGCTGGGCTGGGATTCCGAGGCACAGACCGTCGTTGTCGAACTGCTGGCGGTCTCCGAAACCGAATTCGACGCCTCCGTCGTGCTCGATGACGCCGAGGAAGGCCCGGACGCGGTGCGGGTTTTCCTCACCCCCGAGTCGGCCCGGCAGTTCGCCTCCCGCTCGACCCGCGTCATCTCGGCCGGCCGTCCGCCCTGCCCGCTCTGTGACGAGCCGCTCGATCCCGAGGGGCACATCTGCGTGCGTACCAACGGTTATCGGCGTGGCGCACTGGGCGGCGTGGCCGAAGACGATTTGGACTCGTGACGGGCCCCGACGAGGCGTCGGCCCGCGAGGCGTTGCGCTGCGGTGAACTGACGCTCCTGGGGCGTATCCGCTCGGCGAGCAACGCCACGTTCCTCTGCGAAGCGACCAGCTCCGAGGAGGCCGTGCACTGCGTGTACAAGCCGGTCGCCGGTGAGCAGCCGCTGTGGGACTTCCCGGACGGCACGCTCGCGGGCCGTGAGCTCGCATCCTATCTGGTGTCGACGGCATTGGGCTGGAACATCGTGCCGTACACCATTATTCGCGACGGGCCGGCCGGCCCCGGCATGGTGCAGCTATGGGTCGATCAGCCCGGGGACAGCGACGAGAGCCAACCGGACGGTCCTGATCTGGTCGACATCTGTCCGCCGGAATCGATTCCGCCGGGCTATCTTTCGGTCCTGCACGCCTACGACTACGCAGGCAATGACGTCACGCTGGTGCACGCCGATGATCAGCGGCTACGGCGGATGGCGATCTTCGACGTCATAGTCAACAACGCCGACCGCAAGGGCGGCCACATCCTGACCGGCGTCGACAACCAGGTGTACGGCGTCGACCACGGGGTGACGCTGCACGTCCAGGACAAGCTGCGCACGGTGCTGTGGGGCTGGGCCGGAAAACCGATCGATGACGAGACGCTGGCGTCGGTCGCCGCCCTCGGCGAGCAATTGGCCGGTCCGCTGGGTGACGAGCTGCGTGAACACATCACTGCCGCCGAGGTCGCCGCATTGCGCAAACGCGTCCGCGCGCTGCTGAGCGACCCGGTGATGCCCAGCGCCGATCGGCACCGGCCGATTCCCTGGCCGGCCTTCTGAGCCTCGTCCCGCGGGGCGACCGTCCCCGCTGATCATGATTCGGCGATACTGACCTGATGAGCATGACCGATGCGGCGCTGGCCGCCGACCTCGCCGAGGAGGCCGGCCGGCTGCTGCTATCGGTGCGTGAGGACGTCGGTTTCGACTTTCCGCCCGCGCTGGGCGACGCCGGGGACGTGCGGGCCAATGCGCTGATACTTCGCCGCCTGCGCGCGGAGCGACCGGGCGACGCGGTGCTCTCCGAGGAGGCGTACGACGACCTGAAACGGCTCAACGCCGACCGGGTGTGGATCATCGACCCGCTCGACGGGACGCGTGAGTTCTCGATGCCGGGGCGGCCGGACTGGGCGGTGCATATCGCGCTGTGGCAGCGCACCGGAGCCGCTGGGCCGGCGACATCGGACCTGGGCGGGCCGGACGGCAGCATCACCGACGCCGCAGTCTCGCTGCCGGCGATGGGCGAGCTCTACCGGTCGGACACCGTGACGGCCCCGCCGCCGCCTCTACCCGGACCCATCCGGATCACGGCCAGCTCCAACCGTCCGCCCGCGGTGCTGTGGCGGCTACGGGATCGCCTCGACATCGACTTCATCCGGATCGGCTCAGCCGGTGCGAAGGCGATGGCGGTGGTGCGCGGCGACGCCGACGCCTACATCCACGCCGGCGGTCAGTGGGAGTGGGACTCGGCCGCACCGGCCGGTGTGCTCCAGGCCGCGGGCCTGCACGCGACCCGCATCGACGGGGCCCCGCTGCGGTACAACCAGCCCGATCCCTACCTGCCGGATCTGCTGATGTGCCGGGCGGAAGTGGCCGATCTCCTGCTTGACGCCATGTGGCTGGCCAGTTGAGGGAATGGATCTGCTCACTCCGTTGTCACTGTGTGAGCAGACGGCCCGCCCCCTCACCACCCGGAGTGCAGTGAACAGCGAACCCCTTAGAGTCGAGGCCATGCAGTCGTGGCCGGCCGTCGACACCCCGCAGCTGCCCGGCCGTGGGCCGGCATTGCGTCTCTACGACACCGCTGACCGCCAGGTGCGCCCGACCGCGCCCGGGGAGACCGCGACGATGTACGTCTGCGGGATCACCCCCTACGACGCGACCCATCTGGGCCACGCGGCGACGTATCTGGCCTTCGACCTCGTGCACCGGGTCTGGCTCGACGGCGGCCACCGTGTGCACTACGTGCAGAACATCACCGACGTCGACGACCCGCTGTTCGAGCGGGCCAATCGGGACGGCATCGACTGGCGCGAACTCGGCGCCAGGGAAACCCAGCTCTTCCGCGAGGACATGACCGCGCTGCGAGTGTTGCCGCCACACGACTATGTCGCGGCCACCGACACCATCGGCGAGGTCGTCGAGCTCGTCGAGAAGATGCTGGCTTCCGGGGCGGCCTACTTGGTGGACGACGCCGAGTACCCCGACATCTACTACCGCACCGACGCCACCACCCAATTCGGCTACGAGTCCGGTTACGACCACGAGACCATGACGCGGCTGTTCGCCGAGCGCGGCGGCGACCCGGACCGTCCAGGCAAGGCGGATCCGCTCGACGCGCTGCTGTGGCGGGCGGCCCGCCCCGACGAGCCGAGCTGGCCAGCCTCGTTCGGCCCGGGCAGGCCGGGCTGGCACGTCGAGTGTGCGGCGATTGCGTTGAACCGCATCGGGTTCGGTTTCGACGTGCAGGGTGGCGGTAGCGACCTGGTCTTCCCGCACCACGAATTCTCCGCCGCGCACGCCGAAAGTGTCACGGGTGAACGCAGATTCGCGCGGCACTACGTGCACGCGGGGATGATCGGCTGGGACGGGCACAAGATGTCCAAGAGCCGCGGGAACCTGGTGCTGGTATCGGGCTTACGTGCGCAGGGAGTGGACCCCGCTGCCATCCGGCTGGGCTTGCTGGCCGGGCACTATCGCAGCGACCGGTCCTGGAGTGATGCGGTGCTCGACGAGGCCAACGCACGGCTACACCGCTGGCGGGCCGCTACCGCACTGCGCGCAGGCCCGGATGCCAACGACGTCATCGGACGGCTGCGCCAGTACCTGGCCGACGATCTGGACACTCCCAAAGCGCTTGCCGCCGTTGATGGTTGGGCTACCGACGCACTGGAGTACGGCGGCCACGACGACACCGCGCCCGCCGCGGTCGCAGCGGCCGTCGACGCGTTGCTTGGTGTGCCGCTCTAGGAGCTACAGCGCGACGACGCCGTAGCTGCCCACCTGCTTGCTGAGGAAGCGCAACTGGTCGGTGGCCGAGCCCAGGGTCTGGTCGATGGCTGTCAGTCGCGCGGCGTAGTGCGCGACCGGGTATTCCGCGGTGACGCCGATACCGCCGTGCATCTGGATGGACTCTTGCAGAATGTGGCGTCCCGAGCGTCCGATCTGCAGCTTGGACCGGGCGGCAACCACCGGATCGAGCCGGCCGTCGGTGATGCACATCGCCGCGTAGTAGTTCATGCTGCGGGCCAGTTCCAGCGAGACGTACATATCGGCCGCCCGCTGGGTGAGCGTCTGGAATGTCTTGAGCGGCACGCCGAATTGCTTGCGCGCGTTCAGGTACTCCGTCGTCAGTCGAATGGACTCGTCCATGGCGCCAACGGCTTCGGCACACAGCGCTGAGGAGTACCGAATCAGCGTCGCGTGGATGCGCTCGCTGACGTCGCCGTCGCCGAGCTGTTGTGCGGGGGAGTCGGTGAAATCGATCTCGGCGCCGCGCAGCCCGTCGAACGTCCGATATGTACGGCGCGTGGTTGCCGAGGCATCGACGAGGAAGGCGCCCACGCCGCCATCAGGAAGGCCGGCGGTGACCACGATGACATCGGCGCTGTCGCCGGCCAGCACGGGGTTCTTGCGCCCGGTGATGGTCCAGCTGTCACCGGCTTTGGTTGCACGGGTGGACAACTCGTCCAGTCCACGCAACCCCTTCTCGGCGTGGGCCAACGCGAGCAGCTTCTCGCCTGCGGCGACCTCGTCGAGCAGTGCGCGCTGTTCGTCGGAGCCGAGATCGGCGATCAGGCCGCCCGGGATCAGCGCGGCGGTGGCGACCGGTTCGGGTGCCAGCCGGCGACCGATCTCGGTCATGACGACCATGACCTCGATCTGGCCGGACTCTTCGGGGTCGAACCCGAGGCCGAGGATGCCGATCTCGGCGAGCTGCCGCCACACGTCGCGGCTCCAGCCAAGTTCGGAGTCGACGACCTTGTTGCGGCTCTCGGTGTCATAGGCGCGGGAGAACACCTCGCGAGCGGTGTCGCGCAGGAGTTCCTGTTCGTCGGTCAGATCAAAGTTCACGGCCGGCCCTCACAATCCCAGGATCGTCGAAGAGATGATGGTGCGCTGGACCTCGTTGCTGCCGCCGTAGATCGAGGTCTTGCGGTAGTTCAGGTATTTCGGCGCGGCATGCTGCGCCCAGAGCGGCGATTCGATGTCCGCACCGCCGTCGAACGGCAGCGCATCCGGTCCGGCGACCTCCACCGCCAGCTCGGTGATGGCCTGCTGCAGCTGGCTGCCCCGGAGCTTGAGGATCGAGGACGCGGGGTTCGGCTTGCCGGTCGCTTCGTCGCCGCTGACCCGCAGCTGCGTGAGTTCCAGTGCGAGCAGCTCATTTTCGATCTCGGCGACCTTCGCGGCGAACAGCGCATCTTCGAGCAGGCTGCCGGTGCCGACCTTGGTCTGCGCGGCGTGTTCCTTGACGTCGGCGAGCCACAGCTTGGTGGTGCCGATGCGCGCGATGCCGGTGCGTTCGTTGGACAGCAGGAACTTGGCGTAGGTCCAGCCCTGGTTCTCCTCGCCGACGAGCTGGTTGACCGGCACCCGAACGTCTTCGAAGAAGACTTCGTTGACCTCGTAGCTGCCGTCGATCAGCTTGATCGGCCGGATGGTGATGCCCGGCGTGGACATCTCGACGAGGATGAACGAGATCCCGGCCTGCTTCTTGGGCGCGTCGGGATTGGTGCGGGCCAACACGAAGATCCAGTCGGCGAACTGCCCCAGCGTCGTCCAGGTCTTCTGCCCGTTGATGACGTACTCGTCGCCGTCACGGATCGCGGTGGTCCGCAGCGAGGCGAGATCCGAACCGGCCTCCGGCTCGGAAAAGCCTTGGCACCACCAGATGTCGAGGTTCGCGGTCGGGGGCAGGAAGCGTTCCTTGATCTCCTGCGAGCCGAAGTGGGCGATCACCGGTCCGACCATGCTGGCGTTGAACGCCAGCGGCTCTGGCACGCATGCCAAGCGCATCTCGTCGGCCCAGATCTGGCGCTGCAGTGGCGTCCAGTCCTTACCGCCCCATTCCACAGGCCAGTTCGGCACACCCAGGCCGGCCTCGTTCAGGATCCGCTGCGTCGCGACCGGGTCGTCGGGGTAGCGCATGGTGTCGGTGCGCGCCCGCTCGCGGATCTCGGCTGGGATCTTGGTGGTGAAGAACTCGCGCAACTCGTCGCGGAACTTCGCGTCCTCGTCGCTGAGGGCCAGCTTCACGAGCGCAACCTCGATTCAAGTTGTTACTGGGCAGTATCCACTGCACGTTATCGCAGCCCGACCAACCAGTCGGCAGGACCACCCTTTGACGGGCGATTTGTGTCGGTGGGCCGGGATAGAATTCGAACATGCGTTCGATAGATGCGGCATTGGATGCTCTCGACGCCGCGGTCGAGCTCGTGGGGGCCGCTGATATCGAGGAGCTGCCCGCACCGGAGCGGTTCGCGCCGATCGAACGACTGGAAGGCGCGGTGCGTCGTCTAGTCGCGGTGTCGCACACCCAGATCACCCATCTGGAGCGTTACGAGGGCTGCCCGCCGATCCCGATCGTGTTGGCTGATGTGTTGCGGATCAGCCGGACGGCCGCCAACCGGCGGGTCCGTGATGCTGAACAGTTGACGGCGCGCACCACGTTGACCGGCGACCCGTTACCGGCCTTGCTCCCAAACACCGCCTCGGCGTGGGAGGCCGGGGACCTCGACGGTGAGCATGTGCAGGTGATCCAGAAGTTCTTCCGCGACCTGCCCGACCATGTCGGCCCGGTCGACGTCGACAAGGCCGAGAAGTCCTTGGCCGAGCACGCCCGGACGTTGCGGCCCGATCAGCTGGCGAAGGTCGCCGACCGCCTCGCCACTCACCTCAACCCCGACGGGAAATTCTCCGAGGAAGACCGCGCCCGAAAGCGCGGCTTCCTCTGGTGCGGGGGTCAACGCGCCGATGGCATGAGTGTGGGAAAGCTAACCGCTGCACCCGAACTGCGCGCGATGTTGGATGCGTGGCTGGCGAAGTTCGCCGCACCACAGCCCGACGATCTGCGCAGTCACGCCCAACGCCAACACGACGCACTCTCCGAGCTGGTAGATGGTCGGCTGGGAGATCCGAAACTGGGCCAGCACAACGGGTTACCGGTTACCGTCATCGTCACTACAACCCTGCAGGAATTGCAGGCCGGGGCCGGCCACGCGGTCACTGCGGGCGGTACGTTGGTCCCGATCTCGGACCTGATTCGCATGGCTACTCCGGCGAACCCCTATCTGGCGGTCTTCGACGGTGTCACCGGAAAGTCACTGTGGCTGGGCAGATCCAAACGCTTGGCCTCAGCCGATCAACGCATCATGTTGCTAGCCAAATACCGTGGCTGCACCGCACCCGGCTGCACCGTCAACGGCTATAACAGCCAGGTCCACCACGCCACCAAAGACTGGAAACACGGCGGCACCACCGACATCGACCACCTCACGTTGGCGTGCAAATGCGACAACCTGCTGGTCGAAAACGACGGCTGGACCACTCAACAACTCCCAGGCGGCAACACCCACTGGACTCCACCACCAGGCGTCCCACTGCGCGGCGGCACCAACGACTTCCACCACCCCGAACGCCTACTCGGCGACCAGGACGACCCCTGAGGCTACTGGCCCCGGTAGCCGGGACCGCGCCTGCGCAGGTACCGCTCGAACTCGGCGGCCAGCGTATCCCCGTCCACCTTCGACAACGCCTCGTTCATGTCGACGTCGGCATCTCCGCGCTGCTCGAGGGAGGCCACGTACTCGGCGATCTCCTCGTCGTCGGCGGTCATCTCGGTGACCGCCTGCTCCCACTCCTCGGCCTGGACAGGCAGGTCGGCCAGCGGCACCTCGATGTCGAGCACGTCTTCGACGCGGCGCAGCAGCGCGACGGTGGCCTTCGGATTGGGCGGCTGCGACACGTAGTGCGGCACCGCGGCCCAGAACGTCACCGCCGGGATGCCGGCCGCCACGCAGGCGTCCTGGAACACTCCGGCGATACCCGTCGGACCCTCGTAGCGGGTTTCCTCGAGGCCGAAGAACTTCGCCGACTCGGGGGAGTAGGCCGCCCCCGACACCGGGACGGGCCGAGTGTGCGGGGTATCGGCCAGCAGCGCGCCGAGAATCACGACGGTGTCCACGTTCAGCTTGTCGGCGATCGCCAGCAGTTCCGCACAGAACGTGCGCCACCGCATATTGGGCTCGACCCCGTGCATCAGCACGATGTCGCGGTCCGATCCCGGCGGCCGGCAGTGCGATATCCGCATCGAGGGCCACACCAGTTCGCGCGTCACACCGTCGACCTGCCGGATCACCGGGCGATTCACCTGGTAGTCGTAGTAGGCCTCGTCGTCGATCTCGATGAGCGTCTCGGCTTCCCAGATGGCGTCGAGGTGCTCGAGCGCGTCACTGGCGGCGTCACCGGCGTCGTTCCAGCCTTCGAAGGCCGCGACAATGATCGTGTTCTGCAGTTCGGGCAGATCCGGGCCTTTCGCACCGCTGAAGTTCGACGGGGTCACGCGTTCAGCGTAAGGGGTGATTGGCCGCGACGAGCCTTCTCGGACCGACTGCGCGTCGAGACGAAATACGTGCGGCGGCAATCTGGTTAATCTCCCTGTGGTGGCGTTGACCTAGGCGTCCAGACGTCGATCGGGTGACGACGTAGACTTTTCTGGTCGAGAGGCGTTGCAACGGACATTCTCGGAGGGCCTGGGGCCCTCCCTGGTATCCGCCACGCTCGGCAGAGTTAAGGACGCCTTCCGCTACCTACGGAAGGAGTGCCCTGTGAACGCCGCTAAGCCAGATCTGCCTGGGCCGAATATCCGCCCGGACTGCACCGATGAGCTGACCGCAGCTCTGCGCCAGCGGATCATGGTGATCGACGGCGCGATGGGCACGGCGATCCAGCGGGACCGGCCGGACGAGGACGGATACCGAGGCGACCGGTTCAGCGAGTGGCCGACCGCCCTCCAGGGCAACAACGACCTGCTGACCCTGACGCAGCCGCAGATCATCGAGGGAATCCACCGCGAGTACCTCGAGGCGGGCGCCGACATCCTGGAGACCAACACGTTCAACGCGAACGCGGTCTCACTCTCCGACTACGACATGCACGAACTGGCCTACGAGCTCAACTACGCCGGCGCAGCCCTGGCCCGTAAGGCCGCCGACGAGTTCAGCACCCCGGACAAGCCCCGCTACGTCGCCGGCGCCATCGGGCCGACGACGCGTACCGCGTCGATCTCGCCGGACGTCAACGACCCCGGAGCCCGCAACGTCTCCTACGACCAGCTGGTTGCTGCTTACCTCGAAGCCGCCAACGGCCTGGTCGACGGTGGTGCCGACCTCCTCATCATCGAGACGATCTTCGATTCGCTGAACGCGAAGGCGGCGGTGTTCGCCGTCGAGACGCTGTTCGAGGAGCGTGGACGCCGCTGGCCGCTGATCATCTCGGGAACCATCACCGACGCGTCGGGCCGGACGTTGTCCGGTCAGGTCACCGAAGCGTTCTGGAATGCGATCCGGCACGCGCGGCCGCTCGCGGTCGGCCTCAACTGTGCCCTTGGCGCACCGGAGATGAGGCCCTACATCGCCGAGGTGGCGCGGATCTCCGACACGTTCGTCTCCTGCTACCCGAACGCCGGCCTGCCCAACGCCTTCGGCGAGTACGACGAATCCCCGGAGGCTCAGGCCGGCTACATCGCCGAATTCGCCGAGGCCGGCCTGGTCAACCTGGTCGGCGGGTGCTGCGGAACGGCACCGCCACACATCGCCGAGATCGCGAAGGTCGTCGAGGGCAAGTCACCGCGCGAGCTGCCGGAGATCCCAGTGGCCACCCGACTCTCGGGCCTGGAGCCGCTCAACATCACCGACGATTCGCTGTTCGTGAACATCGGTGAGCGCACCAACATCACCGGCTCCGCCCGGTTCCGCAACCTGATCAAGGCCGAGGACTACGACACCGCCCTGTCGGTGGCCCTGCAGCAGGTCGAGGTCGGTGCGCAGGTCATCGACATCAACATGGACGAGGGCATGATCGACGGCGTCGCCGCGATGGACCGGTTCACCAAGTTGATCGCCTCCGAGCCGGACATCAGCCGCGTCCCGGTGATGATCGACTCCTCCAAGTGGGAGGTCATCGAGGCGGGCCTGAAGAACGTGCAGGGCAAGCCGATCGTCAACTCGATCTCCATGAAGGAGGGCGAGGAGAAGTTCATCCGCGAGGCACGGCTGTGCCGTAAGTACGGCGCCGCCGTCGTCGTGATGGCCTTCGACGAGCAGGGGCAGGCCGACAACCTGGAGCGCCGCAAGGAGATCTGCGGGCGCGCTTACCGGATCCTGACCGAAGAGGTCGGCTTCCCGGCCGAGGACATCATCTTCGACCCGAACTGCTTCGCGCTGGCGACCGGTATCGAGGAGCACGCGACCTACGGGATCGACTTCATCGAGGCCTGCTCCTGGATCAAGGAGAACCTCCCCGGCGTGCACATCTCCGGCGGCATCTCCAACGTGTCGTTCTCGTTCCGGGGCAACAACCCGGTCCGCGAGGCGATCCACGCGGTGTTCCTGTTCCACGCCATCAAGGCCGGTCTGGACATGGGCATCGTCAACGCCGGTGCGCTGGTGCCCTACGACTCGATCGACCCCGAGCTGCGGGAGCGGATCGAGGATGTCGTCCTGAACCGTCGCGAGGACGCGGCCGAACGACTCCTGGAGATCGCGGAACGGTTCAATAGCTCGGAGAAGGCCGACGATCCGGTCGCCGCGGAGTGGCGCAGCCTCCCGGTCCGCGAGCGGATCACGCACGCCCTGGTCAAGGGCATCGACGCGAACGTCGATGCCGACACCGAGGAATTGCGGGCCGAGATCGAGGGCGCCGGTGGTCGCCCGATCGAGGTGATCGAAGGCCCGCTGATGGACGGCATGAACGTCGTCGGAGACCTCTTCGGCGCGGGCAAGATGTTCCTTCCCCAGGTCGTGAAGTCGGCCCGGGTGATGAAAAAGGCTGTCGCGTATCTGCTGCCCTACATCGAGGCGGAGAAGGAGCAGAACGGCACCGCCGCAAGCAAGGACACCAACGGCACGATCATCATGGCGACGGTCAAAGGCGACGTCCACGACATCGGCAAGAACATCGTCGGAGTTGTCCTGCAGTGCAACAACTATGAGGTGATCGACCTCGGTGTGATGGTGCCCGCCCAGAAGATCCTGGACGCGGCCAAGGAGCACAACGCCGACATCATCGGTCTGTCCGGTCTGATCACCCCGTCGCTCGACGAGATGGTCAACTTCGCCGTCGAGATGGAGCGTCAGGGCCTGCAGATCCCGCTGCTGATCGGTGGCGCCACCACCTCGCGCGCGCACACGGCCGTGAAGGTGTCGCCGCGTCGGTCCGGTCCGGTGGTCTGGGTCAAGGACGCGTCCCGCTCGGTTCCGGTCGCTGCCGCGCTGCTCGACGACAAGCAGCGTCCGGCCCTGCTGGAGGCCACCGAGAAGGATTACGCATCCCTTCGTGAACGGCACGCCCAGAAGAGCGAACGGCCGATGCTGACGCTGGAGAAGGCCCGCGCGAACCGCACGCCGATCGAGTGGGACGGCTACACGCCGCCGGTGCCCGCCCAGGGCGTCGGCGTTCGGGAGTTTCTCGACTACGACATCGCGGAGCTGCGCGAGTACATCGACTGGCAGCCATTCTTCAACGCCTGGGAGATGAAGGGCCGCTTCCCCGACATCCTCAACAACCCGGTCTCGGGCGAGACGGCCCGCAAGCTGTACGACGACGCCCAGGAGATGCTCGACACCCTGATCAAGGAGAAGTGGCTGACGGCCAACGGGGTGATCGGGTTCTTCCCCGCGAACGCCGTCGGTGACGACGTCGAGGTCTACACCGACGAGTCCCGCACTGAGGTGCTGCGCACGTTGCGCAACCTGCGCCAGCAGGGCGAGCACCGGGATGGCATCCCGAACCGGTCGCTTGGCGATTTCATCGCCCCCAAAGAAACGGGCCTCCGGGACTACGTCGGCGCCTTCGCGGTCACCTCGGGGCTCGGCAGCGCAGACAAGATCGTCGAGTTCAAGAAGGCCAACGACGACTACAACGCGATCCTGCTGGAGTCGATCGCCGACCGGCTGGCCGAGGCGTTCGCCGAACGGCTGCACCAACGAGTCCGCAAGGAGTTCTGGGGATTTCAGCCCGACGAGCAGCTCGACAACGAGGCGCTCATCGCGGAGAAGTACTTAGGCATCCGCCCAGCTCCGGGCTACCCGGCCTGCCCGGAGCACACCGAGAAGGCGACGCTCTGGGAGTTGATGGACGTCAAGGAGCGCACCGGCATCGAGCTGACCGAGTCGATGGCGATGTGGCCTGGTGCCGCCGTCAGCGGCTGGTACTTCTCGCATCCGCAGTCGCAGTACTTCGTGGTCGGCCGGATAGCCCAGGACCAGGTCGCCGACTACGCGAAGCGCAAGGGCTGGACCCTCAAGGAAGCCGAGCGCTGGCTCGGCCCCAACCTGGGCTACAACCCGGAAGACTAGGTTCTGAAGTACAGCTTTCCGCGGAACTGGAGCAGCAGGGCGATGGTCGCTGTCCAGCCGGTCTGGTGACTGGCTCCCAGCCCCCGGCCGGTGTCCCCGTCGAAGTACTCGTGGAACGGAATCAGATCACGCCAGTGCGGGTCGGTCTGGAAATACTCGTTGTCCCCGAACACCGCTCGCCGGCCAGTCTCGTCGCGGACCAAGAGGCCGCTGAGTTGCCGGGCCAATCGGTCGCCCACTTCGTGCAGGGAAACCTCGTCGGCCGAGCCCGCCGGATCGGGAACGCGGTAGGTGTCGCCGAGGAACCGGGCGTAGGAGTTGAGCGCTTGCACCATAAGGAAATTGGTCGGCAACCAGACCGGCCCGCGCCAATTGGAGTTGCCGCCGAACATCCGGCTGCGTGACTCGGCCGGCTGATAGTTGACGACATAATCCGCACCGTCGGCGTGGTAGGTGTACGGGTGGTCGCGATGATATTGCGACAGAGAGCGAATTCCGTTGGGGGAGAGGAACTGTTCAGGGTCCAGTACCCGCTCCAAGATCTTCGTGAGCCGGTCCTGGTGGACGACGCCGATCATGAGATGCGTGCCGTCACCGCCGCTCATCACCAACTGAACATCGTCGGCGGTGTGCTCGTAGGTTCGCGCCAGCGCTTCCAGACAGTATTCGATAGTCGATACCACTTCAGTCGCACTGAGGGGAATGGCAATCGCCGCGAACAACGGGACGATCGCCTGAATGGAGAACACTTCCAGCGATCTGCTTGTGCCATCCGGCATCTCGATGACGTCGTGGTAAAAGTTTGTGCCGTCGTTCCAGAAACTGACCCGATAGGTGCCCTTCTCCAGCGAGTTGGCGACCAGCCACGCATCCCACACCCACCGGTTGAACATGTCGGTGTAGCTCGGATCCTGGTGGGACAGTTCGATCGCCATCTCCAACAGGTGGAATATCAGTGCCGCCATCCACGCGGTGCCGTCGACCTGAGCGAGTTCACCACCGGTCGGGAGCGGCTCGTCGCGGTCGAACACCCCGATGTTGTCCATGCCGAGGAACCCGCCGCCGAACACGCCCCGGTTCGTGTCGTCCTTCTGATTCAGCCACCACATCGCGTTGAGGGTCGCCGACCGGTATGCGGTGGCCAAGAAATCCCAGTCCCCGACACCCGTGCGCAGTTGGTCGAGTTGGTAGATCTGCCAGGCCGCCCAGGCGTGCACGGGTGGGTTGGTATCGCCGAACTTCCATTCGTACGCCGGGATCTGGCCGTGGGGATGCTGTGCGGTGGAATCGTGCAGCACGAGCACTTGCGCCTTGGCGAACTCCGGATCGATGAGCGCCATGGCGAGGCAGTGGAACGCCAGATCCCAGGCGGCGAACCAGGGATACTCCCACGCGTCGGGCATCAGGATGACATCACTGACGGCAAAGTGTTGCCAGTCCCTGTTGCGGCCGGCCCAGCGTTCACGCGGTGGTTTCGGCTGTGCCGGATCGCCTTTGAGCCAGCGCCGCACGGCATAGTTGTAGAACTGCTTGCACCACAGCAATCCGGCGAATGCCTGACGCTGCACCAGCAGTTCATCGTCGCTCAGGTCCGTTGCGGCGATCTCGAGGTAGAACTCGTCGGCCTCGCGTTGACGGTCTGCCAGCACCACATCGACGCGGCCGGGCGGATCGGCCGCCTCGGTGGCGGCGAAACATACAGTGACGGTCAAGGTTTCGCCCGATTGCAGCGTCGTCGAAACGTGCGCGGCGACCTTGCTGCCCTCGTCCGCGTCGACGGCTTCGGAGATCCCGTTGACGACGTAGTCGTTGATACCGTCCTTGGTGGTGGCCGATGTGTTGGCCGATCCGAACAACAGGCGGTTGTTGGTCTCGTTCTCGCAAAACACCAATCGCGGAGTGTCCTCGGCCGACGTGGTGACCGTGAACCACCGCTGGCCGAGCTTCGGGTGCCAGGTGCGGGCCGCGCCGTCACCGCAGGCGGTGATCCGCGGCCGTAGTTGATCCGGGTCCCACGACCAGGTGTTGCGATACCAGAGCTGGGGAAGCACGTGGATCGGTGCGGCGTCAGGCCCCCGGTTGGTCACCGTGATCCGGCAGTAGACGTCCTCGGGGCCGTCCTTGGCGTAGGCCACGTCGACGTCGAAATAGCGTTGCTCCAGCCATTGTTCGCGCAGTGCGTCGAACAATTCGTACTCGTCATCCTCGGGTCCGCGCTGCTGATTGGTGTGCAGCAGGTCCTCATACGGAAACGGGGCTTGCGGATACTTGTAGACCATGGACGCGTAGGCGTGGGTGGGCAGGTTGTCGGTATAGAACCAATAGTCCTTGACGTCCTCGCCGTGGTTGCCCTCCTCGTTGGCCACCCCGTAGGGCCGCTCCTTGAGGATGGTGTCGCGTCCGTTCCACAGCGCGACACCCAGACAGATGGTCTGCTCGTCATCACACCAGCCCGCGAGGCCGTCCTCACTCCACCGATACGCCCTGCTGTGCGCGTGGTCGAACGGGAAGTACGCCCACGCGTCACCGTCGGCGCTGTAGTCCTCCCGGACTGTGCCCCAGGCGCGCTCGCTCAGGTAGGTTCCCCAGCGGCGCCACGGCGACAGCCCGGCGTTAGCCTCGTCGAGGCGGTTCTGCTCGGCTGTCACTTCTGCGCTGGCAGCCAGGGTTCACGCCAGGCGGGGAATCCGGCGACCAATGCGTTGGCCCCCGACGGTCCCCACGAACCCGGCTGATAGATCTCGACCGGCGGCGGAGATTCCAGTAGCGGCTCCACGACCCGCCAGGTCTCCTCGACGCCGTCCTCCCGGATGAACTGGCTGGAATCGCCATGCATGGCATCCCCGAGCAGACGCTCGTAGGGTTCGGGTGCGTCGGCCATTTCGTCGGCGAACACCAGGCAGAGGTTGACGGCGCGAGTGGCGTCGGCACCGGATTCTTTGGCCTGCAGCACGAAATCCACGCCGGGGCTGGGATCGATCCGGAAGATGAACTCGTTCTGCTCATTGATCTTCGGCAGGAACGGCAGTGCCGGCGGTCGCTTGAAGATGATCCGAATCTCGGTGGCCCGCACCGGAAGCGCCTTGCCTGCCCTGATGAAGAACGGCACACCCGACCAGCGCCAGTTGTCGATATAGAGCTTCAGCGCGGTGAAGGTCTCGGTTTGGGAGTCTGGCGCGACACCGTCGACGTCCAGGTAACCGGCGTACTGGCCGCGCACGTAGTGCTTGGGGTCGACGGGGCGGATCGACTTGAACAGCTCGACCCGTTTGTCCCGGAAGCCATCCGGTCCGCCGCTCGACGGTTCGGCCGCGATCAGCCCGATCAGTTGCAGCAGATGGTTTTGCACGACATCGCGTAACGCGCCGACCGGATCGTAGAAGTGGCCGCGATCGTCGACTCCGAAGTTCTCGGCCATCGTGATCTGCACGGCCTCGATCCGGTCGCGATTCCATATTGGCTCGATGATCGAGTTGGAGAACCGGATGTAGCGGATGTCCATCGCCGGTTCCTTGCCAAGGAAGTGGTCGATGCGGTAGATCTGCCACTCTTGCAGGTGGGCACTCAACTGATCGTTGAGCGCCTTGGCCGACGAAAGGTCATGCCCGAAGGGCTTTTCCACCACCACCCGGGCGTTCGCGGTGAGACCGGCGCCGGCCAGGCCGTCGACTACCCGACCGAACAGGAACGGCGGAATCTCCAGATAGAACACCGGATTCGTGCACCCGGTGATGGCTGCGGCCACCTTGTCGTAGGTCGCCGGCTCGGCGAAATCACCGGACACCATCGACAGCCGGGCCGCGAATCGCGCGAAGACGTCGTCGTCCACCGTCTCGCCGGTGGCCTCGATGGCGGCTCTGGCGTGTTCCCGCAGCGTGTCGGCGGACCAATCGTCAAGCGCCACGCCGACGATCGGGCAGTCGAGCAGTTTGCGCCGCTCCAACCGGTACAGCGACCGGAAGGTCATCTTCCTTGCCAGGTCTCC
The DNA here is from genome assembly GCF_033804465.1 of Mycobacterium sp. RTGN5. NCBI lineage: Bacteria > Bacillati > Actinomycetota > Actinomycetes > Mycobacteriales > Mycobacteriaceae > Mycobacterium > Mycobacterium sp. RTGN5. The sequence continues at coordinate 269,369 of NZ_JAPZLA010000002.1, forward strand.
GGTGATGCCGAAGACCACCAGAACATCGGCGGCAGCGAGCTTTTGAGTGCTCACCGGCATCACTTCTTCTCCGCGTGGCCGCCGAACTCGCTGCGCATGGCCGAACAGATCTGGTCGGTGAACGCGCCGAGCTCGCGGGATTGGAAGCGCTCGTAGAGCGCGGTGGTGATGACCGGGGCGGGGATACCTTCATCGACAGCGGCGAGCACCGTCCACCGTCCTTCGCCGGAATCGGATACCCGGCCCGAGAACTGGTCGAGATCGGGGGAGGCGGCGAACGCGTCTGCGATGAGGTCGACCAGCCAGGATCCCACCACCGATCCGCGGCGCCAGACCTCGGCGACCTCGCCGACGTTCATGTCGTACTGGTAGGCCCAGGGATCGCGCAGCGGGGTGGTCTCGGCGTCGATCACGCGATCCACCTTGCCGGCATTGGCGTGCTTGATGATGCTGAGCCCTTCGGCGATGGCCGCCATCATCCCGTACTCGACACCGTTGTGAACCATCTTCACGAAGTGCCCGGCGCCGTTGGGGCCACAGTGCAGGTAGCCCTCGGGCGCGGTGCCGACCGCGTCCGCCGCCCGGCTCGGGGTGGGTTCAGCGGTGCCGATCCCCGGCGCGATGGTGTTGAAGATCGGATCGAGGCGGTTGACCACGTCGGTCTCTCCGCCGATCATCAGGCAGTAGCCGCGGTCCAGCCCCCACACGCCGCCGCTGGTACCGACATCGACGTAATGCAGACCACTCTCGGCGAGCTTCTGCGCCCGGGTGATGTCGTCGCGGTAGTACGAGTTGCCGCCGTCGATCACGGTGTCCCCGGGCGCCAGCAGCGGGACGAGGGCATCGAGGGTCGAGTCGACGATCGCGGCGGGCAGCATCAGCCAGATGGCACGCGGACCGTCGAGCTTGCCGACGAACTCGTCGAGGGTGGCGGCGCCGGTGGCGCCTTCGGCTGCCAATTCGCTGACTGCTGCGGCGTTCACGTCGTAGACGACGCAACTGTGTCCGTCCCGCATCAGCCGTCGAACCAGGTTCGCCCCCATCCGTCCCAAGCCGATCATGCCGAGTTGCATCGGTGCCGCACTGACCACGTTGTTTCCCCTTAAGTGTGTGGTCGCCACCCTAGTGGAGCAAACTGTCAACGATTCGAAGTCAGCACATGTTGCATGGCACAATCGTGCGGTGCGAGCGGTCTTGTGGGATATGGACGGCACCCTCGTCGACTCCGAAAAGCTGTGGGACGTCGCGATCAACGAGCTGTACTCCCGGTATGGCCGAGTGCTGGCCCCCGAGGTCCGCGATGCCACGGTGGGCGGTTCGGCCGACGGCGTGATCCGAATCGTGTTCGACGATCTGGGTCTGGACCCGGACCCGGAGCGGATGGCCGAGGTTGCCGACTGGATGCACGACTATGTCGGTGAATTGTTCACGACCGGGCTGCCGTGGTGCCCCGGTGCCCGGGAACTGCTCGACGCGCTCCTGGCCGCCGGCGTGCCGATGGCATTGGTGACCAACACCCGCCGAGAACTGACCGAGAACGCGCTGAATAGCATTGGCAGACAATATTTCTCGGTCACCGTCTGCGGTGACGAGGTGCCAGAAGGCAAGCCCGCCCCCGACGTCTACCTGCGTGCAGCCGAACTGCTCGGTGTGCCCGCAGGTGATTGCCTGGCGATCGAGGATTCGGTCACCGGCACCGCGGCCGCCGAAGCGGCGGGCTGCCCGGTGTTGGTGGTGCCCAACGAGGTCGAGGTACCCGACTCCCCGCGCCGGCACCACGCGTCGTCGCTCGCTGAGCTGAGGCTGCCGCAGCTGCGGCAGATCTACGCGGACTTGCAGCTCGGCCTCGGCGAACGCTCGGCCTGAACCGCTGATTTCGTCGGGCGATACTGCCCGATCGCGGCACTCAATTGTGCAATCGTGGAACTCGACAGACAGACCTCACGCAGTGTTGCGAAAGGAAGCCTCATGGCTGGTCAGGGTCCCCCGGCCGACGACTCGACGTCGGTGATTAGCGACGACGATTTCTCGTCGGGCAAGAGCGCCGTCAGGATTGCCTCGGTCGCCGCACTCGGCGGCCTGCTGTTCGGCTACGACAGCGCCGTGATCAACGGCGCGAACGACGCCATCCAGAAGATCTACGGTATCGGTGACATCGAGCTGGGAATCGCCGTGGCTTCCGCGCTTCTCGGCGCCGCTGCGGGCGCGATGACGGCGGGCCGGATCGCCGACCGTATCGGCCGCATCGCGGTGATGAAGATCGCCGCCATCTTCTTCCTGATCAGCGCCATCGGCACCGGTCTGGCTCCAGGGCCGGACTCGATGGGGTCGGCAGGCATCTGGTGGATCGTGGCCTTCCGGGTCATCGGCGGCATCGGCGTCGGCATCGCTTCGGTGATCGCACCCGCTTACATCGCCGAGACCTCCCCGCCCAGTATCAGGGGCCGGCTGGGCTCACTGCAGCAGCTTGCGATCGTGTCCGGCATATTCCTGTCCTTTGCCATCAACTGGGTGCTGCAGCGCATCGCATGTGGATCGGCGAAGGATTGCACTGCGCAGCAAGAACTTTGGCTTGGCATGGGCGCCTGGCGGTGGATGTTCATCGTGATGGCGGTGCCGGCAATCGTCTACGGATTGCTTGCGTTCACCATCCCGGAGTCCCCGCGCTATCTGGTTGCCACTCATAAGATTCCGGAAGCTCGCAAGGTGCTGACCACGCTGCTTGGCGGCAAGAACCTCGAGATCACCATCAGCCGGATCCAGGAGACCCTCGAGCGCGAAGACAAGCCATCGTGGCGTGACCTCAAGAAGCCGACCGGTGGCCTCTACGCCATCGTCTGGGTCGGCCTCGGGCTGTCCGTCTTCCAGCAGTTCGTCGGCATCAACGTGATCTTCTACTACTCCAACGTGCTGTGGCAGGCCGTCGGGTTCAGCCCCGACGATTCGGCGAAGTGGACGGTGATCGGCTCGATCGTGAACGTGGCGACGACGCTGATTGCCATCGCGTTGATCGACAAGATCGGGCGCAAGCCGCTGCTGCTCATCGGTTCGTCGGGTATGGCCGTCACGCTGATCACGATGTCGATCATCTTCGCCAACGCCGTCCTCGGCGCCGATGGAAAGCCGAGCCTTCCGGGTGCCTCCGGCGTGATTGCGTTGATCGCGGCGAACCTGTTCATCGTCGCGTTCGGGATGTCGTGGGGTCCGGTGGTCTGGGTGCTGCTCGGCGAGATGTTCCCCAACCGCATCCGGGCCGCCGCGCTGGGTCTGGCCGCGGCCGGCCAGTGGGCGGCGAACTGGTTGATCACGGTGACGTTCCCCGGACTGCGTGAGCACCTGGGTCTGGCGTACGGCTTCTACGGGCTGTGCGCGATCCTGTCGGGAGTGTTCGTGTGGAAGTGGGTCATGGAGACCAAGGGCGTCTCGCTGGAGGACATGCACGCCGAGGTGCTGCACGTGGACAAATCCGCGCCAGCCTGACCCGCTAGGGCACGTCGGTGTACTGCCAGCTCACCCCGGTGTTCGAGAACGTGAACCCCTTGCCGGTCTGCTCGCTCACACAGGAGATGCCGACGTCCTGCTGAGTGTTGCAGTGGAATCCGGCGGCCGCGAGGATCTTGTTGAACGGCAAGGTCTTCGTCGTCCCCGACGGTTGCTTGACCTGATCGGCGGGCACCGCGGCGAATTGAGGGTCGTCGAGTGTGCGCACCACGATGGAGTTGGGGGCGACGTTCTGCCCGGCCTCGTCGGTCACGGTCTGAGGCGCACCCGTGACGCCGATGCGTCCGGTGCCGGTGCTCGACTGACAGCCGGCCCACGTGCGGGGCACGATCACACAACGCCAGCTGCCGCTCGGGCTGGTGAAGTAGTAGCCCGAGCGGACGTCGTCGGTCCTGGTGTAATAGTCGAACGCATTGACCAATTTGTCGTTGCTGGGCCGCACTAAAGATGTCGTAGGAGTCGCCGACGCCGTTTGCTGGCCGGTCTCGCTGGTGGTGACGATCGGATTCGAGCAGGCGGTGAGTGCGAGGGCGACGGCACCCACCATCGTCGTTGCCCGGGATCCTCGCACGAGACGCCAGACTAGTCCCTGACCGGAAACCGCCGTGACGGCGCGTCGGCCCGCATGGAACAATCGCAGGCCGTGAAGACCTTCGAGGATTTGTTCGCTGAACTGGGGGAGCGTGCCCGCACTCGACCCGCGGGCAGCGCCACCGTCGCCGCGCTCGATGCCGGCGTGCACACCCTCGGGAAGAAGATCCTCGAAGAGGCCGGTGAAGTGTGGCTGGCCGCCGAGCACGAATCCGACGAGGCCCTGGCCGGAGAGATCAGCCAGCTGCTGTATTGGACTCAGGTGCTGATGGTCGCGCGCGGCCTGACCCTCGACGACATCTACCGAAAGCTCTAGGTGACTGCCATGTTGCGTGTTGCCGTCCCCAACAAGGGCGCCCTCTCCGAATCCGCCGCCGAGATCCTGTCGGAGGCCGGCTATCGACGCCGCACCGACCCGAAGGACCTGACCGTCATCGACCCGGTCAATGGGGTCGAGTTTTTCTTCCTGCGGCCCAAGGACATCGCGATCTACGTCGGCTCCGGTCAGCTCGACTTCGGCATCACCGGCCGGGACCTGGCCGCCGAGGCTGACGCCCCGGTGGACGAGCGGCTGGCCCTCGGCTTCGGGTCCTCCACCTTCCGCTACGCCGCCCCGGCCGGCCGGGAGTGGACCGTCGCGGATCTGGCCGGCAAGCGGATTGCCACCGCCTATCCGAACCTGGTCCGGAAAGACTTGGCTAGCAAGGGAATCGAAGCGACGGTCATCCGGCTCGATGGTGCCGTCGAGATCTCGGTGCAGCTGGGTGTGGCTGACGCGATCGCCGACGTGGTGGGCTCCGGACGCACGTTGCGGCTGCACGATCTGGTGGCTTTCGGTGACTCGCTGTGTGATTCGGAAGCGGTGCTGATCGAGCGGGCCGGCAACGGCGACGATCCCAACCGGGCCGCACGCGACCAATTGGCCGCGCGCGTACAGGGTGTGGTGTTCGGCCAGCTGTATCTGATGCTCGACTACGACTGCCCGCGTTCGCTACTCGATCGCGCCACCAAGATCACTCCCGGCCTGGAGTCGCCGACCATCGCGCCGCTGGCCGATCCGGACTGGGTGGCGGTGCGCGCACTGGTGCCGCGGCGTGTGGTGAACGCGATCATGGACGAGCTCGCTGCCATCGGGGCCAAGGCGATTCTGGCTTCCGACATCAGGTTCTGCCGCTTCTGACGTTGGCCCGGCCCGCGGCGCGACTGCGTGTTAGCGTCCCTTTAGTTTCCGCCGGCCCGAAGGACCGCCATGACGCACGTTCTCGTTCTGTTGTTGGCCCTGCTGATCGGCGTGGTCGCCGGTCTCCGTGCCCTGACGGCCCCCGCAGTGGTGGCCTGGGGAGCGTTTCTGGGGTGGATCGACGTCAGCAACAAATGGTCGGAGTGGGTGGCTCACCCGATCACCGTGACGGTGCTGACCGTGCTGCTGTTCGTGGAGCTCGTCACCGATCAGCTGCCCAAGACACCCAGCCGCAAGAGCACTCCCCAGTTCGCCACCCGTCTGCTCACCGGTGCGTTCGCCGGCGCGGTCATCGGCAGTGCCTTCTTTCACACGTTCAGCTCGGTGGGCGCCGGCATCATCGGTGCCGTGCTGGGCACCCTTGGCGGCTATGAAGCACGCTCGCGGCTGGTGGCCGCCAACGGCGGTCGTGACCTGCCGGTCGCGATCGCCGAGGATGTCATCGCGGTGGGCGGTGGATTCCTGGTCGTCTACCTGACCAGCCTGCTGTGACGGCAACCCATTTCGATGCGATCGTCGTCGGCGCGGGGCAGGCCGGTCCGGCACTGGCCGGAAGACTGACGGAGGCGGGCCAGACCGTCGCGGTGATCGAGCGCAAACTCGTGGGCGGAACGTGCGTCAACTCCGGATGCATCCCCACCAAGACGCTGGTCGCCAGTGCGCACACCGCCCACAGTGCACGCCGAGGGGCCGACTACGGGGTGTCGACCGGCGATGTGTCCATCGACATGGCAAAGGTCAAGGCGCGCAAGGACGGAATCGTGCTCGGGGATCGCAGCGGCGTCGAGTCGTGGATCGAAGGGATGCCCGGCGGCACGCTGATCCGCGGCCACGCCCGCTTCGAGGATCCGCACACCATCCGTGTCGGCGACGACGTGCTGACGGCCAACCGGATCTTCCTCAATGTCGGTGGCCGCGCGGTGGTGCCGGATCTGCCCGGCCTGTCCGACATCGACTACCTGACCAATGTCGGCATCCTCGAACTCGACACGGTGCCCGAGCATCTGATCATCGTCGGTGGCAGTTATATCGGACTGGAATTCGCCCAGATGTATCGCCGGTTCGGCGCTCGGGTCACCGTGCTCGAGCGGGGTCCGCGCCTGACGCCACGCGAGGACGCGGACGTCTCGGCGGCCATCGAAGACATCCTCACCGCCGAAGGCATCACCGTCATCACCGGGGCTGACGGTCTGCGATTCACCAAGCGGGACAACGGCTTCGAGGTGACCCCGTCCGACGGTGCGCAGCCCATCGCCGGCTCACACCTGTTGGTGGCCGTGGGGCGTCAGCCCAACACCGATGACCTGGGACTGGAGCTGGCGGGAGTTGAGGTCGACGGCCGTGGTTACATCGTCGTCGACGACCAGTTGCGCACCAGCGCCGAGCACATCTGGGCGATGGGGGACTGCAACGGCAAGGGCGCCTTCACCCACACCTCCTACAACGACTTCGAGATCGTGGCCGCCAACCTGCTCGATGACGACCCGCGGCGGGTCAGCGACCGCGTGCCCACCTATGCCCTCTACATCGACCCGCCGCTGGGCCGCGCCGGCATGACCGTCGCGCAGGTCCGCGCCTCGGGGCGGCGGGCGCTGGTCGGCAAGCGGCCGATGACCAAGGTCGGCCGTGCGGTGGAAAAGGGTGAGACACAAGGCTTTATGCAGATCGTCGTCGACGCCGACACCGAAGAGATCCTCGGTGCGGCCATCCTCGGTGTCGGTGGTGACGAGGTCATTCATTCGATCCTCGACATCATGTCGGCCAAGAGGCCCTACACCGCGATTTCGCGGACCATGCACATCCACCCGACCGTCAGCGAGCTGGTGCCGACGATGCTGCAGGAGATGACCCCGCTCAGCTAGTGGTGCTCGCCGACGCGAGTCCGGCCAGGAGCTGACCCGTCACCGTGGCGACGCGTTGTCCGAGGTGCTCGCAGGTCCGTGCGTCGGCATCGTGCACGGCCGATGAGTCGGCGTCGACGTCGGTCGAGGCCCCGGCACCCAGCCAGAAGCCGAGTCGGTTCAGTTCGAATTCGCTTGCGCCGCTGGTGTTCCACCCCGCCGTCAGGCCAAGGTTGACCCAGTGCATGTGATGTTGGGCGGCGAACACGGCCAGGGCGCTGAGGGTCTGCAGCTTGTCCCCGGCCTTGGAGCCGGAGTTGGTGAAACCAGCGCCGACCTTGTCGCGCCAGGTGCCCTCCATGCAGCGCCTGCCGGTGCGCTCGGCGAAGGCCTGAAAGCCCGCCGACACATTGCCCATGTAGGTGGGGCAGCCGAAGATGATGGCGTCGGCGGCGTCGAGCGCCACCCAATCCCGATCGCCGACGGCGTCGACGGCGATCAGCTGCACGGCCGCGCCGGTCGACTCGGCTCCGCGTCCGACGGCCCGCGCCAGGGTCGCGGTGTGGCCGAAGCCCGAGTGGTATGCCACCACGACCCGGGGCGTCACCATCCTTGCCCGCCGTATGCGCTCTCGGCCACCTCGCGGTACCGCTCTTCCCAGTCGGGTATCTCGGTGGAAGACAGGTGGGCCTCCAGGCGATCCAGATAGGCATGGGTGCCGGGCCGAAAACCGTTGGCGCTACGGACTCCGAGTCCGCGATGACTGAACCGCAACAGGGTGCCCGGGGGATCGGAGTCGTCGGGCTGCAGCTCGTACCGCACGACGCCGGGTTCGACGATCCGCTGATTCCATTCGTGCTCGAATACATGCGGCGGGTCCCAGACCAGAATTCGTCCGGTCATCCGTTTGTTCTCGGCGGGAATCGGCGGTGCGGCGGGCACCATCTCGACGGTGCCGCCTTCGCGGCCGTCGATCGTGGTGTCACCCATCCACTGGCCGCGTTCGGCCGGATCGGTGATGGCTGCCCACACCCGCTCGATGGAATGCGGCAACCGGCGCTCGAAAGTCAGTACGGCCCGATCATTCTCGATGCTGATGCGGCCCTCACGGGTCGTCATGAGTCCTCCTGTGCGTCGTTCAGGTGTCGTTCGAGGGCGTCGAGGTGACTGGTCCAGAACTCGCGGTACTGCTCGATCCAGCTGTCGATGGCGACCAAGCCGTCCGCGCGCAGCGCATAGATCCGGCGCTGGGCATCGGGCCGGACCTCGACGAGGCCGACCTCGCGCAGGATGCGCAGGTGTCGCGACACCGAGGGCTGGGTCAAATCCGGCAGTGCCGCAACGAGTTCACCGGCGGTGCGATCTCCCGACGCCAGGGTGTCCAGCAGCACCCGGCGACTCGGTTCGGCGATCGCCTCAAAGACGTCCACTCCGCCAGTATTACATCTGCCGTATATACGCGCAAGCGAATATTAGCGGCGCTGCACCAACAGGGTCTGCGCGGAGGTACCGATGTACCCGTCGCGGTCGAAGAGCTCGGCCGTTGTCACGCCGATGCCGTCCGGGCCGATCGACCCACGCGCGCGGACGGCAAAATCGCTGCCGGTCGGTGCTCGGTGCAGGTGGACGGCAGTGTCGGTGTTCATGTAGATGAATTTCTGCGGATCAATCGCTGCGCCAATGCCATTGGCGGAATCGACCACCATTGCCAGCCGCTGCAGCGCGGTCGTCGGCTCGTCGTCGACCAGGTTGGCACCGGGCCTTATCCAGTACACCGTTGCCCCTGCGGACTTGTTGTATTGCGGCCGCCACTGCACCGAATCGATGTAGCCGCCGGCATCTTTCCAGTGCAGTTCCAGCGGGGCGGTCGGCCCCTCGACCAGTGGTGGGTAGCGGTCGGTCGCCGCGTCGGCGGTGTCCGAGGTGGCCAGCGCCCATGCGCTGACCCGGGCCACGGCTCGCTGTTGCCCGTCCGGGCGCGCGGCGGACATCTCGGCTGACAGCAGCGCGATACGGCTGCCGGGCCGGTCGACCCTGGCCTGCACCCGCACCTCGGTCACCGGGATGGCGCCAAGGATGTCCAGATTCAGGCGCCCGATGCGCATCCCGTCGCTCATGATCTCTTCGATGGCCTTGGTTAACAACGCCAAAGGTGGTGAGCCGTGCTGGATTTCGGGTGTCCAGTTGCTGCGGGTGTGGTCGGTGGACGCGAAGAGCTGGGCGTCGCCGTCAGTACCCAGTCGCCGGAAATAACTGCTCACGCGGCCGGCTCACCCAGCTCCACGGGCCAGCCCGGGTAGGGCGGCGGTGTGCCGCCGTAGGCCGGGCACAGCGACTGGTGGCTGCACCAGTTGCACAGCCGCGACGGCTTCGGTGGGAAATCTCCTGTGGCGCCGGCGGACTGGATCGCCCGCCAAATCGCCATCAGCGTCTTCTCGAAGCGCAGTAACTCGTCGAGCTCGGGGGTGTAGTCCAGCACCTGGCCGTCAGCCAGGTAGATCAACCGCAACCGGGTCGCCAGCACGTCGCGGGAGCGCAGCAGTGCCACGGCATAGAACTTCATCTGGAACAGTGCCTTGAACTCGGCCATCGCCCACGCCGCGGACGGCGCCTTGCCGGTCTTGTAGTCGACGACCCGGAGCTCGCCCGTGCCGGCCACGTCGATCCGGTCGACGAAGCCACGCAGCAGTGTGCCGTCGGCGAGCTCGACCTCGATGCGCTGCTCGCAACTCTGCGGGTCGAACCGGGTCGGATCTTCGAGCCGGTAGTAGCCGGTCAGCAAGGCCCGCGCCTCGGTCAGCAACGTGGCGCGCTGCTCGTCAGTGAAGCCGTCCGCGAGATCGGGGTGCTCGGCCAGTACCCGGTCGGCGGCCGAATCGACCAGCGACAACGCGGTCTGCGGGCCACGCTCCGCAGCCGGCATGCCGTAGAGCTGCTCAAGGGCGGCGTGCACCACCGATCCACGCAGCTGCGCGGTCGACGGCGGCTCAGGAAGCCGGTCGACCGCCCGGAAGCGGTACAGCAGCGGGCACTGCTTGAAATCGGCGGCCCGCGACGGCGACAGCGCGGGACGCGGTCGATCCGCCTGATCAGACATAAGTCGCAGCTTAAGACGCCTGCCCGACAAGCAGACGGCACGTCGCACGGTGAGTCGGCTGTGGCAGGCTGAACGGCTGTGACCGACGACGCTGCCACTCCGCGAACGACCGGTCCCTTCGTCATCGGGGACCGCGTGCAGCTCACCGACCCCAAGGGGCGTCACTACACGATGCTGCTGAATCCGGGCAGCGAGTTCCACACTCACCGCGGCGCGATCGAGCACGACACGGTGATCGGCCTGCCGGAGGGCAGTGTGGTCAAGTCGACCAACGGCGACGCGTTTCTGGTGCTCCGGCCGTTGCTCATCGACTACGTGCTCTCGATGCCGCGCGGCGCCCAGGTCATCTACCCCAAGGATGCCGCCCAGATCGTCCATGAGGGCGATATCTTCCCCGGCGCCAGGGTCCTGGAGGCCGGAGCCGGTTCGGGGGCACTGACGTGCTCCCTGCTGCGTGCCGTCGGCCCCGGCGGCGAGGTGATTTCGTACGAGGTGCGTGACGACCACGCCGTGCACGCCCAGCGCAACGTTGCGACGTTTTTCGGGCAGCAACCGGAGAACTGGCGATTGATCATCGGCGACATCGTCGACTCCGACCTTGCCGAGGCCTCCGTCGATCGGGTCGTGCTGGACATGCTGGCGCCGTGGGACGTGCTCGACACCGTCGCCCGGCTGTTGATCCCCGGCGGCGTACTGATGATCTACGTGGCGACCGTGACTCAGCTGTCCAAAACCGTTGAGCTGTTGCGCGAACAGCAGTGCTGGACCGAACCGAGGGCCTGGGAGTCGCTGCAGCGCGGCTGGAACGTCGTCGGCCTCGCGGTACGCCCGCAGCACAACATGCGTGGCCACACCGCGTTCCTGATCTCGGCGCGCCGGCTTGCCCCGGGCACGGTCACACCCACCCCGCTACGCCGCAAGCGCCAGGCGCCGGCCTGATAGCCCAGCGCTAGTCGTCGCTGCGGTGTAGCCCGCGCCTCACCGAGAGCAGCTCGACCTCGGGACGCGCGGCCACCAACCGTTCGGCGGCGTCGAGCACTTCGACGACGTGCGCGCGATCGCCGGCCACGACGGCCACCCCGATGCCGGCTCGTCGGTGCAGGTCGGGGGAGCCGGTCTCGGCGGCGGAGAGCGTGAATCGTCGCCGCAGTTCGGCAATGATCGGGCGCACGACGGCCCGTTTGTCCTTCAACGAGTGGACGTCACCGAGCAGGACGTCGAATTCCAGCCAGCCGATCCACATTCAGCGTGGCGGGGTCGGGATCGGGCTGGGGCCGGGCGGGCTGGTGGGACTGGCGCCGCCTCTGGCATTGCCGAAGGCCAGCAGCATGTTCGCCGTCTCGCGCGACAGCTGCCAGGCGCCTTTGTCCTGGCGGAACTCCATCGGGAAGGTGAAGTTGCCGGGGTTGGCGGGATTCGACGTCGTGACGTTGATCGAAGCCAGGGCGTCACCCGGTTGGCGATCCGACCACCGAATTTCGCTGGCGGTGAACGTCAGTGGGCTGAAGCCGCCGTCGCGCAGCGCCGCCGCGAACGTGTCGATGGTCGCGGCATCGTCAGGCGTGGTGGCCTCCACGAGCTGCAGCTTGTCGGAGCCTTTGACCGCCGGATCGGCCATCCGGTAGAGCACGTCGGTCAGCGCGTCGGGACTCGGCAAGGCCGCCGCGGTGGGCTCCGCCGGTGCCAACGACGTCGACGACTGCTCGAACGGGCTCTGAGTCGACTTCGACTCGACGTGCTCAGAACACCCCGAGAGGCTGAGCGCCGCCACGATCGTGACGGCGCTCAGAACTCCGAACGGGGGATAACGCATCCAGTGGCGACTCAGCTGGCGCCGGACATCAGCGCCATGGCCGACTGCTTCGTCAGCTGCCAACCGGTCGGGCTCGGGCCCGTAATGAACTGAATGTTCTGGGTGGCGGTTTGGCCGTTGGCCGCGGTCGCGGTGACGTTAGCCGTCGCGGTCGGGCCTTCCTGATCGATATCCACCACATTGAAGCTCAGCGGGAACAACCCCTTGGCCGAGGCGTTGTTGAACGCCCGGTCTGCGCCGATGCCCTCGATGCGCCCCAGGCCGCCCTGAATGTAGGAGGCCTTGACGCCCGAGAACGATCCGCCGCCCTGGAGGCCGTCGAGGGTGGCTACGAGCTGGCCTTGGAGCTCAGGAGCGGGCGCCTGCGGCAATGGTGCGCCGAAGACGACGGGCTGAACCGCCGGGGCCATCGGCGAGCTAAATGCAACCGACGTCACACCGGCGGCGGCACCGCCGACGATCGCGGCGGCGGCAATGCCCGTGGCTAGCAGTTTTACAGTCACGGCTGTCCTCTCGTTCGACCCGACTCGTTAGAAAGATTAACAGTGTTGCCAGTGTGTCGAAATTCCCCGAACGCACATGATCGAGGATCGGCCGGTAGCGTTGAGGTATCCGCCGCACCAACTCTCGGGTGCGGGAGAGGAGCGCAACATGAGCGAGGCACAAGACCCCCAACTGTCGAGCGAGGATGCTGCCGAACTCGAGGAGCTGCGCCGAGAGGCGTCGGTCCTTCGTGAGCAGCTGGAGAACGCAGTGGGACAAGGCAGCGCCCGCAGTGCTCGTGACGTCCATCAGCTCGAGGCCCGCATCGACTCCCTGGCGGCGCGCAACGCCAAACTCATGGACACCCTCAAAGAAGCCCGCCAACAGTTGCTCGCGCTCCGCGAGGAGGTCGACCGGCTGGGTCAACCGCCGAGCGGATACGGCGTTCTGTTGGTTGCCCACGACGATGACACCGTCGACGTCTTCACCTCGGGCCGCAAGATGCGGCTCACCTGCTCGCCCAATATCGATGTCAAGTCGCTGAAGCAAGGCCAGACGGTCCGCCTCAACGAGGCCCTGACCGTGGTCGAGGCCGGCAACTACGAGTCCGTCGGCGAAATCAGCACCCTGCGCGAAATCCTTGCCGACGGCCACCGCGCGCTGGTGGTCGGCCACGCCGACGAGGAACGCATCGTGTGGCTGGCCGAACCGCTCGTCACCCAGGAAGATCTGCCGCCGGAGATCGCGGCCGGCCTCACTGAAGCCGAGTTGGACAAGCGCCCGCGCAGGCTGCGCCCCGGGGACTCGCTGCTGGTCGACACCAAAGCCGGCTACGCGTTCGAGCGCATCCCCAAGGCCGAGGTGGAGGACTTGGTCCTAGAGGAGGTGCCCGACGTCAGCTACGAGGACATCGGTGGCCTGACCCGGCAGATCGAGCAGATCCGCGACGCCGTGGAACTGCCGTTCCTGCACAAGGACCTCTACCGCGAATACGCGCTTCGCCCGCCCAAGGGTGTGCTGCTCTACGGTCCGCCCGGCTGCGGTAAGACGTTGATCGCCAAGGCTGTTGCCAATTCACTGGCCAAGAAGATGGCCGAGGTGCGTGGCGACGATGCTCGCGAGGCGAAGTCGTACTTCCTCAACATCAAGGGCCCGGAACTGCTGAACAAGTTCGTCGGCGAGACCGAGCGCCACATCCGGCTGATCTTCCAGCGGGCCCGCGAAAAGGCTTCCGAGGGAACGCCGGTCATCGTGTTCTTCGACGAGATGGACTCCATCTTCCGCACCCGGGGTACCGGCGTGAGCTCGGACGTGGAGACGACGGTCGTGCCCCAGCTGCTCTCCGAGATCGACGGCGTGGAGGGGCTGGAGAACGTCATCGTGATCGGTGCCTCCAACCGCGAGGACATGATCGATCCGGCGATCCTGCGGCCCGGCCGCCTGGACGTGAAGATCAAGATCGAGCGGCCGGATGCCGAAGCGGCACTGGACATCTTCAGCAAGTACCTGGTCGAAGATCTGCCGGTGAACGTCGATGATCTGGCCGAATTCGGCGGCGACCGCGGACTGTGCATCAGGGCGATGATCGAGAAGGTCGTCGACCGGATGTACGCCGAGATCGACGACAACCGTTTCCTGGAAGTCACCTACGCCAATGGTGACAAGGAAGTCATGTACTTCAAGGACTTCAACTCGGGTGCGATGATTCAGAACGTCGTGGACCGGGCCAAGAAGTATGCGATCAAGTCAGTCCTGGAGACCGGGCAGAGGGGTCTGCGGATCCAGCACCTGCTCGACTCGATCGTCGACGAGTTCGCCGAGAACGAGGACCTGCCCAACACCACGAATCCTGATGACTGGGCGCGGATCTCGGGCAAGAAGGGCGAGCGGATCGTCTACATCCGCACGCTGGTCACCGGCAAGAGCTCGAGTGCCAGCCGCGCCATCGACACCGAGAGCAACCTGGGCCAGTACCTCTAGGCGCACTGGCCCCAGGTCGCCTCGACGTCAGTGCCCGCAGAGGTTCGTGGCTGCTGCGCTGTAGAAGAACGCGGCATCCTTCGGCTCGACGCCGTCGGTGGTGTTATCCGAGATCGTCTGCATCGTGGTCGCCTGGGGCACGCCGGCGGCGATGTCGCTGCAGATGTGCTGTCCCACGGCCACCGCGGTAGCGGCCGGCCCGGTCCAGCCGTCGTTGGCGAGCACCTTGATGAACGAGTCCTGGTCGGCAGCGGCCGGTGCGGCGAGTGCCATGCCAAGTCCCAGTGCGGCAATACCAGTGATCAGAAATTTCTTCATGTCGGTTTCCTTTACCCCGAAGTTGCGCTTCTGCCGAATCTGGCTGCGCAATATCGCCGCAGTTTATGGGAAGAAACGCCTTACGGGAGCGATATCGTCGTCCGCGTAAGTTTGTTACAGGGCACTATTTGAATTCAAAATTACAGTAATGAATTCAAAATTCAAGCGAGTAGCTGTTGGCGAAATTGTCCTGGGTGACGTGCGCGTCTCGGGTCGTGGTGTCCACCCTGAGCCGCTCCGTCAGCGTGCGGGTTTCATAGCGCCAGCCGTCCGGCAGTGTCAGGCGTGCGGCCAGGTCCGGCAGACTGGCGACGCTGAGGCCGGCGTCGACGCCTTGGCTGTAGGTCTGCATGACCCAGCGCCGCCCCTGCGGGTCGACGAGCTCGAAAACCGGCCGCCCGGCGTCGAAATTGAACACCGTTTTGCGATCCACCTGGTTGACGCTGTACGGAGCGGGACTCATCGACGACAGCTTGACCGTGGCCTGCCGCATCATGTCGATACCGCCGAAGGTCTTGGTGTCCGGCTGTCCCTGCGCATCCTTCTCGATGCTGCTCATCAGCCAGTGCCGCGGTCCGTTCAACAGTGCCGCGATCGCGCCGTGTTCCTTGGCGATCGCCTCGGCGTCGAGCTTGTCCCACAGTTCGGCGGGGCAGTCGTTGAGGGGAAAGCTGCAGTAGACGCTGGCTTCCGGGCCGTCCTCGCCCGCGGTGACCAGCAGCACTTCCCCGTAACGCCGATCGAACACGTCATTGCGCTCTGTCATCGCCTGTCTCCATCTCCAGATACGCGTCGCGGCCGGCCAGGCTCACCGCGACATCGGCGATCAACGGGTCGAAGAACCGCTGCCGGTACAGCGGGTCGACGCTGGTGCTGACGGTGAAGTACAACCCGGACAGCACCGCCACGAACAGTGAAGTGTGCACCACGGTCTGGGGGATCGGGACGTGGATACCGAACCATGTTCCGGCACAGGGCGGTTCGCCAACGGGGCAGGACTGCTCGGACGACCACAACACGGTGACGTCGTCGGGGATCGCGATCGTTCCCAGCGCCAGGAAAAACGCGAACAGCCCGGTGGTGAAGAACACCACCTGGATCGCCTGCGCGACGACCATCACCGCAACGACGTTCGCCTGCTCGGCCAACGACAGTGGCGTGCGGGCCGGGTCGGATTCTCCTGCGAGCGGGGTGTCGGCCAGCAGCGTCGCGGTGTCGCGCTGACCGGAGCGATCATCGCGCAGCGCCTTCACCTCGTCGCGAATCGTCACCACCATGAACACGATTGCCACCAGCGAGAGGAAACCGATTGTCTGCCAGAGTCGTTCGCGGGTCATTCGGGCCGACAACTGCCACAGTTCACCGGTGAAATACACCACAACGGTCAGCATCAGTAGGGGGAGCGCTCGGCTCATCAACGTCCCGAGCGCACCGAACTGCACCCAGGCAAACCGGAACGCCCACAAGACAATCGACCCGATGCCGAGATAGGTCAGCCACACCGCAACGACCGCGACGATGCCGAAACCGGCGACCTCGGCGGCCGTCAGGCCGGTCCACCCGCGGTCGGCCAGCGGGAAGCCGATCACGAACAACGCCATCACGACCAGGGCGGCACTGCGCCGCCCGGCCTCACTGCGCGTCGTTCCCGCCTGGTGCAGCAGGTACAGA
The DNA here is from genome assembly GCF_033804465.1 of Mycobacterium sp. RTGN5. Lineage (NCBI taxonomy): Bacteria > Bacillati > Actinomycetota > Actinomycetes > Mycobacteriales > Mycobacteriaceae > Mycobacterium > Mycobacterium sp. RTGN5. The sequence goes on from NZ_JAPZLA010000002.1 coordinate 285,904, forward strand.
ACGAAGGGCGCCGCGGTCAGCACCACGGCCATGATCGCCAACCGCACGACGGTGCCGACCTCGGCGCTGCCGTCGCTGAAATCGGCGATCAAGGCCGTCACGGCGATCAACGCTCCGATGCCGCTGACCACCGGCGCCGAGCGCACGATCAAGGCCCGCGAGCGCACCCGTCGGGTCAGCACCAGCGGCAGACCCCGGCCCAGGAACCACTCGTGGACTTCTCGCGTATCGGCGGTCATGTCAGCGGCCCTTGCGGGTCGAGCGGTACCGGTCTCGCGCCACCAATGTGCGGCGCAAATCCGCCAGCAGCGGGTCGAGGAATTGTGAGCGATATTCCTTGTCGGTCACCGCCTTTGCCGCCAAATACATGAATGTGATGGCGGTCAGCATCATCGTCGTTTGAATGAGGGGATCGGGAATGGGCAGTGTCATGCCGAGGATGTGGCCGTCGTTGCTGCCCGCGCCGCGCGTCCACGAATCCAGCAGTGGCGGGCTGACGACGATCAGCCCGAGCACCAGGAAGATCGAGCCGGTGGCCACCGCAACGGTCAGCACCTGACCCACTTGTGAGGCGGCGACGACGAACACCACATTGGCGCGTTCGGTCCGCGACAGCAGATCGGCGCCGGGCTCGTCGGCAATGCCTTCGAATGGCGTGCCGGCCAGGCGATCCTGGTCCTCGATCGGGGGCTCGGGTGCCTCGAGGATCGGGCGGACGCGCTCCAGCGTGCTCGAGATCAGGAATGCCGAGGCGATCAGGAACAGGAAGCCGAGGGCCAGCCACAGTCGTTGGCGGCTGACGATCGCTGCCATCAACCAGACATAGGTGTTGAAGAACACCAGGAACGTGAGCAGCACGACCGGCAACGCCCGGACGAACATGCCGCTGGCCAGCGCGAGGTTCGACATCGTGTCACGGGCTGCCCAGCCCAGAATCGAGCCGACGCCGGAGGCCGTGGCCACCACGATGACGCCGATGGCGATCGCCGACATGACCAGATTCACGAACACCCGCGGGCTGGGACCGCCGAAAACGCAGCCGAGGACGATCACCGCCAGACAGACGTTGGCAGCAGCCACCCGCTTGAGCGGGGTACTGATCCGCGCCACCAGCCAGCCGGCCAGTCCCGCCACCGGAAGCACCAGGACCACCAGCGCGAGCAGGAATCCCTCGGTGACGGTCGGATGGCCGTCGATGTCGATGGTGTGCTTGCCCGACAACGCCACCACCAGAATGGAGTTGGCGGCGATCACCGACAAACCAGCCAGCGCGGGAGCCGAGCGACCCCACACGCGCCGGATCAGGGCGCCGCGGCGCACCACCGCCGGAAGTCCTCGAACCAGAAACCACCGCTCTTCGGCGTAGCGGTCGGGTGATGTCATCGTTGCGTGGCTCCGATGTGGAGACTCTTTCTACGGACGCGGCGGGTGAGGTCACCCTAGCGGGAAGTCTCCTTATCCACGCGCGAGGCGCGCGACACCACCTGTCCCAGGCCCCGTAGGCTGGCGGCCATGCACAGGATCATCGGGACCGAGGTCGAATACGGCATCTCTTCGCCGTCCGATCCGACTGCCAATCCGATCCTGACCTCGACGCAAGCGGTGCTGGCATACGCCGCGGCCGCAGGTATTCAGCGCGCCAAGCGCACCCGTTGGGATTATGAGGTGGAGTCACCGCTGCGCGACGCGCGAGGGTTCGACCTCAGCCGGTCCGCGGGGCCGCCGCCGGTGGTCGACGCCGACGAGGTCGGCGCCGCCAACATGATCCTGACCAACGGCGCCCGGCTCTACGTCGACCATGCTCACCCGGAGTACTCGGCTCCCGAGGTCACCGATCCCATGGACGCGGTGATCTGGGACAAGGCCGGCGAGCGGGTCATGGAGGCCGCGGCCCGGCACGTCGCCAGCGTGCCCGGCGCGGCCAAGCTGCAGTTGTACAAGAACAACGTCGATGGCAAGGGTGCCTCCTACGGCACGCACGAGAACTATCTGATGAGCCGCCAGACACCGTTCTCGGCGATCATCTCGGGGTTCACGCCGTTCCTGGTGTCCCGTCAGGTGGTCTCGGGTTCGGGCCGGGTCGGTATCGGGCCCTCCGGTGACGAGCCCGGTTTCCAGCTATCCCAGCGTGCCGACTACATCGAGGTCGAGGTCGGGCTGGAGACCACCCTCAAGCGCGGCATCATCAACACCCGCGACGAGCCGCATGCCGATGCCGACAAATACCGGCGGCTCCACGTCATCATCGGCGACGCCAACCTCGCTGAGACGTCGACGTATCTGAAGGTGGGCACCGCGTCGCTGGTACTCGATCTGATCGAGGAAGGCCCCCAATTCGGCCTGGATCTCTCGGATCTGGCGCTGGCCCGCCCGGTGCATGCAGTGCACGTGATCAGCAGGGACCCGTCGCTGCGGGCCACGGTGGCGCTGGCCGACGGCCGCGAGCTGACCGCGCTGGCCATGCAGCGCATCTACCTGGAGCGGGTGGCCAAGCTGGTCGACGCCCGGGACCCTGATCCGACCGCCTCGCGGGTCGTCGAAACCTGGGCGCACGTGCTTGACCTGCTGGAACGCGATCCGATGGAGTGTGCGGAGCTGCTGGACTGGCCGGCCAAGCTGCGGCTGCTGGAAGGCTTCCGGCAGCGGGAAAACCTCGGCTGGTCGGCGCCGCGCCTGCATCTGGTCGACCTGCAGTACTCCGATGTACGGCTCGACAAGGGTCTCTACAACCGGCTGGTGGCGCGGGGATCGATGAAACGTCTCGTCACCGAGCAACAGGTGATCGATGCCGTCGACAACCCGCCGACCGACACCCGGGCGTACTTCCGCGGCGAATGCCTGCGCCGGTTCGGTGCGGACATCGCGGCGGCGAGCTGGGACTCGGTGATCTTCGATCTGGGCGGGGATTCGCTGGTGCGCATTCCGACTCTCGAGCCCCTGCGAGGCAGTAAAGCCCACGTGGGTGCCTTGCTCGATTCGGTCGACACCGCAGCGCAACTCGTGGAACAACTCACGACCTGACATTCGTTAGAGGGAGCATTACCGGACTCGACCGGTAGTGTGAAGGGACCGGCGGCCCGGCCGAATGGCACGACACAGTCGCCGATAACGAGCAGGAGGCAGCGATGGCTCAAGAGCAGACCAAGCGCGGGGGCGGTGGCGGCGAGGATGACGACGTCTCCAGCAACGGCGCCGGCGGCCAGGAGCGTCGCGACAAGCTTGCCGAGGAGACCGACGACCTGCTGGACGAGATCGATGATGTCCTGGAGGAGAACGCCGAGGATTTCGTGCGCGCATATGTCCAAAAGGGCGGACAGTGACCTGGCCTTTTTCCGATCGCCTGGCCACTAGTTCACCCCTTACGGATCTATCCTCGTTTTCCGATTTCCTGCGACGGGAAGCTCCGCAGTTGCTGCCGACCAGCACCGGCGCGACCGGTGTGCTGCCCGGTGACGCGCTGCCGCATGGCACCACGATCGTCGCGCTGAAATATCCGGGCGGGGTGCTGATCGCCGGTGATCGCCGCTCGACGCAGGGCAACATGATCGCCGGCCGCGACGTGCAGAAGGTGTACATCACCGACGACTACACAGCCACCGGCATCGCCGGCACTGCGGCCATCGCCGTCGAGTTCGCGCGGCTGTACGCGGTCGAGCTGGAGCACTACGAGAAGGTCGAGGGCGTCCCGCTGACGTTCCCCGGCAAGGTGAACCGACTCTCGACTATGGTGCGCGGCAATCTCGGTGCGGCACTGCAGGGATTCGTCGCACTGCCGCTGCTGGTGGGTTACGACCTCGACGATTCGAACCCGGTGGGCGCGGGGCGGATCGTGTCGTTCGACGCCGCCGGCGGCTGGAACATCGAGGAAGAGGGCTACCACTCGGTCGGCTCCGGCTCGATCTTCGCCAAGTCATCGATCAAGAAGCTGTATTCCGCTGTCACCGATGCTGATTCGGCGTTGCGGGCGGCCGTCGAGGCCCTCTACGACGCCGCCGACGACGACTCCGCGACCGGTGGTCCGGATCTGGTGCGCGGCATCTTCCCGACCGCCGTCACCATCGAGGCCGAAGGCGCCGCCGACGTGCCCGAGCAGCGGATTGCGGCGCTGGCGCGTGAGGTGATCGAAAAGCGTTCCCAGACCAACTCATTCGGGCCCGGCAGTGGCCCCAGCAACGAAGCACCGCGGGTGGACTAAGTGAGCTTCCCATATTTCATCTCGCCTGAGCAGGCGATGCGTGAGCGTTCCGAACTTGCGCGCAAGGGCATTGCCCGGGGCCGCAGCGTGGTCGTGCTCGCTTACGACTCCGGCGTCTTGTTCGTGGCGGAGAACCCATCGCGGTCACTGCAGAAGGTCAGTGAGCTCTATGACCGGATCGGCTTCGCGGCCGTCGGCCGGTTCAACGAGTTCGACAACCTGCGCCGGGGCGGTATTCAATTCGCCGACACCCGCGGCTACGCCTACGACCGTCGCGATGTGACGGGCCGTCAGCTCGCCAACGTCTACGCGCAGACCCTCGGGACGATCTTCACCGAGCAGGCCAAGCCGTACGAGGTGGAACTGTGTGTGGCCGAGGTGGCCCACTACGGCGAAACGAAACCCCCTGAGCTGTACCGCATCACCTATGACGGCTCGATCGCCGACGAACCGCATTTCGTCGTCATGGGCGGCACTACCGAACCGATCATCACCGCGCTCAAGGAGTCCTACACCGAGAATCCCGCACTTGGTGATGCGGTCCGGATCGCCCTCGAAGCGTTGCAGGCAGGCATCAACGGCACCGGCAGCACCAGTAGCGGCAGTAGCGCTACGCCGGCCGCCGAGCCGCGCGTGCTGAGCCCCGCCACACTCGAAGTCGCCATCCTGGACTCCAAGCGGCCGCGACGGGCGTTCCGGCGGATCACCGGCTCGGCGCTCGATGCGCTTCTGCCCAAGGCCGACGCCGCCCCTGCAGATGAGCCTGCCGCAGGGGAAGACTCCTGACTCAACTCGTCATCGGGGCCAGTGGGTTCCTCGGCTCGCATGTGACGCGCCAGCTGGTCGCCAGTGGCGCTGACGTGAGAGTGATGGTCCGCAAGACCAGTTCGACGAAAGGTATCGACGACCTCGACGTCGAACGGCACTACGGCGACATCTTCGACGACGAGGCGCTGCGTTCCGCGATGAACGGCTGCGATGTCGTCTATTACTGCGTGGTCGACGCCAGGATGTGGTTGCGCGATCCGGCCCCGCTGTTCCGGACGAATGTCGAGGGCCTGCGCCACGTGCTGGACGCCGCCGTTGACGCCGGGCTGAGCAAGTTCGTCTTCACCAGCACCACAGGCACATTGGCGATCGGCGACGGTAAGCCCGTCACCGAGGCCGACCCGCACAATTGGACCGGTGGCGGCCCGTACATCGAGGCCCGGGTCCAGGCCGAGGACCTGGTGCTGAGCTACGCCCGCGACAAGGGGTTGCCCGCCGTCGCGCTGTGCATCTCGACCACCTACGGGCCCGGCGACTGGCAGCCGACGCCACACGGCTCGCTCGTCGCGCAGGTCGCTGCCGGTCGCTTCCCGTTCTACCTCGGTTTCTCCTCGGAGGTCGTCGGCATCGAAGATGCCGCGCGCGCAATGCTTCTCGCGGCCGAGCGAGGCCGGGCAGGGGAGCGGTACATCATCTCCGATCGGTACCTGAGCACCCGCGAGGTGCACGAGATCGCCGCTGACGCCGTCGGAGCCACCCGGCCGCGCATCAAGATTCCGTTGCCGCTGCTCTACGCCGGCGCCCACGCCAACGACCTCGCGTCCCGGCTGCTGCGCCGCGACCTGCCCTTCGCGGTGGCCGGAATTCGGATGGCGCAACTGATGTCGCCGCTGGATCACAGCAAGGCCGAGCGTGAACTGGGCTGGCAGCCGGAGCCCGTGGCGGAGTCGATTCGCAGTGCGGCAAGGTTCTTCGTCGAGCATGGGTAGTCGGTTGCGGGCGGCAGCGGTCATGGCGGCGATGGTTGTCGTGCTGGGCGGCTGCGCCGGCAAATCCGATTCGCCGGCTTCCGAGTCACAGGCCACCGTGTCGGTCGCTGAGGCTGAGGCACCGGCCGAGGATTCGCCGGCCAAAGAGTCTGACGCTACCCCGGATCCGGCCGACGCGCCGGTGCCGGACATTGACGAGTCCGCTTATGTCAGTGGTGGATTCGCTGCCGAGGGAGCCGGGGGACTGGGCACCATTGGCTACGGATGGGCCGACGACTCCGGTTCGGTCATCGGCCACCTGACCGTCGACCATCTGGCGCGCGACACCAGCACCCCGGACGCGGTGGAAACCGGTCAGGTGGAATTCACGCCCACCAAGAACTTCCCGATGCCGTCCAACCCGCAGGTTCCGGTGCTGAAGACGACCGGCAACGTCGACGTGGCCGTCATCGGCCCCGTCGACGACAAGCTGGCGCCCGTCGTGGAGCTGTCGGACGGCACCCGGCTGATCGCCACCGATTATGCGGAGGCAGGCGAAATCACGGTGGGACAACGTGTTTGCCACAGTGGGCAGAACGAGCTGACGGCGACGTTGCACGAAGTCTGTGGTCACGTGGTCGATGTCGGTGCGACGTCGCACTGCGCACCCAACAAAGGATCCAGCACCTGCGTGGTGTCGGTGCGTAGCGACCGGTCCGACGGATATCCCGGCGACCATGGCGATTCGGGCGCCGCGGCGTACACGTACAACCCGAACGGGACGATCACCATCGTCGGCACGTACAAGAGCGCGAACGGCGGCGACGGAACCGGACAATTCGAACCGACGTATGCGGCGATCGAATCCTTCGGTGGCCATCCCTACACGACCAGGGATTTGCCCCGCTAGCAAGTGATTTCAGCTGGCTGCCGTCGGGTGGTCGGTAGAAAGTATGCGGATGACGTCCAGCACGTTCGTACCGTCGAGTTGCAGGCTCTTGTCGATGAGTTGGGCGAAAGTGTCCGCAACGTTCTGATCGCTGACCCGCGACGCGAGGATGTCGCCGAGTTCCCGGCCGTTGGCGATCAGGTCGGCGGGTATAGGCGGCGCGGGCGTCGCGCCGGCGGTGGGCTCGAGGGCGGTCGCCTTCGCCACGACGTACGTCACATCCAACACGAATCGGAGAACCCTGCTCCGGAGTTGGTTGTCCTCCTTGAGGATCCGGGTGAGGTCTCGTGTCGCGTCGACATCGAGCTCGTCAAGTGTCCTCGCGATCGGCGAATCGGGGAAGCGACGGTGCATGTTGCAGAGCGGAAAATAGAGAATATTGGCTTCGGTGGAATTCTCGGATGGTTCGTCGGGCGACGACACATGTTCCGTGAACAGCGATTGCATGACCCGAGGTGGTGGCGCACTGGAGGCAGGGGTGACTTCGCCACCCGAACTTCGGCAGGCGATGACGTCCGACATGTCGTACACCCGCATTCCATTCAGCTCGCCGCCTACGCAAATGCCGATGAGCGGTGGTTCGATAGGCATTTCTTGTCCCCCTTCGGTTGTTGTGTGGGTTGTCAGAATCCGAGATTGTCAATGGCTCGCTGTGCCTGCTGGCGGCGGAACTCGCCAATGAACGGCGGGAGCGGATTGACCAGAACCTGGAGTCCGCCCTGCGACGTCGTCAGGACGTCGATGACGTCGACGTTGCCGTTGCCGGTCTGGTCTATCCCCGTCGGAATGCTGGCGATGAACACCGCGCCGTCGGGCACCTCTGGGTGAACGGGGTCGGCGCTCCCGCGCCAGAATGCTGTTGCGAGCCCGTTGTAGACTCCGTTGGCGATCTGGCCGCTGGCAATGCCGCTGGCGGTCACCCGATGCCAGTCCAGAGCTGCGATAAGGGTTTTCGCTGCCGGTGCGGTGAATGCGGGCAGCCAGACCAGACTGAATCGCAGACGCATCGTGATATCGAAATCGGTATCCGGCAACAGTCCGTTGTCGCGGAATCCATGAAGTGCGATCGTCACGAGCCGAGGCGAAGCGGCCCAGAAGCCGTAACTCCACGGTGACACCTCGACGATTTCGGTTTGGGGATGCAGGCCGAGACTCTGCCCCGCCCGGTGAACACCGTCATCGACGAACTTCCGAAACATGGTGCGGAGCCGGTCGGGTGAAAGATTGGCCACTACAGCCTCTTTCACACCGTCGGCAGTGGCGATCATCGCGCCGTTCTGGAACAGCGACCACGCCACTTTGGGATTGTCCGCTGGATAGAGACCCGGGACCCGATAGGTGTCGGCGACAGGGTAGCCGAGCGGGCCGTTTTCCCACCCGGCCGCCGCCCATCGGGCACGGACCAGACCGGTGATGATCATCGGACCGGTATCGGGGGTCCAGTAGATGGAGCCCATCTCAAAGTGGTTGTAGCGGCCAATGCCGTCGGGAGTGCCCGTCTCGTCCGTCGTCGGCAATCCGAGCTGCCCGATACCGTTGGCGGACTTGTATTTGGCCAGAATGTCACCGTGAACTTCGTGTGCTCCAGTCTTATTGCTGAAGTAAATGTTGTGGTCGGCGTAGCGAATGACGAAGCCACTGCCTGCGGTGCGCAATGAACCCCGCGGTGCGCCGGCGCCGATTTCGGCCGCCTTGCGCGTGATCTGCTTCTCGGCTTCCTCGCGGCGCATGGCCTCTTCCAGGAGGCTGCCGACATCGATGGCCTGCTTGAATATCTCGTCCGATGCAGTGAGCCAGGATGGTGAGTCGAGGACTCGGATCCCGCCGCGAACATCGATGTGATCGGTGCCTGCGCCGCCCTCGAGCACGACGGGATCCCGAAAGTCGCGCAATGTCTTGAGATGTGCGGACAGGCCTTCGAAGTGGACGCCTCGGAGTTGATCGCTGAGTTCGACGGCTTCGTGCAGCGTCGAGGCAAGGTCCGCGTCATCGGTGGCGGTCGCGAGGGCGGTCGCGAGAGCCGTTCCTTCGTCGATGAGGCGGTCCGCCGAGACGGAGTCGTCGGCCGTGCCGTCTGCCCGACCGGTCGTTGCCTGCGCCGCCAGCCAGGATGCATCGAGGACGAGCTGAGTGAACTGTGCCTTCAGCTCCGGTGTGCTGTCGAGGATGGGCGCGAGTGCGTCATAGTAGGCGGAATCGAGCTTGTCCAAACATCTGATCAGGTTCGATGCCCGGGCGTCGTCGCGGACTGTGCGTAGCGGCAGTGCCAACAGTGCGGCTGCGACCTCTCCTTGGTCGTGAACGAGTGACGCGGCGGCAGCGAGCGTCAGGCGAAGTCGGCCACCGTTCGACCTCGCGATGCGCACAGAATTGCCTCTTGCCCAACTTGTTTCAGTCGGAACGTTGTTCTTGGCTTCCGTGGTTGTCATCAGATGATGATGGCTCGCATCGGTGGTGGGTCGACAGAGTAGGGGGCTACTCGAATCCTCGGTTCGTCGACTGAGTAGTCGATGTCGGACACCTGATGGAATCAGCTCCTCACGCGAATGCCACGTCGGTCGCCGGTGATGACCGCCAAGATGTTGTGCCACGCGTCGGACGGCTCGTTGATGACGTCGCTGTGTGCCGAGGGCCCGGCCATCGGCGCACCCGTGAGGCGGCGTCCGGTATCCAACTGGATGACCCCGGGCATCTGGTCCGGGTCTGCGCCGTGCGGCCCGAACGGGATGCCCTGCACCAGGGCGATCGGATCGCCGGGCGCCGTCATGGAAAATCGCAGCACCGCGGGGTTGCGGTTGTGCCAGTCCGACGGATCATGAACTCCCACACCGGCTCCGGCGGCCTCGACGTAGACCACCCGATCGGCGGTCAGGCCAAAAAGTTCGGCAGTGCCCAGGATCGACCCGCCGTAGGAGTGCCCAACGTAGGTCACCGGGATTCCCCCCGCCCGTCGTTCCACATCCTCGCTGAACGCCACCAACCGCGGAGCCATCTGCAAGGCATGGCGGGGGTCGGCCGCGTCGGCGACACCGGCGACCAGCGGGCCCGTCGGGAAATGCCCGCCGAGGTAACTGATCATCGCCACGTCGCCGCCGGAGCCGGCGACGAATCGCCGTGCGGTCGCGACATCGTCGGCTGAACCGTCGAAGGTGGTGTTCAGCCCTGGCACCAGCACCGCCAGCGCGTGGGCCCGGCCGAGGTCGCCGGACAACTCGATGAGGGATTCCCGCTCGGGGTCGAACGCCAGGATCTGTCGCGGCACCCGGCGGGCGCGGTCCAGCGGATCGGGGACGTCGGCGAGCAGCGTCTCGTAGTACTCGACGAGGTGGCGGGCGTTGCGGTCATAGCCGGCGATGGTTGCGGCCCGCAGTGCCGGATCGACGTGCATTGTCGCCCAGAGTCGTTCGGCGTCGGCGGGGTCCAGGGTGGGCGCGACGGCGGCGCGTAGCTTCACCTCCTCGGGCGCAGCGAGGGTGCGGCGTTCGTCGAGGATCGCGTTGGCGATGTTGATCCGGTTGGCCGCGATGCGCATCTCCCAAGGCACACCATCGGTGTTGCCGACCTCGTGGGGCCTCTGTTCGATCAGGCGCTGCCGCTGGGCCTCCGACATCGCGGCGATCTGACCGGCGATGCTGTCCTGGCTCATGTGCGGCCAGTCGGCGACCGGATTGCCGGAAGCCCCGGCCGGCCGGACCGCCGCGGGGGCGAGCGCCGCGGCGTCGAACGCCGCGTCGATCGCCCCCGCGGCTTCGGCGTCGGCCGCGCCGAGCGCGCTCAGCGCGCCCTGCAGTACGCGAGTCAGCTCGGCTGCGCGCTCATCGAGCATCGCCAGGGCCGCCGAGTCCGAACCGCCGCTGCAGATCACCAGCAGCCCCGACGATTCCGACGGCCGCCCCACCGTCCCGTCGTCGGCGACCGGGCAGCTTTCGCCGCGAGCATCGGCCAAGACCGCCAGCACCCGGTCCCGGCGGCGACCGATGACGTCGGCAGCGTCCCGGGCTTCCGCGGCGGCCAGGATCAGCGCCCGGCACATCCGGCGCAATCCTGCGGCGGTCGGACCGATGGCGTGGCGGGCCGCAGCCGCGGCGGACCCGGTGAACACTCCAGAGGTGGCGGCCATCGCCTCGTCGACGGCGTCGGCCTGGGCCTGCAGCCGGCCCGCAGCGCTGTCCCACTCGTCGGCCAGTTCGGTCAGCGCCTCCGGTCGCCAGGTGAGCACCTGGGCGACAGTCAGGTGGGTCACTGCGGTGGGAGTCGTTCGGCGCCGGCGATGTCGGCGGCGGCCAGTTCGTCGACCGATCGGCGGGCGGAGCAAACCCAATCCTGTACGGCCGCACCGAGTCGGCGCACTTCAGCGGTGACACGCCGGGGCGTATCCACATTGCCCAGCGCAGAACCCGGTAATGCCTCGAGACCGGGTATCGGGATGGCCGCAAGTTCGTCAGCGCTGCGGGTCAGGCGGTCCGTGAGCGCCCTCAGCGTGGCGATATCGACGGCGACCGGCTCGGGCACGGCTCATGCTGGCACGCCACGCCGAACGGCGTTCTCAACAATCCACAGGCACTCCGAACGCGTTTCGCTGACCGCTTGGCCACCACTGGCGCAAACCAACCAGTAGGCTCGGTGTCGTGCAGCGCAGAATCATGGGCATCGAAACCGAATTCGGTGTCACCTGCACGTTCCACGGCCATCGCCGGCTCAGTCCGGACGAGGTAGCCCGGTATCTGTTCCGCCGGGTGGTGTCGTGGGGCCGCAGCTCGAACGTGTTCCTACGCAACGGTGCGCGGTTGTACCTCGACGTGGGTAGCCACCCGGAGTACGCCACCGCCGAGTGCGACAACCTGATACAGCTGGTCACTCACGACCGCGCTGGTGAACGGGTGCTCGAAGACCTGCTCATCGACGCCGAACAGCGCCTGGCCGACGAGGGCATCGGCGGCGACATCTACCTGTTCAAGAACAACACCGATTCGGCGGGGAACTCCTACGGCTGCCACGAGAACTACCTGATCGTGCGCGCGGGGGAGTTCTCCCGGATTTCCGATGTGCTGTTGCCGTTCCTGGTCACCCGCCAGCTGATCTGCGGCGCCGGCAAGGTGTTGCAGACACCCAAGGCCGCCACGTTCTGCCTGTCACAGCGCGCCGAACACATCTGGGAAGGGGTGTCCAGCGCGACCACCCGATCCCGCCCGATCATCAACACCCGCGACGAACCGCACGCCGATGCCGAGAAGTACCGCCGGCTGCATGTGATCGTCGGCGACTCCAACATGTGCGAGTCCTCGACCATGCTCAAGGTCGGCACCGCCTCGCTGGTGCTGGAGATGATCGAGGCCGGTGTGGCGTTCCGCGATTTCTCGCTGGACAACCCGATCCGCGCCATCCGCGAGGTCAGCCACGACCTGACCGGCCGCAGGCCGGTGCGGCTCGCAGGCGGGCGGCAGGCCAGTGCGCTGGACATCCAGCGCGAGTACTACGCCCGCGCGGTCGAGTACCTGCAGACCCGCGAGCCCAACACCCAGATCGACCAGGTCGTCGACCTGTGGGGGCGTCAGCTCGACGCGGTCGAGAGCCAGGATTTCGCGAAGGTGGACACCGAGATTGACTGGGTGATCAAGCGCAAGCTGTTCCAGCGCTACCAGGATCGCTACAGCATGGAGCTGTCCGACCCCAAGATCAGCCAGCTCGACCTGGCGTACCACGACATCAAGCGCGGCCGCGGCGTGTTCGATCTGCTGCAGCGCAAGGGTCTGGCGACCCGGATTACCACCGACGAGGAGATCGAGGCCGCCGTCGACACCCCGCCGCAGACCACCCGGGCCAAGCTCCGTGGCGAGTTCATCAGCGCCGCTCAGGAGGCCGGCCGCGATTTCACCGTGGACTGGGTGCACCTCAAGCTCAACGACCAGGCGCAGCGCACCGTGTTGTGCAAGGACCCCTTCCGCTCGGTGGACGAGCGGGTCAAGCGGCTCATCGCCAGCATGTGACAAGCGCGCCGCACGAGCGACGCGTTTATCCCGGCTAAGGTCTTCCGAGTGGCGACATCCAAGGTCGAGCGGTTGATGAATCTCGTCATCGCGCTGCTGTCCACTCACGGCTACATCACCGCCGAACGCATCCGCTCTCATGTGGCCGGTTATGCCGAGAGCCCGAGCGACGAAGCGTTCTCCCGGATGTTCGAACGCGACAAAAACGAGCTGCGTGACCTCGGCATCCCGTTGGAGACCGGCAGGGTCTCGGCGTTCGACCCCACCGAGGGATATCGCATCAACCGCGACGCCTACGCGCTGCCCGACGTCGAGCTGACCGACGAGGAGGCGGGCGCCGTGGCGATCGCCACCCAGCTGTGGGAGTCGCCCGAGCTGATCACCGCGACCCAGGGTGCGCTGCTGAAATTGCGTGCCGCCGGCGTCGACGTCGACCCCGATGCCGCCGTCGCGATCACCACCGCCGCGGGCCCGACCGGGCTGCGCGGATCCGAGGATGTGCTGGGAAACCTGTTGGCGGTCATCAATTCCGGCCAGGCGGTGCAATTCCGGCACCGTTCCCTGCCGACCGATCCCTATACCGAGCGCACCGTGGAGCCGTGGGGCGTGGTCACCGACAAGGGCCGCTGGTACTTGGTCGGCCATGACCGGGACCGCAACGCCACCAGGACGTTTCGGTTGTCCCGCATCGACGCCGATATCAAAACCGTTGGGGCGCCGGGATCGGTGACCCGGCCGGACGGCGTCGACCTGCGGGCGATCGTCGCTCAGGTCATCAGCGAGGCGCCCAGCGGGGTGCAGGCTTCGGTGTGGGTGGCCGATGGCCGCGCAACGTCGTTGCGCCGCAACGGCAGATCGGCCGGCGCACGCACTATCGGAGGGCGTGCCGGAGAAGTCATCGAACTCGACATCGGCACCCGCGACCGGCTCGCCCGCGAGGTCGCGGGCTACGGAGCCGACGCCCTGGTGCTGGACCCGGCCGCACTGCGCGACGACGTGGTGGCGCGGCTGCGAGCACAGGCGGGAGAGGGCGCATGACACCGGTTTCCACGCGTTTGGTGCGGCTGCTGAACATGGTGCCGTACCTGAAGGCCAACCCCAGCATCACCTACGACGAGGCCGCCGCCGATCTCGGCGTGAGCCGCAAGCAACTCCAGCAGGACCTCGACCAGCTCTGGATGTGCGGCCTGCCCGGCTACGGCCCAGGTGACCTGATCGACTTCGAATTCTCCGGGGACACCATCAAGGTGACGTTCTCGGCGGGCATGGACGAGCCGCTGCGGCTGACCTCACCGGAGGCCACCGGCCTGCTGGTGGCGCTGCGCGCGCTGATCGACATCCCCGGTGTGGTCGACCCGCAGGCCGCGCTGTCCGCGATCGCCAAAATCGAGTCGGCGGCGGGCACCGTCAGCCACGACCACACCCACGCCGCCGCCGCGGTGCAGGAACGGGCACCCATCGAAAGTGAGACGGCCGCAGCGGTCCGCGCGGCGGTCCGCGACGGTCGCGCGCTGCGCATCGAGTACTACTCGGCGTCGCGGGACACCCTGTCCAGCCGGATCGTCGACCCCATCCGGGTGGTGCTGGTCGGCGATCACAGCTATCTGAACGCCTGGTCACCCGACGCCGACGGGGTGCGACTGTTCCGCTTCGACCGCATCGTCGAGGCGACCGTGCTCGACCAGGCCGCCGTCCCGCCTGAGCCGGCCGTGCAGGCACCGCCGGACACCTCCTTGTTCGACGCCGACCCCTCTCTGCCTGCCGCGACCCTGCTGCTGGCCCCCGCGGCGTCGTGGATGCTCGAGTACTACCCGATGCGGATCGTCGAAGAGCTGCCCGACGGCTACCACAAGGCCGTCATGACCTACGCCTCCGAGGAGTGGATGACCCGGGTGCTGCTGGGATTCGGCGCCGACGTCCGGGTGTTCGAGCCCGAATCGTTGGTGACCCGGGTGCGCCAGGGGGCGGCGTCGGCGCTGGCCGCCTACGCCGAGCTCACCGGCTGACCTGCATCCCGGCTCGTCAGGGGGCCGGTGGGGTAGCATCGAACCAACTTCTGGAGGTGACCAAATTGGGTGCTCTACAACCGTGGCACTGGCTGATTCTCATCGCCGTGGTCGTGCTGCTCTTTGGGTCGAAGCGGTTGCCTGACGCTGCTCGCTCGCTGGGCAAGTCGATGCGCATCTTCAAGTCAGAGGTCAAGGAGCTGCAGGCCGAGGGCAAGACGGATACTCCCGTCACGCCCGCGCAGCCGCCCACCCAGGTTCAGTCCGAGCGCGTCGAGGCACCGGTGACACCGCCGGCCCAGAGCCACACCGACGCCAAACCGGCCTGAATCCGACCACGATCAGGCGCTCGTGCGCCGTAGTTAGACGCTGCCGTGCGCACCCCTAAAATCCTGTCGCGGCTCGACCCGCGACAGCGCAAAAGCCGCACCAATCCCGACGGGACGATGTCGCTTGTCGACCACATCCGGGAGCTGCGGACCCGCCTGCTGATCTCGATCGGCGCCATCGCGCTGACCACCATCATCGGCTTCCTCTGGTACAGCCACGGCTTCCTCGGGGTGGAGAGCCTGGGTGAATGGTTGCGCGAGCCCTACTGCTCGCTGCCGCAGTCGGCGCGTGCCGATATCAGCGCCGACGGCGGCTGCCGGCTGCTGGCGACCGCGCCCTTCGACCAGTTCATGCTGCGACTCAAGGTCGGTCTGACCGCAGGCATCGTGCTGGCCTGCCCGGTGTGGCTGCACCAGTTGTGGTCGTTCATCACCCCCGGCCTATACCGCAATGAGCGCCGCTTCGCGTCGGTGTTCGTCTTCTTCGCGGCACTGCTGTTCATGTCCGGCACGGTGCTGGCCTACTACGTCCTGTCCAAGGCACTGCACTTTCTGCTGACGGTCGGCAGCGACGTTCAGGTCACCGCGCTGTCCGGTGACGAATATTTCGGCTTTCTGATCAACCTGCTGCTGATCTTCGGCGTCAGCTTCGAATTCCCGCTGCTGATCATCATGCTCAATCTGATCGGCATGCTGCCGTACACCAAGCTCAAGTCGTGGCGCCGCGGCCTGATCTTCGGGGTGTTCGTCTTCGCCGCGTTCGCCACGCCCGGCTCCGATCCGTTCTCGATGCTGGCACTCGGCCTGGCGCTGACGGTCCTGCTGGAGTTCGCGATCCAGATCGCCCGTCTCAATGACCGGCGAAAAGCCAAGCGGGAAGCGCAGGCCGAGATTCCCGACGACCAGGCCGCACCCATCGAGGCGCCCACTCCGGTAGCCGCCCCGGCGTCGTTCGCGGCACAGCATGACGACATCACCTGAGTTGGGCTCCCAACTCAGGGAGTTCACCGAGCTGCTGCCGTTTCGGCTCGATCCGTTCCAGTCGCAGGCGTGTGAGGCACTCGAACGCGGCCACGGCGTGCTGGTGTGCGCACCGACCGGTGCGGGCAAGACGGTCGTCGGCGAGTTCGCCGTACATCTGGCGTTGGCGGCGGGCCGAAAGTGCTTCTACACCACGCCGATCAAGGCGCTGAGTAACCAGAAGCACAACGATCTGGTGCGCCGCTACGGCGCGGAGAATATCGGCCTGCTGACCGGTGACCAGTCGATCAACGGCGACGCGCCGGTGGTGGTGATGACCACCGAGGTGCTGCGCAACATGCTGTACGCCGGATCTGATGCGCTGCATGGACTTTCGCATGTGGTGATGGACGAGGTGCACTTCCTGGCCGACCGGATGCGCGGCGCGGTGTGGGAAGAGGTGATTCTGCACCTGCCCGAGGATGTGCGGCTGGTCAGCCTGTCGGCCACGGTCAGCAATGCCGAGGAGTTCGGTGGCTGGATCCAGACCGTGCGCGGCGACACCACTGTCGTCGTCGACGAGCACCGGCCGGTGCCGCTGTGGCAGCACGTGCTGGTCGGCAAGCGGATGTTCGACCTGTTCGATTACGACGGCGAGGGAAAGCAACACCTCGTCGACCCGGACCTGATCCGGCACATCGCGCATCGCCGTGAGGCCGAACGGCTCACCGATTGGGAGCCGCGACGGCGCGGGCAGGGACGGCCGAACGGCCGATCGAGCCTGTATCGCCCGACGGCACGCCCCGATGTGATCGCCTCGCTCGACCGCGAGGGGCTGTTGCCGGCCATCACGTTCATCTTCTCCCGCGCCGGCTGCGATGCCGCGGTCAAGCAGTGCCTGCGCAGCCCGCTGCGGCTGACCAACGACGAGGACCGCAAGCGAATCGCCGAGGTAATCGACCGCCGCTGTGGCGATCTCGCCGTTTCCGACCTGGTGGTGCTCGACTACTACGAATGGCGTGAGGGCCTGCTGCGTGGGCTGGCCGCTCACCACGCCGGCATGCTGCCGGTGTTCCGGCACACCGTCGAGGAGCTGTTCACCGCCGGTCTGGTCAAGGCCGTCTTCGCGACGGAGACGCTGGCGCTGGGCATCAACATGCCGGCCCGCACCGTGGTGCTGGAGAAGCTGATCAAGTTCAACGGCGAACAGCACATGCCGCTGACGCCGGGGGAGTACACGCAGTTGACCGGGCGTGCGGGGCGGCGCGGGATCGATATCGAGGGCCACGCCGTCGTGCTGTGGCACCCGGATGTGGAGCCTGCCGAGGTCGCCGGGCTGGCCTCGACGCGCACGTTCCCGCTGAAGAGTTCGTTCGCGCCGTCGTACAACATGACGATCAACCTGGTGAACCAGATGGGCCCCGAGCAGGCCCACGAGCTGTTGGAGCGATCGTTTGCGCAGTTCCAGGCCGACCGATCGGTCGTCGGGCTGGTCCGCGGTGTCGAGCGCGGCGAGAAGATGCTCGGCGAGATCGCCGCCGAGATGGACTGGGACCGCCGGGCGAAGCCCGACCGCGAGCCGGCCATCCTCGACTACGTCCGGCTGCGGGCCAAGATCAGCGAGCGGGAGCGGGCGCAATCCCGGGCGTCGCGGCTGCAGCGCAGGCAGGTCACCGCCGATGCGCTGGCCGCGTTGCGTCGCGGCGACATCATCAACATCAACCAGGGGCGCCGCGGCGGGTTAGCCGTCGTGCTCGAGCCGGCCAACGACCCGTCCGATCCGCGTCCGCTGGTGTTGACCGAAAACCGTTGGGCCGGAAGGGTTTCCTCTGCTGACTTCGCCGGAATTACGGCACCGCTGGGGTCGATGTCGCTGCCCAAGCGGGTCGAGCATCGCCAGCCGAGGGTGCGCCGGGACCTCGCCTCAGCGTTGCTTTCGGCGTCGACCGGGCTGATGGTGCCGTCCGCCCGTAGACGACGTGGCGAGAGCGACGAGCCGGCCGACCTCGACCCGGAGCTGCTGTCGCTGCGCGAGGCGATGCGCAAGCATTCCGTGCACGGGCTGGCCGACCGGGAAGCCAAGGTGCGCATCGGTGAGCGCTATCTGCGGGTGGAACGCGACAACGAGCAGATCCGCAACAAGGTCACTGCGGCGACCAATTCCCTGGCCCGCACGTTCGACCGGATCGTGGGGCTGCTGACCGAGCGCGGGTTTATTACCTTGGGGCAGGAGCGCAGCGACCCGGGGATGGACGGAGCCAAGGGCGATGGAGATCCAAAGGTGACCGCCGACGGCCGGCTGCTGACGCGGATCTACAACGAGAGCGATCTGCTGGTGGCCGAATGCCTGCGCACCGGAGTCTGGAAGGGGCTGGCACCGGCCGAGTTGGCCGCGGCGCTCTCGGCGATGGTGTTCGAAACCCGGGGCAGCGACGGCCCCACCCCTGCGCACGCGATCGACATGCCCACCCCGAAGGTGCGCCGCGCCCTGGTCGAGACGCGGCGGCTGTCCGCGCAGTTACGCGCCGACGAGAATCGGCACCGGATCACCCAGACCCGCGAGCCCGACGAGGGATTCGTCCCCGCTGTGTACCGCTGGGCGACGACCGGCGACTTGGCTGCCGCCCTGGCCGCCTCCGATGTGGCCGGTGGCGGCACGCCCCTGCCCGCGGGGGACTTCGTGCGGTGGTGCCGCCAGGTGCTCGATCTGCTCGACCAGGTGCGCAACGCCGGGCCGGAAGCCGGTCTGCGGAGCACCGCGAAACGCGCCATTGACGACATCCGGCGCGGCGTCGTTGCTGTTGATGGCGGGTAGGCTCGTGCAAACGCTACGGTGGGAGCGGCGAATCGCTACCAGATCAAGGAGAGACGATGAGCGGACCGCAGGGTTCTGACCCAAACCCCTGGCAGGGCCAGCCCGCCCAGGGTCAGGATCAGCCCGCCCCCGGCTCCGAGCAGCCCACGCCGGCGTGGCAGCAGCCGGATACATCTGGCGGCGAGACCCCGGCCTGGCAGCAGCCGACCGGCGAGCCGCCGGCGTGGCAGCCGCCCGCGTACACCCCGCAGCAGTACCCGCAGTACGGCCAGCAGCCGACGCAGGGGTACCCGCAGCAGCCCTACCAGGCGCCGGCCGAATACAACCCGGGCGCCTACGGCCAGCCGGGCCAGTACGGCCAGCCGGGCCAGCCAGGTCAGCCCGGCCAGTACGGGCAGCCGCAGTACGGCCAGTACCCCCAGCAGCCGGGCCAGTACCCGCAGCAACCGGGCCAGTACCCGCAGCAGCCGGGCGATCCCAACCAGCCCGGGCAGTACGCGCCCTACCCGTCCGGCGGCGAGGAAGCCGCCAAGAAGTCGTCGGCCGTGATCTTCACCGTCATCGGTGTGCTGGCCGCGATCGTCGTTGCCGTCGTGCTGGTGCTCGGCTTCTGGAAGCCCGGCTTCTTCGTCACCACCAAGCTGGACATCGGCAAGGCACAGGGCGGCGTGCAGCAGATCCTCACCGACGAGACCAACGGCTACGGCGCCAAGAACGTCAAGGACGTCAAGTGCAACAACGGCGCGAACCCCACGGTCAAGAAGGGTGACACGTTCACCTGCGAGGTGAGCATCGACGGCACCAAGCGCCAGGTGACGGTGACGTTCCAGGACGACAAGGGCACGTACGAGGTCGGCCGGCCGAAGTAGCTAGTCGGGGAGCGCGTCGAGCGCTTTCTGCAGGCGTCCGATCGACGAACCGACGCCGTACGCGTGGGCCAGTTCGGCAACGCGGGCGGGGTCGGCGGCCGAAAGCGGTAGCCGATCGTCGGCAGTGGACAACTCGACGGGCGCATCGCGGGCCACCAGCACCACCGGACCGGCCGCCTCGATGTATTCGGTGGCGGCCAGCAACTTGGCGCGAAAAGCCTTGGACAGCTTGGATTTCGGGTCGTGCGCGGCCGCCAAGATAGCTTCCAGCGAGCCGTACTGAGCGAGCAGCGTGGCCGCGGTCTTCTCCCCGACACCGGGGACTCCGGGCAGCCCGTCGGACGGATCACCGCGCAGCAGCGCCAGCTCGGCGTAGGCGGGCCCGGCCCGGTGGACCGGCACGCCGTAGCGCTCGGCGACCTCGGCCGGCCCGAACATCGTCGCGTTGGCCAAACCCCGGCCCAGATACAGCACCCGCACCGCGACCGGGTCGTCGCCGACCAGCTGCAGCAGATCGCGGTCACCGCTGACGACCACGACGGGATCGCGTTTTTCGGCAACGGCCAGCGTGCCAAGCACGTCGTCGGCCTCGAAGCCCTCCGCGCCCGCGGTGGCGATCCCGAACGCGTCGAGCAGCTCCATGATCATGTCGACCTGTGGGCTCAGCGCGTCCGGCACTTCCTCCAAATCCGCTTCACCGCTGGGCTTTTCCTGAGCAACCCGATGGGCCTTGTACGAAGGGATCGCGTCCACCCGGAACTGCGGGCGCCAGTCCAGATCCAGGCAGACCACCAGCCGGCCCGGACGTTCCCTGGTGATCAGCGTCGCCACGCTGTCGAGGAAACCGCGCAGGGCATTGACCTGCCTGCCGTCCGGCGCGGTGATCGACGAGGGAACGCCGAAGAACGAACGAAACCACATGCTGGCGCCGTCGAGCAGCAACACCGGTGCAGACATGCCAGCCATCCTGCCAGTAGCGTTGGCGTATGTCGTTCGCCATCGAACGGATCGATCACGTGGTGCTCAACTGTCGTGACGTCGACGCGGTCGCCGACTGGTACGTCCGCGTCCTCGGCATGCGCCGCGAGGTGTTCTCCGGCACCAGGGTGGCACTGCGATTCGGCGATCAAAAGCTCAATCTGCGGCCCACCGGAGCACCGGACTGGCACACCGCGGAGGTGGATGCCCCCGGATCGGTGGATCTGTGTTTCATCACCACGGCCCCACCCGACGACGTCGCGGCTGCGTTGCGTGACGCCGGGGTGGAGATCACCGAGGGTCCGGTCACCAAGAACGGTGCGCTGGGTCCGATGACGTCCTACTATTGCCGCGATCCCGAGGGAAATCTGGTCGAGATCGCGAATTACCCTCGGCCATAACGGAATACATAGGATCCGGCGGTGATCGGTTTGTCGCCTGCGCCTTCGTCATAGATCGTGGCGCGCACCGCGACGGTACCGTCGGCGCCGAGGATCGGATCCGCATCGACGCGGAACGGGCCGAATTTGCCCCGCGCCAGGAACATCACATGCGAGCTGACGCCCTGCAGCTGATCGGTGCCCACCAGCGTGGCCGCTGCGTCCAGGGCGGCGGTCTCCAGCACCACGAACTGCGGTCCGATGTGCAGCGCGGCATCCGGAGAGGCCACCTCGACGGACAATTCGGGCAGTGCCCAGACCCCGCCGGGCCTGCGGGCGGCGCCGAACACCTGCCAGAGCGGCGGCAGGTCAGGGGAGTCGACGACCTCGATGGGGTTGAGTTCCATCTTCCCCAGCCCCTCGGGCGGTACACCGATGCTGATGCCCTGGCCCTCGTTGAGCGCCAGCACCCGAGTCGGGTTGTCGGCGTCCACGATCCGGGACCGGCTGTAGGACATCTGCCTGCCGCGCTTGAGGTCCTCGGACTGGATCTCGATGCGGCGCACGTCGCGGCCGGGATCGAGCACCTGGATGGACACGACGACCGGGTTGGGCACCGCCTCACGATCGGAGACCAGCCCGCTGTCCGGTGAGACGATGCCCAGCACCGCCAGGAACAGCCCGCCCGTCGGATTGCGCATGTCGTGGCGGATCGCGACGGTGTCTTGCGCGCCCACGTCCATCGACGAGTAGCTGCGCCCCAGGTAGCGGTAGCTGAGCAGGCCGCCCCAGCGCCGGTTGAGTTCGGCGGCGTAGGCCGCGGGGTCGTCGGTGAGCTCACGGATGTCGCGCAGCATCGCGTCATCGTATGCCTGCCGCTAGCCTGGCTGGCATGAGCGCGAGCCGTTTCAGCAGCGATGTTTATGCCCGCCGGCTTGCCGCCGCAGCAGCCCTGGCCGCCGATGCCGATCTGGCCGGGCTGGTCATCACTCCCGGCTACGACCTGCGGTACCTCGTCGGCTCGGCGGCCCAGACCTTCGAGCGGCTGACCGCGCTGGTGGTCCCGGCGACCGGCGAGCCGATGATGGTCGTACCCCGCCTCGAGCTGGCCTCGCTGAAGGAATCTGCCGTTCTCGATCTGGGTCTGCTCGTGCAGGACTGGGTGGACGGCGAAAACCCCTACGACATCGTCGCGGTCGCGCTCGGCGGGCACGCCCGCGTCGCGGTCACCGACTCGATGACCGCGCTGCACCTGTTGCCGCTGGCCGAACGATTCGGTTCGACCCCGGTACTGGCCACCGACGTGTTGCGCTCGCTGCGGATGGTCAAGGATCCGGCGGAGATCGACGCGCTGCGCAAGGCGGGTGCGGCGATCGACCGGGTGCACGCCCGGGTGCCGGAATTCTTGGTACCCGGCCGCACCGAAGCCGACGTCGCCGACGATATCGCCAAAGCCATTGTGGCCGAGGGGCATTCATCGGTGGCTTTCATCATCGTCGGCTCCGGTCCGCACGGTGCCGACCCGCACCACGAATGCTCCGAGCGGGTGCTGGAGGCCGGCGACATCGTCGTCGTCGATATCGGCGGGCCCTACGCTCCCGGCTACAACTCCGACTGCACCCGTACCTACAGCCTCGGCGAGCCCAGCGCCGAAATCGCCGAACAGTACGCGGTGTTGCAGCGCGCGCAGGCCGCTGCGGTCGCGGCGGTGCGTCCCGGCGTGACGGCCGAGCAGGTCGATGCGGCCGCCCGAGATGTGCTGGCCGACGCCGGGCTGGCCGAGTACTTCGTGCACCGCACCGGGCATGGCATCGGGCTCTCGGTGCACGAGGAGCCCTACATCGTGGCGGGCAACGATCTGCCGCTGACCGAGGGGATGGCGTTCTCCGTCGAGCCGGGTGTCTATTTCCCGGGCCACTGGGGCGCCCGCATCGAGGACATCGTGATCGTCACCGCCGACGGCGCGCTGGCCGTCAACACCGGCCCGCACGAGCTGACAGTGGTGCCGGTCTAGCTCTTCGAGTGATCCAGCAGCCCCGAGGAGCCGAGCACCCGGGTGACGTGCACCTCGATGACGACACGCTTCGGGTTGACCCGCGGGGTGCGGTAGCGCTGGGCGTACCGCAGCTCGGCGTCGCGGACGGCCCCGGGATCGCGATTCACACTGGCTGTGCCCTCGAGCGATAGCCAGCGTGCGCCGTCGACCTGGGACAGCACGCCGACTGCGGATCGCTCGGCGTTGATGGCCTTTTGCGAGCCGTCGCTGGTGATGACGCGGGCGATGTGGGTTTTGGGATCGAAGGTGAAGCCGACAGCCACCACGTGTGGTGAGGTGTCCGAGCGCAGGGTTGTCAGCATCGCGAGGTGGCGTTCGGTGAGGAAGGCCAGCGCGTCGCTGGTCAGCCGGGTCGTTGAGTTGCCCATCGGAGTCGAGGCTACTGCAGTGAATAATCACAGCCGTGAATGACACGGGGGCCGGTCCGGTCGTGATTTTCGGCGGCCGCAGCGAGATCGGCGTCGAAGTCGCCGAGCGGTTGGCGTCCGGCGCCACCGTGGTGCTTGCTGCCCGGCGTTCCGATCAGCTTGACGAGCAGGTCAGTGCGGTGCGCGCCGCGGGAGCGACGGCGGTGCACGCCGTCGAGTTCGACGCCGACGACCTTGCTTCGCACGGCCCGCTGATCGAGCGGCTGGTGGCCGAGCACGGCGCGATCGGCACCGCTGTGCTGGCGTTCGGGATCCTCGGTGATCAGACCCGCGCCGAAGCCGACGCGGTCCACGCCGTCGCGGTCGTGCACACCGACTACGTGGCTCAGATCAGCCTGCTGACCCACCTGGCGTTGGCCATGCGTGCAGCAGGCGCGGGATCGCTGGTGGTGTTCTCCTCGATCGCCGGGGTGCGTGGGCGGCGCGCCAACTATGTCTACGGCTCGGCTAAGGCCGGGCTCGACGCCTTCGCCAACGGGCTGGCCGACGCGCTGCACGGCAGCGAGGTGCGGCTGCTGGTCGTGAGACCCGGGTTCGTCGTCGGGCGGATGACGCAGGGCATGGACCCGGCGCCGCTGTCCCGCACACCCGCCCAGGTGGCCGACGCGACCGTCCGCGCGCTGCGTAAGGGCCGTCGCCGGGTCTGGGTACCCGCGCCTCTCGCGCTGCTGGCTTTCGCGTTTCGGATGACGCCGCAGTTCGTGTGGCGGAGGATGCCCCGGTGAGCCGGATCATCGTCGTTGGCATCGGCGCCGACGGCATGGCCGGGCTGGCGCCGGTGCCGAGTACCGAATTACGCCGGGCGACAATCATTTACGGATCTCGGCGGCAGCTGGATTTGCTCGATGACACTGTCACCGCGGAACGCAGGGAATGGGGCAGGCCGTTCCTGGACGGGCTGTGTGCGATTCGCGACACCGATGAGGACGTGCACGTGGTGGCCAGCGGCGATCCGATGCTGCACGGCGTCGGCGCCTCACTGATCCGCGTCTGCGGAGCCGATCGGGTGACGGTGCTGCCGCACGTGTCGAGTGTGACGCTGGCCTGCGCCCGGCTGGGTTGGTCGGTCCAGGACACCGAGGTGATCAGCCTGATGAATGCGCGGCCGCACGCCGCGGTGCGCCGCGGCGGCCAGGCGATCGTGCTGTGCCGCGACGGTTCGGAGCCCGGCGCGCTGGCGACCGTGTTCGCCGATGCGGGCCTGGGTGACTCGCGGATGACGGTGTTGGAGCAGCTCGGCGGTCCGGCCGAACGCAGGCGCGACGGCACCGCCCAGGACTGGGCCAGCGCACCGCCCGGCGGCGTCGATGATCTGAACGTGGTCGCCGTCCGCTACCTGCCCGACGAGCGTCTGCTGTCGGTGCTGCCTGACGACGCGTTCGCCCACGACGGGCAGCTCACCAAACAGTCGATGCGCGCGGTCACATTGGCGGCGTTGGCACCCCGCCCCGGGGAGCTGTTGTGGGATGTCGGCGCCGGTTCGGGAAGCATTGCTATCGAGTGGTGTCGAAGTGGATCAGCCTGCGCTGCGGTGGCATTCGAGCGCGATGAGCAGCGGCGTGCCCGGATTGTCGCGAACGCCTTCACGTTCGGGGCGAACGTCGAGGTGCGCGGCGCGGCACCCGAGGCGTTCGCCGACGCCGACTTGACCGACGACGGCGTCACCGGTGTGCCGGATCCGGCGGCGATCTTCATCGGCGGTGGGCTCACGACACCTGGGCTGCTGGACGCGTGCCTGCAGCGACTGCCCAGCGGCG
Organism: Mycobacterium sp. RTGN5; assembly: GCF_033804465.1. NCBI lineage: Bacteria > Bacillati > Actinomycetota > Actinomycetes > Mycobacteriales > Mycobacteriaceae > Mycobacterium > Mycobacterium sp. RTGN5. The sequence goes on from NZ_JAPZLA010000002.1 coordinate 311,349, forward strand.
GTCGACTGGTCGTCAACACCGTCACGGCAGAATCCGAAGTCGTTCTTCTGCAATACTATTCGAAGCTCGGCGGCCAGCTGCGACGCTTCCAGCACTATCGTGGCGAGGCGGTGGGTGGCTTCACCGGCTGGCGGCCCGCCATGCCCGTCACCCAGTGGGTGGTACGCAAGCCATGACGGTCTACTTCATCGGCGCCGGGCCTGGCGCGGCTGACCTGATCACCGTGCGTGGTCAGCGACTGCTGCAACGCTGCCGGGTGTGCCTGTACGCCGGCTCGATCATGCCCGAGGACTTGCTGGCCCTGTGCCCCGACGACGCCAAAGTCGTCGACACCGGTCCGCTGACTCTGGAGCAGATCATCTCCGAGCTGGCCGACGCCGACGCCGCCGGCCACGACGTGGCGCGGCTGCACTCCGGGGACCCCTCCATCTACAGCGCGCTGGCCGAGCAGTGCCGCCACCTTGATGCACGCGGCATCGACTACGAAATCGTCCCTGGCGTGCCGGCATTCGCGGCCGCCGCCGCGGCGCTCGGGCGCGAACTCACAGTGCCGGGAGTGGCGCAGACCGTGACGCTGAGCCGGGTATCGACGCTCTCGACCGCGATGCCCGACGGCGAGGATTTGATCACCCTCAGCCAGCCCGGCGCGACGCTGGTGCTGCACCTGGCTGCGCACCGGATCGACGCGATCGTGCCGCAGCTGCTTGAGGGCGGCTACCGGCCGGACACCCCGGTCGCCGTCGTCGCCTTCGCCAGCTGGCCGCGGGAGGTCGTGCTGCGCGGCACGCTGGCCGATATCGCCGGGCAGATGCACGACGCGCAGATCACCAAAACGGCGGTGATCGTCGTCGGCGATGTGCTTGCCGCCGAAGGGTTCACGGACAGTTACCTGTATTCCTCGGGCCGGTCCCGGGGAAGCAGGCACTGATGCGGATCCTGCTGCTGGGCGGCACCGGGGAGGCGCGCGCGCTGGCGACCCGGCTGCACCCGGACTACGACATTGTCAGCTCGCTTGCCGGACGGGTGCCCGACCCAGCGCTGCCGGTCGGACCGGTCCGCGTCGGTGGCTTCGGTGGTGTGGCGGGTCTGCGACAGTGGTTGGACGACAACGAGATCGGTGCCGTCGTCGACGCCACCCACCCGTTCGCGGCGACCATCACCGCACATGCCGCCCAGGCGTGCGCCGAACTGGGAATGCCGCACCTGGTGCTGTCCCGTGCCGCCTGGGAGGCCGCTGGCGCGGTGCGGGTGGCCTCCGACGTCGAGGCCGCGCACGTCGTTGCCGACCAGCACTATTCGCGGGTGTTCCTCACCACCGGGCGCTCCGGGGTGGCCCCGTTCACCTCGAGCCACGCGTGGTTCCTGATCCGGGTGGTGACGCCACCCGATGCGGTGCTGCTGCCGTGCAACCACGAGGTGCTGCTGTCGCGGGGGCCATACGACTACGCCGATGAATGTGCACTGTTGCGGGACAACCGAATCGACGTGCTGGTGACCAAGAACAGCGGGGGAGAGCTGACCGAGGCCAAGCTCAGAGCGGCGGCCGACCTGGGCATTGCCATTGTGATGATCGACCGGCCGCCGCTGCCGACCGGAGTCGACGTGGTCGGCACGGTGGACGAGGCCGTCAACTGGGTACGACGGCTGTCCTAGGCGTCCGACGCGACGTCGGATTCGCGGCTTTTCGACGCCGCGGCGTCGGCTTCGCGGGAGTAATGCGGGTCGGTCGCCAGCCGGCTCTTCCGGCGGCCGTGGATGAAGTAGACCACCAGACCGATCACCATCCAGATGCCGAACCGGATCCACGTCCCAGCCGGCAGGTTCAGCATCAGGTAGAACGCCGTCAGTACGGCGAGCACCGGCACTACGGGCACACCCGGGCACCGGAACGCGCGCTCGAGATCAGGCCGGGTGCGCCGCAACACGATCACGCCGATGGCCACCAGCACGAAGGCGAACAGGGTGCCGATGTTGACCAGTTCGGCCAGCGCCGTCAACGGCACGAAGGTGGAGATCAGGGCGACCACGATGCCGGTCAGCAGGGTGGTGCGCACTGGGGTGCCGAACCGCGGGCTGACTTTCGCGAACGTCGCGGGAAGGAGGCGGTCGCGGCTCATCGCGAAGAACACCCGGCTCTGGCCGAGCATGAGGATCATCATGACCGTCGTCAGCCCGAGCAGGGCGCCGACCGAGATGACGTTGGCGAAGCCGGGATGACCGACCGACCGGAACGCCTCCGCCAGTGGGGCGTCGACCTTGATGTCGGTGTACTTGACCATTCCGGTGACCACCAGCGACACCGCGACGTAGAGGATGGTGCAGATGCCCAGTGAGGCGAAGATGCCGATCGGCATATCGCGCTGCGGCTTCTTGGTCTCCTCAGCCGCGGTGGCGACGATGTCGAATCCGATGAAGGCGAAGAACACCAGCGCGGCGCCGGTGAAGATGCCGCTGATCCCAAACGCACCCGGGGCCAGGCCGATGTCCTGCAGAAGCGACGGGGTGGCCGCGCCGCCTGAGGCCGCCGGCGAGCCGGACGGCGGGATGAACGGCGAGTAATTGGCGGCCTTGATGAAGAACGCGCCGGCCACGATGACCAGCAGGACGATGGCCACCTTGATCACCACAAACACGAGGTTGACCTGTGAGGAGATCTTGATCCCGAGGCAGAGGACAGCGGTGAGGATCAGCACGATGGCCGCAGCGACAAGGTTGTGCCCGTCGCCGTAGGCGAAGTCGGGAATGGTGATCCCGATGCCTTTCATCACGTCGGCGAAGTAACTGGACCAGCCGACGGCCACCGTGCTCGCGCCAAGGCCCAGTTCCAGGATCAGGTCCCAGCCGATGATCCAGGCGACGAGCTCGCCGAGGCTCGCGTAGGAAAAGGTGTATGCCGAGCCCGCGACCGGCACGGTGCTCGCGAATTCGGCGTAGCACAGCGCGGCCAGCGCGCAGGCGATGCCGGCGAACACGAAGGACAGCGCGATGGCCGGGCCGGCTTTCTCGCCGGCGGCTTCTCCGGTGAGGACGAAGATGCCGGTCCCGATGACCACGCCGACGCCGAACACCGTCAGCTGCAGCGGCCCCAGTTCCTTGCGCAGTTGATGTTCGGATTCCTCGGTGTCGGCGATGGACTGTTCGACCGACTTGGTGCGTGTGAGATTCATGGCGCTCCACCCGTTGCGTACGTGCCCCGCTATCCAGGCAACTGACAGGTGGGGCGGCTGGGGGAGAAGTGCCCGTGTTGACGCAGAAGCAAACCGGCCGGGATCGTCAGCTCGGATAGCGCCGCGGGGTGAACACCGTGTCGCCGTACCACTGCGTCTGCGACGAACCGACGATCAGCAGGCATCGCATGTCGACATCGGCCGGATCCAGGTCGCCCAACCGCACGATCTTCACCGATTCGCGCGGCCCGGCGATGTCGCGGCCGATCACCACCGGGGTGCCCGGTTCGCGGTGTTCCAGCAGCAGGTCTCGCATGGCCGCGACCTGCCAGGTGCGGCTCTTCGATGCCGGGTTGTATACCGCCAGAACCAGATCGGCCTGTGCAGCCGCCGATAGCCGGCCCGCGATGACGTCCCACGGCTTGAGCCGGTCCGACAGCGAGATCACCGCATAGTCGTGACCCAGCGGAGCACCGACCCGGCTGGCGACCGCCTGCGCGGCCGTCATCGCCGGGATCACCCGCACCGCAACATCCGGCCACTGTTTGGCTTCCTCGAGCACGGCGGTGGCCATCGCGAACACCCCGGGATCGCCGGAAGAAATGACCGCGACCGCGCGGCCCTGCTCGGCCAGTTCGCACGCCAGCCGCGCCCGCTCCGGTTCGTCGGTGTTGTCGCTGGGATGACGACGCTGCCCTGGCTGCGCGGGCACCCGGTCCAAGTACGGTCCGTAGCCGATCAGGTCGGTGGCCGCCGCCAGCTCCTGGCGGCTCTGCGGCGTCATCCAGTCCACGTCGCCGGGACCAAGGCCCACCACCGCGACGCCACCGATGGCCGGTTTCACGCGACCACTTCTGCCTAATGTCGCCGACCCTCCGGCTCCGCCCGGCAGGATCGCCAGCGAGAAGTACGGCACGCCGGCCGCGTCGACCTCGGCGGCCGGCAGCACCCGCTGCGCGTCGGTGCTGGCGCGTTCGACGTAGAACGCCTCGTCTAGCCGTCCGGCCATCGAAAGCGCTTCCCGCACTTGGGGATATGAGCGGCCGAGTTTGAGTATCACCGCCGCGTCGGCGTCGGCGAGGCGACGGGCCAGCTCGCGCACCGGCATGGTGCCCGGCAAAATCGAGAGCACCTCGTCGCCGGTCACCAGGGGAGTGGCGATCGCCGCCGAGGCGGCGCTGACCGACGTCACGCCAGGGATGATCACCGCGCTGAACCGCTCGGTCAGCCGGGTGTGCATGTGCATGTAGGAGCTGTAGAACAGCGGATCGCCCTCGGCCAGCAACGCGACATCGCGCCCGGCATCCAGATGTGCGGCGATGCGCTCGGCCGACTCCCGGTAGAAACCCTCCATCGCACCCGCGTAGCCGCCGGGGTGCTCGGTGGTCTCGACGGTCACCGGATAGGTCAGGTGTTCCTCGATCTGGCCGGCGCGCAAGTAGGGCTCGGCGATGCGCCGCGCGATGCTGCGGCCGTGCCGGGCGCTGTGATAGGCCACCACGTCGGCGGCGCCGATGATCCGTGCGGCCTTGACCGTCACCAGTTCCGGATCGCCCGGGCCAAGCCCGACGCCGTAGAGAGTCCCAGTCATTCGCGTTCACTCGCAATCGCATTCACCGCGGCGGCGGCCATCGCGCTGCCACCCCGACGACCCGTCACCACCAGGTACTCCATCCCGCGCGGTCGGTCGATCAGCTCCTGCTTGGACTGCGCGGAGCCGACGAACCCGACTGGTCCGCCCAGCACCGAGACCGGCCCGGGCACCCCGTCGTCGATCAGCTCCAGCAGCCGGAACAGCGCGGTCGGCGCGTTGCCCATGGCCACCACCGCTCCGGTAAGCCGGTCGGCCCACAGCTCCACACCCGCCGCCGAGCGGGTGTTGCCGCGGCGCTGGGCCAGCTCGGCCGCCCGCGGATCGGCCACCAGGGACACCACCTCATTGCCCGCAGGCAGGCGTGCGGCGGTGATACCGGCCGCGACCATCGACGAGTCGCACAAGATCGGCGCCCCTGCCAGCAGGGCGGCGTGCGTCGCAGCGACCACGCCGGGCGTGAACGCGACATGCTCGGCGACGTCGACCTGCCCGCAGGTGTGGATCAACCGGACGACCACACGCGCGACATCCTCGGGGAACGCCGTCAGATCGGCTTCGGCGCGAATCGTCGCGAACGACTGCCGGTAGATCTCGGCGGCGTCGCGGATGTAGTCGAGCACGCGATCACCCTACGACCTACCGCGATGCTGGTCGGAACCCCTCCGTGGTCGCCACGAACACCTGCCCGGTCGGCGGGCTGCCGCACGCCCGCTCGCAGCCCACGTAGTGCACGTGCCCGCCCGCCCGTCCATCTACGCCTTCGCTTGCCACCCGGGTCGCCTCGGCCCGCACGTCCGCCAGCGACTTCTCGCATCCTGGGCTGCCCACACAGGAACTGATGTCCAGCCACGGCGAGCTCTCGTCGAATACCAGCCCCATCGGGGCGAGCACCCGCAACGCCGTGTCGGCCACCCCGTCGGACATATCGCACACCAGCAGGGAGCGCCACGGGGTGATGACCACCGGCGCGTCGATGGCGGCAACGAACTCGGCCTGCCGCGCGGTCAGCACGCCCAGGGGGACCGCCGCGCCCAGCGCCACTCCGCCGTCGTCCTGGGCGATCCAGCCGACCGGCGGGCGCACCACCGGCGGGTACGTCGTTCCAGCGGGCGCTGTCACGTCGAAATCCGACACCAGCGCGGATGGATCATCCAATTCCGCTATCCGCCAAGACTTTCCACGGACCTCGACGAACCGGCGGGCGACCGTGAGCAACGCGACGACCACCTCGCTCGTCGCGAGCCGGATTCCGGTGTCGCGTCCTGCCAGGAGCAGCGCCACACCGTCGGGCACCACATGCGCACCGACGTCGGCGCCCAGGCCGGAGATGTCACCGCGGCCGTCGTCGATGCCGAACAGGAACCGGCCCGGTAGACGCGCCAGGTCGGGGTCGGCCCGGATGGCGATGTCCAAATCGGTCACCCACGGCCGCACATCGGCCAGCCCGCCGACCCGGCCGGACAGCGGGGAGGCGACGATATTGCGCACCCGCTCGTGGGTCGGTGAGGGCAGCAGGCCGGCCGCGGCCGCAGCGTCGGCGACCGCCGTCGCGTCCCGCACCCCGCGCAGCTGCAGATTGCCCCGCACAGTCAGCTCCAGCGTGCCGTTACCGAACTCGGTCGCGGTGTGCGCCAGTGCTTCCAGCTGTGCGGCAGTGATCATCCCGCCCGGCAGTCGCAACCGGGCCAGCGCGCCGTCGGCGGCCTGGTGCACCTGCAGCGCACCGGGGCAGGCGTCGTCGTCGCGCATTCGCTCCACCCGTCCACCGTACGGGCGTATGTTCGGGCAATGTCTGGGACCAGGCAGGCGAAGGTGCGGGTGGCCGCACTGGTCACCTCGGTCCTGCTGCTCGGGGTGGCTTTGCGTGGGCGTCTGCCTGGGACGCAACCGGCCCACCGCGAACCACCGACTGACAACACGGCGGGCCTGCTGGGGATGCTGGCCCTGGTGGTCGCCTGCCTTCTGGTGATCATCGTGTCGATCGTGGCGTCGCTGCGCGACCCGCGGCGAGCCAAACAGTCTGCGCGCTACGAGGTCCCGGGCGGTGGGATCGGTGGGGTGCGACGAAGTTGGCGCTTCGTGCTGGTCATCGTCGCCGTGATCCTGGCCTGGCTGCTGGTCGTCGCGCTGCTTGCGCAGCTGCGTCTGCCGCAACTTCAGGGCGACCCGCCGGCGGCGCCGCCAAACGCACCGCCCGGCCCCATGCCGCCGGGTCGGGGGAGCGCCCCGCGTCCACCGGCTCCCGAGCCGGGCGGCCCTGACCCCGTCTACTGGTACCTGATGTTCGCCATGGGCGCCTTGCTGGTGGTGGTCGTCGTGGGCATGGTCGTGCTCCGGGTTCGCGGCCGCCGTGGTGCGGCACCGGCCCCCCTCGTCGCGGGTGACCCAGACCGGGAACCGGTGCCGCCGGGGCCGGGATCGCTTGCGCTGGCCGCCGAGCGAGGTCTGGCCGAGGTCGGTGACCTCAGCCGTGAACCGCGGGAGGCCATCATCGCCTGTTACGCGGCGATGGAACACGCGCTGGCCAGCGCTCCTGGTGCGGCGCCGCAGGAGTCGGACACCCCCTCGGAGGTATTGGCCCGCGCCGTCGAGCATGAAGCGATCCAGGCCGGCAGCGCAACCGAACTCGTCACCCTGTTCGCCGAGGCCCGATTCAGCACCCACGTGATGAACGAGGGGCATCGCGAAGCCGCCGAGCGCGCTCTTCGCCTCGTTCTCGACGAGCTGAGGAGCCCGGTGTGATCAGGCTCGTGGCGGGTGGGCTGTTCCTGGTCGCGGGGGCCGAGGTCCTGGCGCTGGTCCTGGCCGCCGGCAGGTGGGTGCTGCCGTTCGCGGGTTTGGCAGTGGCGGTGTTCCTGCTCGCGGCCCGATTGAGTTTTGAAGGGGCACAACAACGTCCGCTGGCCGAGGGTGGAGCAGACGATCCCGCAGAAGCGTTGCGGCGCTGGCGGTCTCGCACTGAGGCGACGATTCAGTGGGCGGATTCCACCCGGGGCGACTGGGACCGGCACCTGCGGCCCCGGCTGGCGCGCGAGTTCGTGCTGGCCACCCGTCAGCGGGATCCGGTGGCATTACAGGCAACCGGGCGCATCGTGTTCGGCGAGGACCTGTGGGGCTGGGTGGACCCCAACAATGTCGCGCGCGGCGGTGGCCGCGAACCCGGACCGGGGTACGCGACGCTCGAGGAGATCCTGCGACGGATGGAAGACCTATGACGATGCCGGCGCCGGCGATGACGGCCTACTGCGAAGCGGTGCTCGACGAAATCGAGCGTGCGGTGGTCGGCAAGCGCGCCGCGCTCACGCTGATCCTGACCACCGTGCTGGCCGGCGGGCACGTCCTGATCGAGGATCTGCCCGGGATGGGCAAGACACTGATCGCGCGGTCGTTCGCCGCGGCGTTGGGGCTGAACTTCACCCGGGTGCAGTTCACCCCCGACCTGCTGCCCGCCGACCTGCTCGGCTCCACTATCTACGACATGCAGTCCGGCCGTTTCGAGTTCCGGCCCGGCCCGATCTTCACCAATCTGGTGATGGCCGACGAAATCAACCGAACCCCGCCCAAGACGCAGGCCGCACTGCTGGAGGCCATGGCCGAGCGACAGGTCAGCATCGACGGTGAAACCCACCCGCTGCCTTCCCCGTTCATCGTGCTGGCCACCGACAACCCGATCGAGTACGAGGGCACCTACCCGCTGCCGGAAGCTCAGCTCGACCGCTTCGCTGTCAAGGTCGCCCTGAAGTACCTCACCGAAGCGGAGGAGGCGTCGATGTTGCGCCGCCGCATCGAGCGAGGTTCGGCAGAGGCGACGATCAACCAGGTCGTGGACGCCAAAGACCTTCTGGCCATGCGGGAATCGGTGGAACGGGTATCGGTGCACGACGACGTCCTGCACTACGTCGTCTCCGTGGCGACGGCAACTCGCAGCCACCCGCAGGTGGCCGTCGGCGCCAGCCCGCGGGCCGAACTCGACCTGGTCCAGCTGGCCCGCGCTCGCGCGCTGGTGTCCGGCCGGGACTACGTGATCCCCGAGGACGTCAAGGCGCTGGCCGTGCCGGCGATCGCCCATCGGATCAGCCTGCGCCCGGAGATGTGGGTGCGCAGCGTGCACGGCTCCGACGTGGTCGAACAACTGCTGCGGCGGCTGCCGGTACCGCGGGCGCGCGGTCAGGGGCAGTGATGGATTCGGAAATAGATCAAGGCCGCCATACCGAGGCCGTATTGCATTGGAGCGCATCGCCGTTGACCAGGGCGATCGCCACGTGTGCCGGTGTCGCGCTGGCGGTGGCGGTGATCGGGGCACGCTGGCAGCTGGTCGCGTTCGTGGCACCGATGCTCGGTGTGCTGGCCTCGATCGGTTGGCAGCGCAAGCCGTCGACGGCATCGGTGCTGGGCCGCCCGGCGATGACGCGGTGTTTCGAGAACGAGCGGGTGCAGCTGAGCGCGGAGCTGGCCGGGGAGTCGACCGGGGCGGCGGCGACGCTGAAAGTTTGTGCGGTGCCGGGTTTGCAGACGGAGGTGATCGGGGGCGACGACGCCGGCATGACGGTGTCCGCCGAAGCATCGCGCTGGGGGCGTTACCCGCTGAGCACTCGGGTCGACGTTGTCGCGGCCGGCGGGCTTCTCACCGGCGCCGCGATCATCGAGGCCACCGATCTGTTCGTCTTCCCGGTCGCGCCACCGCAGTCGACCGGGATTCCGCGCACCGAACTGCCGGACCGGCTCGGCACCCACCTGACCCGTCATATCGGCCCCGGGGTCGAATTCGCCGACATTCGCCCCTATCTGCCCGGCGATCAGCTCCGCGCGGTGAATTGGGCGGTCAGCGCGCGCCGCGGCAGCCTCCACGTCACCGAACGGCTGACCGACCGCGCCGCCGACGTGGTGGTGCTGGTCGACATGAGTGCCCAACCGGCCGGCCCGGCGACGGCGGTCACCGAGCGGGCGCTGCGCGGCGCCACGCAGGTGGTGCAGACCGCACTGCGCAACGGTGACCGGGCCGGCATCGTCGGGCTCGGTGGTCGTCGACCCCGCTGGCTGGGTGCCGACATCGGCCGTCGCCAGTTCTACCGGATACTCGACGCTGCCCTCGGCGTGGGCCGCGAATACCAGGACACCGCAGGAACATTGGCGCCGCGGGCCGCCGTGCCACCCGGTGCGGTCGTTGTCGGTTTCTCGACGATGCTCGACACCGAGTTCGCACTGGCGCTGATCGACCTGTGCAAGCGGGGACACACCGTCGTGGCAGTCGACGTGCTGGAGGGCTGGCCGTTCCCCGACAGCGACGACCCGATCCTGGAACGGATGTGGGCGCTGCAGCGCTCGGCGATGTACCGCGACATGAAGGTGATCGGCGTCGACGTGGTGTCCTGGCCCGCGGCAGTCACCCTCGATCAGGCGATAAGCCTGGTGCCCGACCGAGCCCGGCGCTCCTCGTGACATCCCGGCGGCTGTTGGCAGCGGGTTTCGGGGTGGTGATGGCCGGTGCGGCCGCCGTGGGCGCCGACGCGCGGGGGCTGATCGCGGTGGCCGTGGCTCTGATCGCGGTGCTGGCCGGGCTCTACCTGCGGGTCGCCGCCACCGCGGCCGTGCTCGCGGTGATCTGCGCGGTCGCGCTCACTGATCCGCAACCGATGGGGGCCGCGGTCTCGGGAGTATGCGCGGCGGCGTACCTGGTGCTGACGCACGCTGCGGTGACGCGACCGACGGCCGTGGGGATCGTCGGCTTCGCGGCTGTCGGGATCGTGGCGACCACGTTGCCGTCGGGGCTGTCGTGGCTACCGCTGCTCGCTCCGGTGGCCGTCGTCGCCGTCATGGGCGTTGCGCTGAGCCCGTTTCTGCGTGCCGAGGACTAGCCGACCGGAACCGGCTGAGCGGCAACCACATCGGCGGCCACCACGTCGGAGTAGTGCGAGGCGTCGCCGGCGATGACCCGGCTGCGCCCGCCGTGAACGTCAACCGGGAGGTCGCCGGCCAGCGTCACCCGGCGCAGGAATCGCGGCTGGTCGTCGTAATCGGCCACCCCGTAGTGCTGGGTGGCACGGTTGTCCCACACCGCGATGTCGCCGAGTTGCCAGTTCCATCGGACAGTGTTCTCCAACCGGGTGATCCGGTTCTGCAGCAGCGCGAACAAGCTCGCCGACTCGCTGCTGCCGAGCCCGACGAACCGTTTGACGAAATGGCCCAGCACCAGCACCCGCCGGCCCGTCTCCGGATGAATCCGCACCACCGGATGCTCGGTCTCGTAATACGCGGACTCGAATTCGTTGCGGTATTCCCGGGTTTCGTCGGACACCGTGTCGCCGTGACCGTCCACGTAGTCGTAGAGGTTGGTGTGGGTGGCCCAGAGGTTCTCGGCGAGCGCCCGCAGCGGCGGGGGCAGCTGGTCGTAGGCGGCCTCGGTGTTTGCCCACACCGTGCTGCCGCCATATGCGGGCAGGGTCACCGCGCGCAGCAGCGATGCCTTGGGCAGCCGGTCGACGAACGTGACGTCGGAGTGCCAGGAGTTGGCCTTGTCGTAGCGCGAATCGATGGGCAGCACGGTGTCGCCGCGTGACGTGACGGTGGGGTGGGCGATCGTCGGCACCCCGAGCAGGCCGGCGAACGCCACCTGGCCGTCGTCGTCGAGGTGATGCTGATCGCGGAAGAAGATGACCTTGTGTTCCAGTAGCGCCGCGCGGATTTCGTCGACGGTGCTGGGGTGCAGATCGCCGCCGAGGCGCACCCCGGAGACCACCGCGCCGATGTTGGCGCCGAGCTTGGAAACGTCGAGGGAGTTGGACATAACGTCGATGGTCTCGGCGCACCGCCGCGCCGTACACCATTGCGCTAGCCACGATCCGAATAGGGCGCGACGCTGGCCATACGGTACGAATGGTGGGTGTCTCCCACCGTGTTGCTGCTGTCGACGTCGGATACCGACCTGATCACCGCCCGCGCCAGCGGCGCGGACTACCGGTGGGCCAACCCCTCGCGGCTGATCGACGGTGAGCTGACAGAGCTGCTCGACGCGGCCGACCTGGTGGTCGTGCGGATTCTGGGCGGCTATCGGGCCTGGCAGGACGGTATCGACGCGGTGGTGGCCAGCGGGCGGCCGACCATCGTCGTGACCGGCGAGCAGGCCCCCGACGCCGACCTCATGGAACGCTCCACGGTGCCCGCCGGCATCGCCGTGCAGACCCACATCTACCTGGCGCAGGGCGGGGTGGAGAACCTGCGCCAGCTGCATGCGTTCGTGTCCGACACCGTGCTGATGACCGGACTCGGCTTCAACCCGCCGTCGGCCACCCCGACCTGGGGGGTACTGGAACGGGCGAGTGACGCCGCCGAGGGGCCGACGGTCGCGGTGCTGTACTACCGGGCCCAGCAGCTGGCCGGCAACACCGGCTACATCGAGGCGCTGTCCGCCGCGATCGAAGAGGCCGGTGGCCGCGCACTCCCGGTGTACTGCACCTCACTGCGGACACCCGAACCCGAACTACTGGAACTGCTCGGCACCGCCGACGCCATGGTGGTCACCGTGCTGGCCGCAGGCGGCGCCCGCCCCGCGACCGTGGGGGCCGGCCACGACGACGACCATTGGAATGTCAAACACCTTGCCGCCCTGGATGTTCCGATCCTTCAGGGATTGTGCCTCACCAGCTCGCGGGCCAACTGGTCGGATAACAACGACGGTATGAGTCCACTGGACGTCGCGACCCAGGTTGCGGTGCCCGAATTCGACGGGCGCATCATCACGGTCCCGTTCTCGTTCAAGGAGATCGACTCCGACGGCCTGATCTCCTATGTACCCGACCCCGAGCGGTGCGCCCGGGTGGCCGGCTTGGCGGTCAAGCACGCCACCCTCCGCCGCGTCGCGCCGGCCGATAAGAGGCTGGCACTGGTGTTTTCGGCCTACCCGACCAAGCATTCGCGGATCGGCAACGCGGTCGGGCTCGACACCCCGGCCAGTGCCGTGGCACTGCTGCATGCGTTGCGCGATGCCGGCTACCGCATCGGCGATATCCCCGGCGTCGACGCCTCCGACGGCGACGCCCTGATGCATGCGCTGATCGAACGCGGTGGCCAGGACCCCGACTGGCTCACCGAGGGCCAGCTGGCAGGCAACCCGATCCGCATCCCGGCCGCGCACTACCGGGAGTGGTTCGCGACGCTGCCCGCCGAGCTGACCGACGCGGTGGTCACCCATTGGGGTCCGGCACCGGGTGAGTTGTTCGTCGACCGCACCCACGACCCGGACGGCGAGATCGTCGTCGCCGCAATCCAATCCGAGAACGTCGTGATCCTGGTCCAGCCGCCGCGCGGGTTCGGTGAGAACCCGGTGGCCATCTACCACGATCCCGATCTGCCCCCGAGTCACCATTACCTGGCGACCTATATGTGGGTGCGACACGGCTTCGGCGCACATGCCGCAGTGCACCTGGGCAAGCACGGCAACCTGGAATGGTTGCCCGGAAAGACGGTCGGCATGTCGGCGGCCTGCGCCACCGACGCCGCACTCGGTGATCTGCCGCTGATCTACCCGTTCCTGGTCAACGACCCGGGGGAGGGCACCCAGGCCAAGCGCCGCGCGCATGCCACCCTGGTCGACCATCTCATCCCGCCGATGGCACGGGCCGAAAGTTACGGCGATATCGCCCGCCTCGAACAGCTTCTCGACGAGCACGCCAACATCGCCGCGCTCGACCCGGGCAAGCTGCCGGCGATTCGTCAGCAGATCTGGACGCTGATGCGTGCGGCCAAGATGGACCACGATCTCGGCCTGGCCGAACGGCCCGAGGACGACTCCTTCGACGACATGCTGCTGCATGTCGACGGCTGGCTCTGTGAGATCAAGGACGTCCAGATCCGCGACGGCCTGCACATCCTCGGTGTCGCTCCGGCCGGTGAGGCGCAGCTCGACCTGGTGCTGGCGATCCTGCGGGCGCGTCAGCTCTTCGCAGGCGAACAGCACCTGCCCGGCCTGCGCCAGGCTCTCGGGCTCGCCGAGGACGGCACCGACGACAGGGTCACCGTCGACGCGGCCGAACAACAGGCCCGCGCCCTGCTGGCCGGGCTTCAGGCCACCGGCTGGGACGCCGGGCGCGTCGCCGAACTGACCGACGACGAGGGCGTCGCGGCGATCCTGCGGTTCGCGGCGACCGAGGTGGTGCCGCGGCTGGCCGGTACGGCCGCGGAGATCGATCAGGTGCTGCGCGCGCTCGACGGCCGGTTCATCCCCGCCGGTCCGTCGGGTTCCCCGCTGCGCGGTCTGATCAACGTGCTGCCCACCGGGCGCAACTTCTACTCCGTCGACCCCAAGGCGGTCCCGTCCCGGCTGGCCTGGGAAACCGGTGTGGCGATGGCTGATTCGCTGCTCGCGCGCTACCGCGCCGACCACGGCGACTGGCCGCGATCGGTCGGCCTGTCGGTGTGGGGCACCTCGGCGATGCGCACCTCGGGCGACGATATCGCCGAAGTCCTTGCGCTGCTGGGTGTCCGGCCGGTGTGGGACGACGCGTCCCGTCGCGTCATCGACCTGGAGGCTATCTCGCTGGCCGAGCTGGACCGCCCCCGTATCGACGTGACGGTCCGGATCTCCGGGTTCTTCCGCGACGCCTTCCCGCATGTCGTGACGATGCTCGATGATGCGGTACGCCTGGTGGCCGGGCTCGACGAACCGGCCGAGCAGAACTTCGTGCGCGCCCACGCCCAGGTGGACCTCGCCGAACACGGTGACGAAAGACGCGCCACCACACGCATTTTCGGCTCCAAGCCCGGTACCTACGGGGCCGGCCTGCTGCAGCTGATCGACAGCCGCAACTGGCGTGACGACGCCGACCTGGCTGCGGTCTACACCGCATGGGGCGGGTTTGCCTACGGGCGCGAACTCGACGGCATACCGGCCGCCGAGGACATGTCCATGCAGTACCGCCGAATCGTGGTGGCCGCCAAGAACACCGACTCTCGCGAGCACGATATCGCCGACTCCGACGACTACTTCCAGTACCACGGCGGCATGGTCGCGACCGTGCGGGCGCTCACCGGTCAGGCGCCGGAGGCCTATATCGGCGACAACACCCGTCCCGACGCGGTGCGTACCCGCACCCTGTCCGAGGAGACCACCCGCGTCTTCCGGGCCCGCGTGGTCAATCCGCGGTGGATGGCCGCGATGCGCAGGCACGGCTACAAGGGCGCCTTCGAGATGGCCGCGACGGTGGACTACCTGTTCGGGTATGACGCCACCGCGGGCGTGATGGCCGACTGGATGTACGAGCAGCTGACCGAGAAGTATGTGCTGGACCCGGAGAACCGCAAGTTTATGGACGAGTCCAATCCCTGGGCGCTGCACGGGATATCGGAGCGGCTGCTCGAGGCCGTCGGCCGCGGCATGTGGGAGAACCCCGATCCGGCCATGCTCGACGGTCTGCGGCAGGTGCTTCTGGAGACCGAGGGCGACCTCGAAGCACGATAGGTTGGCTCCTATGGCACTCACATTCGCCGACGTCGTCAAGGCGAAGTACATCTCACTGACCACGTTCACCAAGGACGGCCGACCCAAGCCCACCGCGATCTGGGTGGTGCGCGACGGGGACGCCGCGCTGGTGATCACCGAGAAGAACGCCTGGAAGGTCAAGCGGATTCGTAATACCCCGCGCGTGACGGTGGCGGTCTGCGATATGCGCGGCAATGTCAAGAGCGACGCCGTCGAGGCGGTGGCGAGTGTGCTCGACGAATCCCAGACCGAACGCGTCTATCAGGCGATCGGCAAGCGCTACGGGATCGTCGGCCACGTCTTCAACTTCTTCAGCAAGCTGCGCGGTGGTGCCAAGCGCACGATCGGCCTGGAATTGCGGGCCGCCTGAGGCTGATGCTTCGAAACGTCAACCAACGGGAACAGGCACGCATGGCCAACACGGTGCTGCCCCCGACCTTCCCCGACGTTTCCCAAGCGAAGTATCTGCTGCTCACCACGTTCACCAAGGACGGCACACCCAAGCCCACGGCCATCTGGGGTGTGCCCGACGGTGACCGTCTGCTGGTGATCACCGACCGGGTGTCCTGGAAGGTCAAGCGGATCCGCAACACCCCGCGGGTCACCATCGCCGAGTCCCATGCGCTGGGAAAGCCGAAGGGCGACGCCGTCGAGGCGACCGCCCGGGTGCTGCCGGATTCGGAGACCCGCGACGTCTACAACATGGTGCTGCGCCGCTACTGGCAACACGCGGCATGGTTCTATCTGCACAGCCTGGTCCGCGGCGGCATCGACAAGGTGCACGTCGCGCTCGAGATCACTACGCCATAGAAACTCACAGGGCCATAGAAACCCACAGGCTGTTATCAGGCTCATCGGAACCGGTGGCCGCGCCGGCTCGTTGCTCTTGCATGGTGATGCGGACGTTTTTCCTCTACGCCGTGGTCGAGCTCGCGGTTCTGGCCGCGTTGACCTGGTCTCTTGGGCTCGGGTGGACGCTGCTGATCCTGCTGGCCACCTCGGTGGTCGGCGTTGCGTTGGCCGGTTCCCAGGTCAAGCGGCAGCTCCTGCGCCTGCAGCGCACCCGCACCGACCCGCAGGGCGCCGTGGCGGACAGCATGCTCCTCGCGTTGGGCACCGTCCTGGTATTCATCCCCGGCCTGGTCAGCACCGCGCTCGGTGCGTTGATGCTGCTGCCGCCGACCCGCAGTGTGGTGCGCCCACTGGCCGGGATGTTGCTGACTCGCGGCATCGCCCGCCGGGTCGCCGTCGTCAACCTGACCGTGCCGGGCTATCCCGGCCGCGGGGACTACATCGACGGTGAGGTCGTCGAGGACCAGGTCTCCGCACCCATTCACGACGCCAACATCGTCCCGCGCCCGACGGCCTATCGCGAGTTCTGACCGGAGTGTTCTGGCCCCGCCAGACCGGGGCAGACTGATCCACCGTGACCACACTGCTGCTGAACGGGCGCATCCATAGCCCGTCGCATCCCGACGCCACCGCGATGGCGGTGCGCGACGGCGTCGTCGCCTGGCTGGGCAGTGACAGCGTGGGAGGTTCGCAGTTCGGTGATGCGCAGGTCGTCGACCTGCAGGGCGCGTTCGTGTCACCCGCTTTCGTCGACAGCCACATCCATCTGACCTCTACCGGCCTGCTCATGACCGGTCTCGACCTGACCTCGGCGACCTCCAAACAGCACTGCCTGACCCTGGTCGCCGAGCACATGGCGGCCCACCCCGGCCAGCCGATCTGGGCGCACGGCTGGGACGACACCGGCTGGGCGCGTGACGACGCCCCGAGCACCGCGGAGCTCGACGCCGTCGCCGGCGCGGCGCCCGCCTACCTGGCCCGCGTCGACGTCCATTCGGCAGTGGCCTCGACCGCGCTGCGTGACCTGGTCCCCGGGTTGCCTGCGGTCGCCGGATACGACCCGCACCGGCCGCTGACGGCCGACGCCCACCACCTGGTCCGCAGCGAAGCCAGGCGGCTGCTCACCGCGCAGCAGCGCACCGACGCCCGGCGGGCCGCACTCGATGCGGTGGCCGCCGCGGGCATCGTCGCCGTGCACGAGTGCGCCGGACCCGACATCGGCGGGACCGACGACTGGCAGGAGCTGCGCGCCACCGAGCACGGCGTCGACGTCATCGGCTACTGGGGCGAAGCGGTCTCCAGCGCTGCCCAGGCCAGGGCGCTCATCGAGGCGACCGGCGCACGGGGATTGGCAGGCGACCTGTTCGTCGACGGCGCGCTGGGCTCACACACTGCGTGGCTGTGCGAGCCGTACACCGACGCGCCGGACAGCACCGGAAACTGCTACCTGGACCCCGACGGCATCACCGACCACCTGACCGCCTGTACCGAGGCCGGGGTGACGGCCGGATTCCACGTGATCGGCGACGCCGCGGTGCGTGCGGTGGCCGACGCCGTGGCCGGTCTCGTCGAGCGGTTCGGTGCGCCCGCCGTCGCCCGCTGCGGGCATCGGCTCGAACATCTGGAGATGGTGACCGCCGAGCAGGCAGCCACGCTCGGCCAGTGCGGGATCACCGCCAGCATGCAGCCTAATTTCGACGCGCTGTGGGGCGGCGGCGACGGCATGTACGCCCGCCGTCTCGGTTCCGGCCGAGCCGCCCTGCTCAACCCGTTCTCGCTGTTAGCATCGGCAGGCGTGCCTATGGCGTTCGGTTCAGATGCCCCGGTGACCAGCATCAATCCCTGGGCAACCGTGCGTGCGGCGAGCCACCATCAGACCCCCGGAAGTGCGATCTCCGTGCGTGCGGCCTTTGCCGCCGCGACCAGAGGTGCGTGGCGGGCCGGCGGTGAGCGCGACGGGATCAGCGGCACGCTGGTGCCCGGCGCCCCGGCGTCGTACGCGGTGTGGGAGGTCCACAATCTCGATGTGACTGCCCCGGCCGACAGCGTCCAGCGGTGGTCCACCGACCCGCGCTCGCGGGTGCCCGCGCTGCCGCGACTGGATCCGGGCGATCCGCTGCCGCACTGCCGGCAGACCGTCCATCGAGGTGTCGTGCTCCATGGCTAGCCGGCTGCTGAAATGGTTCAGCACCGCATTCCCGCCGCGGATGATGCGGCTGCTGTGCGCGGTGACCGCCGGGCTGCTGCTGTGCATCAGCTTCCCGCCGATCGGCTGGTGGTGGTCGGCGGTGGTGAGCTTCGCGATGTTCAGCTGGGTTCTGGTGCACCCCAAGACGACACCGGCCGGCGGGCTGGGCTACGGGTTCCTGTTCGGCCTCGCGTTCTACATCCCGCTCATTCCCTGGATCAGCGGGCTGGTGGGCCCGGTGCCGTGGCTGGCACTGTCCGCCATGGAGGCGCTCTTCCCGGCGTTGTTCGGCCTACTCGCTGTCGTGGTTCGGCGACTGCCGGGCTGGCCACTGTGGCTGGCCCTGATGTGGGCACTGCAGGAGTGGCTGAAATCGACGGTGCCGTTCGGTGGATTCCCTTGGGGCGTAGTCGGTTTCGGGCAAACCAATGGGCCGTTCCTGTCGCTGGTCCAGCTCGGCGGAGTGCCGCTGTTGTCGTTCGGGATCGTCCTGATCGGCGCGTCGCTGGCCGCGCTCACGTTGGAGATCGTGCGCTGGTTGCAGCGCAGCGACGCCACGGAGACGGCCGAGCACGCATCGCTGCCCGGCGTGCTGCTGCCGGGGCTGTGCATCACCGCGGTCCTGCTGACCACCGCGGTCGCCGCCCCGCAGGTACGCCGCGCCGCCGGCGGTGCAGGCAACGAGCCGACGGTCACGGTGGCCGCGATCCAGGGCAACGTCCCGCGACTGGGCCTGGACTTCAACAGTCAGCGTCGCGCCGTCCTGGACAACCACGTCCGTCAGACCGTGCAGTTGGCCGAGGACGTGCACGCAGGAAAGGCGCCGCAGCCGCAGTTCGTGATCTGGCCGGAGAACTCCTCGGATATCGACCCGTTCACCAACTCAGACGCCGCCCAGCAGATCAGTGTGGCCGCGCAGGCGATCGGCGCGCCGATCCTGGTCGGCACCGTCGTCGCCCGCCCGG
This sequence comes from Mycobacterium sp. RTGN5, assembly GCF_033804465.1. Taxonomy (NCBI): domain Bacteria; kingdom Bacillati; phylum Actinomycetota; class Actinomycetes; order Mycobacteriales; family Mycobacteriaceae; genus Mycobacterium; species Mycobacterium sp. RTGN5. The sequence continues at coordinate 330,589 of NZ_JAPZLA010000002.1, forward strand.
ACTGGACTCCGGAGAACCCGGCGGCGTCGAACACCGCCGTCGTCTGGGATCCGGTCACCGGGCCGGGGGAGCGCCACGACAAGCAGATCATCCAGCCGTTCGGCGAGTACATGCCCTGGCGCGGCTTCTTCCGGCACCTCTCGTCGTTCGCCGATCGCGCCGGCTACTTCGTGCCGGGGACCGGATCGGGCGTCGTGCACGCCGCCGGGGTGCCGGTCGGGGTGGCGACCTGCTGGGAGGTCATCTTCGACCGGGCGCTGCGCGAGTCCGTCCGCAACGGCGCGCAAGTGCTGGCGGTGCCCACCAATAACGCGACCTTCGACGAGAACATGAGCGAACAGCTGCTGGCGTTCGCCCGCGCCCGAGCCGTCGAGCACGACCGGTACGTGGTGGTGGCCGGCACCACAGGGATCAGTGCCGTGATCGCGCCGGACGGCCATGAGGTGGCCCGGACCCAGTTCTTCACGCCGGCCTATCTCGATGTCGCGGTGCGGCTGAAGACCAGCGAAACCCCGGCCACCCGGTGGGGGCCGCTGGTGCAATGGGTGCTGGTCGCGGCCGCTGTTGCCATTTTGATGGCCGCGATACTGCACAATGGTTGGTTCATGCGTCCGATTCGCCGCAGAAATCGGGAACGGGACGCAAGCAGCATGTCCGGGGGCGGAGACGATGACGACAACCCGCCAGAGCAGGGCGAATCATCCTCCGCACTGGCCGGACAGCACGACGAAGGAGAGTCATGACCGACCGGGGCAAAACGGGCGCTGAGCTTCCCAGCCAGCGCACCCTGGTGATCATCCCCACGTTCAACGAGCTGGAGAACCTGCCGCTGATCGTGGGTCGCGTCCACACGGCTCGCCCTGACGTCCACGTGCTGATCGTCGATGACGGCAGCCCCGACGGCACCGGCGAACTCGCCGACGAGCTGTCGCTGGCCGATCCCGACCGGGTGCATGTGATGCACCGCAACGCCAAGGACGGCTTGGGCGCGGCGTACCTCGCCGGGTTCGCCTGGGGACTGGGCCGGCAGTACAGCGTGCTGGTGGAGATGGACGCCGATGGCAGCCACGCTCCCGAACAGCTCTATCGCCTGCTCGACGCGATCGACAATGGCGCCGACCTGGCCATCGGCTCGCGGTATGTCCAGGGCGGAACGGTCCGCAACTGGCCCTACCGGCGGCTGGTGCTGTCCAAGACCGCCAACACCTATTCGCGGGTCCTGCTCGGCGTCGACATCCACGACATCACCGCGGGTTACCGCGCCTACCGGCGCGAGGTGCTGGAGAAGATCGACCTGTCGGCGGTCGACTCCAAGGGCTACTGCTTCCAGATCGATCTCACGTGGCGCACGATCAACAGCGGATTCACCGTCATCGAGGTGCCCATCACCTTCCGCGAGCGCGAACTCGGGGTCTCAAAAATGAGCGGCTCGAACATTCGCGAAGCGATGGTCAAGGTCGCTCAGTGGGGCGTCGGCGGGCGCATGGACCGCGCCCGCGGCGTCGTCCGCTAGATCAGCTTCCGCGGCGCTTGGACTTGATCAGGTCCATACGCTCCTTGAGCAGCTCCTCGAGCTCCTCAACCGAGCGGCGCTCCAGCAGCATGTCCCAGTGGGTGCGGGGCGGCTTGACCTTCTTGGGCTCGGGCAGGTCGCCGTCGATAAGCGTGCCCTCCAGGCCGTTCTTGCAGGGCCAGGAGCCGGGAATCTCGGCGTCGTCGGCGAACGGAACTTCGAATTCCTCGCCGTTGTCGGTGCGGTACCGCGCGATCTGACGCGGCGCCAGGTCGTGGTTGCGGTCGGTCTCGTAGCTCACGGCTCCGAGCCGGCTGCCTCTCAGGACACGATCAGCCATCGTCAACTCTCCTCAGTGTCTATCCAGGGCCGGGGCCCTCTATGAAGTCCGGATAGTGAACGCAAGACCAATCACTGCGGTTCCCGACTCGACCCCCCATGATACCGGGAGCATTGGGTCAAGCCGTCTACAGTCACAAGGCGTGACGCGTCGTACCCGCTCTCAACCGTGCCGGTGGTGCGGCCGCGAGGTGGCCGACGCCGGGATGGGCCGGCGCAGGCAGTACTGCCGGCAGTCGTGCCGGCAGCGCGCATACGAACAGCGCGCCCTGGTCAAGGGCAGCGACATTCCCGAGGACGCGGTGGTGCTCTCCGCCGATGAGGCCGCCGAGCTGTCCGATCGGGTCTATCAGGTGCGGTGCGCCGCCGAGGACGTCGCCACCGCCGTTGACGAGGGCGCGGCCACCCACGAATTGCGCGAATTGTGCGATGCGCTGGTCCAGGCGGCCAAGGCCGCCGACGGGTGGCGCTGACGTTCTAGCGAGGAGTCACACATGTTGGCATCGATCGTGACCGGCCCCGGCACCGCCGAAGTCGTCGACACACCACGCCCGACGGCCGGCCCGGCCGACGTGCTGGTCAGGATGCGCGCCTGCGGCATCTGCGGATCCGACAGCCTCTACATCGCCATCGGCGGCCTTCCGCCCCGGCAGGGACACACTCCGCTCGGCCACGAGCCGGCCGGCGAGATCGTCGAAGTCGGTGCCGACGTCACGGGCTTGCGGGTCGGCGATCACGTCGTGATCAACCCGATGGCTGCGCCGTCCAACATCATCGGCAACGGCGGTGACAGCGGCGCGCTCGCCGATTACCTGCTCATTGAGAACGCCGTCCGGGGCGTGAGCCTTGAGGTGATTCCGGACCACATCCCCTGGGAGGTGGCCGCGCTCAACGAACCGATGGCGGTCGCGCGGCACGCCGCCAACCGCTGCCGACCCAAGCCGACGGACAAGGTCGTGATCTTCGGCGCCGGACCGATCGGCCTTGGCTCGGTGCTGGCCTTCAAAGCGCTGGGGGTCAGCCATATCATCGTCGCCGACGTCATCCCGGCGCGACTGGACACGGCGCTGCAGATCGGCGCCGACGCCGTCATCAACTCCGCCGACGACGACATGCTCGCCAGGCTCGTCGAACTGCACGGCACCGGCGAAGCCATGTTTCCCGGCAAGGCCGGCACCGACATCTACCTCGACGCGGCGGGCGTACCCGCCGTCATCAACACCGCACTGGCCGCCGCCAAGAAAGGCGCCACCCTCGCCGTCGTTGCCGTGCACAAGGAACCGGTGCCCATTGAATTCATCAACGTCATGAGCAACGAGATCACCATCCTCGGCTCGATCGGATACCCCGACGAAATATTCGCCGTGACAAGCGATCTCGTCGCAAACTGGGAGACCTACCGGCTGATTGTCAGTCACACGGTGCCGTTCGGCAACGTCGACGAGGCGCTGAGACTGGCGTCCACCCCGGGCGCGGCGGACAAGGTGGTCGTCACGTTCGGCGATGACGCCTGACGGCGCACAGGGATTTCGCAGCTAAGATCGGGACGTGCCCCCGGAGTCATCTCCATCGGTGCCCGCCGACTCGGGCGTCTGGCGCTTCGACGACTTCGTGCTGGACACCCCCAATTACGAACTCCGTTCCGGCGATACGGTGATCCGGGTCGAACCGCAGGTCTTCGACGTCATGGCGCAGCTGGTCGCCCACCACGAACGGGTGGTCACCAAAGAGGAACTGTTCGATTCGGTGTGGGGCGGCAAGTTCGTCGGTGAGGCGGCGCTGACCAGCCGGATCAAGGCGGCCCGCCGCGCACTCGGTGACGACGGGGAGTCCCAGCGGTACATCCGGACCGTGCGTGGCCGTGGCTATCGCTTCGTCGGGACGGTGGCGACGACGATTGAACCGGCCGTGCCGGTGGTCGCCGCGGCGCCACCCCAGCACATTTCGTTCTGCCGGGCCAGCGACGGTGTGCGGCTGGCCTACGCCACCGCAGGGCAGGGGCCGCCGCTGGTGCGGGCCGCCAACTGGATGACGCATCTGGCCTACGACATCGAAAGCCCGGTGTGGCGGCACTGGGTCAACGACCTGTCCGCGGAGCACACCTTCATCCGCTACGACGAACGCGGCTGCGGACTTTCGGATTGGGAGGTGGGGGAGTTCAGCTTCGAGGACTGGGTCGCCGACCTCGAGTCCGTGGTGGATGCCGTTGGACTGCAAAGCTTTCCGCTTCTGGGGGTGTCGCAGGGCGGCGCGGTGGCGATCGAGTACGCGGCCCGGCATCCGGAAAAGGTGAGCCACCTGGTGCTCTGCAGCGCGTATGCGCGCGGACGTGGAGTGCGCGCGGCCAGCCCCGAAGAGCAACGCGCCGCGGAACTGGACCTCGATCTGGCCCGGGTCGGCTGGGGTCGCGACGATCCCGCGTTCCGCCAGGTTTTCGCCGCCCAGTTCCTGCCCGACGGAAGCCGCGCGGACTGGGCGGACTTCGACCAGTTGCAGCGGCGCACCACCTCGCCGGAGAACGCTGTGCGGTTCCTGACCCAGTTCGCCGGTATCGACGTGCGGGAAGCGGCGCAACAGGTGCGGTGTCCGACGCTGATCATGCATTCGCGCAATGACCACCGGGTGCCGATGCGGTTCGGTGAAGAGCTCGCGGAGTTGATCGCCGGATCCCGGCTGGTGTCGCTGGCCAGCAACAATCACCTGCTGACCGCTGCCGAGCCGGCCTGGCAGGTGTTCTGCGACGAGGTGCGCCGGTTCCTGGCGTCGTGATGGGCACCGTCGATCTCCACCCAATCTCCATACATTCTCCAAGTACCGGAGCGGTCGTTGATCGATGCTGGTGACATGAGAAAACACGTACGCACCCTGTTGGCCGGCGTTGTTGCGGCGGTCGCCCTGGGCACCGTCACCGCCTGCTCCGGCGGGTCCGGCACCACCGCGAACTCCCCGACACCCTCGTCGAGCGCTGCGGTCGTCAAGGACTTCCCCAAGTCCGCGCACTACATCGCCGACATGCCGATGGCCGACGGTCAGACAATGACCATCGGGGTCGCGGTCGAGGGCGACAAGATCGCCGCCTACGCCTGCGACGGCAGCAAGGACGAGGCGTGGTTCTTCGGCACCCAGAAGGACGGCTCGCTGGACATCACCTCGAAGTACCAGGACACGCTGAAGGCGTCGTTCAACGGAACCGCCGTTGTGGGGCAGCTGAACATCGGCGAGGTCAACTACGCCTTCACCGCGGCCTCGGTGCCGTCGCCGTCGGGGATGTACACCGTCGCGGCCAATGGTGTGCGTGCCTCCTGGGTGGTCCGCCCCGATAACACCATCACCGGTGTGCAGTTCAAGAAGTCGAACGATTCCGATACCGCCGACCTGGTCCAGGCCAATGAGCAGCAGTTCCGCGACCAGGTGCGGCAACGGCGCCTGTCCCGGCTGTTGCAGGCTGCTCCGCCGCTGGAGTTCGGCACGTGGCGCTCGACCGTCAACGGCGTCCCCGTGACGGCGACCCTGGTCAACGGGGACACCCGGTTGGGCTGAGGCCGGCGTCGGCCGATGGGCCCGCCCGGGACCTGGTCCTGGGCGGGCCTTCTTTTGGTCACCGCGACTCAAACCCTTAACTGCTTGGCGTCTCGTTCCTAGGGTCGATGGACGCGACAACAGTGCGGTGTCGCATGCCCATCGCCAGCCACCCACGTGCCACCCAGGGGACTCCACATCGTGACCACGCCCGCCACGCCGGTCCTTCCGGTAGGCACCCGCGCGCCGGTGCAGCGGCGACAGCAGCGGACGTGGGCGATCGTGCGGTGGGCCTCGCCGGTGATCTTGCTGGTGCTGTGGCAGGTGGGCAGCGCAGTGGGGCTGATATCCCAGGATGTCCTGCCCGCGCCCTCGCTTATCGCCGAGGCCGGGCTCGAGCTCATCCGCAACGGTCAGCTTGTCGACGCCCTGCACGTCTCCGGCGTGCGGGTGGTGCAGGGGCTGCTGTTGGGCGGGGTGATCGGGATCGGGCTGGGCACGGCGGTGGGCTTGTCGCGATGGACCGAGGCGACCGTCGACCCACCCATGCAGATGCTGCGAGCGTTGCCGCACTTGGGTCTGATCCCGCTGTTCATCCTGTGGTTCGGTATCGGCGAGCTGCCCAAGGTGTTGTTGGTGGCCCTCGGCGTCAGCTTCCCGTTGTACCTCAACACATTCTCGGCGATCCGGCAGGTCGACCCGAAGCTATTCGAAACCGCTGACGTGCTTGGCTTCTCGTTCCGTCAGCGGTTCACTCACATCATCCTGCCCAGCGCGGCCCCGCAGGTGCTGGTGGGCTTCCGCCAATCACTGGCGATCGCCTGGCTGACGTTGATCGTCGCCGAGCAGATCAACGCCGACAAGGGCATCGGCTACCTGATCAACAACGCTCGTGACTTCCTGCGCATCGACATCATCATCTTCGGCCTGATCGTCTATGCGTTGCTTGGCATCACGACCGACGCCGTTGTCCGCGCACTGGAACGTCGAGCATTGAGGTATCGGGCATGACCGTGACATCCGAGCGCACAACCGGGGTGGCCGGCGAGCTTCGACACATCGACAAGTGGTACGGCGAGCAGCACGTGCTGAAGGACGTCTCGCTGACCGTTGGCGCCGGCGAGATCGTTGCACTGGTGGGGCGCAGCGGATCCGGGAAGTCCACGGTGCTGCGCGTGCTGGCCGGGTTGTCGCGCGAGCACTCGGGCGAGCGGCTGGTCGCCGGTGCGCCCGCGCTGGCCTTTCAGGAGCCGCGGCTGTTCCCCTGGCGCACGGTGCGGACCAACGTCGGATACGGGCTGACCCGGTCACGTTTATCCCGCGCTGAGGTGACGGCCCGGGCCGAGCAGGCACTGGCTGATGTCGGGCTGGCCGAACGTGCCGACTCCTGGCCGCTGACGCTGTCCGGTGGTCAGGCGCAACGGGTTTCGCTCGCGCGGGCTTTGGTGGGCGAGCCGCAGCTGCTGCTGCTGGACGAGCCCTTCGGCGCGTTGGACGCGCTCACCCGGCTCAGCATGCACGCGCTGCTGCTCGAGCTGTGGCGCCACCACCGCTTCGGCGTCCTTCTGGTCACCCACGACGTCAATGAAGCTGTCGCACTGGCCGATCGGGTGCTGGTCTTGGACGCCGGCGAAGTCGTGTACCAGACGGACATCACCGATTCGCGGCGGCCGCCGGGCAGCTCGTCGACCGCGACGGACAACCACCGGACCGAGTTGCTTCAGCAACTCGGAGTTCATCTCTGACAGGAGCAAGGTTGAATCTCAGGGTATTTCGCCGCTTATTGGTCGCGCTGGCCGTAGTAGGCCTGCTGCTGACGGGTTGCGTGTCGCGCCAGCAGAACACCGGTGCGTCACAGGCGCCCTCGACGGTGCCGCTGTCCGACCTGTCCGGTCTGGTCCTGCAGGTCGGTGATCAGAAGGGTGGCACGGAGTCCCTGCTGCGTGCCGCCGGCGCGCTGGACAATCTGCCGTACCAGATCGTGTTCTCCACCTTCACTTCCGGGCCGCCGCAGATCGAGGCGGCGACGGCGGGCAAGATCGATTTCGCCATCACCGGCAATACCCCGCCGATCTTCGGCGCCGCGTCGAACGCGAAGGTGAAAGTGGTCTCCGCCTACAACGGTGGTGGCATTGGTGATCAGATTCTGGTGCCCGCGGATTCGCCGATCACCTCGGTGAGCGACCTGCGCGGCAAGAGCATCCTGGTGGGCAAGGGCAGTTCGGCGCACGGCAACGTGCTTGGGCAACTGGACAAGGCGGGCCTGACCCCTGCCGATGTGAAACTGGTGTTCCTGCAACCCGCCGACGCGTTTTCGGCGTTCCAGGCCGGCCAGGGCGACGCGTGGGCGATCTGGGATCCCTTCACCGCGCAGGCCGAGCAGCAGCTGAAGGTCCGGAGCATCGCCCAGGCCAAGGGGGTGACCAACGGGTACTGGTTCGGGGTGGCCTCGGATGCGGCGCTGGCCGATCCGAAGCGCAACAGCGCATTGGCCGACCTGGTGGTCAGGTTCGCGAAGGCTGGTAAGTGGGCTCAGGATCACCCGCAGGAGTGGGCCGAAAAATACGCTGCCGCAGTGGGATTGGATCCGAAGGCCGCCGAGGTATCGCAGGGCAGGAGCCTGCGGTTGGCGACGGCCCTGAGCGACGAAGTGATAGCGTCGGAACAGAAGATTGCGGATCTGTTCGCCAAGTCGGGTCAGATCCAGTCCGCGCCTGATTTCTCGAAATGGGTGGACCGTCGCTATGCCGGCGTGCTCGAGCCCGTTCTCATCAGCGCCAACTAAGGAGGGCGACTTGCCTGCAAAGTTCTTTTGGTTCCTGCCCACCAACGGTGACAGCCGGTCGATCGTTGGCGCGTCGCACGCGTCGGCGCACCACACGATTCCGGACGGGTACCGCGCACCGACCCGGCGGTATCTGGCGGAGGTGGCCAGGGCCGCTGACCGGCTCGGCTTCGAAGGGGTGCTGACGCCGACCGGAACATGGTGCGAGGACGCCTGGTTGACGGCTGCGTCGCTGTTGGCCGAGACCGAGCGACTGAAGTTCCTGGTGGCGTTTCGGCCCGGCCTCGTGCCGCCGACCCTGGCCGCACAGCAGGCCGCGACGCTGCAGCGGTTCTCCGATGGCCGACTGCTGCTCAATATCGTCAGCGGCGGCGACGACGTCGAGCAGCAACGATTCGGCGACTGGCTCGGTCACGACGAGCGCTATGCGCGTACCGGCGAGTTCCTGGAGATCGTCAAATCGGTGTGGAGCCAGGAGTCGTTCGACTTCGACGGAGAGCATTACAAGGTTCGCGACGGTCGGGTATCCGAGCCGCCGAACCCGTTGCCGGCGTTCTACTTTGGCGGCTCGTCGCCCGCGGCACTGCCCATCGCAGCAGAGTATAGCGATGTCTATCTGACCTGGGGTGAGCCACCGCAGGCGGCGGCGGCCAAGATCAACGAGGTACGCAAGCTGGCCGAGGCGCGTGGTCGCAACCTGCGCTTCGGCATCCGGCTGCACACGATCACCCGCGACACGTCGGAGGCTGCGTGGGCGGTGGCCCAGGAGCTGGTGAACGAGCTGTCCCCGGAGCAGATCGAACAGGCCACCAAGTTGCATGCCAGTTCGGAGTCCGAGGGGCAGCGCCGGATGACCGCGCTGCACGGCGGGCGCATCGACAAGCTGGAGATCTATCCGAACCTGTGGGCCGGCGTCGGCCTGGTCCGCGGGGGAGCCGGTACCGCGTTGGTCGGCAGCCACGAAGAGGTCGCCAACTTGATCTATGAGTACCACTCGGTCGGGTTCGACGAGTTCATCCTGTCCGGCTATCCGCACCTGGAAGAGGCCTACTGGTTCGCCGAGGGCGTCTTCCCGATCTTGCGCGCCAAGGGAGTACTCGCCGCCTGAGTCACTCTGTGCGGACCTCGGTCTGGCTACCTGAAGATGCCGAACACCCCGCCGACCGACCCGACCACGGCCGCACCGAGGTGACCGAAAACCGTCATCCCGGCCTTGACGGTTTCCACCAGTGTTTCCCCAGGGTGGGTGGCCGCGTATCTCAACGTTCCGTCGGGGTCACTCCAGTCGGTGTGCGCAGCGAGATTGACGGTATAGGACGACGTGGTTACCGCCGCACCCACGAGATACAGCAGCGGATTACCGCCCTTGGCTGCTGCTGCCATGATCGTGTTTCCGGCCCCTTCTAGCCCCGACAGTGCCAAGTCCCAGACATCCACGTTGTACCCGGAGACGACGGCGCCAAGAAAGTTGATCACCGTCGATAGCGTCTTCACCCCGAGAATGCTCGACAGGTCCGACAGGTTGGTGATGAGCGTCTTGAGCGATTGGCCTTTGAGAATGGCATTGAGCTTGGTAATGAAGGGATTTGCCGATTCATACGTCATCAAAGGAAGCCCGGACGCCCCGGTATCGATCACCGAAACCGTGTCGTCGTCCCAATTTGCGACGTACACACGACCGTCACCCGGGTTGACCACCACACCGAACGGTCCGCGCCCGACGGCGATGGGATCACCGAGCACCGCGCCGGTCGCCGTGTCGATCACGGAAACCGTGCCGTCGCCGGTATTCGCAACGTAGACGCGGCTGCCATCCGTGCTGACGGCCACACCGGACGGTTCGTAACCAACCGGGAAATACGCCACCACGGTGCGGGCGGTCGGGTCGATCACCATCACGTGGCGGGCACCCAAAACCGTGACGTACACGCGTTTACCGTCCGGGCTGACTGCCACACCGCGACCAGCGGGGTTGCCGTAACTTTCCACCATCATGCTGGTGCCCGTGTCGACCACCGAAAGGCCATCGCCACCCATCGACGTGACGTAGATGCGCCCGCCATCTGGGCTCACCGCCACACCGAAGGGATAGTCGCCCACAGCGATTGGATCACCGACGACAGTGTTGGTGGTCGCGTCGATCACCGAGACCGTGTCGCTGCCCCAATTCGCGACGTAGACGCGTGTGCCATCTGGGCTGACTCCCAAACCGGCGGGAGCGTAGCCGACGGCGATGGGTTCGCCGACCACGGTGTTGGTGGTCGCGTTGATCACCGAGACCGTGCCGTCGCCCCAATTCGTGACGTAGACGCGTTTGCCGTCTGGGCTGACTGCCACACCGGATGGTTCGTCGCCCACAGCGATTGGATCACCGACGACAGTGTTGGTGGTCGTGTCGATCACCGAGACGGTGCCGTCGGCCCGATTCGTGACGTAGACGCGTTTGCCGTCTGGGTTGACCGCCACGCTGGATGGTTCGTCGCCGACGGTGATGGGATTGCCGACCACGGTGCTGGTCGCCAATGTCGTCGGGGTACGGGCGCTGTGCGCGGACTGCCGCACGGATGCCGCCAGCACCAACAACGCTGACGCCTGCTTGGGTGCCGCGGGGTTGGGGGCGGGTTGAGGATCCATCGTCTGCACACCTGACGGAGCAACCACGGTCAGGGTCGCGTGCTCGGTCAGAGCCTGAACGGACTCGGCGGCACTGGGCGCGAATGTCGACTGTCTCGAAGCGAGCCTCTGCGTCGGACCACCCGTCGAGGGTTCAGATGACCTTGTGGTGCGGGCGGCAAAGTAGGAATCCCTATGTTTCCCAAGAGGATTCGGCCTTGGTTCGGCTGGTGCGCTCACTACTCCGGCGCCTCGGCGGGAAGCACCGCCGCCGGGCTCCGACGCTTTCCCGCGGTGGGTATCGCCTGGACCTGCATTGCTGGCTGAACCTCTGGAGCTAGGGGAATCCTCCGCGTGAGCGACTCCGGTCCCGCCGGCCAGCGCCACCCCCAACCCCAAAGTGACCGCACCCGCACCGAGCCACTTGTACGGGTCGCGCAATGGCCGACGCGGCTCCTCGCCCCGACCCCTCGACGCCCGCATCTGGCCATTCGGCCGATGTTTGCCCACCCCGGCATCCCCTTTGCAGTCCACCCTGCTACGACGCTGTCAATGCGCTGTGAAACCGCTGAGCGCAGCGTAACTGTATATCAGCAAGCGAATTTATCTGCTCCCGAATGCAGCGCGTTCGTAACCTCCGCTATTATCTGCGTATGAATGCAGATAAGCAGCTGGCTGACGACCACGCTCTTCTGGTCGTGGAGGTCTTCCGGATGCTGGCCGACGCCACCCGCGTGCAGCTGCTCTGGGCGCTGATCGACGGCGAACTCAGCGTCAACGATCTCGCCGAATGCGTTGGCAAGCCACCGCCGTCGGTGTCTCAGCACCTGGCCAAGCTAAGGATGGCCCGGCTGGTGCGCACCCGCCGCGAGGGCACCCAGGTCTTCTATCGGCTAGAGAACGATCACGTCCGCCAACTCGTCGCCGATGCGGTCTACAACGCCGAGCATGCCGCCGGCGGGACTCCCGCCCATCATCGCGGTGTCCGCGAACTGTCGGCCCGGGGGAGCGCCTGATGGGTCACGCGCACGATCACAGCCACGACCATGCCGGCCGCGTCGACGATGCGCTGCGTGACAGCGCGGCAGGCATCCGGGCCGTCAAGATCAGCCTGCTCGCACTCGGCATCACCGCGACGATCCAGGTGGCGATCGTCGTCGTATCGGGATCCGTTGCGCTGCTGGCCGATACGATCCACAATTTCTCCGACGCGCTGACCGCGATCCCGCTCTGGATCGCCTTCTCGCTGAGCCGGCGCAGTGCGTCACGTCGCTACACCTACGGTCTTGGCCGTGCCGAAGACCTGGCCGGTTTGTTCGTCGTCGGCGCCATCGCCGTCTCTGCTGTGGTCGCCGCGGTTCAGGCCATCGACCGGCTGATCCACCCTGCACCGATGTCGCACCTCGGCTGGGTGGCCGCAGCCGGACTTGCGGGATTCATCGGCAACGAGATCGTCGCCGTGTACCGGATGCGGGTCGGCAAGCGGATCGGGTCGGCGGCGCTGCGTGCCGACGGGATGCATGCCCGTGCAGACGGTTTGACCTCGTTGGCCGTGGTGCTCGGGGCAATCGGAGTGGCACTTGGCTTTCCGGCGGCCGACCCGATCATCGGCCTGCTCATCGCCGCGGCGATCCTGTTCGTGATGGTCGTCGCGGCGCGTGACGTGTTCGCGCGGCTGCTCGACAGCGTCGATCCCGAGCTGGTCGACGTCGCGTACCACACGCTGGGTGACCAACCAGGAGTCCTTGGTGTGCAACGTGTTCGGATGCGTTGGGTAGGACTACGGCTCGATGCTGACGTCGAACTCGACGTCGACCCGCAGCTGAGCCTTCGTCAGGCGCACGACCTGGCTCATCACGCCGAGCACGCGCTCACCCACGCCATCCCTAAACTGGACACCGCCGTCGTGCATGCCTACCCCGCGCACACGCACTAGGTCCACGCCATAGAGTCCACCCCATGACGGGAACCGAGACCTCGGGTGTGCGGATAGGGATATTGGGCGCGGCGCACATCGCGCCGATGGCCCTGATCAATCCCGCCAAACAGAACACCGAGGTGGTCGTCGGTGCGGTCGCGGCGCGTAATCCTCAGCGTGCGCGGGCCTTTGCCAAAAAACACGGCATTGCCACGGTGCACGACAGCTACGAGGCGCTGCTCGCCAACCCCGATATCGATGCCATTTACAACCCGCTGCCGAACGCGCTGCACGGCCGCTGGACACGGGCGGCGTTGGCTGCCGGCAAGCACGTGCTGTGTGAGAAGCCGCTGACGGCCAACGCAGCCGAGGCTCGCGAAATCGCTGCGCTGGCAGAAGAATCGGGACTGGTCGTGATGGAGGCCTTCCATTATCGCTATCACCCGCTGACATTGCGGATCGAGGAGATCATCGCCTCGGGGGAGCTGGGCACTCTGACTCGGGTGGAAGCCACCCTGTGCTATCCGCTGCCCAAGTTCTCCGATATCCGCTACGACTACGCACTGGGCGGGGGAGCGATGATGGATGCCGGTTGTTATACGGTGCACATGGCCCGGACGTTCGGTGGGGAGCCGCCGGAAGTCGTTTCGGCACAGGCGAAACTGCATGACCCGCGAATCGACCGCGCCATGACCGCGGAGCTGCGATTCCCCAGCGGTCACACCGGTGGAGTCCATTGTTCGATCTGGTCGTCGGACGTGCTGAGGATGAGCGCCCGGGTGATCGGCGAGCGCGGACACCTGCACGCGATCAATCCGCCGATGCCGCAACTGGGACACTGGCTCTCGGTGCGCGCCAACGGCGCTAGGCGAGCCGAACGATTCGGCCGCCGCACGTCCTACGCCTACCAGCTCGATGCTTTCGCGGCCGCGGTGCTGCGCAAGGGGCCGGTGAAGACGCCACCGCAAGACGCCATCGAGAACATGGCGGTCATCGACGCCATCTACCGCGCCGCCGGCCTTCCGCTGCGGGAGCCTGCCTAGCAGATGTACTGGATACCGATTCCCGGCGGCGGCGTCACCGAACGCGCGCAGGCGTAGGCGTCGACGCCGTCGGCGGACAACCGCACCGCTGATTGCTTGGCGTAGTTCACGCAGAACAACGCGCTCGCATCGGTTCGGCACCGATAGTCACCGAACGACAGTGAAGTGTCCAAGGGCAATTCGCGGCCCTGCCCGTTCGCGAAGCGCCCCGGGTCGCCGTGCGCCGAACCGACCTGAACGCTGCCACCGTCGAAGTCGACCCAGCCGCCCTTCCACTGGCCGTAGACATCCTGCGGCCGCGGCGGAGGATTGGTGAACTCCACCAAGCAGGCCAGCGCCGGGGAACCGTGCTTGGCATCGGTCATGCAGGTCGTGCCGACCGGCGTCGTGAACGCGATGTCATCGCCGAGATCGGTCGTGACCGAGCCGCGCAACGCAATGTGGTACTGAGCGGCATCGATCGGAGGCCCTCCTTCGATCCACTTGATCGCCTCCGCGATCGGCACTCCGCCCGCCGGCGCCGGTGTCGACGAGGTCGCGGGCGGCGTCGACGACGCTGACGTGCTCGCGCGCGACTGGGTGATCGGGGTCAGTTGGGTCTGCTTCGCCTGGCCGCCTGTGGCCCCGGAGCAGCCCGCGACCAGCAGCAACGCGCTGAGCAATACGGCAATCCGCATCACGACAGGCTAGCGGCACCGAGACGTCCCGCTTGTCAGGCACGTCGAGCGGGCAGATGTTCGCTACCGTCGTGTGATGCACGAACACACCGTCCGCGCCACCACCGGCAGCGGCGTCGTCGAGGGCTTCACCCGAAACGGGGTGAACAGGTGGCGTTCGATTCCCTACGCCCGCCCTCCGGTCGCGGCCCTGCGGTTCCGCGCGCCGCAGCCCCCTCAGCCCTGGCGCGGCGTCCGGTACTGCCATGGTTTCGCCAACTGTGCCCCTCAGCAGCGGCGCTACACGATGTTGGGCGTGGGCAAGTACCAGCCGATGGGCGAGGACTGCCTGACGCTCAACGTCGTCACCCCGCAGTGGGCGGGTGCCGAGCCGGATCACGAGCCGCTGCCGGTCATGTTCTTCATCCACGGCGGCGGCTACCTGATGGGCAGCTCGGCCACCCCGCTGTATGACGGCGCCGCGCTGGCCCGCCGTGGCTGCGTCTATGTGTCGGTGAACTATCGGCTTGGCGCGCTGGGCTGCGTGGATCTCTCGGCGCTGTCGACGCCAGACACCCCGATCGACAGCAACCTGTTCCTGCGCGACCTCGTCATGGCCCTGCGTTGGGTGCGCGACAACGTCGGCGCCTTCGGCGGTGACCCCGGCAATGTGACGATCTTCGGCGAGAGCGCGGGCGCGCACGCGGTCGCGACCTTGCTGGCCGTACCGGACGCCGAAGGGCTTTTCGCCCAAGCCATTTCCGAAAGCCCGGCCTCGGGATTGGTCAGTGGCCCGGAGACGGCCGCCAAGATCGCCGGAAAGTTCGCCGCCCTGCTCGGGGCCGGTGCCGACGACGGCGCCGAAACGGTGATGCGGGCCCGGCCCAGGGACCTCGTCGACGCGCTCGACACCCTGCTTGTCCGCAGCCTGGACGATATGGATGGCGCGTTTTCCCTTGGCCCGACCTTCGGTGACGACGTCCTGCCCGACGACCCGGTCGCCGCGATGCGCAGGGGCGCCGCGCACAAGGTACCGCTGATCGTCGGCACCAACGCCGACGAGGGAAAGCTGTTCACCCGATTCATGAAGCTGCTGCCGACCACCGAGCCCGCGATCGAACGGCTGCTGTCGACTGCCGATCCGCAAGCGCGAGAACGGATCACCGCCGCTTACCCGGGCTACCCACGGCCGGCGGCCTGCGTCGCGCTCGGCGGTGACTTCGCTTTCGGGACGGCCGCCTGGCAGATCGCCGAGGCGCACAGTCTCCACGCGCCGACCTACGTATATCGCTACGACTACGCCCCGCGGACCCTGCACTGGTCAGGCCTCGGCGCCACCCACGCGACCGAGCTGCTGGCCGTTTTCGACATCTACCGCACCCGATTCGGGTCGGCGCTGACCGCGGCCATGGACCGGCGCTCGGCGCTGAGGGTCAGCCGCGACGTGCAGACCCGCTGGCGCAGTTTCAGCCGCACCGGCGTGCCGGGCGACGACTGGCCGCGCTACACCGATCCGGAACGCCCGGTGCTGGTGTTCGATCGGCGGACCCGGGTCGAACATGACCCGAACGCCCTTCGCCGCACGGCGTGGGAAGGCTTTTCGCTCGCCAGCCGCTAGCCTGACCAGGCTCAATTGACACCCGTCAAGAAATGGCTGGAAAACCTTTCGTCCGGCCGCCGATCTGACTTAGGTTGGTCGCGTGCAGACCAACGACATCGTCATCGAGCGCCCGAGTGACCTGACCGCAGATTGGCTGGCCGCGGCCCTCGGGGTTCCGGTGACCGGATTCACCGTCGACCGCATCGGTACCGGCCAGATGAGCGAGTGTTATCGGATCGGACTGACCTACGGCGACGGCACCGGCGGTCCCGACTCGGTGGTCCTCAAGGTCGCTGCCACCGATCCGATGAGCAGGCAGACCGGTCTCGCACTGGGGCTCTACGAGCGGGAGGTGAAGTTCTACTCGGACGTGGCGCCACGCCTGGGCGGCCCGGTCGCCGAGTGCTATCACACCGCGTACGACCCCGAGACGGGCATTTTCGCGCTGTTGCTCGACGATGCCGTGCCCGCCGAGGTCGGCGATGAAATCCGTGGTGCCACAATCGATGACGCGGTGCTGGCGCTGACCGCGCTGGGCCGCTTGCACGCCCCGGTGATCGGTAGCGAGAGCCTGGCCGATGCGGAGTGGCTCACCCGTGCGGCACCGCTGAACCAGGCCTTGGTCGGTCAGCTCTATGCCGGCTTCGCTGACCGCTATGGCGATTCGATGACCCCGGATCAGCGGCTGGTGTGTGAACGACTGGTGGCGAGTTTCGACGCCTACCTGGCCGCCGAGTCGGAGTCCGACCGAATCAAGGGCCTGGTGCACGGCGACTACCGGCTGGACAACATGCTGTTCGGCCGCCCCGGGTCCCGGCGCGACCTCACCGTGGTGGACTGGCAGACCGTGACGTGGGGCCCGGCGATGACCGATGTCGCCTATTTCATCGGCTGTGCGGTCGCCATCGAGGACCGTCGCACTCACTACGACGAGCTCTTGCGCGCGTATCACCAAGGGCTTGGCCCTGATTCGCCGGTGACTCTCGACGATGTGCGCGACGGGGTGCGGCACCAGAGCTTCGCCGGCGTGATGATGGCGGTGGTCTCGTCGATGCTCGTCGAGCGCACCGACCGTGGCGATCAGATGTTCTTGACCATGCTCGACCGGCACACCACTCACGTGCTCGACACCGGTGCGCTCGACATCTTGCCCGAGGGAGAGGTTCCGCAGGCGCTGACACCCGACCCGGCCGACGAGGGAGCGCATGAGCCGGGTGACGAACCGCTCTGGAACGAGAGCTGGTACTGGGATTTTGCCGACCCATCGCAAGGTGTCGGCGGCTGGATCCGGCTCGGCCTGGTGCCCAATCAGAACGTCGCGTGGATCAACGCCCTGGTGTGCGGCCCGGACATGCCGACCGTCGCGCTGGTGAATTTCGAGGCGCCGCTGCCCGCCGATCCCGCGGTCGCCAAGGCCGACGGCGCCGAACTGCGCCACGGTGCGATCACTCCGCTGCAGTCCTATCGCGTCGAAGTTCGCGGTACCGCACAGGAATACGACGATCCGTCGGATCTGTTGCTCGACGAGCCGGGCCGGCCGGTGGACCTGGAGATGGACCTGACCTGGACGTCGGTGGGCATCCCGTACGCGTACCGCATCACCACGCGTTACGAAATCCCGTGCACCATCACCGGAAGCGTCACGATCGCCGGGCGTGTCTACGAGTTCGAGGCGGTCCCGGGCCAGCGGGACCACTCCTATGGTGTCCGTGACTGGTGGAGCATGGACTGGGTGTGGAGCGCGCTGCACCTCGAGGACGGGACACACCTCCACGGTGTGGACCTCCGCATCCCGGGCATGGGTCCGATCAGCGTCGGCTACGAGCAGCGCTCCGGCGAGGCTGTCACCGAGACCACGGCCGTCACCGCCGAGGCGACATTCGCCGATGACCACTTACCGGTGACCACCAGCATTGTCTACGAGCCGGGCCCGATTCAGACGACCGTCGACATCCGCGGCCACGCACCCGTTCGGCTGATCGGACCTGAGGGTCAGATCAGCTTGTTCCCGCGGGCCTGGGTCTCCGTCGAGACCGCCGACGGCAGAACTGGCGTCGGCTGGGTGGAGTGGAACCGCAACCTCTGAGGTTCTCCGGTTACAGCCGCGCGGAGTTGTCGTCGAGTTCGTTGCGACGCAAGGCCATCGGGGTGGCCACGGGGAGGTCGCCACCGGCGATGACCTGTCGCGTGATCGGCGTGAGCGACTGGAACAAGCGCTCCACCGCTGCGTCGTCCAAGGCGCTCAACGCGCTCAACGCAATGGTGTCGGTGCGCAGTTCGATGTGATCCTTCAGCGTCCGCCCGGCAGGTGTGAGAGTGCCTGCTGGCGTGAGCAATCCACGTTCGCCGAGGGACTGCACGCATGAATCCCATTCGTCGTCGGAATAGTCACGGGTGCGCTTGATGAAATCGGCCGGTACCGCGCCGGCGGCGACGTGGAAGACATTGGACTCACGGCCGTTGATGCCCTCGCCCACCAGAATCGCCACGTGGCCGTCGCCGCGGTGCTCGCGCAGCAGCGTCGTCGCGTGCCAGAGGCTTGCCAGTGGGGTCTCGGGCCAGGGGAGTGCCAGGTTCGCCGCGAACAGTGGCCGGCCATCCGGCGGTGCGGTGCGGGCTGCCAGGGCCGCGAGTTCAGCGGCCTCGGCCAGACCCGGTGTCTCGTCGCTCAGCCCGTAGCCACGCAGTGCGGCCACTGCGGTGTCCAGCCGCACCTGGACCATGTCGGCCGGCGTGGCGATATCCCAGATCCCGGGCACCGCCTTGTGTACCCGCTCGGCGGAGAAGTTGTAGAACACCGCGGTGACCACGTCGCCCGGCACCGGGCCCAGCGGTGCGGCACGGCCGGCAAAGTACCCGCGCCAGAACCCGACGAATCCCATGGCGTCCAACACGGTTCGCACGCCGGGCGCGAAGTAGGTGATGCCGTGAACCGGTTCATAGCGGTCGAAGAAGCGGCGCGCCAGCTCAGGTGTTCTGCTCACTCTCGTAGTGAACCATCACCGATGAACCCCTGGTGGCGAAGGTCCCTTGGTATCTTGCACGCGGAGTGCGGGAACCCGCAGCGCCGGCACATTCTGGGAGGTCATGATGCTTTCGACAACGGGGCTCCCGCGGCTCGGTGCCGCATTGACGGCGGCGGCCCTAGCCGGCGCGGTGCTGGCCGGTTGCTCGTTTAACGTCAGCACCGGCGTCTCGGTGTCGAAAACCGACCTCGAGAAAGACATCTCGCAGCGGCTGGAAAAGGCCGGGGAGAAGCCGCAGACGGTGACGTGTAAGGACGACCTCAAAGGCGAGGTCGGCAAGACCACCCGCTGCGAGGTGGTGCTCAGCAGCGACAACAGTTTCGAACCCGTCATCACCGTCACCAAGGTCGAGGGCACCACGGTCAGCTACGACATGACGCCGGCGCTGTCGAAGACGCAACTGGAGAAGGGCGTATCCGGTCTCCTGGCCAAGTCCGCCAATGTCGCGGTCGACTCGGTCAACTGTGAGAGCGGCCTGGACGGCAAGGAGGGCACCGAGACCCACTGTGACGTCACGGTCAGCGGCGTCACGACCAAGCGCACTGCCGTCGTCACCAAGGTCGAGGGTCTGATGCTGTACTTCAACGTGCTGCCGATACTGGAGAAGGCTCAGGTCGAGAGCTCGCTGCTGGATCAGCTTGCGACGCAGCTGGGTAGCCGCCCGGATTCCGCGAACTGCACCGGTGACTTGGAGGGCAAGGTGGGCAACTCCGTCACCTGCACGGTGGTGGCCGGCTCGGAGACCCAGGACTTCGCGTTGACCGTTACCGCTGTCAATGGTGACCGGATCGACTTCAACTACAAGCCTGCCGAGTGAGGTCAGGTCGGCCGCGGGGATAGGTCCTCGGCCAGGGCGGCCGCCGCTTCGTCGATGATCGCGCGCATGGCGCGTTCGGCGCCGGCCTCGTCGCGTAATCGGACCGCCCGCGCCACCTCGTCGTGCAGCGCGATCGCAGCCGGGTTGGGCCGGGTCGGCATCATGCCGTGATGGGTTCGCCCGGCGAGCACCTCGGCCACCACGTCGTTGAGCGCACGGAACATCTCATTGCCACTGGCCTCCAACAGTGTCCGATGAAAGACTTTGTCCGCCAACAGGTATGCATCCAAATCGCCCGAGCGACCATGGACCACCATGTCCGATACCGCGGCCGCCATGATTCGACACTGATGCGGGTCGGCACGGCGCGCGGCCAATGCGGCAGCCGCGGGCTCGAAACCGCGCCGCAACTCCGATAACGACATGAGTTGCACGGCACGATCGCCGGCGTCCAGTCGCCAGCGAATCACCCTGGGGTCGAACACGTTCCACTTGACCGCTGGTTGGATCGTGATGCCCACCCGCCGGCGGGGAGCGACCATCCGCATCGACTCCAGCACCCGGATGGCCTCGCGGGCCACCGAACGGGACACGCCGTGGTCGGCACTGACACCGTCGAGCGTCAGCACCTGGCCGGGTTGGTAACGCCCGGAGACGATCGCCTCGCCGAGCGCGGTCAGCACATTGCTGTGCAGTTCGCTCACCATTGGCTCCGATGTCACGGATACATCCTGTCATAGGCATGGCAGGCGGTTTAAAAAACCGATCCATTACGTCAGAGTGTTGCAAAAGTATGATCATTGAGGAATGCTGTGTGGCATGGCCCACAGCAGGGTAGACGCAGGCATGGCCTCACCCATCGTCGTCATGGGGGTGTCCGGCTCGGGGAAATCGACCGTCGGCGCAGCGCTCGCCCAGCGGTTACGCGTCCCCTTCGCCGACGCCGACGACTTCCACCCGCCGGCCAATATCGCCAAGATGACCGACGGCCACGCATTGGATGACGACGACCGCTACCCGTGGCTGGAGGCCATCGGTGCGTGGCTCGCCGACCACCGCGACGGTGGTGTGATGAGCTGCTCGGCACTCAAACGCAAGTACCGCGACCAGCTCGGGCAACACTGTGCCGATGTCAGGTTCCTGCACCTGAGCGGAACCGAGGACGTCATCGCCCGCCGGCAGGCAAGCAGGCCCGGTCATTTCATGCCCGCGGCGTTGCTCACCTCGCAGTTCGACACCCTCGAACCCCTCGACACCGACGAACACGGAATCAGCATCGATGTCGACCAGAGCATCGATGCGATCGTCGACACCTACGTAACCCGGGTTGAAGGAGAAGGACGCCGATGAACCTGAACGCCACCCTGCTGGCCGAAGCGCCCAAGTTAGCGACACCGGTAGCTCCCGGTTGGCAGCTGATCCTGGCGTTCCTCGCGGGCATCGCGGTGATCGTCCTTCTGATCACGCTGGCGCATCTGCACCCGTTCCTGGCGTTGATCTTTGGCGCCTTGACCGTGGGTATCGTCGCCGGCGAGAACCTGGAGAAAGTGCTGAAGTCGTTCTCCGACGGCTTCGGCACCACCGCCGCCGGAGTCGGCATCCTGATCGCACTGGGCGCGATGTTCGCCAAGCTCCTCGCCGATTCGGGTGGCGCTGACGAGATTGTCGACACTATCGTCGGGCACGCCTCGCCGCGGGCCCTGCCATGGGCGATGGCACTGGTGGGCGCCATCATCGGCCTCCCGATGTTCTTCGAGATCGGTCTGGTCCTGCTGATGCCGGTCATCTACCTGGTCTCGCGGCGCTCGCAGCTCTCGCTGATCACGGTCGGAATCCCGGCACTGGCGGGACTTTCCGCAATGCACGGTTTCGTGCCGCCGCACCCGGGGCCGCTGACCGCGATCAGTTTGCTGCACGCCGACCTGGGCTTGACGCTGGCTCTCGGTGTGGCGGTGGCGATTCCGACGATCATCGTGGCCGGACCGTTGTTCGGCAAACTGGCCGGGCGCTGGGTCGTCGTCGAGGCGCCCGACACGTTCGGGTCCGGTTCGGCCGCGCTGGGACCTGAAGGCGAAGTGCTTCCGGACCAGGATCGTGGAGCTCGCCGGCCGTCGTTCGGGGTGACGATGTTCAGCGTGCTGCTGCCCGTCGTGCTGATGCTCGGCAAGGCGCTCGTCGATATCTTCATCGACGACGAGAATCAATGGTTCCGAATCACTTTCGACGTCCTCGGTACGCCGCTGGTGGCGCTGCTGATCGCGGTCATCGTCGGCATCTTCACCCTTGGCGGCGGTTCCGGCATGTCCCGGGCCGCGGTGATGAAATGCGTCGAGTCGGGCCTGCCTCCTGTGGCAGGCATCATCCTGATCGTCGCCGCGGGCGGCGGCTTCAAGCAGGTCCTCGTCGACAGCGGGATCGGCACGCTGCTGGCCGATTGGGCCAAGAGCGCGAACATCTCGGTGATCCTGCTGGCCTGGGTGCTCGCCGTGTTGATCCGGCTGGCGACCGGCTCCGCGACGGTGGCCACCATCACCGCCTCGGCACTGGTGCTCCAGTTGGTGGATGGCCTCAGCAGCGGCCAGGTGTCGCTGGTCGTGCTTGCCGTCGGGGCCGGGTCGCTGTTCTTCTCCCATGTCAACGACGCCGGATTCTGGTTGGTCAACCAGTATTTCCGGATCAGCGTGGGTCAGACCATCAAGACCTGGTCACTGATGGAGACGGTCTTGTCGGTCACAGGTCTGGCCGTCGTGCTGCTGCTCAGTCTCGTGATCTGAGCGCAGCGCTTACCCTTTGACGACCTGTGTGCCGCCGGCCAGTTCGTCGTGCTTGCCCTGCTTGGTCGGGCTGTTGTTGATCGTCACCGCGATGATGATGTAGGCGATCAGCGCCAGCAGGCTACCCAGCCAGGGAATGACCGACAGCAGTGTGAACGAGTTGCGGATTGCTGACTGCTGCAGCGTCGGCTTGGGTGCGCCGCCGGGGCCGTGGACACTGAGACCCAGTATCTTCTTGGCCGGCGTCGCGCCAAGCGTCACCTCGAATGCGACGAAGTAGATGAACGTCAGCAGACCCGAAAACAGGCCTGTGACAAGGATATTGCTCGTCGCGTTGAGAACAAGGGCTAGCAGGAACGCCACGATCGCAACGAGGATCCCGTCGATCAGACGTGCGCCGAAGCGCACCCCCAGTCCGCCGGGCTGGCCACCGGTCGGTACCGGCGGCGGGTAGCCGCCGTACCCCGGCTGGCCGTACGGCTGTGGCGGGGGATAACCGGGCGCACCAGGAGGTGGCGGGGGATAACCGCCGGCCGGACCTGGCGGGGGCGGAGGCGGGTAGCCACCGGCCGGACCTGGCGGTGGTGGCGGATAACCGGGCGGACCCGGCGGCGGAGGGGGATTACCTCCGGGCGGACCGTACGCGTTTGGGTCGTAGTCACCCGTGGTCATAGATCGCTCCTCCCGCTGACGTCAGTCCGGCCAATCTACCCTGGCGGCCGGACCCGGCAGCGGCTTCACCGCGGCGCGATCCGAAAGGTCAGTACTTGGCTAACTTCTTGGCCTGTTTCTTGGCTTGCTTGTTGGCCTTCTTCGCGCGGGCACGCGTGGTATCGACCAATTCGCCGCCTTGATCCCTGGCTACGTCGGCGAATTCGACGCCGCGCTCGCGGGCGACGTCGGCGAATTCCGCCCCGCGCTCGCGGGCCACGTCGGCGAACTCGGCGCCGCGCTCGCGGGCCACCTCGGCCAGCTCCGCCCCTCGTTCGCGGGCGATCTCGGCGAATTCGGCCCCGCGCTTGCGGGCGGTCTCCAGCAGCGGGGCGGTGCGCTCACCGGCAGCCACCGCCAGTTCGCGGCCGCGTTCCGCGCCGACCTGCAGACCGTGGCCGACCTTCGGGCCCACCTTGTCCAGCAGATCGCTGTCCAGCAGGCCATGGCTCGATCCCGGCAGCCCGGCCGAGACAGCATCGCTGACCTTGCGCGCCGCACGGCGTCCACGCCAGCCCAATGACGGTTTGCCTGCGGTGTCGGCCGAGGCGATGATCAGCCCGCCGAGCAGGCTGAGATCGGTCAGGAACGCGCGGCGCTTCTCGGCCTTGAGCTGTTGGTCGGGCTCGTCCCAGAACATGTGCGCGCCGAGGTTGGCCGGAATCACCGTGCCCGCCAACGCCGCCGAGGCAAGCCGGGGCAGTCGTCCGGACGCGAGCAGCAGCCCGCCGCCGATCTGGACCGCCGCAGTGATCCTCGCGAATGTCTCCGGGTCGCTCGGGACGCTGGAGCCGACCGGGTCGGGCAGCTTCTGCAAACCTTCGAGAGCGGGCCGGGCGGCTTCGGCGGCCGGCTTCGGGCTTCTCAACGCTTCGAAACCCTGGCCGATGAATACCGCCGCCAACATGGGTCGGGCAACTCTGCGAATCAACATGGCGGCGGAGTTCCCTACTGACTACGTGGTCAAACCCGACCGCGCCCAGCAACAGCAGGCTGGCCAATGTGGATTGAAACGTCAGGTCAGCAGCAGACGGGCCGAGGCCTCCAGCCTCGTGGCGATCTCGGTGTACGACGCATATCCCATGCCGGCCCGCACCAACGCGCCGGCATAGAGCTGTTCAAGAGACTCAACGACGTTCGAATCGCATTGCGTACCAAGGGCAGAGGTCAGCCGCTGATGGATGTCGCGGCCGATACGGAAGCGCAGGTGTTCGACGTCGGGATCCTTGCCCAGCAGGGCGGTCGTCACGGCGCCGGCAAGTTCGGGCTCATCGGCGACCAGTAGTGCGATGTGCCTGAGCACCGCCACCACGCGCTCGATCGGGTCGGGCGAATCGTCGGGTGGGACCGGCGTCGAGGCCAGCCGGCGCCAGAACACTTCGGCGACCAGATGTTCCTTGGACGAGAAATAGGTGTAGGCGGTTGCTGCGCCTACCCCCGCCTCGGCGGCCACCATCCGGATCGTCAGACCAGAGAATCCTTCTCGGCTCAGCACGTCGACCGCGGCGCGGCCCAAGCGGTCGACCGTAGCGGCCTGCTTTGCTGTCAACCGGCGTCGCGTCGATTCCAGAGCTACCGGATCAGACACATGTCCGGACGCTACTACAACCCACCAGCAGCGACAAGGTGCGCGCTGGCCATGGACCATCCCGACGCGTTAGGTTCGGAACATGAGCCGCACCGACACTACCGCCGCAGCGCAAACTTCCCGCCTTTTCGAATTGGCCGAGCAGATTGTGGGCTTCATGCCTCTCGACGAGGGGGGCGCGCTCTACGACGCGGCCATCCGCTACCTGGACGCCGGGATCGCCGTCGAGATCGGCACGTACTGCGGCAAATCCACCGTCATGCTGGGTGCCGCCGCCGCGGCGACGGGCAGTGTGCTCTACACCGTCGACCATCATCACGGATCCGAGGAGCATCAGGCGGGCTGGGAATTCCACGACACGACGATGGTCGATCCGGTCAGTGGCCGGTTCGACACGCTGCCCACCTTCCGCCGGACGCTGGACGCCGCGGGCCTGGACGACACGATCGTTGCGGTGGTGGGCAAGTCGCCGGTCGTGGCCCGCGGCTGGCAGACCCCGCTGCAGTTTCTCTTCATCGACGGCGGGCACAGTGAGAGTGCCGCGCAGCAGGACCTCGAGGGCTGGGCCAAATGGGTGGCGTCGGGCAGCGCGCTGGTCATCCACGATGTGTTCCCCGACCCCCGCGATGGTGGCCGGCCGCCCTTCAACATCTATTGCCGCGCTGTGGAATCCGGTCATTTCACCGAGGTCAGCTCGATGGGTTCGCTGCGGGTGCTGGAGCGCACTGCCGGAGCGGCGGGCGAGGATCCCTTCAGCGCCTGACGCATTCACAGTCGTAGTTGCCCTCGAGGCCGCGCGGCAGGTCGGCGGAACGGAAGATGGCGCTGCCGCCGGTGGTGACGGACAGCGCGTCGGCGGCGAGGATCACCGCTGCCGCCGTCCACGTGGTCCGCTCGACCGGCCAGCGCTTGCCGTCGGCGAACACCAGCCCGGTCCAGTAGGAGCCGTCCCGCTCGCGCAGGTGTTGCATCGCGGCGAATTGGGTGACGGCTCGCCGCCGATCGCCCATCGCGTCCAGCGCCATGACCAGTTCGCACGTTTCGGCCCCGGTGACCCACGGCCGGTCGTCAACGCAGCGGATGCCCAGGCCGTCGACCACGAAATCGTCCCAGCGCTGGGCGATTCGGGCGGCGGCCGCTGAGCCGCGCAACGCACCACCGAGAATCGGGTAGTACCAGTCCATCGAGTGGTGGGGCTTCTCGGTGAAGGCGTCGGGATGTTCGGCGATGGCGTGGCCGAGTCGGCCCAGCGCCACTTCCCATTCCGGCTGCGGCTCGTCGAGGCGCTCGGCCAGCGCCACCGCACAGCGGATGCTGTGGTACACGCTGGCGCAACCGGTCAGCAATGCCTCCGGAAGAACGCCGGATGGGCTTCGCGCCCAATAGATTTCACCGGTACCGGCCTGCAGGCCGAGGACGAAGTCGATGCCTGCGCGAACCGTTGGCCACATGTGCTCGGCGAACTGCAGATCGCCGGTCACCAGGAAGTGATGCCACACCCCGGCGGCGATGTAGGCACAGAAGTTGCTGTCGCTGTTGGCATCTTCGATCACGCCGCGGCGGTACTGGATGGGCCAGGAGCCATCGGCGCGCTGCTCGCGGCGGCACCATTCGTAGGCCGCGCGGGCGGGTTCACGCAGGCCGGCGGCGGTCAGGGCCATGGCGCACTCGATGTGATCCCACACGTCAGTGTGCCCGGTCTCGGACCACGGGATCTCGCCTGAGGATTCCTGCACGGCCGCAATGGATTCCGCCGTCTGGCGGCATTGCTGCGGCGTGAGGATGCGGGGGACTCCCGGCACACCCTCGAGATCAGACTGGCGGGGCATTCGTGATCGGCTTCTCGAAGTAGAGGGCGACGCTCTTGCCGACCAGCGGATTGAGCGCGGCTTCGGCCACCCTGGTCAGGGCGGGCCGGGACATCATGTCCCACACCAGCAGCTGGTGATACGCCTTGACTGCTGGATGATTGGGCTTCTCCACGCCGACAGCGCATTTCAGCCACCAGAACGGGGAGTGCAGCGCGTGGGCGTGATGGGAGTGGGTGAACGTGAGCCCGCCGCGAACCAGCTTGGCCTGCAACTCGTCGGCCTTGTAGATGCGGATGTGCCCACCCTCGTTGGCGTGGTATTCGTCGGACAGCAGCCAGCAGATCCGTTCGGGCAGCCACCGCGGAACGGTCACCGCCAACTTGCCGCCTGGCTTGAGGACCCGGATCAGCTCGGCGATGGCGGCATCGTCCTCGGGGACGTGCTCGAGGATCTCGGAGGCGATCACGCAGTCGAAGCTCTCGTCCGGATAGGGCAGCGCCAGCGCATCACCGACCACGACCTGCGCCTTGGCTGATTCCGGTGCCTCGCCGGCTTCACCCATCGCCTGCAACAGGGTGTCGACGTCGGCAAGTCCAGCGGCGTCCATATCGAAGGCGATGACGTCGGCGCCCCGTCGATATGCCTCGAAGCTGTGCCGTCCGGCACCGCAGCCGACATCGATGACCGCGGTTCCCGGTCCGACCGCGAGCCGGTCGTAGTCGACGGTCAGCATGACTCGTCCACCGCCTCGACGGCGTCGGTGACGCGGCCGGTTCGCGCGATGGCCTGCTCGTAGACGCGGACGGTCTGGGCGGCGACCGACTCCCAGCTGAACACGTCGAGCGCACGACGCCGGCCGGCGGTCCCGAGCCACTGCCGGCGCTCGGGGGACTCCAGCTGCCTGCCAAGCGCCGCGATCAGCTCGTTGACGTCACCCGGTGTCACCAGATCGGCGCATTCGCCGTCGACGCCAAGCACCTCGGGCAACGCGCCGGCCCGGCTGGCCACGATCGGTGTACCGCTGGCCATGGCCTCGACCGCGGGCAGGGAGAAGCCTTCATAAAGCGATGGAATGCAGGCGATCTCGGCGGAGGCGAACAGCGCCGCCAAGTCTTCGTCGGACAACCCGCTGGTGGTGTGCACGATATCGCTGATACCGAGCTCGGCGATGAGCTTCTCGGTCGGCCCGTTGGGCTCCAGCTTGGCCACCAGCTGCAGCTCCAGGTCGTGCTGGGCGCGCAACTTCGCCACGGCGTGCAGCAGGTGCCCGATGCCCTTGAGCGGGCGGTCCGCGCTGGAAATCGCGATGATGCGGCCCGGGACCCGCGGTCGGTCAGACGGCTTGAACAACTCGGTGTCCACCCCGAGCGGGACGACGCGAAGCTGTTGGGGGCTCACCCCGAAGTCGTCGGCGATGTCGGTGGCTGACGACGTTGACACCGTCAACAGATCCGGAATGTTCTGCGCGACCCTCTTCTGCATCTGTGCAAAGCCATACCACCTGTGCACCAACGGCTTTCGCCACCATTTGGCGGCAGCCAGATCGAGCAGACGGTCGCGGGTGATCGGGTGGTGCACGGTGGCCACGACGGGAAGGCCCATCTCGGCGATCCGCAGCAAGCCGGTGCCCAGGCATTGGTTGTCGTGCACGATGTCGAATTCGTCGAGACGCGCGGACAGCAGCCGGGCGGCCCGCAGGCTGAACGTGCGAGGTTCGGGGAAGCCCGACGTCCACATGGTGGCCAACTCGAGCGCATCGATGCGGTCGCGGATCTCACTCGGTCGCGGCACCCGGAACGGATCGGGCTCACGGTAGAGGTCGAGGCTGGGCACCTCGGTCAGCCGAACCCGCGGGTCGAGGATCTCGGGGTAGGGCTGGCCGGAGAAAACCTCGACGTCGTGGCCCAGTTCCACCAGTCCGCGACTGAGGTGCCGAACGTAGACGCCCTGCCCGCCACAGTGGGTTTTGCTGCGGTAGGACAGCAACGCAATCCGCATCTTCATACTCCTGCAACGTCCATGACCGATACGGCCGAGTAACCCACCGGGCTCGCATATGTCATCGTGAAACTCGCAAATGTCATCGTTAAAAAGGCCGGACACTGTCGGCGAGCTGTCTGGACATGTGTCTGGACTATAATTCGCTTAGCTACATACTGCAACGTAAGTGCCCGGTACCTACCCTATGCCAGGACTCGTTTCTCTGGTCATGCGCTATGGCTGGGAGACATTTTCCGGCCGTGTGTACCGGTGTCGCTGCCGTTCCTCGACGGTACTGTCGGGCTGGTGCACGGCGGTGACAAACCTTTGCTGATTGGTTGTGGCACAACGCTTTCCAAAGCCATGCGCGTCACGGAAGGCGGTCAGATCACTGGCGACCTGGTGATGACACACCATCATTTCGACCACATCCTCGGCTCATCCGGCTTCGGTACGGCCGTCCAATATTCCTCTGCGGCGGTCGCCGAGGGCCTCCGTCAGCCGATTCACCAGCCGGTGGACAGCACCCGGTCGAGCATGTCGACGAAGAAATCGGCTGATTCCCTGGTGATGCACATCGGGGGTTTGACCTTCAGCACGTTCTGCCGGTCGCCGGTCGGCTGGACGATGACACCGAGCTCACGAAGCCGTTCGCAGATCGCCGCCGTCTCCTCGACGGCGGGTTCCAGCGTCGTCCGGTCGCGCACCAGCTCGACGCCCATGTACAACCCGCTGCCGTGCACGGTGCCGATCAGCTCGTGGCGGGTTGCCAGCTCGTCGATACGGGTCTTGAGGTGGTCGCCGACGGTCAGGGCGTTGCGCTGCAGACCCTCCTTCTCGAGCAGGTCGAGCACCGTCAGGCCGACCACGCAGGAGACCGGGCTGCCGCCGGCCGAGGAGAAGAAGTAGCCCTCGGTGCGGTATCTCTCGGCGATCTCGCGGGTGGTGATCACTGCCCCGAGTGGCTGGCCATTGCCCATCGCTTTCGCGACGGTGACGACATCGGGCACCACGTCCTGCTGCTGGAAGCTCCAGAACCACCGGCCGGTGCGGCCGTAGCCGACCTGCACCTCGTCGGCGATGGCCAGGCCGCCGCCGGCACGCACCGCCGCGTAAACGGCTTTGAGATAGCCGTCGGGCAGCGCCATCCCGCCGGCATTGCCGTAGAACGGTTCGCAGATGAACGCCGCGGGCGGATTTCCTTGTGCGGCAAGCTGTTCGATGATCTCGACGGCCTCGGGAGCGTAGCGCGCAGCGTCCGGTCCGCGATGCTCGCCGCGGTAGGCATTGGGCGAGGGGACGGTGTGCACCCACTCCGGCCGGGTGGCCAGTGCGTTCGGGTTGTCGGCCACCGACGTCGACACGGCGTCGGTGGCGTAGGTCCAGCCGTGGTAGGCCTCGGCCACTGCGACCACATCCTGGTGGCCGGTCGTGGCCATCGCCAGCCGCAGCGCCAGATCGACGGCCTCCGAGCCGGAGTTCACCAGGAACACGGTGTCCAGCGGGTCGGGCAGGGTGGCGGCCAGCCGCTCGGAGAGCGCCACGACGGCGCCGTAGTTGAATCGCGAATTGGTGTTGAGTCGACGCCACTGCCGGGCAACTGCGTCCGCGAGCGCCGGATGGCCGTGGCCGACAAGAGCGACGTTGTTGACCATGTCGAGGTAGCTGCGGGCGTCGTTGGCCAGCATGTGCTCGCGCCAGCCGCGCTCGATGCGGGGCGGGTTGAGGTAGTAATGCTCCTGGACGGTGGCGAAGGAGTCCGCGCGGCGGCGCCACAGTGCCTCGCTGTCGTCGGCCGCCGGGGCCTGCGGCGCCAGGCCGAGCAGCACGCCGGGGTCGTCGACCAGGCTCAACCAGCCCGCGGCGTATTCGGCCCGGACGAAGTCGGGAACCATGAGGTCGGGCAGTCTGCGGCACTGGACCCAGACATGGCCCTCGACGGTGCCCAGCCCGGTGCCGGCGGCCACGCTCTGGCCCGGCTGCACGTGCTCGTTGACGCGCAGAGCCCCCCGCAGCTGCAGGGATCCTGCGGTGCCGGTGAGGGTGACGGAGTCGGCGGTGACGGCGTCCACCACACCGCTCCACGGCGCGGCGATCGGCATCGGCGTGGCCGGCCACAGGTCGATGCCGGTGCCGACGGTGGCCGCGGACTGCGGGCTCAGCGGCACCGACCGGGTCAGCCGCGGCTGACCGAACGTGCTGACCACCGCCGCGGCGCCGTCGGCGAGCGCCTCGGCGACAAGGTCGCTCTCGCAGGCGTCCGCCAGCCAGCGGCCACTGTCCATTGCGTCGGATTCGGCGGACAGGTCCAGCCGCGCGACGGAACCGGGTGCCAGCCCGCTGATCAGCGGGGCTTCCACCGGGAGCGGATCAGCGGCATGCGCGGCACCCAGCGCGGCACGGATCTGGGCGGTCATCACCTCGCTGGGCACCTCGATGGCGCGTTCGAAGATCCGCCACTCCCACTCCAGGGCGCTGGTGGCGTAGTCGTTGTCGGCGTCGATCGCGGCTTGGTGGATCCCGCTGACGACCAGCACTGCGGCGCGCAGCACGACCAACGGCCACAGGGCCTCGATCTCTGCCGGACCCAGCGGGCGCACGGCGTGGAACGCGGCGATCGCGGGCAAGGTCGCGGCGGGTTCGCCGCCTTCGTGGCGCAGCAGCGACGAGACCGTGATCGCCAGCTCGCCCACGGTCCAGGACCGGGTCAGGTCGCCGAGGTCGATGACGCCGTCGGGGAACGAGCCGGCGCACACGACGTTGTCGTCGGTGATGTCGCCGTGGATCACCTGGACCGGCAGGTCCTCACTGAGGTCGGCGACCGCCTGCCAGGCCGCCGCTGCCGCGGACTCGACGACATCTCGGCGCGCAATGTCGGTGACGTGCGCGGCGAGCACCTCGACCGTGCGCTGGGCGTGGCGCAAATCCCACTGCAGCACGCGGTCGACGCCGTCGTGCTCGAAGCTCGTCAGGGCGCGGACCGTACGCCCGGCCAGCGCGCCCAGCGCCGCTGCCCGGGCGGGGGTGACGTACTGATCGCCGCTCATGGTGCCGCCGGCCAGGAAGGCGATGATGCGGGCATAGAGCACCGTGCCGTCGTCGCCGCGCAGCTCGGCGATCGGCGCGACCCCGGCGAGCTCGACGTTCGTCGCTGTGCGTACGTCCGGCTCGATCTGCCCGATGTGGGCCGCGGCGGCGTCCTGGGCTTCCAGTTCGATGCGGGAGAAGGCCGGGTTGGCGACCTTGAGCACCCCGATCGGGTCGCCGTCGGGGGTGCTCAGCAGGAAGTTGGCGTCCTGCTGGCTGCCCAGCGGGGCGACCTGCGCGTCGATGCCGAACTGGGTCTTGGCGATGTCGCGGGCCTGCGCCGGGGTGAGCGCCGGCACCGGAAGCTCCTCGGCTTGGAAAAAGTCGAACAGTGTCATGGCGAACTCACTGTACTGCCGGGCGGACCCGGTAGTACGGCGTCGGATCTGCCGATACGGTGGGCTGATGCGGGCGCTGATCGTCGTCGACGTGCAGAACGATTTCTGCGAGGGGGGATCGCTGGCCGTGGCCGGGGCCGGCGCGGTGGTGCGCGCGATCAACGCGTTGTTGGCCGACAACCACGGCTATGACCATGTGGTGGCGACCAAGGACTATCACGTGAACCCTGGGCCGCATTTCGCCGATCAGCCCGACTATGTCGACACCTGGCCGCGGCATTGCGTGGCCGGCACCACCGGTGCCGATTTCCATCCGGAGCTGAACACCGCACCGATCGAAGCGGTGTTCCACAAGGGTGCCTATACCGCCGCCTACAGCGGCTTCGAAGGCGACGCCGACGACACCTCGCTGACCGATTGGTTGCGTGCCCGCGGTGTCGACGAAGTCGATATTGCCGGGATCGCCACCGACTACTGCGTACGCCAGACCGCGGCCGATTCCACCCGTGCCGGTTTCAAAACCCGTGTCCTGGTGGATCTTACGGCCGGGGTGGCACCCGGTTCGACCGCCGACGCGCTGGACGAGATGCGAGGTCGCGGCGTCGAATTGGTGCGCAGCGCGTGATGCCGGAACCGCGCTCGGCTCTGCTCGACGCCGTCGACCGTTCCCCGCTGATGGCGGCCGACCACGACCGTGCGGGCTGGGTGGGCTTGTTCACCGTCGACGGCCAGGTCGAGGATCCGGTCGGCTCCCGGCCGCATGCGGGGCCAGTGCGGATCGGCCGGTTCTACGACACGTTCATCGCACCGCGCCAGATCGTCTTCCGCCATGAGGCCGATATCGTCTCGGACACAACGGTTATCCGCGACGTCGTCCTCGAAGTCGGGATGGGGCCGGTGGTGACGATGCGGATCCCGGCCGTGCTGCGTTACGACCTGCGTGAGGAGGCGACGCAGTGGCGGATCGAGCGTCTGCGCGCCTACTGGGAATTGCCGGCGATGGTGGTGCAATTCGGTGGCAACGGGTTGGCCGCAGGCCCTCAGGCGCTGGAACTGAGCCGCGCCCTGATCCGCAATCAGGGGCTGCGTGGATCGCTGGGATTCGCGGCGGGTTTTCGCGGTGCCCGGTTCCGGGGCAAACGGACGGTGCGAGCGTTTCTCGACGCTGTCGTCGCCGGTGACGAATTGCGGGCCTGGCGGTCGCTGGCGCCGGGTGCGCTGATCACCCGTGGCGAGCGAAACCCGTTGAAATTCGGCACATTCAGTGACGAGTTGACGGGAATGCCCTGGACCAAGCTGATCGGCGCCGGTTCGTCGGTGACCGCGTCGTTGCGCGGACCGCGGCCGGCAGTGCTGATCGCCGAACTCGGTACAGGCGGTCGCGTGATCACCCGGCTTCGCTATTTCGCCGAGTGACTAGCGCAGCATCTCGGCCAGCACGGCTGCCTCGCTGCGGTCGACGTCTTTGGTTGCGGTGAGCAACGTCAAAGTGCCGTGGCCGGCGAACTGGCGCAATTCGTCGAACACTTCCGCGCGCCGAGGGTCGGTCAGCTCCTCGCGATAGCGCCGAGTGAATTCCTCGAACAGCGTCGGATCGTGGTGGTACCAGGTACGAAGTTCGTTCGATGGTGCAACGTCTTTGCACCAACGGTCCAGATGTGCGCGGTCCTTGCTGATACCGCGGGGCCACAGCCGGTCCACGAGCACCCGGGTGCCGTCGGCCGGGGTGGGCTCGTCATAGATCCGCCGAAGCCGCACCTCATTGCCCGCTGCGTTCGCCATGACGACAAGGTTGCGCTACATCCGTGAGAAGCGGGCCAGGACGAAGCAAAAGGCGCCGTAGGCGGCGAAACCAATCGCGGCCATGATCAGCAGTGCCTTGCCGAAGGGTGCCTCGCCCAGGCTCTTGACCGCCGCGTCCAACCCGGCACCTTTGGTGGGGTCCGTGGTCACCGTCGCCACGACCAGCAGAACCCCGGCGCCGCCCAACACGATTCCCTTCGCGGTGTAACCGGCGATGCCCAGTGGAGTGATCAGCGGCCCGCCGCCGGTCACCGTGAGATCCTTCTCGAACTTCGTCGACAACCCCTTGTAGACGTGGTAGCCGCCGACGCCGATGATCACCGCAGCGGCGATCAGCAAAACGCCCTTGCCCCAGCCGGTTTGGAGCAGCCGGGCGGTCAGGCCGGCGTTCTGCTCGCTGTTCGATTGTCCACCGCCGCGGGCAAATCGCACCGCCGCGAGGGCAATGCCCCCGTAGATGACGGCGAGGCCGACCGACTTGGCCCGGTCGAAGACGTCGTGGGCGCCGTTGTGTTCCTGCCCCGGTTCGCTGGGATGCGAGCCGACGACCGCTTCGGCGATTCGCCATAACGCCAGGGCGATCAGGCCGCCCGCGGTCAGCCAGAGCGCGACCGCGCCGGCGGGCTGGGCCGACAACGTCGCCAGCGCACCTGACTGGTCGGCGTTGCCTGCCGAGCCGAAGGCCAACCGCACGATGATGTAGGCGATCAGCAGATGCAGGACGCCGCTGATGCTGTACCCGGCTCGCGCGGCGAGTTCGAATCCTCTACTGCCGGTGGCCGCCCGCACGGCGCCGTGTACCGCATTGTCAGCCATGACGACCGGGCTACCCCGGCGGAGCGACGGGAAAACCCTGCGGAGTGGCACCGGTCACCGGGCACGACCTCCGAGGGCGTACGCCAGGCACCAGCATCGGAACGCTGTTCCGGTAGACCCGGTAGCTGTCGCCCAGTTCCGCAACCAGGTCGCGCTCCTCGAGCTTCAGGGCGATCAGGATGTAGCCCGTTGTGCCGATCGCGAACAGCAGATGACCCGCGGTCATGACCGGCGTCGCCCAGAAGGCGATGAGGAACCCCAGCATCAGCGGGTGACGCACCACGCGGTACAGCAAGGTCGCCCGGAAGCCCGTCGCCCTGCTCGGTGAGCCCAGCCAGGCCGCGAAGACCTGACGCAGCCCGAACAGTTCGAAATGGTTGATCATGAACGTGGCGGCCAATACCGTGGCCCAGCCGGCCGCGAACAGTGCCCACAGCAGCACGCGGACCGCTGGCTGGTCGACCTGCCAAACCACGGCAGCCATCGTTCGCCACTGCCAATACATCAGCAGCAGAACAAGACTCGCCAGCAGGACGTATGTGCTGCGTTCGATGACCGGTGGCACGAACCGGGTCCACCACCGTTTGAAGGCGGGCCTTGCCATCACGCTGTGCTGGATGGCGAACAACCCCAGAAGCGCGGTGTTGATCAGAAGCGCCACCCCGAAGGGGGCGCCGTCGATGCCGTGATCGACGGTGCGCGGCACCACGATGCCGCCGACGAATCCGATGGCG
Organism: Mycobacterium sp. RTGN5; assembly: GCF_033804465.1. Classification (NCBI taxonomy): domain Bacteria; kingdom Bacillati; phylum Actinomycetota; class Actinomycetes; order Mycobacteriales; family Mycobacteriaceae; genus Mycobacterium; species Mycobacterium sp. RTGN5. The sequence goes on from NZ_JAPZLA010000002.1 coordinate 366,060, forward strand.
TAGCAGAAGGAGACGAGGAAGACGAGGTAACTCACGACCCCGTAGCCCACGGCCAGGATCCGGAGTGTCCGCGACGACGCGGACGAAGGATTGGTTGTCATACTCTCGATACTTGCTGCGGATGTCCCCGCGATCATGGGGCATCCGCCTCAACTATCGCGCTTCGGTCAGCCCGTGGCGCAGTGCGTACATACTCGCGCCGATGCGGTTGGAGACACCGATCTTGGCGTAGGTCCGTTCGACGTGATTGCGGGCGGTCTTCTCGCTGATCACCAAGGCGGTGGCGATTTCCTTGTTGGAGGCGCCGCGTGCCACTAGGCACAGCACTTCGATCTCGCGGGGTGTCAGGCCGTCGGGTCGGGTCCCGGGGCGCCGTGTTCGGTGGCCGGCAGCATGCAGGACGGCCTCGGCGGCGACCTCGTCGAGCCCGCCATCGCGCACTCGGTCCCGAACTCGCCGCGCGGCCGCAGCCGGATCCATCGCTTCGCGGTACGGCCTTGGCTCCAAAGCTGATTGGTAGGCGACGGCAGCGGCAAGTATCCGGTCGGGCATGCCGAGGGCGGCACCGGGCAGGCTGCGCGGATAGCCTGTGCCGTTCACGCACTCGTGGTGGTTGCCGGCGATCTGGGCGACCTGCTCGAGTCCGTTGATCCGGCTCAGAATGCGGGTGGTGAGGTACGGGTGCAGGCGCATGCGCTCGAATTCGGCCGCCGACAACGCCGACGGCTTGGACCAGACCTGGTTGGAGACACCGATGCGGCCCAGATCGTGCACGTGGCCGGCCCGGCGAACCAGGGTGACCGTCTCGGCGCCCAAGCCGGCCCGCTCGGCGGCGTCGCCGGCCAACTGCGCGACCGCGCGTGAATGGCCAAGTGTGAACGGGCATTTCAGATCGACGAAATCGCCGAGGGCCACCAGCATGTCGTCGAGCGACTGCTGCTGTAGCGGCTGGTGACGGTCTGGGGCGCACGCCAGCGCCGCCTCCCACACCTCACCGGCCTGCGGGCCTGCCAGAATCGCCTCGGCGTCGGCGGTGAAGACGGCGACCACCAACGGGTCGAACTGATGCCCACTGCGTTCGGTGACCATGTCCACCGCGGCGCTCACCCCACCGGTGCGGTGGTGCACCTCGGCCATGTCGGCGAGCTGGGCCACCCGCATTTCGATCGGGATGTCCTCGCCGCGGACACCGCCGGGCAGTCCGCGCCCGTCGTAACGTTCGAAGCTGAACCCCAACGCGTCCTGAACTCCTGACCCGAGACCCATCCGGTCGGCCAGCAGCGCCGCCGAGGTGCAATGCGAATGGATCAGCTGCGACATGTTGCCGCGGGCGTTGACGAACATTGTCGCGATGGAGGTCAGCCGCTGGGTGAGGGGTTCGCCGCGGCCGATGTTGGCGGCCAGGAAGCGAAAGTAGGGCAGCCCCGCCCAGTCCACGTGATACGAGTCCCGGCGCACCGAGATGTCGTCGCCGAACCACTGTGCGAATTCATGGGAATCGGCGTGACAGCCGATCCACATGACCAACGTCGCGTAGTAGATGCAATCGCGTTGATCACGGTCGAGGCCCAGCCGGTCGGCGATGCGGGTTCCGATCAGCGCGGCGCGCAGCATGTGCTCGGCGGGCTGGCCCAGGCCCAGGTCGATCGCCACCGAGAGCGCTGCCAGCAACTCGGCGCGGCTGGGCGCTCGCGGTGGAGGACCGGTTCTCGGCGCTGCCACGCGCTCGATTGTGCTCCCTAACACGCGGCGCGGGGTTCTGTTGCCGCGGTGTGCCGGGCCGATATGTGGCGGCGCGGATCGAAGCTGTCGAAACGCGCGGTACCGATCACGCACAGGCCGCGTTGTGGGAGCCGGAAATCGGCCAGCCGACTCTGAGTGGCCAGTCGGGCGACGGTCCCGAGGCTCGATCCGTCGAGGACGGCCCGTGAACGCCGCACCGCCCAGATTTGGCGCGGCGCGATCCGGAAGCCCTGACCATTGGGGGCGTCGCCCGTCAGCCGCATCCCGCCGGTGCCCAACAACGGACCGGCGACCCGGCCCAGGCCGGCCAGGACGGTCGGGTTGGCCCAGGCCCACTCGGGCAGGGCCTGCCCGATGCGGCTAACCGCCCGGGTGGCCGTAGTACTGCCGATACCCACCGTCCACCGGAGTAGCCCCGGAATGCCGATGGTCAGTGACCACGGATCACTCCACGTCGCGGTGATGTCACACTGCACCGCGGGAACCGTTGTCGCCGAACTGAAGTAACGGGAACAGCTCTGCTCGGCGGGTGTGGTGGCGTAGAACGTCCACCGGCCGTCGGGGTCGCAATGCCAGACCGAGCGGTAGGCGGGGGAGAACGACGACGCGGGGAAGTCGCGGTAGGCCAGATAGTGCCCGGTGTCGAAGGGCAGGCCCATGATGCCGAACCCCCTGACCCGGTCGTCGGTACCGGCAGGCAGGTCCGGTCGAGCGGTGATGGTGCGTACTGCGTCTTGGGGTGTGCTGATCGTTGTCATACCCCAATGCTGGCGTCGGGCACGGGGTCCGGTCATGGGGCAGCTGCCCCAAATCTAGGGCCGACGAGACGGCGTCGGTCGCCGAACGTAACGCCACGGCGGCGCTAGGGCCGATTTTCCGCCCTGTGGTTACGCTCGGCCCCTAGGTCTGCGGCTTTTTGCGCAGGGTCTCCCAATCGTGCTCGTCCTCGAGCTTGGCGATGAGGCCGCGGGTGCGTTCTTTGAGCAGCAGGGTCATCCCGACACCGATGAGGATGGCGACGACCAGCGCGATCCAGGAGAACCGCGATAGCCACTTCTCGGCGGCCAAGCCGAGGTAGTAGACCACCGCGGTGGTGCCGCCTGCCCAGCACAATGCTCCGGATGCGTTGGCGGCCAGGAACTTCGCGTAGGGCATGTGCAGCGCGCCGGCCAGCGGCCCGGCCAGAATCCGCAGCAGCGCGATGAAACGCCCGAAGAACACCGCCCACACGCCCCACCGGTCGAACAGCTGCTTGGCCAATGCCACGTGGCCGGGGCCAAAATGCTTCGGGAAGCGTTTGCCGAGCCGCTCGAACAACCCCATCCCGAATTTTCGGCCGATCGTGTACCCGATCGTGTCACCGATGATCGCACCGATGGTGGCCGACGCACCCACCCACAGCGGGTCGATGTCGAGGGTATGCCGCGAGGCCAGCAGTGCCGCACTCACCAGTGCGATCTCGCCCGGCAACGGAATGCCAAGGCTTTCCAGGCCGATGATCAGGCCGACGACCAGGTACACCGCCAGCGGTGGGATGGATTCCAGTAGCGAGTCGACCGTCACCCGCCAAGAATGCCGTATGGACCGCTGTTACCGGCGCGAACGGACGTGTTCGCGTGTCGGACTCAGGTGACGCGCTTGCGCCGGTACAGCGTTCCGAGGGCCAACAGGATCAGGCTGGCCACCAGGATCGCGGTGGCGAGCACGTTGATCTGAGGTGGCACAGCGGCTTTCACCGCCGCGTTGACGTACAGCGGATAGGTCACCGTCGAGCCGCTGACGAAATAGGTGATGATGAAGTCGTCCAGGGACAGCGCGAACGACAAACACGCGGCAGCGACGATGCCCGGCACGATCAGCGGCAGGGTCACCTTGAAGAAGGTCCGGGTCGGGCCGGAGCCCAGATCCAGTGAGGCATCCTCGAGTGTCCAGTCGAAGCCACGGATCCGTGCCCGCACGGTCATCGCGATGAAGCTGATCTCGAAAGCCACGTGGGCGATCAGGATCGTGACGTAACCGGTGGCCCAGCCCAGGTCGAGAAACAGGGTGAGCAGCGAGGCGCCCATCACGACCTCGGGCGACGTCAGCGGCAGCACGAGGAAGGTGTCGAATGCCTTGCTGCCGCGAAACCGTTGGCGGACAAGAGCAATCGCGACGAGTGTGCCGAGCACGACAGCGATCAGCGTCGAAACCGCGGCGACGTTCAGGCTCAGCTTCAGCGCGTCGGTCAGGGCCGGATACTTGAACGGATCGGCCCAGTTGTCGAGCGTGAAACCCTGCCAGGTGTAGTTGAACTTGCCGGCCGGCTTGTTGAACGAGAAGACGATGATCACCAGGATCGGCAGGAACAGGTAGAGCAGCACCAGCCCGGCGATGAACCGCAGGGCGATATCGCCAAGCTTGAACGTCCCCCGAATATTGCGGCCTGGCTTGGCCAGTCCACCATGATCGAGGGTCTGCGCGATCGCGGCCCCCGCCTCGGTCGTCATACGAGGTCCTCCGTGCCGAGTGCCTTCGTATAGAGCAGGACGCCAACCAGGATCAGTGCCATCAGCACGAAGCTCAGCGCGGCGGCGGCCGGGTAATCCTTGACGACCAAGAACTGCTTCTGAATGACGTTGCCGATCATCCTGGTTTGGGTGCTACCGAGGTAGTCGGCGTTGATGAAGTCGCCGACCGACGGGATGAACACCAGCATGCTGCCCGCCAGAACGCCGGGCATCGCCAGCGGCATGATCACCTTGCCGAACATCCTGCGGTTGGTCCCGTACAGATCGCGGGATGCCTCCAGCAGGCGGGCGTCGATCTTCTCCAGGCTGACGTACAGCGGCAGGATCATGAAGATGATCCAGTTGTAGGTCAGGCCGCCGATGACCGCCCAGCCGGTCGACAGCAGGCGCCCTTCGGACGGCAGCAGCCCGACCGTGCCCAGCGTGTGGACCACCCACCCGTCGTCGGCCAAGATCGTTTTCCACGCCAGCGTGCGGATCAGGAACGTGACGAAGAACGGCAGGATCACCAGACCCAGTAGCAGGTTCTTGTAGCGACCCGCTTTGAAAGCGATCACATACGCCAGCGGGAAAGCCAGCAGCGCACACAACACGGTGGCGGTCAACGCGTAGCCGAAGGAGCGCAGGATCTGCTCCTGGTACGTGCTCAGCGCCTCACCGTAATTGGCGAAATCCCACGCGAACGTGAGCTTGGGCATGTAGATCGAGCCGCCCATGGTCGACAGCGATGTCCGGAACAGCGACACGAACGGCACCACGTAGAAGACCGCGAGGTACGCAAGTGCGGGCAGGATCATCAGGTAGGGAGCGAGTTTGCTCCGCTGCCGGTTGCTACTGGCTACTCCTGCCATCGCGTCAGCCGCCGGTGACTTCGGCGTAAGCCTTGTTGAACTCCGCGGTCTGCTCGTCGGTGAGCGCAGCCCAGGTCTTCAAATTGTCGAGGGTGGACTTCGGCGGGTTGATCAGCGGATTGGCGGCCAGGCCCGGATCGATCTTGTTGAGCTCATCGGTCATGTCCGTCAACACCGGCACGTACTGGGTGTGCGCGATCAGCTTGGCGTAGTTCGCCCGGTCGTAGACGTAGTTGATCCACGCCTCGGCGGCCTTCTGGTTCTGCGTGGTGTACGGGATCACCATGGTGTCGACGAACGTGGTCCCACCGGAGGCAGGCACCACGAACTTGAGGTCCGGGTTGTCCTTCTGCAGCTGGACCACGTCACCCGAATATGCCTGGGCGATAACGACGTTGCCGGAAGCCAAGTCATCGGCGTAGTCGTTGCCGGTGAACCGGCGGATCTGTCCGTTGTCCTTCTGCTGCTTGATCAGACCGACCGCCTTGTTGACGGAATCGCTGGTCGGGTCCTCCACCGAGCCGCCCTGCGAGAGCATGATCATGCCGAGGCCGTCCTGGGTGTCGGCGAGCAGGCTGATCTTGCCCTTGAACGCCGGATCCCACAGGTCGTCGATCTTGGTGATTTCGCGTTTGGTCGCCGCCTGGTTGTAGGCCAGGCCCACCATGCCGGACATGTAGGGCGCGCTGAACTTGCGGCCCGGGTCGGCCTTGGCGTTGAGCAGATCGGGGCGCATGTTCTTCTTGTTGGTCCAACGGCTTTCGCTGATTCCGTTGAGCCAGCCGAGTCCGTTGAGCCGGGCCGCAAGGAACTGGGTGGGTACCACCAGATCGGCGCCGATGTCTTGCTTGCGCGACAGCGGCTCCTTGTTCTTGGCGAACCACTCCTCGTTGTCGTTGAAGTCCTCTTTGTAGTCCACCGTCAGGCCGGTCGCGGTCTGGAACGCGGCGACGAAGCCGTCGGCCATGTACAGCGGCCAGTTAGAGATGCGCAGGTTGCCTTTGGCGGGGGAGCCGTCGTCGGACGGGGCGGCGGGTCCGCTGGAACTGCTGCTCGAGTTGTCCGACTTGCTACACGCGGCGAGGAAGGACGGTCCAAGGACCAGCGCGGCCGCGGCAGCGGCACCGCCACCGATGAACCGGCGTCGGGAGGACAGCGAAGCGAGGATCCGAGGGTCGATCTCTGTGGCCATTTGCCGTAGTGCCTTTCGGTGGGGGAAGTTCGGTGGACGAAGCGGCAGAGCAGGACTACGGGAATGGTCTAGGAGTCGTCGAGCATCTCCTCGAGGTCTTCGGTCGTCGGGATATCGGCCGCAGGCAAGACCAGCGAGGCTTCGGGGGCCCAGGCCACGAACACGTCGTCACCGGGACGCAGCAGGGGCAGATCCTGCTCGGGTCCGACATGGGCCAGGATCGGGGAGCCGTCGGCAGCGGCCAGCGACAGCCGCAGCACCGGTCCCTGGAATGTCAGGTCGACCACCTTGGCGGGGACGGTCGCGACATCGCCGGTCGGCTGGTCCATCGACACCCGGACCCGCTCGGGCCGGACCATCAGCGTGGCCTGACCGCCGGGCTCGATGGTGGTGTCACCGGGGCGGGCCTTGAGGGTGGCGCCGAGCACCTCCACCTCGACGTAGTCGCGGTTGGTGCGGCCGGTCTGGCGACCGTGCCAGAGGTTGGCCTGGCCGATGAAGCCGGCTACGAACACCGTTGCGGGTCGGTCGTAGATCTCGGTCGGGGTACCGATCTGCTCGACATTGCCCTGGTTCATGACCGCGATCCGGTCGCTCATCGTGAGCGCTTCTTCCTGGTCATGGGTCACGTAGACGAACGTGATGCCGACCTCGCGCTGGATGCGCTTGAGCTCGAACTGCATGACATGCCGCAACTTGAGGTCCAGCGCGCCGAGCGGTTCGTCGAGCAGGAGGGCGCTGGGGTAGTTGACCAATGCCCGGGCCAGGGCGACGCGCTGCTGCTGGCCGCCGGAGAGCTGGGCGGGCTTGCGCTTGGCGAAATCGGTGAGCCGAACGATCTCGAGCATCTCGTCGACGCTCTTTTTCACCGTCGCCTTGTCCTTCTTCTGGCTGCGCGGTCCGTAGGCGACGTTGTCCCACACGGTCATGTGGGGGAACAGGGCGTAGTGCTGGAAGACCGTGTTGACGTTGCGTTTGTTCGGCGGCGTCCGCGAAACGTCAACGCCTTCGAGGCGAATCGCGCCTTCGGTGGGCTGCTCGAAGCCCGCGATCATGCGCAGAGTGGTGGTCTTCCCGCAGCCGGATGGGCCGAGCATGGAGAAGAATTCGCCTGCGCCGATGGAGAAGTCGGCGTCGGCGACGGCGATGTAATCCTCGAAGCGCTTGACGACGTGGTCGATCTCGATGACCGGCGCGCCGGTGGTGCGCTTGGATCCGGTTTTTCCGGTGGTCTGCTGGGTGGCGGTGGCGCCGGTCTCGGTCAGGGCCCGTCTCCTTATGTCCCGCGGGCCGACGAGCACTGCGGCCTGACGGCCCCGCCCCTAAACGATCGCGGATTTGCGTGGTCTTCGCAACCGATTCCGCAACGAAATATGAATTTCTCGATGGAATCGCTCGTCACGACCCCGGTTGGGACACGGCTTTCGATTGGACGGGAGCGCCTGAGGGGTGGCTCAGGGCCGTTTCTGGGTCGGATCGTAGCGCCGTTCAGGCCGTCGTGAGCGCTGGCGCGATAATCAGGCCGTCGTGAGCGCCCGCGCGATAACCAGCCGCTGGATTTGGTTGGTTCCTTCGAAGATCTGGGTGATCTTGGCTTCGCGCATGTAGCGCTCGACGCGGTAGTCGCGGGTGTAGCCGACACCGCCGAGCACCTGGACGGCGTCGGTGGTCACCTTCATCGCGGCGTCGGTGGCCACCAGCTTGGCGACGCTGGCCTGCTGTGAGTAGGGCCGGCCGGCATCGCGACGTCGCGCGGCATCCAGATAGGTGGCCCGGGCGCTGGATACCGCGGCGGCCATGTCGGCGAGCAGGAAGCCCAGCCCCTGATGGTCGATGATCTTGCGGCCGAACGTCGTTCGGTCGTTGGCGTAGGCGCAGGCATCGTCGAGTGCGGCTTGCGCAATTCCCACGGCCACGGCCGAGATACCCAACCGGCCCGAGTCCAGTGCGCTGAACGCGATCTGCAGGCCTTGACCCTCGGCCCCGATTCGACGGCCGGCGTCGATCGCGGCGTTGTCGTAGAACGCCGAGGTCGTGGGGATTGCGGCCAGGCCCATCTTCTCCTCGGGCTTGCCGAAGCTCAGCCCCGGTTGGTCGCTCGGCACCAGAAAGCAGGAGATACCTTTTGACCCCTCCCCGGTACGAGCAAAAAGGGTGTAGAAATCCGCCCGCCCGCCATGGGTGATCCACGCCTTCGAGCCGTTGATGACGTAGTTATCCCCGGTCGGGACCGCCGCGCAGCGTAGCGCTGCCGCATCTGAACCGGCCTGGGGCTCGGAGAGGCTGTAGGCGCCCATCTGCTCACCGGAGAGCATTCCCGGCAGCCAGCGTTCGCGCTGTTCGTCGGTGCCGAACGCCAGCAGCGGATGGCACGACAGGCTGTGCACGCTGACCGCCACCGCCACCGCGGCCCAGCTCGCGGCGATCTCCTCGAGGACTTGCAGATAGACCTCGAAGGGCTGACCGCCGCCGCCCCAGTCCGCGGGTTGCGGCAGGCTCAGCAGTCCCGCCGCCCCGAGTTGAGCGAACACACCGTCGGGATAAGTCTCGCTGCGCTCGTGTTCGTCGACGATCGGACTGAGCACCTTGTCGGCGATATCGCGGGTCAGCGCGATGAGATCCGCGGCGTCCTGGTCGGGCAGTAGTCGGTCGACGGGCATGAGCAGCCTCTCGAATCGGTGCTGATTAACGCTGAATAGATACTGAAAATAGTACTGACTTACATCTATCAGTACTATTCGGTGAATGGCCACCCGCAGCTCCCCGGCGTTCGGGACCCGACGCCGCGGCGAGTTGTTCGACGCCTTGTTGGCACTCTTTCTCGCCGAGGGCTTCGCGCACCTGACCCTCGACGACATCGCCGCCCGGCTGCGTTGTTCGAAGGGAACGCTGTACACCCTCGCCGTCAGCAAGGAGCAGCTGGTCCACGCGGTCACCGTGCACTTCTTCCGGGGTGCGACCGACGCTGTCGAGCACCGCGTCGCGCAGGTGAGCGGCGCACGTGAGCGGATCACCGCCTACCTCACCGCCGTCGGCACCGCGCTCGAAGTCGCCTCCGACCGGTTCATGGCGGATCTGGACGCGTTCGCGCCGGCCCGTGCGGTCTACGAGCAGAACACCGCGATCGCAGCCCGTCGCGTCAGTGAATTGATCGCCGAAGGCGTTGTCGCAGAGGAATTCCGGGACGTACACGCGGCGTTCGCGGCGGATCTGGCCGCGGCCATGATGGTGCGTATCCAGCAGGGGATCGTGCGCTCAACCGCCGGTCTGGACGACGCGGCCGCCTACCGAGAACTGGCGGCGATCCTGACCGCAGGCATCAACGCCTGACTGCCACGTGAGCCTGACTGCCACGTGAGCCTGACTGCCACGTGAGCCTGACTCACATGTGGGCGCCGCCGTCGATGCGGACCTCAGTGCCCGAGACGAAGTACGCGTCGGGGCTGCCCAGCATTGCGACGACATTGGCAACCGCATCCGGCTGGGCGAACATCTCGCCCTTGGGCAGCGGCAGCAGTGGTGCGACCCGGCCGAACAAGCTGTAGTCGACATCGTCCGGCAAGCCAGGGCCGACGCTCTGCTTCGACTCGCCGGTCCCGTCCGTCATTCCCGATGAGATCGACCCCGGCTGCACCGAGTTGAAACGGATGCCGTCCTTGGCGAACTCGGCGGCCAACGCGTGCGTCATGGCTTGGACGCCACCCTTCGACGCGGCGTAGGCCGACATATAAGGATGAGCGAAGGCAGCCGATGTCGAGCTGAAGTTCACCACGGCCGGCACAGTGCCGGCGCGCAGCGCCGGAATGGACTCCCGGGTCACCAGGAACGTGCCGACCAGGTTCACCCGCAGCACTTGCTCGAATGAGGCGAGCGTGGTGTCGAGGAAATGGTCCGATCTCAGGATGCCCGCGACATTCACCAGTGTGTCGAGGCCGCCGAGGCTGGAGATCGCTTCACCGACACCGGCTTTCACCGACTCTTCGCTGCCCACATCGATGACCACGGTGCTCAGCCGGTCACCGGCGTCCCCGGCCTTGGCCGTGGTGTCCTTCAAGCCGGACTCGCTGATGTCGGCGGCCACCACCCGGCCGCCTTCGCCGAGAATGCGCAGTACACAGGCCTGGCCGATGCCGGAACCGCCGCCGGTGATCAGCACGCGACGATCGGTGTAACGCTGCAAAGTCGCCATGGCGGGTCAGCTCCTGCTTCGGATCGGGGACAGCGGCCTCGATCATTGTGGGCCGCGGTCATTCGCACATGAGGGTGATCCCGCTGACCGGGAGCCGGCCGCAGTGACCCGTGGGTGGTGCGGTCCACTCTTCCTTCGTGAACGCCGTGCCCGGAATGCTGACTGGCCCAATGGAGTCGACGACCGGGCAGGCAAAAACGAGACACTTCAGCCCAAGTCGTCTCGAAGTAACAGGGCGAATCAAGGACACCACCAGTCACATGTCTCGATTGCCGAGATTCGCTACCGTGCGGGCGGTAAGTGCACTAATCTGCGTTGGCGTCGTTGTAACACGTTCCAGTTTTGGGCTGGTTGGTGCCATGGCGCTGGGTCGATGACCACGACGACGTTGGAGGTTTTTAAAACACCCATGGCGAATCGCACAGCAGATCGGTGGTCGACGGGCATTTCGTTGAAGAGTGCTGCGGGTCCGATGCAGGCTATTGGCGGGTTGTTTGCGATGTCGGCGGACGCGGTGCGGTTTGTGTTCCGGAAGCCGTTTCAGTGGCGGGAGTTTTTGGAGCAGTCGTGGTTTGTGGCGCGGGTGTCGTTGGCGCCGACGTTGTTGGTGGCGATTCCGTTCACGGTGCTCGTCTCGTTCACGCTCAATATTTTGTTGCGGGAGTTGGGTGCTGCTGACCTCTCGGGTGCTGGTGCCGCGTTTGGTGCGGTGACCCAGGTCGGTCCTCTGGTGACGGTGTTGATCGTGGCCGGTGCGGGGGCGACGGCGATGTGTGCGGATTTGGGGTCGCGCACGATCCGTGAAGAGATCGACGCGATGGAAGTTCTGGGGATTAATCCGGTGCAGCGGTTGGTGACCCCGCGGATGCTGGCCTCGGGTCTTGTTGCACTGCTGTTGAATTCTTTGGTGGTGATCATCGGGATTTTGGGTGGTTACGTCTTCTCCGTCTTTGTCCAAGACGTCAATCCCGGTGCGTTCGCCGCGGGGATCACCTTGTTGACCGGGGTGCCCGAGGTCATCATCTCGTGTGTGAAAGCGGCCCTGTTCGGGCTGATCGCCGGGCTGGTGGCCTGCTATCGCGGCCTGACGATCACCGGTGGTGGCGCCAAGGCGGTGGGTAACGCGGTCAACGAGACGGTGGTGTACGCGTTCATGGCCCTGTTTGTGGTCAACGTCGTGGTGACAGCCATCGGCATCCGGATGAGCGCACGGTAGGGCGAGGATCACTAGTGGCGTCGTTGCAGGCTTTGTATCCGCGGATCGCGCGTCAGGCGCGTCGACCGTTGGGGACGTTTGGTCGTATTGGTGACCACACGATTTTTTATGGGCGGGCGATCGCGGGGACGCCGCACGCGACGATCCATTTCCGTAAGGAGATCATCCGTTTGATCGCGGAGATCTCGATGGGTGCGGGCACGTTGGCGATGATCGGCGGCACCGTGGTGATCGTCGGATTTTTGACCCTGGCTGCCGGTGGCACGTTGGCGGTGCAGGGCTACTCCTCGCTGGGCAATATCGGCATCGAAGCGTTGACCGGGTTCTTGGCGGCGTTCATCAATGTGCGCATCAGTGCCCCGGTGGTCGCTGGGATCGGGTTGGCCGCCACCTTCGGCGCCGGGGTGACCGCGCAGCTCGGGGCGATGCGGATCAATGAGGAGATCGACGCCCTGGAATCGATGGGCATCCCACCGGTCGAGTACCTCGTGAGCACACGGTTGGTGGCCGGGATGGTGGCGATCACCCCGTTGTACTCGATCGCGGTGATCCTGAGCTTTGTCGCGTCGCAGTTCACGACGGTGGTGTTGTTCGGTCAGTCCGGCGGCTTGTATGACCATTACTTCAACACGTTTTTGAATCCGATCGACTTGCTGTGGAGTTTCTTGCAGGCGGTGTTGATGGCGATCACGATCTTGTTGATCCACACCTACTTCGGCTACTTCGCCACCGGCGGCCCCTCAGGAGTGGGGGTGGCCGTGGGTAACGCGGTACGGACCTCCCTGATCGTGGTCGTCTCGGTCACCCTGCTGGTCTCCCTGGCCATCTACGGCTCCAACGGCAACTTCAACCTGTCCGGATAGGGAGAAGAGCCCGATGAAATCAGGTAGCGCGCGCATGGTCGCCGGTTTGGCGACCGTGGTAGCCATCGCCGCGATCGTCGCGTTGTCCGTTGGGCTGTTCCAGGACAGCTTCACCAAAACCGTTCCGGTAACGGTGGTCTCCGAGCGTGCCGGCCTGGTGATGAACCCCGACGCGAAGGTCAAGCTCAACGGTGCGCAGGTGGGCAAGGTCTCGTCCATCGAGTTGCTGCCGGACGGCAGAGCCGCGCTGCACCTGGCGTTGAACCCCGGCCGGATCAACGACATCCCCGCCAACGTGACCGCGGACATCACCTCCTCCACGGTGTTCGGTTCGAAGTTCGTCGATCTGAATCCGCCGACTGACGCGTCCCCGAAGAACATCCAGGCCGGGCAGGTGATCGACGGCAAGCACGTCACCGTCGAGGTCAACACCGTGTTCCAGCAGCTGGTTTCGGTGCTCTCGCAGATCGAGCCCACCAAGCTCAACCAGACACTCGGCGCGATCGCCAAATCCCTGGACGGGCGTGGTGACAAGTTCGGCCAGACCCTGGTGGACCTCGATACCGCGCTCGCCAAGCTCAACCCCAGCCTGGACACCCTCAACCATGAATTGGCCGTCGCCCCAAAGGTGTTCGATGCCTACGGCGACGTGTCCAATGACCTGCTGTCAACGGTCAAGAACGCTGCCAAGATCAGCGACACCATCGTCGATCAGGACCAGAATCTGGACGCACTGTTGGTCAGTGCCATCGGCCTGGCTGACGTCGGCACCGAGGTGCTGAGCGAAAACAAGGATCCGCTGGCCAACGTGGTGCATCTGCTGGTGCCCACCACCGACCTGCTCAACAAGTACAGCCCAGCGCTGACGTGCGGTATTGGCGGTCTGGTTCCGCTGGCTACCGGCCCCGGCCTGCCGCTGCCGGGCGCGGTTCTGTTGCAGTCGTTCTTCCTCGGCCGTGAGCGCTACCGGTATCCGGCCAACCTGCCCAAGGTCGCCGCCACCGGTGGCCCGCAATGTACCGACATGCCAAAGGTGCCATTCGAGACCAGCCCGCCGTTCGTGGTCGCCGACATCGGCGCCAACCCCGCCCAATACGGCAACCAGGGCATCTTGCTGAACTCCGACGCACTCAAGCAGGCGCTGTTCGGCCCACTGGACGGGCCGCCGCGCAACACCGCACAGATCGGACAACCGGGATGACCGCGCTGTGGAAGACCTTGGTCAAGGTCGGCGTGTTCGGCGTCGTGATGATCTTGTTCACCGCGGCACTGTTCGCGATCTTCGGCCAGTACCGGTCGGGTTCGGACAACTCCTACTCGGCCGTCTTCGCCGACGCGTCGAGCCTGAAGTCCGGAGATTCGGTGCGGGTGGCCGGTGTTCGCGTCGGCACGGTCAGCGACGTTGCGCTGCAACCGGATAACAAGGTGGTCGTCGATTTCGACGCCGACCGCAAGGTCGTCCTGACCTCGGGGACCAAGGCGACAGTGCGCTACCTCAACCTGGTCGGCGATCGGTATCTGGAACTGGTCGACAGCCCGGGGTCGGCGAAGATCCAGCCGCCGGGAAGCCAGATTCCGCTGGATCGTACCGAGCCCGCGCTGGATCTTGACCTGCTACTGGGTGGCCTCAAACCTGTGGTGCAGGGCCTTAATCCGCAGGATGTCAACGCGCTGACCAACTCAATGATCCAGATCCTGCAGGGCCAGGATGGCAACATCGACTCGTTGTTCTCCAAGACGACGTCGTTCACCACCGCGCTGGCCGATAACAGGCAAAACGTGCAGCAGGTGATCGACAACCTCAACACGGTGGTCACCACCATCAGCAAGGACGGCGACAAGTTCTCCGGGGCCGTCGACAAGCTGGAGAAGCTGATCACCGGGCTGGCCGCGGATAAAGACCCCATCGGGCAGTCGATCACCGCGTTGGACAACGGCACCGCCTCGCTGACCGACCTGCTCACCCAGGCGCGCACACCGCTGGCCGGCACCGTCGACCAGCTCGGCCGGCTCGCTCCGCTGCTGGATCAGGACAAGGAACTGCTGGACATCTCGATCCAGAAGGCGCCGGCGAACTACCGCAAGGTGGTGCGGCTCGGGTCCTACGGCAGCTGGATCAACCAGTACCTCTGTGGCCTGTCCCTGCGCGTCAGTGACCTGCAGGGCCGCACCGCCTACTTCCCCTGGATCATTCAACACTCTGGAAGGTGCGCGGAGCCCTAATGCTCAAATATCGTGGGTCCTCGCTGATCAAGTCGGGCTTTATCGGCCTGGCTCTGATCGTGCTCGTCATCACCATCGGGCTGGCGCCCGAGAAGCTGGTGTCGCTTGCCACGTCGATCCGGCATCAGGCGCTGTTCACCGAAGCCGGTGGACTACAGGCGGGTAATGACGTCAAGGTGTCCGGTGTCAAGGTCGGCACCGTCTCGGATGTGTCCTTGCAGCACGGCAAGGCGCTGGTGACCTTCATGGTCAAAGGCTCCGTTCGGCTTGGCGCCGACAGCAGCGCCCATATCCGTACCGGAACGCTGCTGGGGCAACGGATTCTGACGCTGGAGTCCAGCGGCAAGGGGACACTTCGGGCGGCTGACGTGATCCCGGCGTCGCGTACCGGATCGCCGTACTCGCTGAGCGAGTCGCTGTCCGACTTCGCGGGCAACACCGCCGAAACTGACACCGCGGCGATCAATCAATCGTTGGACACTCTGTCGGACACGCTCGATCGCATCACCCCGCAGCTGGGCCCGACCTTCGACGGGATCAGCAAGTTGTCGCGAATGATCAATGAACGCAACGACTCACTGGGCAACCTTCTCAAGAGTGCGGCCAATGTCACCGGCATCCTCTCGCAGCGCAGCGCACAGGTGAACACCCTGCTGCTCAACGCCAACGACCTGATCGGTGTCCTGCAGCAGCGCCGGTACGCCATCGTGAACCTGCTGGCCAGCACCTCCGCCCTGTCGAGGACGCTGAGCGGGATCGTGGCCGACAACGAGAAGGACCTGGCACCAGCCTTGGAGAAGATCAACTCGGTCACCGCGATGTTGGAGAAGAACAACGACAACATCACCGCGGCGATGAAGGGCCTGGCCAAGTTCCAGCTGACCCAGGCCGAAGCCGTCAACAACGGCTTCTACTACAACGCGTTCGTCGCCAACCTCAGCCCGGCGCAGCTACTTCAGCCCTTCTTCGACTACGCGCTGGGCTTCCGGCGCGGTACCGATGCCGGGCAGCCGGCCGACAATGCCGGACCGCGTGCGGAAATCCCGTTCCCGTACAACGGGGTACCGCAACCTAATGAGCGATGGGGACAACCATGAAGTCTCGCAGGCCGCTGACGGTCATCGTGGCCGCAGTGCTGGCGGTAGTGATTCTCGGTGGAATCGCGCTGCTGGTTCGGCAGGTGTTCTTCAAGCCCAACACCATCACCGCGTACTTCACCAGCGCCACCGCGATCTATCCCGGTGACCAGGTGCGGGTGGCCGGGGTCAGGGTCGGCACGATCGAGTCCATCGACGCCCAGGGCACGAAGGCCAAACTGGTGTTGTCGGTGGATCGGAAAGTGCCCATCCCGGCCAACGCCGAGGCAGTGATCGTCTCGCAGAACCTGGTCGGCGCCCGCTATGTGCAGCTGACCCCGCCCTACGAGGACAAAGGGCCCACCATGGCCGACGGTGCGGTGATCGGTCTTGACCGCACCGCGATCCCGGTGGAGTGGGACGAGATCAAGACCCAGTTGATGCGCCTGGCAACCGATCTCGGGCCGTCCGCCCCCGGGCAGACCACGCCGGTCGGGCGCTTCATCGATACCGCGGCCAACGCCCTGGACGGTAATGGCGAGAAGCTGCGGGACGCGATCGCGCAGCTGTCCGGGGTCAGCAAGGTGCTGGCCGACGGCAGCGGCAACATCGTCGACACCATCAAAAACCTGCAGACGTTCGTGACGGCGTTGCGCGACAGCAACACCCAGATCGTGCAGTTCCAGGACCGCCTGGCGTCCCTGTCCAGCGTGGTCGACGGCAGCCGGTCCGACATCGACGGCGCACTGACCAACCTGTCAAGCGCCGTCGTCGACGTTCAACGATTCATCGCCGGTACGCGCAACCAGACTGCCGAGCAACTGCAGCGGCTGAGTAGCGTGACCAAGAACCTCGCCGACAACAAGCTCGTCGTGGAGAACCTCCTGCACGTGGCACCCAACGCAATTGGCAACGCCTACAACATCTATAACCCCGACTCGCAAAGTGCGTTGGGTGGATTCGCGCTGGCGAACTTCTCCAACCCGCTGCAGGTGGTCTGCTCGGCGATCGGTGCCATTCAGAACGCAACTGCCGATACGACCGGCAAGGAATGCGCCCAATACCTCGGGCCGGCCCTGCGGCTGCTCAACTTCAACTACCTGCCGTTCCCGTTCAACGCCTATCTGGGCAAGTCCACCAGCCCGGACAAGCTGATCTACACCGAGCCAGGGCTGGCCCCCGGCGGTGCTGGTGCGACCCCGCCGGGCTACGAGATTCCGCCCTCGGTGTCGGCATACACGGGCTACAACGGCGACGTGCCGGGGCCGGCCGGCTGGGGTGGCCCGCCGAATACGTACCACGGCTCCTACGCCCCCAACGGTTTGCCTGCTGATCCGTCACCCGGGATCTTCCCCGGCGCGCCGATCCCGCCGGGCGTCCCGGTCGGGCCTGCGGCTCCGACACCATCGAACCTGGATGGCATCCTGCTTCCGGCCGAATCGGCACCTCCGGCGCCGGCTGAAGGGAATCCGCCCTCATGATGCGTCGTGGTTCGGTGCAGCGTCTCCTGGTGACCGCGTCCTGTGTGGCGGTGACGGCGACCGGCTGCAGTTTCGGTGGCCTGAACTCCCTGCCCCTGCCGGGCACCGCCGGCCACGGCAAGGGCTCGAACACGTATCACATCGAGATCGCCAATATCGGTCAGCTGGAATCGAATTCACCGGTGCTGGTTGGCGACGTCGTCGTGGGCAGTGTCGGCGCGCTGTCGGTGGCCGATTGGCATGCCGATGTCGAGGTGTCGGTGGAACCCGGTGTGGTGATCCCGGCCAACGCAGTGGCGTCGGTAGGGCAGACCAGCCTTCTTGGCTCGATGCATCTGGCGCTGAATCCGCCGCTGGGTCAGGCGCCCACCGGAGTTCTGCAGCCGGGAGCGACCCTTGGCCTCAACCGCTCATCGACCTACCCGTCGACCGAGCAGACCCTCTCGGCGCTGTCGGTGGTCGTCAACGGTGGGGGACTGGGCCAGATCGGCGACATCATCCACGAGTTCAGTGCGGCGCTGGGCGGCAGGACGGACCAGGTCCGCGACTTGCTCACGCAGCTCAATGATTTCGTCGGTCTGCTGGCTACTCAGCGCGACAGCATCAACGAGGCGGTCAACTCACTGAACCGGCTGGCCGGCACGTTTGCCGGCCAGCAGGAAGTCCTGACCAACGCGCTCGACCGGATTCCGCCCGCGCTCGATGTCCTGGTGAAGGAGCGTCCGCGCATCACGACCGCGCTGGAGAAGTTCCGCGATTTCTCCAACTTGGCCACCGGCCTGGTCAACGACACCAAGACTGACTTGGTCCGCAACCTGCAGAACCTCGAACCCGCGCTGAAGGCACTGGCTGACGTCGGTCCCAAGTTGGACACCGCGCTGGCCTACCTCCCGACGTTCCCCTACACCCAGCAGGTGATCGACCGCGGTATCCGCGGTGACTACCTCAACCAATTCATCATCTTCGACTTGACCGTGCCGCGGTTGAAGAAGACCCTGATGCTCGGTACGCGGTGGGGCGACGAGAACGCCAAACTCGTTCCGGCACCGGGGGATCCGTGGTACGCGACGTACACCTACGATCCGCTGCACGCTCCGTTCAGCCCCGCGCCGCCGCCGACGCAGGTGGCCGATATCGATACCGGGATGCCCCCAGAGCCGGGCCAACCGGCGTCGCTGGCCGCCGCCACGCAACCGGCGCCGAGTATGGGCTCTGATCCACAGCCGGGCCCGGTCTCCGGTCCACTGCCCGGCCCGGCCCCAGAGCCGGCGCCACAGGACGGGGGTAACTGATGCTGACTCGGTTTGTCCGCAATCAGCTCATCATCTTCACGATCGCGTCGGTGGTCGGTATCGGCGTCATGGTGGTGGCCTACCTGCAGGTGGGGACCTTGCTCGGTATCGGGAAGATGACGGTCACGCTGCAGCTGCCCAGAACCGGTGGGCTCTACCAGTTCTCGAACGTCACCTTCCGCGGTGTCCAGCTGGGCAAGGTCACCGAAGTGCGGCCGACCCGTACCGGTGCCGAAGCCACGCTGTCGCTGGATACCGATCCGAAGGTGCCTGCCGACCTCGAGGCACGGGTGCTCAGCGTGTCGGCGGTCGGTGAGCAGTACGTGGATCTGGTGCCGCACACCGATTCCGGACCGTATTTGCATGATGGATCGGTGATTCCGGTTGCGCAGGCCAGGATTCCGCAGGCCGTCGGCCCGATGCTCGACCAAACCAATACTCTGCTCAAGAGCATCCCGACCGACCGTCTGACCGATCTGCTGAGCAGCGCCTACAAGGGCCTGAACGGCGCCGGTGATGACCTCACCACGCTGAACGATTCCGCGTCACGGCTTGCGGCGGCTTTCAGCAGTAGTGCCGACCAGACCCGCACGTTGGTCGAGGACAGCCGGCCCCTGCTGGACGGTCAGCTGGCCTCCACCGATTCGATCCGTACCTGGGCGCAGAGCCTGGCCGGGATCACCGACCAGCTCAGCACCAACGACCCGCAGTGGCGCGGCATCTTGGCCAACGGCCCCGGTGCGCTCGATGAAGGGTCGGCGTTGCTGAACCAGGTCAAGCCGACGTTGCCGGTGCTGCTGGCCAGCCTCACGACGTTGGGACAGGTGGGGGTGACCTACAACCGGAGCCTGGAACAGTTGCTGGTGTTGCTGCCGCCTTACATCGGCTCGATCCAGGCGGTTGGCTCACCGCTGAACAACCCGACGGGTATGACGTTGGGCGACTTCACGTTGACGATCAGCGATCCGCCGCCCTGCACGGTGGGCTTCCTGCCGCCATCACAGTGGCGTTCACCGGAGGACCTGTCCGACGCCGATACCCCCGACGGGTTGTACTGCAAGCTTCCGCAGGACTCACCGACTGCTGTCCGCGGCGCCCGCAACTACCCGTGCCAGGCCGAGCCCGGTAAGCGTGCTCCCACGGTGGAGATCTGCGATAGCGACAAGCCGTTCGAGCCGCTTGCCATGCGTCAGCACGCGACCGGGCCCAGTCCGATCGACCCGAACCTCATCGCGCAGGGCATCCCGCCCGACGACCGGACCACGTTCCAGGACCACATCTACGGTCCGCTGGCGGGGACGCCGCTGCCGGCCGGACCGGTTCCGGCCCCACCGGCTAATCCAATCCCACCCGTTGGCGGATTCACCGGGCCGGTGGGTGTTCCGAATATCGCGCCGACCGATACCGGTGGCGGCCCGGGCGTCGCGCCGAGCGCCTTCAAGCCGGGCGCGCCCGGTGGGCCATCGGTGGCGATCGCCACCTATGACCCGGCAACGGGGCAGTACTCGACACCGGATGGAAACGTGGCTCGCCAGACCAATCTCGTGCAGTCCGGTGAGGATCGTTCTTGGCAGGATCTGCTGCCGACGACATGACCACAGCTGAGGGGAGAGGCCAGATGCGTACGTCACGAGTGTTGATCAGCGTCGCGGCGCTGACCGCTGCCGCGGTCGTCGGCGTCGTGGACCCTGCGACCGCGAGCGCCTCCGATCGGTGGGCGCTCAACGGTACGTTCGTCGCGACGTCCAACGGCGAGTGGGCCACCAGCAACGATGTCTTCCACGATGAGCGCAGCGTGCGCAGCATCTGGACGATCTCGTCGCAGTGCAGCTATCCCACCGAGTGCACCGGCACCGTCAGCAGCGACGCGGGCTGGACGGCTCCGATCTTCCAGACCGGCGGGGATTGGCGGGTCAAGCGGGTGATCCAGGACTGGATGCCCTGCCAGGACGGCACCAGTGCACCGGGATTACAGGTGATTCGGTTCCACGGCTCCAGTCCCGGCGGCGATCAGACCGATCCCAGCTCCAACATGCTGGTCGGCCAGGACTCGACCACCGGTCAGTCAGGAGCGTGTGGGCACAGCCTGGCGCTGTTCATCAACATGCCGTTCAAGCTGGTCAAGCAGACCTGACGTCGCCGGCCATGTCGAGGGCGGCGAGATGGCTGAACAACATCGACGCGCCGATCGGGTTTCCACCGCCGGGATACGTCGTTCCGCTGACCGCAGCCATGGTGTTGCCCGCCGCATACAGGCCGGGGATCGGCTGACCGGCCTCGTCGAGCACCCGGGCCCTGGCATCGGTGCGCAGACCACCCTTCGTCCCGAGATCGGACAGGCCGAACGTCGCGGCGTGGAAGGGCGGCGTGTCGATCGGAACCATTGGTGATTCGCCCCCGGAAAAGGCCCGGTCGTAGGCTTCGTCGCCGCGGCCGAAATCGGTGTCAGCCCCGCTGGCGACCATCGCGTTGTAGCGGGCGACCGTTTGTTCCAGGCTCTCGGCAGGCACCCCGATCACCTCGGCCAGCTCCGCCAAAGTGTCTGCGCTGCGCCATAATCCGGCGGCACGGTATTCCTCGGTGTCCACCATCGAGACATTGGTCGCCTGAACCGGCGGAACCTCGCCGTCACGATTGTCGTAGACCATCCAGAACGGGACATCGAGCCGGCCGGCCGCCATCTCGGCGATGATCTCCCGGCCGATCCGGTCGTATGCCGCAGACTCGTTGACGAACCGCTGGCCGGCCTGATTGACGAAGATGCCGCCGGTGAACCACAGTGCGAATGCCGAGCGACCGTCGGGGTGGGTCAGGCCCGGCGACCACCACGCCTGATCCATCAGATCGGTGGCCGCACCGGCGCGGATCGCCGCTTCGAGCGCTGCGCCGGTGCTGCCGGGGCCGCCCATGCTGTCGGCGGGCGTGCCGGGCACCCCGTAGGACTCCCGCAGCGCGGGGTTGTGCTCGAATCCGCCTGCCGCCAACAACACTCCGCGCCTGGCGCCGATCCGGACCGGGTTACCGTCGCGCTGCACAACGGCACCGACCACGCGCCCGCCGTCGGTGATGAGGTCGGTCAGCTGGGCGTTGCGGTAGACCGCGGCGTCCGGGTAGCCGGCCAGTGCGGCGAGAAACCGACCGATCAGGGCCCGGCCACCGAACAGCTTTTCCGGTGCAGGTGTGCCGAGGCGGTCGTGGTCGAGTGGCCCGCGCACGAATCCGGCGTAGGGGCCCAACTTCTCACCGCGGACCGGTGCGGCCACGATGTGGCGCATTCCGTCGCCGCGGGAGTCCGGCGCCTTGCCGAAATAGTCCGGCCACGGCAGCACGGAGAAGATGAAATTCTCGTCGCCCTCCAGGTATTCGATCAGGCCCGGGCCCCGGCGAATGTAGGTCTCCTGCAGTTCCAGTGGGGTGCGGTCACCGATGACGGCGTGAAAGTAGTTGAACGCCTTCTCGATCGTGTCGTCGCTGCCCGCGCGCTGCAACACCGGGTTGCACGGGAACCACATGCCGCCGCCGCCCGAGTAGGCGGTCGTCCCGCCGAAGAAGTCGGTCGCCTCCACCAGTGCTACCGACAGGCCCTCGCGGGCGGCGGTGTACGCACCGGTGATGCCGCCGCCGGAGCCGGCCACGATGACGTCAACGGTCTCGTCGAATGAGCTGTCCTGCGGGGTCATCGGCCTCCCTTGGTCTCCTGGCACCTAACTGTTGCCGGTGACCGGGACCGACGCAACAACCACTCCCGGTGAGCGAGTGTCAGAGCGTGACGCGCTCCCGACTGGGTCGGGCGTTGCCCGTATCGGCGTCGAAGAAGTAGGTCCTTTCCGGCGGCAGTTCGAGACCGATACGGCTGCCCGCCGGCAAGTCGGTGCCCGCCGGCGCATGAACGATCACCCGCGTGGTAGCCGCGTCCCTGCTGTCGACGAGCGCGGTCACCAGAACATGACTGCCGAGCGGTTCGATGAAATCGACCCGCGCGGGCAATAGCCCGTCGGCGTCGCGGTTGTGCAGTTGCAGATGCTCTGGACGAACGCCGACTGTCACCGGACCGTCGGGCGTCGATACCGCGATCACGGCCGCGTCCCCGACGTGCAGCACCCCCGATCGCACCTCTGCCGCAATGAGGTTCATCGGGGGACTGCCCATGAACGCCGCGACGAAGGTGTTGGCCGGGCGGTGGTAAATCTCGTCGGGAGTGCCGATCTGTTGAATCTCGCCGCCGGCCATCACACACAGCCGGTCGCCGAGCGTCATCGCCTCGATCTGGTCATGAGTGACATAGATCGAGGTGACGGGCAGTTCACGGTGCAGTCGCTTCAGATCACCGCGGACCTGATTACGTAACTTGGCGTCGAGATTCGACAGCGGTTCGTCGAGCAGGAATGCCTGTGGTTGGCGCACCAGCGCGCGGCCCATGGCGACGCGCTGGCGCTGACCTCCAGAGAGCTGTCCGGGCTTCCGGTCGAGCAGTTTGTCGATCTCGAGGAGCGCGGCTGTCTCGCGGACCCGACGGTCGATCTCGCTACGTGGTGTCTTGCGCTGCCGCAGCCCGTAGGCCAGATTGCGATAGACCGACATGTGTGGATACAACGCATAATTCTGGAACACCATGGCAATGTCACGCTCGCCGGGCGCAAGCCTGTTGACGATCGCATCGCCGATCCGGATCTCTCCGGACGTCGGCTTGTCAAGCCCCGCAAGAAGTCTCAGTGCGGTACTTTTCCCGCACCCCGACGGCCCGACGAGGATCAGGAACTCCCCGTCGGCCACAGTCAGGTTGAATTCTTTGAGGGCATCGACACCGCCCGGATAACGCCGCGTGACGCCGCGGAACTCCACTTCCGCCATGTTCAGCCTTTCAGTCCGGTCGACGCGACCGATTGCACGAAGAAGCGCTGCGCCCCGATGAACACCAGCAGCATCGGCAGCAGGCTCATTACGTTGGCCGCCATCAACATCGGCCACTTGACGTGATGTGCGCCTTGGAAGTAGCTGAGCCCCAAGGGAATTGTCATCTGATCCTGCGAGGTGATGACGATCAACGGCCACAGGAAATCGTTCCACGATGTGAGCACGGTGAGTGCTGCCAACGTCGATAGTGCAGGCAACGACAGTGGCAGGATGATCTTGAACAGCACGCCGATTCGCGACGTCCCATCGACCCGGGCCGCCTCTTCCAACTCGACGGGGACCGTCATGAAGAACTGCCGCAGGAAGAAGATGCCAAAGGCCGTCGCCAGGTTCGGTAGCATCAGCGCACCGATGTGATCGATGCCCAACCCCTCCCAGACGTTGTCACCGAACCACTTGACGATCAGGAAAACCGGAATCATGGTGACCTGGAACGGCACCATCAACGTCGCCATCAGCGTGACGAACAGCGCTCCGCGGCCGAGGAATCGGACCCGCGCGAACGCGTAACCCGCCAGGCTGCACACCACAAGATTGCTCACCAACACCACGGATGTCACCATCGCGCTGTTGATGAAGAAGTGGCCGAACGGCGCCGCGTCCCACGCCTCGATGTAGTTGGAAAGCTGCGGACTGTGCGGGAACAGCACTGGCGGAAAGTGATTCGCCTCGCCTTCGGTCTCCAATGACGTGACGAGCATCCACAACAACGGCACGAGCAGGACGAACGTCAAGGGAATCAGGACCAGATGCCACGGGCTGAACGGCAGCCGCCAACGACGCGCCCGTCCCGGCTCGGCCGTGTCCAGCCGCACGGGAGTGAGAAGGTCGCTCATGAGTGCACATGCCTTCGGGCGAGCCGGAACTGAACAGCCGTGACGATCAGGATGACGACGAACAATGCGTAAGCCATCGCTGCCGCATAGCCGGCGTCGAACTGCACGAACGCTCGGTCCCACAGGTAGTAGACGATCACCGTGGTCGCGCGCAACGGACCGCCCCGCGTCGTCACGTACACCTCGTCGAACAACTGCAGCGCGTTGATCGTCAGCCAGACGACGAGAAAAAGATTTGCAGGCGCGAGCAGCGGCACGGTGATGGTGCGGAACCGGGTGAACGCCGATGCGCCGTCGATAGCGGCCGCTTCATGCAACTCCGCTGGAACACCCTGCAGCGCAGCCAGATACACGATCACCGAGAAGCCGGTCCAGCCCCAGACTGTCATCGCTACGATCACGTACAGCGCCTGTGACGGGGAGGCGAGGAACGGCTGCGACGAGACGCCCACCGCATTCAACGCGGCGTTGACCAGCCCGTA
This sequence comes from Mycobacterium sp. RTGN5, assembly GCF_033804465.1. NCBI lineage: Bacteria > Bacillati > Actinomycetota > Actinomycetes > Mycobacteriales > Mycobacteriaceae > Mycobacterium > Mycobacterium sp. RTGN5. Next base: position 390,928 of record NZ_JAPZLA010000002.1, read on the forward strand.
GTCGCGGTCGGTCAGCCACAGGAAGATGATCCCCTGCGAGATCGTCGACACCGCCATCGTGACGTATGCGGCCGTCCGATACACCGAGATGAACCGCACCGAACGGTTCAGCGCCGCTCCGACGAACAGCCCCACCAGCATCGTGCCCGGCACGAACAACGCCGTGTAGATGATGGTGTGCTTGATCGCCTCCACGAAGATCGGATCGTCAGCCAGCTTCTTGTAGTTGTCGAACCCCACCCACGGCGTCTCGGCGCTGAGCAGGTCGGACTTCTGGAACGACAATTGCAGCGACATCAGCACGGGGAGCAGTCCGAAGACCCCGATCAGGATGGCCGCCGGGCTCACCAGCGCCCATCCGGACACGGTATCTGTGCGGCTCAGCCGCCGAAGCAGTGCGGGCATCGACTCCCTACTTCTCTGCCAACTTCGCGTCAGCGGCCTCGGCGGCGGTGTCCAGAGCGGCTTTGGGTTGGTCTTTGCCGAGCATCACAGACACGATCGCCTGGCCCAGCGCCTCCGAGACTGCCGGGTACTGCTCGACTTGCGGTCGCACCTGCTTCACGTTCTTGAGGTTCTCGACGAACGCCGCGGTGCCGGGGAGGTTCTTGTCGAGCCCGTCGAGCACGGCCTTGTCGTCACCGACCGAGGCGCGGATCGGCAGGTCGCCGGTGCCCTCCGAGAACTTCTTGACCTGTTCCGGCGCCGACAACCACTTCAGGAAGTCGATGGCAGCGGCTTTGCGCTTGTCGCCGTTGTTGAACACCACCCAGTTATCGGGGCCGGCGATCGTCTGATGTCCGCCGTTCGAACCGGGATAGGTGGGCATCACCTGCACTCCGTACTCGATGTCGGACAGCTGGGACAGATCCCAAGGGCCGGTCACGAGCATTCCGATCTTGCCGCTGTTCATCAACTTCGGCCCGTTCTCGTTGGTGGTGTCAAGGTACAGCGACTTGTCGGCCACAGCCATCTGCTGCAGTGTCGTCAGCGCCTTGATGCCCGCCTCGGAGTTGAACGTGGCCTTGGTGTTGTCCGGCGAGAGGATATCGCCGCCGGCCTCCCAGAGCATCGGAAGGTAGTGCCACACAGTGTCTTCGCTACCATCGGCGGGGATCAGCCAACCGAACTGTCCCTTGCTCGGGTCGGTCAGCTTGGCGGCCGCGGCCCGAAAGTCGTCCCAGGTCCACTCCGGCGAGGGCGGCGCGACGCCGGCGTCGGCGAAGAGCTTCTTGTTGTAGACGATCGCCAGGTTGTCGACAAGTGCGGGCACGCCGACGACCTTGTCGCCGACGGTCGCCGCCTTGCGTTCGGCCTCGTAGAAATCGTTCCAGTTCCAGTCGGGCTTCTTCACTTCGTCGGCCATGTTGACCAGCGAGGGGATCTTGGCGATGTTCGGCGACCAAGATCCGAACATGTACGCGATGTCCGGTGCGCTGTTACCGCGCACCGCGGTGAGAACCTTTTGCAACACAAGGTCGTTCGACGAGTACAGCTCGGACACCTTGACGTCCGGATGTTCCTTGTTGTACTGGTCGACCAGGCCCTTGAACACCTCGCCCTCGGTGTCCTGGTAGCCGTGCCACACGGCGATCTCGGTGGGGCCCGATGATCCGCCTCCGCCACCGCAGGCGGCGAGGACGCCAACAAGGACGGCGGTCAGGGCGATGCACAACCTACGTCGAATCACGGTGACACTCCTTGATTGGCGGTTTCTCGGGCGGGCGTGGAGCGTAATGCTGGGGGCAGCAGATCGCCGTGGGCGACGGTCAGCTCGTCGCACAGGTTCCAAATCTGATCGACGGTCAGTGTCGCCGCGGTGTTCGGATCGACCATTGCCGCGGCGCGCACCAGGCGCGGATCTTCGTCGACCGCGGCTCGCACGGTGAGATCCACCGGTCCGAGGAAGCCTCGGTTGAGAGCCGCGCACTGCGGAGGGAGGTCGCCCACCTTCATCGGGTGCGCACCGAGCGCGTCGAGAAGTGTCGGCACCTCAACGGCAACCCTGTTGGGCAGGTTGGTGATCAGCCCGTCGTTGACGACGTTGGCGGAGATCACGCGTGGGGTGCCTGTCTCCAGCGAGTGGATGACCTGAGGCGCGTACTCCGTGGAGCTGGTGTCGATGGCAAGCGATTGGGTGTCTGCCAATTCAGCTCGCACGCGGGCGTATTCGGCCAGGTTTGCCTCGCTGATAGCCACGTACTCGCCCACGTTGATGCGCAGCCGTTCAATCTCGGCGGGATCATGCAGATACCAGCCGACGTATTCGCTGCTGTGCTCGCTGGTCTCGGTGGGGTAGTAGCCCAGCCGTCGATACATATCGACGCGCACCCGTCTGAGTAGTTCCGGGTCGGTGGCGATGCGTTCGTCGAGGAGCGGATAGAGGTTCTGGCCGCCGCGTTCCCACCGCAGCACCCACGCCTGGTGGTTCACGCCTGCCGACCAGTACGACACCTCGTCGTAGGGCACGTCGATGAGTTCGCACAGGCCGACCATCGTCCAGTACACCGAATGGCACAGACCGAGGACCTTGAGCTTGGGCGCGACCGCGTGCAGGAACGTTACGTTCATCGCCATCGGGTTGGTGTAGTTCAGCAACCAAGCATCGGGGCACAGCTCGGCCATGTCCCGCGCGATGCCGGCGAGGACCGGGAATGTCCGCAGCCCGCGGAAGATTCCGCCGACGCCGATCGTGTCGCCGATCGTCTGCTTCAATCCGTAGCGTGCCGGTATCTCGAAATCGCGGACGGTGGCTTCGTGCATGCCGACCTGAATGACGTTGATGACGTAGTTCGCCCCGTCGAGGGCGCGGCGGCGGTCGAGGGTGGCGATGATCTCGGGATGGGCGCCGGCCGCGTGGGCGGTCGCGCGGGCGATCGCCTCTGCGGTCTGGAGTCGCTCGCCGTCAATGTCGTGCAGCACGACCCGCGTTGAACCCAACTCCGGGAACGACAGGATGTCACCGAGCAGTTCTCGGGTGAACTCAACGCTGCCTGCGCCGATGATGACGACGGTCGGCTTCACCGGGCGGCCCGACCTTCGGTGCTCGCCGGACGGTCGCCGACCACGGCTTCGGACAGCGCCTCGCCACGCTTCTCGTCGCTGTAGACCATCAGCGTCGAGCCGATCAGGGCCAGCGCGATGCCGATCGCGCCGTAGAGGGTCGGCAGAGTTTGATAGGCGATCAGCGAGATGATCACGGTGAGTGCGGGCGCCAGCGCGTTCGTGGTCGGGGCCACAATCGAGGCCTTGCCCCGGGCGAGCGCCATCACGAGAAACAGCGCGCCGACGGCGTTGAGTACCTGGGTGATCGCGGTCAACGCAGGTGCCTGCCACGGGAAGTCGATGGGGATGCCACCGAGCATGATGAGCGCGACCGGTATCAAAGCGAGGCCGCTGATGGTCATCCAGCCGAACGTGGTGGCTTCGTTGACCCCGATCGTCGCGGTCTTGCGCATGAAGTACGCCTGCACGCCCCAGGCCGCGCAAATCAGGATCGACAGCAGCAGCCACGGTCCCGATGAGTTCTCCGATTCGCCGCCGGTGATGGTGAACATCACGATGGCGGCCAGTGCCAGGATAAGGCCGACCACGGCCAGCGGTGAAATGCGTTCGCGCAGTAGCACCATTGCCATGATGACGGTGATCGCGGGAGAGATCGAGACGATCGGGAAGATGAGGTAGGCCGGTCCCATTGTCAGCGCCTGGAACAGAATCAACTGGCCGCCGGCGCCGGTCAGTCCGATGAGCAGGCCATAGATCGTCGCGGCCGGGCGGCGATCCCACCTCTGACCGCGAAGGATGAACGCAGCGGGAATGATCATCGTCAGCGCCCAGATGCAGTAGATCATCTCGTCGGGATAGCCGTACTTTGACGACGGCAGGGCCGAGAATGCGCCCCAGACACCCCAGAACAGAATGAGCAGGGTCGCGTAGAAGATCCAGCCGCGGGTTCGGGCTGTGGTGGTAGTGGCATTGGTCATGGTGACGTCACCTCGTCGGGTTGTTGTCGGAAAGGTGTTGCACGGCAGCCATACTCAGCGGATGGCCGCTGTGCTTGGCGGCGTAGAGCGCACCGCCGACTGCGGGGTCCAGCCGGGGAGTGTTCAGGTCGTACTTAGCCGACGTGTCCTGCAGTGCGGTGACGAACTGGCGGAGGAAGCCCTCGTTGGAAAACATTCCGCCCGAGTAGGACACCGGGACGGATTCCTGATCGGTGAACCCGATCAGCGTCCGCGTCGTTTCGATCAGCGTGACGAGCTCATCGACCGCCGTCGACAAAACTCGCGACGACGCCTCGTCGCCGGCCTCCGCGGCCTCACAGACCGTCGTGGCCAGTGCGGCGATCTTGCTGCGGTTTCCCTTCCATGTGTCGATCACCAGGCTGACGACATCGAGATCGCCGGTAACCTGCAGGCGCTCCTTCATCAATCCGTGCAGTGGACCTTTCGGCAGCCTGCCGTCGCTCATCCGGGAGAACGTGTTGAGCGCCTGCGCCGCAATCCAATACGCAGATCCCTCGTCGCCGAAGAGTTCACCCCAGCCGCCCACGCGGTGGCCGACGCCCTGGCGTTCGCCGTAGGTCATCGACCCGGTGCCGCTGATGACATTGATGCCGTCCTCGCCGGCGAGCGAGCCGGCCCACCCGCAGACCATGTCGTTGTCGCAGCTGTAGCGATGGTGGCCGAGCACACCGGCGGGCACGGCGTCCAGCGCCGCGATATCACCGCTGGCCTCGCCGTACCCGGGAAGGCCGAAGAAGGCCGCGTCGATTTCGGCGGGCGTGATGCCCGCCTGCGTGCAGATGTCCGTAACACCCTGCGCGAGTGACTTTTCGACGATCTCGAAGCCGTCGTTGAAGTAGTAGGACGTCGGTGCGGTCGCGCGGGCGATGAGGTGCCCGGCGTCGTCGATGAGGGCGAAGGCGGTCTTCGAGCCACCGCCGTCGGCGCCGAGATAGCGGGCCATCGTCATGCTCCGTTCTGTGTCATCGGGTAGATGGTGACACCCTGGACGACCCGGTTGACCTCGCCGGAGGGGAAGGGATTGTCGGGGGTCTTTCCGTGTTCGAGCGCCGTGAACAGCGCAAGGTACTGGGCGAACACCAGAAACGGGAGGGCGGCAAGCGCGTCATCCAAGCCGTCGAGCCCCGGCAGCACGACGGCGGGACCAAGGTGCTCGGGAAGGGGCTCTGTGGTGATCACCATGACGGCGTCCTCGCCGAGCTGGGCGCGGATCTCGGTGACGATGTCAAGGTCGTAGCGGCGGGTGTAGGGGTTACTGGAGACGTACACGACGGCGAGTGTGTCGCCGTCGAGCGCGGACTTCGGTCCGTGCCGAAAACCGAGCGGTGAATCGAAGTACGTGACCACGTCACCGGCGGTCAGTTCCAGCATCTTCAGGGCGGACTCGCGCGCGAGCCCCGCCAGTGCTCCGCTGCCGAGATAGAAAAACCGCTGCTTCTTGGCTCGCGCGAGTGCCGCGATGTCCTGCTGTAGACCGACGACCTGCTCAGCCGCGCCGGCTAGCGCCTCGACGTCGCGGTCGGTCCCGGGCCCGAGCAGCAGCAGACATGTCAGCAGCATCGATGTCAGGCTCGACGTCATCGCGAAACCGGTGTCATTGGTGCGTTCCGGCATGTAGACGACGCGTGAATTGGTGCGGCCGGCGTGCGCCCGGCCCAGCTCGCCGGCGGGGTCGCAGGTCAGGATGAGATGTGCGATGTCATCGACGAGTTCGTCGGCAAGCGCGGTGGTGGCCAGGCTTTCCGGACTGTTGCCCGAGCGGCCGAAGGACACCATCAATGTCGGAGTATGCCGCTCCAGGTGATCGAGCGGGCTGGCGACGATGCTCGTGGTCGGGATCGCTTCGACGCGGCGGCCGAGGTGGCGCCGCACCGCGGCGGCCGCGATCTCGCCGATAAAGGCTGAGCTTCCGGCGCCGGTCAGGATGACCCGGAGGTCGGGACGCGCGGTGACCTCGTTGATGAACTGGGTGACCGCGGGATCGGTGAGCCGGGCGACCTCACGCCATGCGCCCGGCTGTTGTCCGATCTCGAGAATCGTTGCCCCGCCTGCTTCTTGGGCGGGGATGGTTTTCGTCATTCGGTCACTCCACTCACGGCTCGGGCGTAAGGCCGCATCGCGTCGCGGACTCGATCGATCACCAGCGACGACGCGGTCGGATCGAGTTCGCCGGCGCGGATCCGGTCGTACTGATTGGGTAGGAATTGGCTGACGAGCGGCATGGGTATGCCGACGCTGTCGAGGTTGTCCAACAGGGCCCGGCGCGCAGTCTCGACCTCGTCGTCGGCCCAGTAGTAGCGAAGCCGGTCGCTATAGCTGTACCGTCTGGCCGCCTTCTGGCTCTGCGGGTCTCCGTCGTAGTAGCCCTGCCAGTATTCGGGGTTGGCGAGCATACGGCGCTCGATGACCTCGATCAGGTTGGACCGTGCCGGCTGCGGCAGGAGTTCGTCCTCGATGTGGGAGAGCGCGAAGAGCGCCTCGCGCATCGCGAAGGTCAGTGCCGGTCCGACTTTCAGCACGGCCCAGTGGTCTTCGACGAGCTCTCGTAATTGTGCGGGCCGCTGATAATCGGTGGAGTGAGCCTCGAAGACCAGGTGCGGCTCGTCATCGAGGATTCGCCGTAGCGCCACGGTGGCATCGCGCTGGTAGTCGATGACCTGAAGGTGGTCGAACTCGACGCCGGGCTGGACCACCAGTCCTATCACCCTGGGCCACACGTGGTCGAGGCCCGACTCTCGAAACGCCGTGCGATGCGCAGTGATCGTCTGGCGTGCACGATCCGCGGGTGTGGGTGTCAGGGTGGCAAGGGTTTCGTGCGCTCCACCGGGCACCGGCACCTCCGTGCCGATGACGTACATCGGCGGGTCGGAGCCCTTGCGATGCGCGCAGTCCTCGGCCACCCTCATCAGGCGGGAGGCCCGCCGGGCGACGATCTCGTCGTCGAGGACATTCGGGTCGTCGGCGCACGACATGCTGCAGTCGAGGTGGATCTTGTGGTAGCCGGCCTCCACATAGGCGGCGATGAGCGTGTCGGCCTTGGTCATTGCGGCGTCGGCGGTTTCACCTTGCCAGCGGTTCGGGCCGAGATGGTCGCCGCCAAGCACGACGCGTTCGCGTGGGAATCCGCAGCGATCGGCGATGCCGAGAACGACATCGCGGAACTCGGCCGGGCGAAGTCCGGTGTAGCCGCCGAACTGGTCGACCTGATTCGAGGTGGCTTCGATGAGGACATGACTGCCGTCGGAGGCGGCCTGCGCGATGGCCGCCTCGACGACGGTGGGGTGCGCCGAACACACCGAATAGACGCCGACCGCCTCGCCGGATTTATGCCTGCGGATCGCGTCGGCGAGCGAGCTCACCCGGCGCCCGGACATTTGCAACATTGCTCGATCATGGGAAGCTCGCTCAGAGTGCGCAACGCAATGGCGTCAAGTGATCACTAAAACTGATCGTTTGACCAGCGCACCGGCCTGCGAACCGAAGGAGGCAATGCCGTGTCGACCAGGCGCACCGATCGGATGCGTGAGGTGCTGTCACTACTGCGCGAGCGCGGCGAGGTCGACTCGCAGGCGTTACGTGCCGAGTTGCGGGTATCGGCCGCGACGCTGCGGCGCGACCTCTTCGAGCTCGAAGATCAAGGCCTCCTGGTCCGGACGCACGGCGGGGCCCGCGCCCTCGACCCCAGCGACAGCGAGATTCCAGTCCGGTTGCGTGATCACCGGACGATCGCCATCAAACGGCGGATTGCCCAGCATGCCGCCGCGCTGGTGCCTGCCGGTCCGCAGGCGGTGGCGCTGACCGGCGGGATCACGACGGGTGAGGTCGCACGATCGCTGAAAGGCCGGCCCCAGATGACGATCGTCACGAACTCCCTGACGATCGCCGCTGATTGCGCCGTCGACGCGCACATGAAGGTGATTGTGACCGGCGGTCTGGTGCGGGCGAACTCGCTGGAAGCGGTCGGCCCCATGTCTGAGCACGCATTTCAGGTGATCAACGTCGGCACCGCAGTCCTTGGCGCCGATGGGATGTCGGCGGAGGTGGGGGCGACCACGTTCGACGAGGCTGAAGCGCGCACCGCAATGGCCATGGCCGCCAGCGCGCAACAGGTCGTCGTCGCCGTCGACGGCTCCAAGATCGGCAAGGTCACGCTCGCAAAGATGGTGACACTCAACGAGATCGATCACTTGGTGACCGATTCCACCGCCGACCCGGTTCAGCTGGAGCGGATCGTCGCGGCTGGGGTGCACGTACACGTGGTCGAGGTGGGCGACGACTGAGGCGACTATCCGTGGATCGCGGCAATCAGGGCGGACACTGACTCGGCGACCGCATCGCGCGCGGGCGAGAGGTAGCGGCGGGGATCGTTGACCTTCGGGTCGGCGGCCAAGTAGGCGCGCACCGCGTCGGTGAACCGGACGTTGAGCAGCGTGCCCACATTGATCTTGGTGATTCCCGCCTCGACGGCCTTACGTAGATCGGTGTCGGCGACACCTGAAGAGCCGTGCAGCACAAGGGGAACCGATATCGCCGCCCGCAGGCGCTTGATGAGCTCGAAATCCAGGGCGGCACTGCGCTCGGACATCGCGTGGGAGCTGCCGACCGCGACAGCCAACGCATCAACGCCGGTGGCTGCGACGAACTCGGCCGCCTCGTCGGGGTCGGTGCGCACGCCCGGCGCATGCGCACCGTCCTTTCCGCCGACTTCGCCGAGTTCGGCCTCCAGGAACAAGCCCTCTCGATGTGCCCACTGCGCAGCGGCTTTGGTGGCCGCGACGTTGGCGGCATAGTCCAGGGTGGACGCATCGAACATGATCGACGAAGCGCTGGTGGCGGCGCACGCATGCAGAAGCTGTTCATCCTCCACATGGTCGAGATGAACCGATACGTCGACTGCCGCCGCTGCGGCCACGGCGCTGGCAGCAGCGGCGATCGGCGCCAGATTGCCATGGTGGAATTTGACGGCGTTCTCGCTCAGCTGCAGAATCACCGGCCTACCAACGTGTTCGGCTCCGGCGACGATGGCCTCGGCGTGTTCGAGCGTGATGACGTTGCAGGCAAGCACTCCCGATCCTTCGCGGTAAGCGGCGGCGACGAGATCGGCGGTTCGGGCGAGCGGCATCTGCCTGTCCTATCAGCGGGGTGCCCCCGTGTCCAGCACGGAGCCGGGGACGGGCCCGGCGGACGGCGCGTCGCGCGGGTGAATGAACACACCTTCCGCGCGGACGGTAACGCCGTCTGCGGTGACCAATTGCCCGACGGCGTAGGTCTTCGCGCCGTCTACTCGGTCGACGTGAGCCTCGGCCCGCAGCTGCCCGAGTCGCGTCCCCAGCTCGTAGCGCAAAGTGAGCGTTCCGGTGACCGCTGGCCGGCCGGGTTTGTGTGCGGTTGCGCCGAGCACGTGATCCAGCAGTAGCGCGCAGATTCCACCGTGCACATGACCGGGTGGTCCTTCGTAGGCCGCGCCCAGAATGACGTCGGCCCAGACAGTTCCGTCGGCTTCGTGGTGGACCACGAGAGGGGGAGCCAACGCGTTGCGCAGTCCGATGACGGCGTTGCCCCATGCCCGCGGTCGCCCGTCGCTGTCCTGTTGGACGCCGAAAGATCCGGGGATGAGGGTGTCGCTCAATTCATCAGCCGCGGCATCGATTTTCGCTTTCGCCGAGGCGATGCCGTCGGGGCCGGATTGACTGCGGATGGTGACATCGACGAGCCGGCGAACGGAGTCGGTGAGTGCCGCGTAAAGCGCCTCGGGGTGCATCCGCCAAGGTTGGTGGCAGTGCCGGCCGCTGTGCAACGCGGCGTCCCAGCCAGCGGTTGGTAGAGGCGAAACCGTGTGACCTGGATTGATACCCTGAAACGGTGACTGAACCTGAGCCTGCGACCAAGCCGCCGCTGTCGGCGACTGGATGGGCACTGCTCGGGATGCTCTCGTACGAGACCGAACTGTCGGGTTATGACATCCGCAAGTGGATCGACTGGAGCATGCGCTACTACTACGGCAGCCCGGCCTTCAGTCAGATCTATTCCGAGCTGAAAAAACTGGAGAAGCTGGGTCTACTCACCTCGCGGCTGGACGACGCCGCTACGCGTAACCGCCGCCTCTACAAGATCACCGCAACCGGCATGGAGGCTGTCACCCGGTGGGCACGCGAAGCCCCGCTGGAGCCGCCGTCGCTCAAACACCCGGCGATCTTGCGGGTGACGTTGGGACATCTGAGTGATCCCGCCGCGCTCAAGCAGATGCTTCAAGACCACATCGCTTATATCGACGATATGCAACGTAGTGCCGCCAAGGAAGCCCGATGGGCTGCCGCCGATCCGTCATGGGCGTACGCCAAGATCGCGCTGGACTGGGCAGAACGCTACTACGCATCCGAACGTGAGCTCACATTGAGATTGATCAAAGATCTCGACGAGGCGGAGGCCAACTTCCCGAAAGTCGGTGAGGGCGCCAAGATTCCGTGGCCGGATCCGGCCTATTGGTATGAGATCGAGCGGAGAGCCGACGCCGAAGACGTCGACTAGTTCGCCGCGTCGAGGGCGGCGAGGTAGCCGTAAACAAGTCCTTGCGCGATCGTCGCACCAGCGCCGGGGTAGGTCTTTCCGAACGCGTTGGCCGCAGTGTTGCCGATCGCGTACAGCCCATCGATGACAGTCCCGTCTTCACGGAGCACGCGGGCGCGCTCATCGGCACGCAGACCACCGCAGGTACCCAAGTCGCTGAGCACCATCTTGACGGCGTAGAACGGTCCCTTGACCAGCGGCCGCAAATTGGGGTTCGGGGTCACCGTCGGGTCGCCGTAATAGCGGTCGTATGCACTGCGGCCGCGTTCGAAGTCGGGATCCTCGCCGGCGAACGCGTTCTCGTTGAACCGGGCCACCGTCGCGCGGAGGCCATCGACAGGAACACCCATGTTGGTGGCCAGCTCACTGAAATCGTCTGCCCGAACAGCGATTCCGGCGTCATACCATGTGCGCGGGATGGGCATGCGGGGGAACAGTTCCGCGGCGAAGACGTAGCTGTTGCGATACTTCTGGTCGAAGATGATCCACATGTTGTCCACCGGTGTTCCCGCGGCTTCGAGCTGGAGAAGTCGCTGCCCGAAACTCATGTAGTCGGATGATTCGTTGGCGAATCGCTGACCGTTCTGGTCGACGATGAACGATCCGGGCAGTGACCGCTCGGCCAGCATCACCGCCGGGGCCGCACCCGGCAGGGGCGCGACAGCGGGGAACCACCACGACTGATCCATCAGCGCGATGTCCGCGCCCATGTCCTGGCCGATCCGAATCGCATCGCCGGTATTGGATTCCGCACCGAGGCTGAGATTGCTTGCAAGGCTGTCTGATTGGAACTTCCACCGCATGTCCATACTGTGGTCGAAGCCACCAGCGGCGAGCACGACGCCGCGCCGTGCGGTGATGGTGACGGTCTTGCCGCCGTGCTCGACGATTGCGCCGGTGACGCTGGTTCCGTCGGTGACCAACTCGGTAAGGGCGGTGTTGAGCCAGATCGGGATCCCGGCACGAATCGCTCCGGCGAAAAGACCAGCGGCCAAGGCCTGGCCGCCGGCGGCGTAACGCCGGCCGAGTGCCAGGCCCCCGACGCCCTGCGCAAGCCGCTTGACGATGGTGGGCAACCCCTTGCGTGGCACCCGGCTCATGAGGTTCATCCAGCGGTAGTCCGCGCCGGTGGTCGGCATCGGAATGCTGGCCTCCATGATGCCCGGACGTAGATCGGGTAGGTACTCGCCAAGCATCGCGGTGTCCAGCGGACGGCATTCGCACGTCCGGCCGGCGGCCGATCCACCGGGTGCCTCGGGGTGGTAGTCGGAGTAATCCTTGGCCCAGAACAGTTTCATCGGCGTGGTGCGGCGCAGCATGGCGATGGTCGCGGGCAGGCCTTTGACGTAGGCCGTCGAGCGCTCTTGCGGGGCGGAGCCGGCGACGACGGCATCGAGGTAGGTCTGCGCCCGGGCCGCGGAGTCAACGCCACCGCATTCCTCGATCACCGCGCTGGCGGGTAGCCACAGCGCGCCGCCGGATCGGGCTGTTGAGCCGCCGACGTAGGACGACTTCTCGACAACGAGAACGGACAATCCCAGCTCGCGGGCCGCCAGTGCGGCGGCGAGCCCGGTACCTGATCCGACGACGAGAAGGTCCACTTCGGCGTCTGTGATGGCAAGTCCGGCGGGGACGGTGTCGTGGCTGGTGAGGGTCACAATTGCTGACGATAGGGCCGAGTGCCCGGATTTCGATTCCGGCATCCCTTTCAGCGGAACGCGTGCCTCTGTGGCGTCATCATGCGAAGTTCAATGGACATCAGCCCGCGAATCCATCGATCGAAGGACGGACGCACAATGACGACGCATTCTGAGGCCGACGACGTTCGGCTGATCGACGCCGGCTCGGTGCCCACCCGGTTTGCCCGAGGTTGGCATTGCCTCGGCTTGGTCCGGGATTTCGAAGACGGAAAGCCACACCAAATCAATGCTTTCGGTCAGAAGTTGGTGGTGTTTCGTGGCGAGGACGGCGCAATCAGCGTGCTCGACGGGTACTGCCGGCACATGGGCGGCGACTTGTCGCAGGGGACAGTCAAAGGCAATGAGATCGCGTGCCCGTTCCATGACTGGCGTTGGGGAGGCGACGGCCGATGCAAGTTGGTCCCGTACAGCAAGCGGACGCCGCGTTTGGCGCGTACCGCGGCGTGGCCAACCCTGCAGCAGGACGGCATGTTGTTCGTGTGGAACGACCCCGAGCGGAAACCACCGTCAGCGGATGCCACGATCCCACGTATCGCGGGTGCGACGAGCGACGAGTGGACCGATTGGCATTGGTACACAACGGTGGTTAATACGAACTGCCGCGAGATCATCGACAACGTCGTCGACATGGCGCACTTCTTCTACATCCACGGATCGCTGCCAACGCATTTCAAGAACATCTTCGAGGGCCACGTGGCAACGCAGTATATGAACAGCGCGGGCCGTCCCGATATCGGGGAACCTGGTGAAACTCAGATGTTGGGCACGACTTCGGTGGCGTCCTACCACGGTCCGTCGTTCATGATCGACGATTTGACGTATCACTACACCGACGTTGACCATCACACCGTCCTGATCAACTGCCACTATCCCATCGACGCTAATTCCTTTGTGTTGCAATATGGAATCATCGTAAAGAAGTCGACTGAGCTGCCTGATGATCTTGCCATGCAAACAGCGATAGGGCTCGGAGACTTCGTCAAGATGGGCTTCGAGCAGGACGTCGAGATCTGGCGCAACAAGACTCGCATCGACAATCCGCTGCTGGTGGAAGAGGACGGACCGGTGTACCAGCTGCGTCGTTGGTACGAGCAGTTCTATGTGGATGCGGCGGACGTGACGCCAGACATGGTGGACCGCTTCGAATTCGAGCTTGACACCACCCAGCCGACCGCGGCGTGGATGAAGGAAGTGGAAGCTAATATCGCCGCCAGGGCCTCGGCGTCCGGACCGGTGGGATGACGATGGTCATCCGTCCGGATAACCGTCTCGCCGACGCGCCGATGGTCCCGGTCGACTGTCGGCGCTGCGGAGCCGGCGTGCAGGTACGGAAAAGCAGCTGGAATCAGACCAGTGTGCAATGGACAGGCCCCGCGCTGGATCGATGTGAAGAGCGTTGCACTGCAGTCCAATTAGCGGGCGATGGCCGTCACCGTCTCTTTCTGTCCTGCCATGCGCTCAGCGAATCGATTGTTAACGCGGTACGGGCCGGAACCGTCCCGGTGGTCGACCCCTAAGAGTCAAAGATTTCAAGGGGGCCGACGTACCCCCGGTTGGCTTTGATCCGTTCGGCTAGGAGCCAGCGGCCATCGGCGCTTCGGTGCCAGCTGTCGTGGTAGTCGCCCAGCGTGTAGAAACGCACTGACGGGTCGGCAGTCGAATTGAGATGAACGTCGCGGATATAGGCCCTGCTCGTCGCGACGTCACCGGCGACATCGACCACGACATTGCCCAGCAGATGCTGGGTCGGGCCACAGCTGTCGAGATATCCACGGATCAGGCCGATGATCGCGGCGCTGCCCGCCACGCGTCCTGTTCCAAAGTCGCCTTCTGCATCGTCGGTGAGGATCTCGGCCATCGTCGCCCAATCGCGATCGTCCATCGCTCGTGCGAAGAGGATCAGCGCTCGCTCGATATCGCGCTCATCGCGCAACAGTGTCAGCGAATCTGAATTCATATTCGCTTTCCTATCACGCTCAGGCGAACTGAAAGGCGCTCACCGGCGCGTCCTCTGGGTAGCTGGTCGGTCCGCCGAGGTCGTAAGCGGCGTTGAGCGCCCCGATGAACTGTGGATCGTGCAGTGGTTCGCTCGGCACGTCGAGTGTGATGCCCTTGCCTTTGAGGTCGTCGACCATCATGCCGATCGCCCGCTCGATCGTGATGTCGTCGGACCCATCCATGTTCTTCTTGAGTTCATCGAAGTCGCTGAACACTTCTGCCGACCAGTGCACGAGGAACCGTAATTCGTCGGTGCGATGCCGGGCGATGACATCCTCACCGTTCTTCAGCAGCCATTGATCGCGGTCCGCGGGGTCGCCGGCGAACGCGGTGTCGAATGCCAATTTGGCTGGAACTTGTTGATTCAGTGGGCCATTCGCTTCGCCGCGATGCACCATCATCTCGTTCTGCACGATGACGGCCCGGTTGTTGATCGGGGGGAGAACCCGGGCGGGAGGTTTGAGCGGACCGTCGGGCCAGTAGGTGAAACCCGACCCTTCATCGAGCGAGAACCAGGTGATCACCTGCGCCATCTTGATCAGATACTCGGTGAACAGGCCGGACTTTCCCATCACGCTGCACAACCAGGTCGGGGCGTTCTCATGGCGCACCCCGCGGAAGCTGGGGGAGTCGAGGTGGCCTGGGTCGCGGTTGGCGCACGGCCCATTGATGTTGAACAGCATCATCTCTGGCTTGGCGTACTGGGCGTTCCAGTAGCTCTTTGCGTGCTCGATGAAGCCTGCGTTGTAGAAGCAGTCATGCAACTCGGGGTAGAGGACCGTCCCGTAGTTGGCCAGATAGCCGCGGAACGTCGGGGTCAGGAACAGGTCCAGTGACGGAGTAAATCCCTCGGGGAACGCACCGCTCATGGTGGCCATCAATTCGTCGGCCGACGCGAAGTGTTGAGCGATGATGAGTTTCCAAGGGCCCTCGGCGTGTACGACGTCGAGCAGCCGCTGTCGCTGCTCGTCGGTGTAGACATTGCTGATCTCGCGCGGCGGGGCGACGGGACGCAGGACATCGGACAGTTCGAGACGCCGCTCATCGGTCAGCATGGTTCTCTCCTTCAGTGGTGAGGTTGTCGCAGAGTTGGTGGGCGAACTTCGCCCGGAGCAATGCGCCGATCTCGGCCATCGCCAAGCGGCCGCGTGCAGTCGTGTCGGAGCGCATCAGAAAGCCGTGGTACACCCCGGGATAGCGGGTCAGCGTGGTCTGCACACCCGCATCGCGCAACCGGTGTGCATAACGTTCTCCCCAATCCCGGATCGGGTCGCACGCGCCGGTGACGACGATGGCCGGTGGCAGTCCGGTGAGATCGCCGGCATAGGCCGGGATCTGATAGGCATCGTGGGGCGATCCGGCGTGGCCGTCGACCAATTCGTGCATGTACACGATGTCGTCGTGGCGCAGCATCGGCGCATCCGGCATCGAGGTGATCGACGGTGCACTCATGTCCCTGTCCAAGCCGGGGTAGAGCAACACTTGCGCGCAGATTCGGGGTCCGGCGTGATCTCGGGCCGCCAGCGCCACGGCAGCGGCCAGCGAGCCGCCCGCACTGTCGCCCACGATCGCCAGCCGGCGGGTGTCCAGGTCGAGGTCATCGCCACGGTCGGCGACCCATTCGGCGGCCGCGTAGGCATCCTCGAACTGCGCCGGTGGTGGCGACTCTGGCGCCAGGCGGTATTCCACGGCGACGACAGCAGCTCCGCTGGCGTGGGCCAACTCGCGCGCCAGCGGTTCGAACGAGTAATTGCTGCCCATCACCAGCCCGCCGCCGTGCAGGTAAACCAGTACCGGAGAACGGGACTCGGTGGTGGGGCGATAAAGGCGAAGCGGGATCGGGCCAGCGGGTCCCGGTGCGGTCAGGTCGTCAATTCTGACCATTGGCGCCATTTTGGGCCGCGGCGCGGATTCGAGGCCGGCCCGCACGGCGGCCAATCCCCTGGCACGCATCGGAGTTACCTCACCGAAGGACGCGACGCGCTCGGCGGCATCGGGATCGAGTTGGGGGATACGCATGTCAGCTCTGGGTGGGCTCGTACCGGCGTCGAGTACGCAACTGGGGAGCCTCTTGGGTGGTCAGGACGCGTGCCCGCTCCGCCATCGCCGATCCGACGTACTCGGGTTGGGTGAGTAGGTAGAAGCGGCCCTCGGCGGCTTGCTCGAACACGGCTGCGGCGGCGGCCAGCGGGTCCATCGCGTCGGCCTTGATGTCGAGCATGGCGGTGCGTTGGGCTTCGGCGGCGCTGGTGTCTCCGGACTGCACGCCGCCGGCGGACTCGAAGATATTGGACACCACCGCGCCGGGCAGCACCGCCTGAACGTGAATGTGATGATCGTGGCCGGCCGACTGGACTTCGAGATGTAAGCACTCGGTGAGTGCCAGCACGGCATGCTTGCTCACGATGTAGGGCGCCTGCAGGGGAATCACCGCAACCCCGCCGACCGAGGACAGGTTCCACACCCAGGCAGGTGCGCTGGTGGCCATCATCTTGGGGAGAAACGCCCGGATGCCGTGGAAGACGCCGCTGATGTTGATGTCCAGCACCCGTTGCCAATTGGCGACCGGGGTGTCCCAGAGGTAGCCGAACTGTTCGATTCCGGCATTGTTGACCAACAGTCGCACGTCGCCCAGATCGCGGTAGATGTCGTCGGCCAGCGCCTGCACGGCCTCGGCGTCGCGGACGTCGCACACCGCATCGATCGCGGAACCGCCTGCCGCAGTGAGTTCTTCGCGAAGCGCCGCCACTGCCGCAGCATCGACGTCGGCCAGCACCACTGTCATGCCCAGTCGGCTGGCGTGGCGGGCGATCCCGGCACCGATGCCGGCACCGGCACCGGTGATCACCGCGACGCCGCCGGCGAAGGCCTCGCGGGCGTTCACGCCGACTGGGTGCCGGCGGCCGCAGCGGCGTGCTGAGCGAACGGCACCGAATCCTCGGCGTCGAGCACCACGGTCATGGAGGTGAACACAAATCCGTCGGTTGAGCGTCGGATGCCGGCATCGACAACACCGCTGGACACGGCGAACGGGATGTTGTTGGTGATCTGATTGACGAACAGATAGAACCGGACCGTCGTCACGTCACCGTTGGTCCCGGTCCGGAAGATGTTGGTCGCATGGTGACGGCACGGGTATGGGTTTTCGCTGCGATGCTCGATCAGCCAAGCGAGTGTCTCGGCGCCGCCGTGCAACTCGGCAGCCAGCAGATGCTCGAACGGGCAGTTGCCGGAATCCGAGCGGCTCAGATAATCCATCTCGTCGCCGACACGGGCGCCGACCTCGCCGAAGTGGCCCTGGTCGTAGTGAAACCAGAACCCGGCGATGAACTCTTGAACCTCGGACAACGTGATGTCAGCGCTCATACGCGGCAGTCAACCTCGATGAGGCGCCAGCAACACTACTGGTGACCGTTGAGTGGAACATCGGGCAGGCTGAACCGTTCCCGGAGGTCGCGTTTGAGAAGCTTCCCGCTGGGGTTCTTCGGCAACTCGCTGACGAAGAAGATGTGTTTGGGAGTCTTGAACCCGGCCAGGTGCTTCCGGCAGTGGGCAATCACGTCGTCCTCGGTCACCTCGGCGCCCGCGCGGGAAACGACCGCGGCCACCACCGCTTCCACCCACACGGGATGCGGCAACCCGAACACCGCGGCCTCCTCGACGCCGGCGTGCAAGTAGAGCACTTCTTCGACCTCGCGGCTGGCGACATTCTCGCCGCCCGTCTTGATCATGTCCTTCTTCCGGTCCACGACGTGGAGAAACCCGCCGCCGTCGTAGAAGCCGAGGTCTCCCGAGTGGAACCAGCCGCCTCGGAACGCCTCGGCGGATTTGAGCGGGTCATCGAGGTATCCGAGCATGAGATGCGGACTGCGATAGGCGATCTCGCCGATCGTCCCGGCGGGCACGGGTGTGTCGGTCTCGTCCAAGATGACGGTTTCGACGTTGAGCACGGGGTGCCCAGCGGCACCCGCGTGGGTCTCTTGGTCTGCCGGTCCCAGTGCCGAGGCAAGTGGCGCGACTTCGGTTTGTCCGTAGAAGTTCCAGAGCTGGAGGTCGGGTAAGCGATGGCGGATTTCGTGCAGGATCTCCGTTGGCATCGCGGACGCCCCGTAATACCCCTTGCGCAGGCTCGACAGATTCACCTGATCGAACACCGGGCTGCGCAACAGGCTGATCCACACCGTGGGCGGTGCGAAATAGTTGGTCACCGCGTAGCGCTCGATGGTGCGCAACACCAACTCCGGATCGGGGCGGGGGAGCAGGATGCTCGTCGCGCCGAGGTACACGTCGGTCGCGAGGAAGTTGTCCAGCTGTGCGCAGTGGTAGAGCGGCAGCGAGTGGATTTCGACGTCGTCGGCGCTCATGGATCCCGCTGTGATGGTGCTGACGTACTGCCACATCAGACTGCGGCTGGTGTGCATGACGCCCTTGGGCCGTGATTCGGTGCCGCTGGTGTACATCACTCTCAGCAGTTGGTCATCGTGCACCTCGGGCGTCGGTGGCGATGACGTGGTGGCCAGGCACTGTTCGAAGTCGGTCCAGCCGGGTGGCGCCGGCGACTCGGCGGTGGTTATCGCGATGCGCGTCGAGACGTCCCCGCCGTGGCGCATCGCGTCTTCGGCGACGGCGATGAAGTCGGCTTCGACGATGAAACCTGTTGCACGACAGTGATTCAGGATGTACGCGATCTCCTCGGCGGTGAGCATGAAGTTCAAGGGCACGAGTACAACCCCCGCCCGCGCCGTGGCAAAGGCCAGTACCGCATACTGCCAACAATTACGGGCCAGCAGTGCTACCCGGTCACCGGCGCCCAACCCGCTGTCTCCCAATGCCGCCGCGGCCCGGTCGACGAGCTCGTCGAACTCGGCGAACGTCAATGTCACCTCACCGTCGATGATCGCGACCTTGTCGGGTTGGCGGCGAGCGGAGCGCCGCGGAATGTCTCCCAAGCCGTGACTGCGGGCAGAGCGAACGAGGTCCTCGAGGCTCACACCGAGGCCTGGGTTCGCTTGGGGTCCAAGCCAAGATCCCGCCCGATGATCTCCCGCATGATCTCCGAGGTTCCGCCGTACACCCTGGTGACCCGAGCGTCGATGGAAGCGCGAGCAATGGGATATTCGCGCATATAGCCGTAGCCGCCGAACAACTGCTGACAGCCGTCGAGTACCCGAAACTCCATTTCGGTCGCCCACAGTTTGGCCTGTGCGGCGTCGGCAGGAGTCAGCAGGCCGGCGTTGAGCGCGATGACGCAGCGGTCGATGAACGACTCCGCAACCGCAACCTCGGTCGCGGCATCAGCCAACGCGAATCGGGTGTTCTGCAAGGCGCCGATCGGCTTGCCGAAAGCGACGCGCTCGCGAACGTAGTCAATGGTCCACTGCAGCGCTGCGCGGGCACGGCCCAGACTGCCCACCGCGATCTGCATGCGTTCCTGGGGCAGGTTGCGCATCAGGTACTCGAATCCTCGGCCCACTTCTCCGAGAACGTTCGCCTTGGGCACCGCCACGTCGGTGAAGGACAGCTCCGAGGTGTCTTGGCAATGGAGTCCGAGCTTGTCGAGGTTGCGGCCACGTTCGAAACCGGGCATCCCGCGCTCGATGACCATCAACGTCAACCCCGTGTGGCGATCCGGGGACGTGCGCACCGCGGTGATCACCAGATCGGCGTTCTGGCCGTTGGTGATGAACGTCTTTGCACCGTTGACGATGAAGTGATCGCCGGCGTCGACGCCCCTGGTGCTAATGGCGGCGACGTCAGAGCCCGCCCCTGGTTCGGTCATGGCGATCGCGGCGATCGACTCGCCCCGGACGAAGCCGGGCAGCCATCGTTCTCGCTGTGTCGGGTCGCCGACCTCGGCGAGGTAGGGCAGGCAGATGTCGTTGTGCACCGCGAAGCTCAAGCCGACGTTCCCGGCGTGGGCCGCCATGCAGCGCTCGATGAGGATCTGGTTGTAGCGAAAGTCCTTGGTACCCAGGCCGCCGAATTGTTCGGGAGCGGCGAAGCCGAGCAGACCGATGGCGCCTGCGGCCGCAAAGATCTCGCGGGGTGCGATACCGGCGTCTTCCCACGCCTCGATGTGGGGGGCGATCTCCTTGGCGGCGAAGCTGCTGGCCAACTCGCCGAAGGCGAGGTGATCGTCGTCGTAATGCACGCGCTGCATGGGCGGAACCCTAAGCCGGGGGACAGCTGCTGCCGTTCAGTCTCCCGCTGAGTAGACAGGAGGATCGCCGCCGTTGTGCGGCTCTTCGATACTCGAATGTCATGAGCACTGGATCATCGCTGCGGGACCACTTACTGCAGGCCGACCCCGGCGTTCTGGTCGCAGTGCTGGCGCAGATGACCGGCGACGCGTCGGTGATCGACCGGTATGGAACCAAGATCGACCACGTTCCCGACCCGCCGGAAAAAGCCGGTCGGACCGATCAGGTCACGGCGCAGGCGCTGGCGGAGGACATCATGTCCGCGCTCGATGAGCCTCGGCGACCCGACTCACCCGCCACCGACGACCGCGAACTGTTCGCTCGGCTGCTGCCCATTGCGTTGGGCAGCGCCGTCGACGACGAACAGATCGACCTGTTGCTCGAGCAGGGTGGGTTTCGGCCGTCGCAGCCCACACTGCCACGGACGACACCGATTCCAGCCACGACCACGGTGGCGATCATCGGCGCGGGCATCGCCGGTATCGCCGTGGCGCTCGCCGCCGCCGCTGAGGGCGTGCGCTTCGCGATCTTCGACCGCAACGCCGAAGTCGGTGGAACCTGGCTGACCACAACGTATCCGGGTATCGGCGTGGACACCCCCTCGGCCTATTACTCCCTGTCGCGGGAAGTGAACCCGGACTGGTCGAGCTATTATCCGATCGGCGCGGAATACCAGGCCTACCTGGTGGGGTTGGCCGACAAATATGACCTGCGCCGCCACATCAGGTTCGGCACGGAAGTGGAAGCGCTGCACTGGGACGAAGAACGTCAGCAGTGGCAGATCCGGTCCCGTACCGGCGATGGCACCGAGAGCGTCGACTATGCCAGCGTCGTGGTCACCGCGGCCGGGTACCTGAATCGCCCCCGCTTCCCTGATGTGTTGGGCCGCGACACGTTCACCGGCATCAGTGTGCACTCGGCGCACTGGGACCACACCCTCGATCTCGCGGGAAAGAGAGTGGCGGTCATCGGCGCGGGCTGTACCGCCGTGCAGATAGTCGACACCTGCGTCGACGACGTTGACCACCTCACGGTGTTTCAGCGCCAACCGCACTGGGTGGCGCCACGCAAGCGGCTGTCCGATGAGGTCCCCGAGCACCGGCGCTACCTCGGCCGGGTGCTGCCCTTCTACGCGATGTGGCACCGGCTGAAATCGTATTGGGGCACCGCCGACAACAACTACCCGATCATCCTGCAGGACCCCGAGTGGTCCAAGACCCACCTGTCGATCTCGCCGGCCAATGACGTGCTCCTGAAGATGTGCCAGGAGTACATCGACCGGACCTTCGGCGCTGGAACCGAATTGGCGCGCAAGGTCACCCCGGATTTCGCGCCCTATGGCAAGAGGATCATCCGCGATCCCGGCGGTTACTACGCCGCGTTGACCCGTGACCATGTCGACGTGGAAGCCAGTGAACCCGCCGAGGTGAACGCCGACGGCATCGTCACCGCCGACGGCCGGCAGATCGACCTCGACGTCATCATCTATGCCACCGGCTACCACCTGGACTTCCTGTCCACGGTCGACATCCGTGGCCGCGACGGCAAGACGCTTGCGCAGGAATGGGGCGACAGTCCGCGCGCCTACCGCGGCGGCACCGTCGCGGGGTTTCCGAACCTGTTCATCACCTCCGCGCCCAATTACAGTCCTGGCCATGGGGCAGGCGCCAATTTCTCGATGGAGCTACTGGCGCATTTCATCCTGGAGTGTCTCCAACTGATGGCGCTTCGAGGCGCGACCACGATGGAAGTCACCCAGCGCGCCTACGATGACTACGTTGCCGAGGTCGATGAGGCGATGCAACGCACCGTCTGGTGCCACACGCCCAACGCGCACACTTACTACCGGTCGCAATCCGGACGCGTCGTCGTGGCGACCCCGTATCGGCTGGTCGACCTGTGGCAGCAGCACCGGGCCCCGCTCGAAGACGATTTCATCCTTCAATGAGTCGGATCCTCGCCGGGAGAACGGCATTGGTCACCGGAAGCAGCCGGGGGATCGGACGGGCGATCGCTCAACGACTGGCCGCGGAAGGAGCCACAGTCGCGGTGACGGCCCGTGCCAACACGCCCTCGCTCTCGGTACGCTCGGGGGTCAGCGAGGCGGTACCGGGCACCATCGACGAGACAATCGAGCTCATCGAAGGGGCCGGGGGCAACGCCTTCGGGCTGACTGCTGATCTCGAAGACCCCGCGATGCGCGACGGCTTGGTCGACGAGGTCGTGGCGCGCACCGGCCGCATCGACATCGTGGTCAACAACGCCGGCTTTGCCGACTACGGGGTGGTCGAAGACCTGCCCCTGCAGACGTTCGACCGGACCGTCGAGCACTACCTGAAGGTCCCGTTCGTGTTGACGAAAGCCGCAGTGCCACACATGCGTCGACAGGGTGCGGGCTGGATCGTCAACATCGGCTCGGTCACCGGGATAGCCCCTGTCCGGCCTTACCGCGATTACAACAAGACTGCCGGTGACGTGATCTACGCGGCGTGCAAGGCTGCACTGCACCGCTTCACCCAAGGCGTGGCCGCGGAGCTGCTTGACGCCAACATTGCGGTGAACTGTGTCGGCCCGTCGACGGCGGTGCGGACCCCAGGGGCCGCATCACTGATTCCCGACAGCTTTCCGACCGAGCCGGTGGAATACCTGGCCGAGACCGTGTTGGCGATGTGTCATCTGCCGGCCGAGGAACGAACGGGCCTCGTGGCTTTCAGCCTGCACTACCCGTGGTCTCAGCAGCTGCCAGTGCGCTCGCTCGACGGAGTCACGGTGTTACCTCCGTTGGCGCCGCCGGACACGGCGAACCCGAACATCCTGCCCGCTGGAATTTAGGTCCGGCCTGCCAACAGCACCGGATTCGTCAACTCGCAGAAGCTATGACACACCCGGTCCCGGACAATCATCTCGGTGGTTTCGGGGTCAAACCAGCGATCGACCACCGCCCAGTGGACGGGATGCATGAGATAGGGACCCATCAGACCGTCCACATCGGTGAACTCCTGCTCGAAGACATGGGTCCAGCCCGTCGTGCCGACCGGGTCGTC
Organism: Mycobacterium sp. RTGN5; assembly: GCF_033804465.1. NCBI lineage: Bacteria > Bacillati > Actinomycetota > Actinomycetes > Mycobacteriales > Mycobacteriaceae > Mycobacterium > Mycobacterium sp. RTGN5. The sequence continues at coordinate 414,462 of NZ_JAPZLA010000002.1, forward strand.
GACTCGGCTCAGCTGCCACGCCACGATCGTCGGCACGTAACGCGGCATCATCGCCAGTTCGCGCTCGAATGCGGCGAGATCGTCGGCGGACACGTCCGGTGGCACGCGTAAGAGCAGCGTTCGGTACACCGTGCCGTTGCCGCGACGCAGCGGTGTTCCCCGGTAGGTCACGCCGTTGACGCGCGTGATCGCCGGGTCGCTCAGCATGTCATCGAAATCGCTTTCATCCCAGGCGCACTGGTCACGAAACCGTAAGTGCACCAGGATATCGCCGCCGTTGCGCGATCCCGGCAACGTTGGTTGCACCAGCGCCTGCAGCGGGGCACTGGCGTCGGCGGCCGTCCGCAGCGCGCTGAGTATGCGCTCCCGTTCGGACTCGACAACATCGAGCAATCGCGTGACGCCCACCACGGCGTTGCCGCTGGGCGCGTCAGGCAGAGGTGCAAGAGGCTCGGCGTCATCCAGGTCGTCGGCGCGCGACGCGACACTGCGGCTGCGCTCGACGACGAGATCTGCGATCTGCTCCCACCATTGAGCCACCGTGGGATCGGGTCGCCCCTGCCAGGTCATCTGCCACCAGGCTTGCGGGCTGGGCAACGACCACGTGATCGTGACGACGTTGGAACGGTCGTCGAACCGGATTGGTGGGCTGACCAGAACATCACGCAGATCCATCCCGCGCTCACGGGCCCCGGGGGCGTAGCCGGACAGGTAGGCGTCGATGAAAGCTTGTGCGCACCCGGGGGCGGTGACCACCCGATCGATGACGAACACCTCAGCCATGGCTGAGCACGTCACCAAGCAAGCTGCTGGCCTCCCGGCGTGCTCGGTGAGCGAGGTCGAGCATCGGCATCGTCATGAAACCGTGCACGCCGCCGTCGAATTCACATCGGGTCGCCGACACCCCGGCGGCAGTCAAGGCGTTTGCGTAGGCGATGCCCTCGTCGCGCAACGGGTCATGTCCTGCGACCACGACGACGGCCGGCGGCAGTCCGGTCAGGTCGGCGTGCAGCGGTGCGGCATACGGATGCCGGCGATCGTCGGCCGCAGGCACGTACTGATCCCAATACCATTGCAGCGCCGGACGCGGGTTGTAGAAACCGTTGCCGAACAGCCGGTAGGAATCGGTGTCGAAATCGGCCGCGATCACCGGGTAGAGCAGCAGTTGGGCGGCGATATGTGGGGCGCCGCGATCGCGTGCCATCACCGTGGTGACTGCCGCGAGGTTGCCGCCGGCACTGTCCCCGCCGATCGCAATTCTGGTGGAATCGCCGCCGAGTTCATCCGCGTGCGCCGCCGTCCACTCCGTGGCGGCTAGGACGTCTTCGGCTGCTGTGGGCCACCGATGCTCGGGCGCGAGCCGGTAGCCAACCGAGACCACCACGGCGGGAATGAGATTGGCCAAGCTGCGGCACAGCCCGTCGTGGCTGTCCAGGTCGCAGAACACGAACCCGCCACCGTGGGCGTAGACGAGTATCGGCAAGGGTTCAGTCGCCGCGGGCCGGTACACCCTGACGTCGATCTTGCCGTCGCTGACATCGACCTGATGGTCGGCGACCTGGGATACCGGCTCGGGGTTCTGGTTGGGCACGAAGCGGGCGCGGATCGCCGCGCGGGCCTCGGCACCGGTCATCGTGTGCACCGGCGGGAAACCCGCGTCGAGGGTCTCGATCAACCCGGCGATCTGAGGGTCGAGGGTCACGCCGGCTGCAGGGTCGCCGAATCCCGCCGCGCGAGCGGGCGCCGCGGTTGCAACGTGGGGGCGACGCGACCGGCCCCCTCGTCAGCGCTTCGCCAGATGCCCATTGCGGTCATCCGCACCGGAGCGACGAGTCTGCGGTCGAAGGCCATCCGATTCATCGGGCCGCACACGGAAACCGCGGCCACCGCGTGACCGGCCGGGCCGATAGGCGCAGCGACACAACCGAACCCGGGCAGTGATTCTTCCCGCTCGAAGGCCGCCCCGTGCGCGCGTACCTTGGCCAGCTCGGCCGCCAGCTGAGCGGTGGAGGCGATCGAGAACCGGGTCCTTCGGTGGGACAGGTCGATCTCCGTGGCGCCGTTGTCGGCCAGGATTGCTTTGCCGACCGCCGTACAATGCGCCGGCTGGCGGCCGCCGACCCGGGTGGGGATCGCCGCTCCCATCTGGTCGCCGATCTTTTCCAGATAGACCACGTCCGAACCATCCAAGACCGCCAGGTGCACCACCAGCCCGGTCGCCCGGTGCAGATCGCGCAATAGCGGTATGGCGGCACGATGAATGCGGTCCTGGTGCAGCGCCAGCGACCCCAACTCGACAAGGCGCATGCCCAACTCGTAATCGCGGCCGTCGCGGCGCAGCCAGCGCAGCGCGACCAGACGCTCGAGCATGCGGTGCGCGGACGACCTTGGCAGCCCGGTGCGGCGGACGATCTGCGCCAGTGTCAACCGGCCGGGTCCGTCGAAGGAATCCAAGACCAGCGAAATCCGATCAATGACGGCGCTGGGCGTCTCGCCCGACTTCTCGACAGCCATTGTCATGAGGGCCTCCTACATCGACAGCATGCCAACCAGGCATATGACTATTAGTAATATAGTTTTAGCACAGTGGTGTGGCCGCTGTCACATGAAACGCAGGGCGAAGTTGGCCGTCGCAGACGGCCGGGAAGGCGAGAGAAGGACTGCGAGTGGAGGCTATGCGTGCGCGGCAGCGCGACCGGCGCGCCGGCCGTAGAAGCTGCCGTCGCCCAGTGAGATGCCACTGGCGTAGCCCCATGCGGCCAGTCCGGCAGTGCAGCGTCCCGCCGCGAACAGCCCGGGGATCGGCTCGCCGTTGACGTGCAGGACCTCACCGTCCAATGAGGTCAGCAGTCCGCCGAGGGTGAAGCCACCGCAGCTCGCCCGCAGGTCGATCGCACCGACCGGGGTGCCGACCGGCTTGATCCACTCCGGCTTCTTGTGCAGCAAGGGATCCTCGCCGCGCGCGGCCGCCTCGTTGTAGGCGCCGATCGTCGCTTGCAGCGAGCCGACCGGCAGGCCGATCTCGGCCTCGAGCTCGGCGATCGTTTCGCATACCCACGTCGCGGGTCTCTTCAGAAACGGCGTGGCCGACGTCGCCGCCATCGCTGCGTCGTGGGCGTCGCTATCGATGATCAGGTAGGCGGTGTCTTCCTGCCGGTACAGCGTCAGTTGCCCGATCCGGCCGGAGTACATGTCCTCGGGGACGTAACGCTGACCGAGGCCGTTGACGAGCACGCCGCGCACGGTCTGTTGGGGATCGATCAGGAATGCCACCTCGGTGGCATCCATGTGCGCGAGATCCGCACCCAGCGCCTGCGCCATTCGGATCGCACGCCCGTCGTGTTGTTCGATCGACGCGGCCGGGCGTCCGGCGATTCCCGGTGCGAACTGCTTGACCATCGACTCGCTGTAGGCGAAGCTGCCCGCGGCCAGCATGACGCCGCGCCTGGCGCGCACCCGCACAGTTTCGCCGTACTGTCGCGCCAGCACTCCCGCCACCCGGCCGTCGGATTCGACGATCAGGGTCTGTGCGCGCACGTCGTAGACGGCTCGCACGCCGAGCGACGTCGCGGTCTCGACCAGTGGCTTCATCAACATGAAGCCACCGCTCTTCTCGCCGGCGACCTTTCCGGTCATCTGCGGAATATGCCCGCGTGGAGCGGGTTCGGCGATCGTATTGAACGGGTAGGCGTTTTCACCGCCGGTGAACATCAGACCCTGGTCTCCCGGTGGCTCCCATCCGGGCTCGCCCCAGAACTCCGGTTTGAACGGCACACCGCAATCCGTGAGCCAGTCGAAGTGCGCGAGACTGCCCTGGCAGTAGTCCGCAATGCGGGCCTCATCGGACCCCGGACCCATCGCGACGTTCAGAAACGCCGCCATGTTCTCAACGGAATCGTGGAAGCCACAAGCCTTCTGGATCGGGGTGCCACCCCCGAGGTAGAGGAACCCGCCCGCCATCGACGCGGCGCCGCCCCACGAGCCGGTGCGCTCGAGAACCAGCACGTCGGCGCCCGCCCGCGCTGATTCCACGGCCGCTGCCGCACCCGCGATGCCGTAGCCGACGATGACCACATCGGCCTCGTGGTCCCACTTCTCGATCGACGATGCGGCAACTGGCGTGACGTCATCCTCGACGGTCATGGGCGCATGGCCGCGGGCAGGTCCGATACCCACTGGTGGCCCCAGTAGCTGTCGGCGGTGATTTCCTCAGCGGTGTAATACGTTTCGTCGACCCGCATTCCTTCGGTGCCGAACTCGATGTCCCAGTCGCCGGGGGAGCGCACGTAGAACGACACCATCTTGTCGTTGGTGTGCCTGCCCAGCGTCGAGGACAGCTGGAAGCCGTCCCTGTTGACGCGGTCCAGCGCCTGGCCCACCGCGTCGAGCGTGTCGACCTCGACCATCATGTGGATCAGGCCAGGGTCACGCAGCGTCATCGCGGGGCACAACGCAAGGCTGTGGTGACGCTCGTTGATACCGAGGAACCGGACCCGAATCGGACCGAACTCCGGCGGGGCCGGCACCCGGAACGCGCCGCGGGATACGAATCCCAATACCTCGGTGTAGAAATCGAACAACCCTGGCACGTCGAGCGCGGGCAGCACGACATGTCCGAGACCCTGCCCTCCGGTGACAAACCTCGCGCCGAACGGCGTCACCACGGGACTGTGGTCGAGGACGGCGCCGTGGAACACCTCGGTCGAGGTGCCCGCCGGATCATCGAATGCGATCACCTCTTCGACCCGGCGTGCATCGGCCTCGGCCTGCGAGAGTTCTTTGACCGGCACGCCCGCCGCGTCCAGCGCCGACTTGACCCGCTGCAACGCCGCGCGGTCGCGGACCTCCCAGCCGACGGTGACGATCCGGTCGGCGTCCCCGGGCACGACGATGATCCGCGCGGCGCGTTCGTCCATCCGCAGATACAGGGCGTCGGCATCAGGGCCGGAGCCTTCGGCGAAGCCGAGTACGTCGAAAGCGAATTGTCGCCACCGCGGGATGTCGGCCGCCGCAATCGTGACGTAACCGAGGCTCTTGAGGTCGCCCATCAGATCATCGTGAGCCGATCCGCCGTGAGCGGCGGTGCCGAATCCCGGTCAGTGGAAAGCTGTTGCGCTGACTGTGTTCAGAACTCGATGTGGAGATCGTCGGAGACGGGCCTGGCCTGGCAGCCCAAGATCAGGCCGTCGGCGAGGTCGTCAGCCTCGAGGATGTCGCAGGATGCCATGTTCACCTCGCCGCGGACCACGGTCGCCGCGCACGACCCGCAATGGCCCTCCTTGCAGGAATGCGGCACATCGATGCCGGCGGCGATCATGGTGTCGACCAGGGTCGCGTGTCTGGGCCACCGCAACCGGTGGCGTGCTCCGTCCAGGTCGATCTGTGCGGTAGCGGCGTCGCTGTCGTATTCGACGTCGGTCATGGCGCAGATTGTGGCGCAGATTTCCCGCCGCCCACGTCGCGGCGCCCGGTGAACGGGAAGCATGCCGCACGGGTGCGGGTGGACCACCTAGCGTTCGGCCCGTGAGCAGTGAATCGAAGACTCATGTCGATGTTGTGGTGGTGGGGGCCGGATTTGGCGGTCTGTATGCCCTGCACAAGTTCCGCTCGCGGGGACTGTCGGTGCTGGTATTCGAGTCCGCGCCCGACGTGGGCGGTACCTGGTACTACAACCGATACCCAGGCGCCCGCTGCGATGTCGAAAGCGTGGACTACTGCTATTCGTTTTCCGATGAGTTGCAACAGGAGTGGACGTGGACCGAGAAATACGCCACTCAACGTGAGATCTTGGCCTACATCAACTGGGTCGCCGACAAGCTTGATCTGCGCCGGGACATCGCCTTCCGCACCCGTGTGACGAGTGCGGTACTCGACGAGCAGACGTTGCGGTGGACCGTCACGACCGACGCCGGAGACAGCGTCGAGGCGACCTTCGTCGTGATGGCCACCGGCCCGCTGTCGGCGGCGATCACTCCCGACTTCACGGGGTTGGACACCTTCGGTGGCGAGATCTACCACACTGCGCACTGGCCGCACGACGGCGTTGATTTCACCGGTAAGCGTGTCGCTGTGATCGGCACCGGATCCTCAGGTGTCCAATCCATTCCGATCATCGCCGAACAAGCCCAACAGCTGTACGTCTTCCAACGGACCCCCAACTACAGCGTGCCGGCAGGCAACCGGCCGTTGACCGCCGATGAGGTCGCCGACATCAAGGCGAATTACGCCGAGCGACGGCGGGTGTCGTGGCGCAGCGGCGGTGGTTCACCGCATGTCGCGCATCCGAAGCTGACGATGGACGCGACGCCGGAGGAGCGGTGGGCAGCGTTCGAAAAGCGTTGGGAACTCGGTGGTGTGCTGTTCTCCAAGACCTTCACCGATCAAATGGTCTCACTGGAAGCCAACGAAGAAGCCCGTAAATTCTACGAAGCCAAGATCCGCTCCGTCATCGACGATCCGAATCTTGCTGAGTTGCTCATCCCGGACGATCATCCGATCGGCACCAAACGAATTTGTACGGACTCCCAGTACTTTGAGACGTTCAACCGACCCAACGTCGAGCTGGTGAGCGTGCGGAAGACGCCGATCGAATCGATCGACCAGACGGGAATCGCTACCTCCGAGGCCCACTTCGACATCGACGCGCTGGTGTTGGCCACGGGCTTCGATGCGATGACCGGCACGCTTGCCAAGATCGACATCGTTGGCCGCGGTGGCCGAAAGTTGGTCGACGACTGGGCCGACGGACCGCGCACCTACCTGGGCCTGGGTACCGACGGATTTCCGAATCTGTTCCTGGTGTCGGGACCGGGTGCGCCTGCGGTCTTGGCGAACATGGTGTTGCATGCCGAGGCACATGTGAATTGGATTGCCGATGCCATCGGCTACGTCGACAACCACGGCTGCGCCGGGATCGAACCGACCGCCGAAGCCGTGGACGCCTGGATCGCCGAATGTGCGCAGCGCGCTGAGGCAACGCTGTTCACACAAGCCAACTCCTGGTACATGGGCGCGAACGTGCCTGGCAAGCCACGGCAGTTCATGCTCTTCATCGGCGGTTTCGGGGTCTATCTCGATATCTGCAACGAGGTGGCTGCCGCCGGATACAAGGGCTTCGAGCTGATCAAGGGCTCGTCATGACGGGCCTGCTGAACAAGGTTGTCCTGGTCACCGGTGCGGGCCGCGGCACGGGTCGAGTGCATTGTGAGCGCTTCGCCGACGCGGGCGCCGACGTCATCATGCTCGACCATGGTGATGCCGCCGACGACCTGCGCGGGGTGGCTGAAGGATTACGGCAGCGGGGCCGGCGCGCCGTCATCGCGACGGCCGACGTCACCGCCCTCGCCGAGGTCGCCGCCGCAGTCGATGCCGGCATCGAACAGCTGGGTCGCCTGGACGTCATCGTGGCCAACGCGGGCATCCACGCTTCCGGCGGACCCGCCTGGCAGATCAGCGCTCAGGAATGGCAGCGCACCATCGACGTCAACCTCACCGGTGTCTGGCACACGGTCAGGGCGGGCGTGCCCCATATCGGCTCCGATGGCGGCTCCGTGGTGATCATCAGTTCCACCAACGGATTACGAGGCGCTGCCGGCACGGCGCACTACACAGCCAGTAAGCACGCCGTGGTGGGGCTGGCCCGCACGCTCGCCAATGAACTGGGGCCCAGAAATATTCGCGTCAACACCGTGCACCCGGGAGCGGTCGCAACCCCAATGGTGCGAAATCCCGCAACATACAAGCGGTTACGGCCCGACCTCCCCAACCCCACCGAGGCCGATGCCGCCGAGGTCCTCACCGCGCGAAATTTGCTCCCCGTGCCGTGGGTGGAGCCCGTCGACGTGGCCAATGCCGTCGTATTCCTGGCATCGGATCACGCCCGCTACATCACCGGCAGTCAACTTGTCGTCGACGCCGGCCTCACTCAGAAGACCACATGACCGGGCGGCTGGCGGGTAAGACCGCATTCATCACCGGGGCGGCCCGCGGCATCGGTCGGGCGCAGGCAGTTCGCTTCGCTGAAGAAGGTGCGGCGATCATCGGCGTGGACGTGTGCGGACCGATCGAGTCGGTCCACGTGCCGGCCAGCACTCCAGCTGACCTCGACGACACCGTGCGGCTCGTGGAGCAGGCCGGGGGACGCATCGCCACCGACATCGTCGATGTGCGCGATCTGGATGGCTTACGAGCAGCTGCCGACCGCGGTGCCGACCGCTTTGGTGGGATCGACATCGTCTGTGCCACAGCGGGAATCACTTCACGCAGCGCCGCAGTTGAGATGACTGAATCAACCTGGCGCACAATGCTTGACGTCAACCTCACCGGAGTGTGGCATACGTGTACGGCCGCCATTCCGCATCTGATCGCCCGCGGCTCGGGTTCGATCGTGATGGTCAACTCGATCGCCGGGTTACGGGGTCTGATGGGTGTCGCCCATTACACCGCTGCCAAACACGGCATGGTCGGGTTGATGCGCAGCTTGGCAATTGAGCTGGCGCCGCATGGGGTCAGAGTCAACTCGGTGCACCCGACCAACGTTGACACACCCTTGATCCAGAACGACGTCGTCCGCGCTGCGTTTCGGCCCGACCTGAGCCGGCCGCCGACCAAAGAGGAATTTGCCGAGGCCGCGACCGGGATGAACATGCTCGCCGTGCCGTGGGTTGATCCTCTGGATGTCGCGAATGCCAGCTTGTTCCTGGCCTCCGACGAGGCCCGCTACATTACCTCTGTCAGCCTTCCAGTCGACGCCGGCAGCACGCAACGCTAGGCGCGGCACCTATCCGAGAGACACGAGATGACTGCACTCGATAGTGACGTGGTGACCTACGAAGTCGTCGGCGGGACGGCGCTGGTGACGATGAACAGACCCCGCTATCGCAATGCCCAGAATTCCGTGATGACCTACGCACTTGATGCGGCGTTCCAACGTGCGGTCTCCGACGATGCCGTGCACGTCATCATCCTCGCCGGTAACGGTGATCATTTCAGCGCCGGGCACGACATCGGCACACCTGACCGCGACCACCACGTCTCCTACGACAACAAGGCAGCGTTGTGGTGGGATCACGTCGACAAAGAGGGCGGCGATATGCGCTATGCCCGCGAAGTCGAGGTCTACCTGGGGATGTGCCGCCGGTGGCGTGAGATTCCCAAGCCCACCATCGCCATGGTTCATGGGGCGTGTATCGCCGGTGGCCTGATGCTGGCCTGGGTCTGCGACATGATCATCGCCTCCGAGGACGCGTTCTTCTCCGACCCTGTGGTGCGGATGGGGATTCCGGGCGTCGAATACTTCGCCCACCCTTGGATTTTGGGTCCTCGCTTCGCCAAGGAGATGCTGTTCACTGGTCAGAAGTTCGGTGCTCAGCGGGCCTATGAGGTCGGGATGGTCAACAGTGTCGTCCCGCGGGAGGAACTTCGGGACGCGACGCTGCAGGTGGCCGAGCGCATCGCGACGATGCCGAGATTCGGTCTCGCGCTTGCTAAGCGGGCGGTGAACCAATGCGAGGACCAAATGGGATTGCGCAACGGCATGGACGCCGTGTTCGGACTTCACCACTTCGCCCACGCGCACAACGCCGAAGTCGGTCAAGACTCCCTTGGCGGCCTCGACGCCAAGGCGATGGCTTCTGATTACCCGCCGGCGGCCGAGCGGCCGGCGCGTCGGCCGTAGAAGCTGCCGTCACCGAGCGAGATCCCGCTGGCGTAACCCCATGCCGCGAGACCGGCGGTGCAGCGCCCGGCCGCGAACAGGCCAGGGATGGGCTCACCGCTGACATGCAACACCTCGGCCGAAAGGCTGGTGCGCAACCCGCCGAGGCTGAAGCCGCCGGTGGCATGCCGCAGATCGATCGCACCGATCGGGCTCCCGAGCGGGCGCAGCCACTGGGGTTTCTTGTGTAGCAACGGGTCCTCGCCGCGGGCTGCGCCTTCGTTGTAGCGCGCCACCGTGTCCTGCAGACTCCCGGTGGGAAAACCCATCTCGGCCTCGAGCTCGGCGACCGTCTCGCACACCCACTTCGGCTTTCGCAGAATCAGCTTCGGCGTCTGTGAGGCCAGGGCCTCTTCCTGGGCCTGCTCATCGATGATCAGGAAGGCTTTGTCGTCCTGGTAGTAGAGCGTGTGCTGGCCTGCGCGGCCCGGGTAGGTGTCCTCGGCGACATAGCGCTGCCCTCGCGCGTTGACGAGGATGCCGCGCACCAGCTGCTGCGGATCGACGAAAAATGCGACCTCGGTGGCATCGGTGTGAGCCAGGTCGGCGCCCAGTGCCTGGGCCATCCGAATGCCCTGTCCATCATGGTGTTCCACTGCAGAGACGGGCCGCCCGGCGATACGGGGTGTGAATCGGGCCATCATCGATTCGTTGTAGGCGAAGCTGCCGGTGGCCAGTACGACGCCGCGGCGAGCGCGGATCGTGATGTCGGTGCCGTACTGGCGTGCGGTGATGCCGACTACTGTGCCGTCGGACTCGACGATCAGTGACTGCACGCGCACGTCGTACACCGAGCGCACACCCAGCTCGATCGCGGTCTCCACGAGCGGCTTCATCAGCATGAATCCGGCGCTTGCCTGGCCCTGCTTCTTGTTGTGCATCTTCGGCACGTGCCCGCGCGGCGCCGGTTCGGCGATGGTGTTGAACGGGTAGGCGTCCTCGCCGCCGCTGTACATCAGTCCCTGGTCGCCCAGCGGCTCCCAGCCGGGCTCGGCGAAGAACTCCGGTTTGAACGGAACGCCGCAGTCCACCAGCCACTCGTAGTGGGCCACACTGCCTGCGCAATAGTCGGCGATGCGCTCCTTGTCGGCGCCCGGGCCCATCGCCACGTTGAGGAAGGCGGCCATGTTTTCCACCGAATCGTGGAAACCGCAGGCCTTTTGCAGCGGTGTGCCGCCGCCAAGATAGATGAAGCCACCGGCCAATGCCGCCGCGCCACCCCAGGCGCCCGATCGCTCGAGCACCAACACGTCGGCGCCCGCGCGCGCGGCCTCGACCGCCGCGGTCGCCCCGGCGATCCCGAAACCGGCGATCACCACGTCGGCCTCGTGATCCCAGCTGGCTACCGAAGCCGCGGGGACGGGGTGGACGTCGGCGCTCACGTCAGGGCCGCATGGCGGCAGGCATGTCGCCTACCCACTTGTGGCCCCAGTAGCTGTCCGCGGTGATTTCCTCAGCGGTGTAATGACTTTCGTCGACCCGCATCCCGCCGGTACCGAATTCGATATCCCAGTCGCCGGGTGCGCGGACGTAGAACGACACCATCTTGTCGTTCGTATGGCGGCCCAGCGTCGACGAGAGCTGGAACCCTTCCGCAGCGATGCGGTCCAGAGCTGCCCCCACCGTGTCGAGCTCGTCGACCTCCACCATCATGTGGATCAGTCCCGGATCACGCTGGTGCATGGCCGGTGCGATCGCCAGGCTGTGATGGCGTTCGTTGATGCCGAGGAAGCGGATCCGGATCGGGCCGAATTCTTTCGGCAGGGGGACCCGGAACGCTCCCCGGGACACGAAACCCAGTACCTCGGTGTAGAAGTCGAACAGACCGGGCGCGTCGAGAGCGGGCAGCACGACGTGACCCAGACCCTGATCGCCGGTGAGGAACCGGGCGCCGAACGGGGTGACGACGGGGCTGTGGTCGAGGACCGCGCCGTGGAACACCTCGAGATGCGTGCCGGCCGGGTCGTCGAACGCCACGACCTCCTCGACCCGGCGGTCGTCGGCTTCGGACTGGGACAGTTGCTTGTACACCACCCCTGCACCGTCGAGGAGCTTCTTGACCTGTTCGAGTGCGGCGTGGTCGCGGACTTCCCAGCCGACGGTGGCGATCCGGTCACCATCGCCGGGTACCACGATGATGCGGGCGGCACGTTCGTCCATCCGCAGGTACAGCGCCGAAGGATCCGGTCCCTTGCCCTCGGCGAATCCCAATACGCCGAAGGCGAATTGGCGCCAGCGGTCGATGTCCGCGGTGTGGATGGTGACGTAGCCGAGGCTCTTGAACAGGCTCACCAATCCGCTCCTGTCAGATCATCGCCCGTAGCGGACCCTGCGGTTCGACGCCGAACGAGCTCAGCGCGGCCGCGTGGTACGTGGTGCCCGGCACGTGGATGGCGTGCGCCATAGCGGTGTGGGCATCGCGCCAGTAGCGCTGCAGCGGCTTGTCCATCCGCATGGCGTTGCCGCCGGAGCGGGCGAAGATCTCGTCCACCGCGCTGACCGCCCGCCACACCGCGCGGACCTGGGTGCGTCGACCCGCCGCACGATCGGCGAACGACACCTCCTGGCCCGAATCCACCATGCCGTAGATCCGGTCCACGTTGGCCAGGAGCTCCTGGCGGGCGGCGTTGATGTCGGCGGCAGCCTCACCGATCGCGTACATCACGTACGGGTCATCCTTGATGGCGGTGCCCGCCGCGCTGACCCGCTCACGCTGGTAGTCCAGATGCGCGGCCAGCGCGCCCTCGCAGATACCGATGGCCGCCGAGGAGATACCCAGCGGGAACATCGTCGACCACGGCATCAGGTAGAGGGTCTCGGTCATCCCGGCCTCGCGCTGGGCCGTGCCGTCCATCACCTTGAACGCGTCCATCACGCGGTAGTCCGGTACGAAGGCGTCCTTGACGATGACGTCCTTGGAGCCGGTGCCACGCAGCCCGACGACGTCCCAGGAATCCTCGACGATGGTGTAGTCCTTGCGCGGCAGGATCATGTGCAGCATCTGCGGCGGCATCTGGATCTTGCCGTCGGCGTCGCTCTTGATCGCGCCGAGGAAGATCCAGTCGCAGTGGTCGGTACCGGAGCTGAACTGCCACCGCCCGTTGAAGATGTAGCCGCCGTCGACCGGCTTGGCGATGCCCTGCGGGGCGTAGGGGGAGGCGACCCAGGTGTTGACGTCGTCGGCCCAGATCTCCTCCGCCACCCGCGGGTCGGCGTAGGCCAGCTGGTAGGGGTGCACCCCGACCACACCGTTGATCCACCCTGCGGCGGGGTCGAGTGCGGCCACCGCCATCACGGTCTCGGCGAACTCGCGCGGATGTACCTCCAAGCCGCCGAACTTCGCGGGCTGAAGCAACCGGATATGGCCGGTGTCCTTCATCGTCTTGACGGTCTGGTCGGTGAGTTTGCCGATCTTCTCGGCCTCAACTGCCTGCTCGCGCAGCTGATCGGCCAGCTGCATTGTCGTGTCGAGCACCGAAGCGGTCATCATCATCCTTAGTCCAGGTCTGGGCTGTTGGTGTCATCCTGACCCCGCGAGACGGTCAGTATCGGGCAATGTCCCGATGAGCGGGGCAATTTAGCCGGTGTCGACCTACGCTGCTGGGCATGAGCGCAGGCGACGATGCACTCGACGTGGTGGTGGTCGGCGCCGGATTCGCCGGGCTGTACGCGCTGCACAGGTTCCGTCAGCAGGGGCTTTCGGCCAGGGTTTTCGAGGCGGCTCCCGATGTGGGCGGCACCTGGTATTTCAACCGGTACCCGGGGGCGCGGTGTGACGTCGAGAGCGTCGACTACAGCTACTCGTTCTCCGACGAGCTGCAGCAGGAATGGACGTGGACCGAGAAGTACGCCGCCCAGCCGGAGATCCTGGCCTATCTCAACTGGGTCGCCGACAAGCTCGACCTGCGTCGTGACATCACATTCCGCACTCGGGTGATATCCGCGGTGCTCGACGAAACCACCCTGCGCTGGTCGGTGACGACGGCGGATGGGCGTGCCGTCACGGCCCGGTTCGTCGTGATGGCCACCGGGGCGTTGTCGTCGGCCATCACACCGGCGTTCGAGGGTCTCGAGAATTTCGGCGGCGAGATCTACCACACCGCGCACTGGCCGCACGAGGGTGTGGATCTCACCGGCAAGCGGGTGGCGGTCATCGGCACGGGTTCCTCAGGCATTCAATCGATTCCGATCTTCGCAGAGCAGGCCGAGCAGCTATACGTTTTCCAGCGCACCCCGAATTACAGCATCCCGGCGGGCAACACCGCGCTGACGCCCGACCAGGTGGCCGAGGTCAAAGCCACCTACCCCGAACGCCGGCGGGTATCGATGCGCAGCGGTGGCGGATCGCCCTATGTCGGCACGACCAAACGGACTTTTGAGGTGTCGGCCGAAGAACGGCGCGATGCCTTCGAGAAGCGTTGGCAGCTGGGCGGTGTGCTGTACTCCAAGACATTTCCCGACCAGTTGACCGATCAGGACGCCAACGACGAGGCGCGCCGGTTCTGGGTCGAGAAGATCCGCGCGGTCATCGACGATCCGCAGGTCGCTGAACTCCTGATCCCCGACGATCACCCGATCGGGTCGAAGCGAATCTGCACCGACTCCAACTACTTTCAGACGTTCAACCGGCCCAACGTGACCTTGATCAGCGTCCGCCGCACCCCGATCGAGTCGATCGACGAGACCGGTATCACCACCTCCGACACCCACGTCGACCTCGACGCGATCGTGTTCGCCACCGGATTTGACGCGCTCACCGGCTCATTGGGCAAGATCGACATCGTCGGGCGCGGGGGAGAGCGGCTGCGCGATGACTGGGCCGAGGGGCCCCGCAGTTATCTCGGGTTGGGCGACGACGGTTTCCCGAACCTCTTCGTGATCACCGGCCCTGGCGCGCCGGCGGTACTGGCCAACATGGTGCTGCATGCCGAGTCGCATGTGGATTGGGTCGCCGACGCCATCGGCTATCTCGACGAACACGGGTACCTCGGCATCGAGGCGACACCGGAGGCCGTCGAGAACTGGCTCGCCGAACTCAATCAGCGCGCCGCGACCACCTTGTTCCCGCGAGCCAACTCCTGGTACCTGGGAGCGAACGTGCCCGGCAAGCCAAGGGTTTTCATGCTGTTCATCGGTGGCTTCGGTGTCTACAACGACATCTGTGCCGAAGTCGCCGCCGCAGGATACAAAGGCTTCGACCTGATCAAAGCCCCTGAGGCAGGTTAGTCCCGCTGCAGGAAGCCCATCACCGTGTTCTCGAAGGCCTGCTTGGCCTCGATCATCACCCAGTGCCCGCAGTTCGGGAACACGTGCAGCTCGGCGTTGGAGATGGTGCGCATCGGGATCAGCGCCATATCCAGTGGGCTGACCCGGTCGTCGCGGCCCCACGTCAGCAGGGTCGGCGCCTTCACCTTGTGCATGGTGGCCCAGGGCAGCGGGAAATCGGCATTGCGCATCATCTTGGTCATCGCCGCGAATGCGGCCTTGCCGTACATGCGGCGTGCGCTGGCCAGGGTCTCGGGGTCGGTGGCCAGCTCCCAGCGCTCCTCGATGAGCTGCTCGGTCACCAATGCGGGGTCGTAGACCATCGAGTTGAGCCAGTCGACGAGCCGCTGCCGAGTGGGGTCCTCGGTGAATTCCTGCAGCAGTCGGATGCCCTCACTCGGGCCAGAGCTGAAGATGTTGGTGCCGATGCCGCCGATGGTCACCAGCTTGCCGATCCGGTCGCGATGATTGATCGCGAAGTTGATGCCGACGCCGCCGCCCATCGAATTGCCGATCACGTCGACTCGGTCCAGGCCCAGGGCGTCGACGAAGGCCGGCACCGCCGCCTGCGCGTCCAGCATCGGGTGCCCGCCGAAATCGTCGCTGACCCCGAAACCTGGGAATTCCAGCACCAGGCACCGGTAGTGCTCGGCGAACAATGCCAGGTTGCCGCGGAAATTGCGCCAACCGGTGACGCCGGGTCCGGAGCCGTGCAGCAGCAGCAGAACGGGGCCCTCGCCCGCCTCGTGGTAGCGCAGAACGCCCTTCTCGGTGGAGATCTCGCGCCGCGTGCCCTCGTAAGTCGTGTCCACGGGTGCTATCCGAACACCGCCGCCGCCGGGATGGCAACCAGACGTACCGGTGGGCGGGCCGCGACATCAACAAATTCACCATTGGCCACAGCAGTCTCATTGGTCACATCGTGCGGTAATCTGCTCGGTGACCCGTGCCTTTCGGGTCGTGGCGGGCGAAGGGATGCCTATGACGCAGATGTCTGAACAAGACGCTGCCGAGGCGCTCACCGAGCAGTCCGCAGTCCCGCCGCGAAAGCGGCTGGAACGTTTCCGCCGTCGCCGACTGCTCGCGCACGTCAGCATCATGTCCAAGCTGATCCTGATGATGGTGCTCTGCAGCATGCTGGCGTCGGCGGTGATCGGTGGCATCGCTTTCCACGCAGGGCGCAGTTCGATACGTGAAGCCGTGTTCAATCGGCTCACGGAAGTCAGGCAATCGCAGACCCGATCTCTCACGGCTCAGGTCTCCGACCTGAGAAATTCTCTGATCATCTACACCCAGGGTGGGGTCGCCCAGAACGCACTGGAGGCGTTCACGGCCGGGTTCAACCAGCTGAACAATGCCGAGGTCAACCCGGCTCAGTGGCAGAGCATCACCGACTACTACAGCAACACCTTCGTCAAAGAGGTTGAGCAATACAGCGGGACCAAACTGGATGCGGGCGCACTGCTGCCGGCAACGCCCGCCGAGCGGTATCTGCAGGCCAACTACACCGCGCTGCGGCAGAACGACGACTACGCGATCTCCATCAACGACGCTCACGACGGCAGTCAGTGGTCGGCCGCAAATGCCCGCTACCAAAACTTCTTTCGGCAGATCGTGACGAGGTTCGAGTTCGAAGACGCGTTGCTCATCGACGACCGCGGCAACGTGGTCTACAGCGCCTACAAGGACGTCGATCTCGGGACGAACATTCTCCGCGGGCCGTATGCCGGCTCCAAACTTCATGAGGCGTACTTGAAAGCTATGTCGGCCAACGCCGTCGACTATGTCGGCTTCACCGACTTCGAGTTATATCAGCCGGCCGAAATGCAGCCGACGGCATGGATGGTGGCGCCGCTGGTCAAGGATGGCCGCTCCGAAGGCGTTCTGGCGCTGCAGTTCCCGATCACCAAGATCAACCGGCTGATGACCTTCGACAAGCAGTGGCAGCAATCGGGTATGGGCGACACCGGGGAGACGGTCTTGGCCGGCCCGGACGACTTGATGCGCTCGGATTCGCGGCTGTTCCTGGAGAATCCCGAGGAATACAAGGCTGCCGTTGTCGCAGCCGGGACCCCGCCGGACGTCGCCGATATGGCGATCCGGCAGGGTGGCACCACGCTGATCCAGAAGATGACGTCGGAGGCCACTGGCAGAGCCCAGCAGGGCGAGACGGGCACCGTCATCACCAAGGACTATCTCGGCCAGGACACACTGCAAGCCTATGCGCCGCTGGTGATCAAGGACTCCGACCTGCACTGGTCCATCGTCGCGAAAGTGACCACAGACGAGGCGTTCGCCCGCGAGTCGACGTTCACCAAAACGATGGTGCTGGTGACGACGGGGATCATCTTCTTGGTCTGCCTACTGGCGATCTACTTGGCGCAGATATTCGTCCGGCCGATCAGACGCCTGGAGGCCGGCGCGCAACGGGTCAGTGCCGGCGATTACAACGTCGCCATCCCGGTTGACACCCGTGATGAAATCGGTGATCTGACACAGGCATTCAATGAGATGGGCCGGAGTCTGACGGTCAAGGAAGACCTGATCAACCAGCAGCGTAAAGAGAACGACGAACTCCTGCACTCGCTGATGCCCAAGGCGCTCGCCGAGCGCTATAAGCAGGGCGAGGAGACCATCTCCGTCGAACATCCGAATGTCACCGTCATCTTCGCCGACATCATCGGGCTCGATCGGCTTCAGGCCGAACTGGCCCGTGAGGAATCGCTGACGCTGGTCAACGAGCTGATCCGCCAGATCGACGCCGCGGCAGACACTCTCGGGATGGAGACGGTCCACACCGTGCGTAACGGTTACCTCGCCAGCTGTGGGCTCACCGTTCCGAGACTGGATAATGTCCGCAGGACAGTGGATTTCGCGTTGGAGTGTCAGCAGATCGTCGAGCGGTTCAACAGCGAGACCGGCAACGACCTGCGGCTGCGTGCTGGCATCGATACCGGCGCTGTCAGCAGTGGGCTCATGGGTCGGCCATCGGTTGTCTACGACATGTGGGGCGCCGTCGTCAATCTCGCACATCAGATCAAAAACGGCTCGCCCCAACCGGGCATCTACGTCACGTCCAGCGTGTACGACGTCCTGCAGGAGTCCATGGGATTCGATTCGGCGGGCAACGTTGTGGTCGACGGTGAGGCGCAACCGATCTGGCGACTGTCGGAGCGGCGCTGATGGCCGAAGTGTTCGCCTCGTCGTGGTTCTACTGGGCGGTCGGCATTGCGTTCGGCCTGCCGCTCGGCTTGGTCGTGCTCACCGAATGGCAACATGCGTTGCAGCGCAGGCAGAGTGCGCTGCTGCGGCCGGTGACGATCCTGCGCAACTATCTTTTCCCATTGGCCGCGCTGCTGTTGTTGATGCTGGAGGCCAATCAGATACCGGCACAGGCCACCTCGGTGCGGGTGGTCGGCACGCTCGTCGCTTTCATGGTGCTCGTGCTGATGCTGTCGGGGGTTAACGCGGCGCTGTTCCAGAGCGCGCCCGACGGATCCTGGCGCAAGCGCATGCCGTCGATCTTCCTCGACGTTCTGCGCTTCGTGTTGATCGCCGTCGGCCTCGCCATGATCTTCGCCTACATCTGGGGCGCCAACGTCAAAGGGTTGTTCACCGCGCTGGGAATCACGTCGATCGTCGTCGGTCTGACGCTGCAGAACTCGGTTGGCCAGATCATCTCCGGGCTGCTGATGCTCTTCGAGCAGCCGTTCAAGATCGGGGACTGGATCGAGACGCCCCAAGCCAAGGGCCGGGTCGTCGAAGTCAACTGGCGCGCCATCCATCTCGAGACCGGCACCGGACTGCAAATCACCCCGAACTCCGTGTTAGCGAGTGCCTCGTTCACCAACCTGAGTCGCCCGGAGGGGAAACACACGGCCGAGGTGATCACCGTGTTCGCCCATGAGGATCCTCCCGAGCGGGTGTGCGCCATGCTGACCCGAGCCGCGTCGGAACTTCCGCTATGCGATCCGGACCGCAGCCCCAAGACTGTGCCGTTCGGTGGACTGCAGTACAAAACAAAGATCCCGCTGAAGTCGCCCGCTGAGGACGGTAAGGCGAAAGCGATGTTCCGGCGCTGGATCTGGTATTCGGCCCGCCGGGAGGGTCTGCATCTTGACGAGGCCGACGACACGTTCTCGTCTCCCGAACTCGTCGATGAGGGCATCACCAGGGTTGTCGGTCCGACCTTGCGGTTGAGTCGTGACGACCATGAGGAGTTGGTCGAGCACGCGCGGATTGAGTTTTACGGCGACGGTGAGCGGATCCAGCGGGCCGGCGAGGTTCCTGGCGGGATGATGTTCGTTCTGTCCGGCACTGTCCAGATGACGGCCAATCTCGACGACGGCTCCGAGGTCATCGCGTGGACTCAAGACGAGGGTTCGTTCATGGGCCAGTCCACGTTGACCCGTCAGCAGGCGCTCGGATCCGCATACGCCGTCGGCGAAGTCGCGGTGGTGTACGTCGGGCGGGACATGATCGCCGATCTGGTGCAGCGCAATCCGCTGCTGCTGCAGGAACTGGGCCGAACCATCGATGAGCGGCGTGCCCACGTGCGTCGGGCGATCGACCAGGCGACCGACGCCGATATCGATTGAGCGCCATGGCTTCTGCCGCCGCGTATGACCTGGTGGTCGTCGGAGCCGGCATCGTCGGTCTGGCGGTGGCCCGGGAGTGGACCATGCGCCGCCCCGCCGACTCGGTGGCCGTCCTCGAGCGCGAGGACGGGCCGGCACGCCACCAGACCGGCCACAACTCCGGGGTGATCCACGGCGGCATCTACTACCAGCCGGGATCGCTCAAGGCCCGGTTGTGCGTCGAGGGCGCCCGCCTGATGTACGAGTACTGCGAGCACAACAGCATCAGCCATGAGCGATGCGGCAAGCTGATCGTCGCGGTGTCTCCCGATGAATTGGGCCGGCTCGACGACCTCCAAGCCCGCGGCATCGCCAACGACGTGCCGGGACTGCGGCGGATCGGGGCGCAGGAGATCGCCGAGATCGAGCCCAATGCCGTTGGGCTGCAGGCACTTCATGCACCCAATACCGGAATTGTCGACTACCCAGCGGTAGCTCGGGCGCTGGCCGGCGAACTCGCGGCGGCGGGCGTCACGGTCCGCTTCGGCACCGCGGTCAACGCGATCGACGGCGCCGAGAACCCGGTCGTCCACACCGCCGAGGGGTCGGTGCGTGCGCGGACCGTCATCGCATGCGCCGGGCTGTGGGCCGATCGACTCGCCCGCCGGGCCGGAGCGCCGCGCGAGCCCCAGATCGTGCCGTTCCGCGGCGCCTACCTCGGGCTCAAACCCACCGAGCAACCGAGGCTGAACGGGATGATCTATCCGGTGCCCAACCCCGAGCTGCCCTTCCTGGGGGTGCACATCACCAAGCACATCACCGGCGATGTGACGCTCGGGCCGACCGCCATGATGGTCGGCGCCCGCGACGCATACGCGTTGCGCCGGTTGAGTGTTCGGGACTCCTGGGAGACGCTGACCTGGCCCGGCACCTGGCGGGTGGCCCGCCGGTACTGGCGGGTGGGCGTCGACGAGGTCCGGATGGCTGCCAGCCGTCGGGCGTTCGTCACCGCGGCCGCACGCTATATGCCGGGCCTGACGCCCGCCGACCTTGACGGCAGTTCGCACGCCGGGGTGCGCGCGCAGGCGGTCGGCCGGGACGGCACGCTGGTCGACGACTTCGTCGTCTCCCGCGACGGCCACATCTCACACGTGCGCAACGCGCCGTCGCCGGCCGCGACCTCGGCGTTTGCGCTGGCCCGCGAACTGGTCGACCGGGTCACCGGCTGATCAGTCGTCGATCGGGGTGACGATCAAATCAGCGACGAAGCGGGTCAGCAAGCGATCGAACTCGTCCAGTTCGGCCGCCGTCCAGCCGGACAGGGCGCGCTGCAGGTGGTCTCTGCGATCGTCGAGCAGTTGTTCGGCGACGCGACGCCCCTGTTTGGTGACAGCGACCAGCGCGACCCGGGCATCGGTCGCGTCCGGCTTGCGCGTCACCAATCCCGCGTCGGCCAGTGCGGTTACCTGCCGCGTCGCCATCCCCACATCCATGTGCGCGCCGCGCGCCAGCGCGCCCATCGGGAGCGGACCGTTGTCGATCAAAACCCGTAGCAGTGTGTAGGTGGGCTGGGTGAGGGCCACACCGGCGGCGGTGGCATGCCGGGCGAACACGGACCTGCTGCTAATCAGGCGCACGGCCTGGGTCAGCGTTCGGCTGATCGAGTCGAGCGCGTTCGCCCCGGGCGAAGAAGTCACAGCGGGTCCGTTTTCTACGAGGGTCAGCAATGTTGATACCAGCCCGGCGGTCCCGCGGCGCGGTTGGTGTCGTTGAATGCCAACCATGACCTCACACCCGGTGCGCCTGGGGGCCGCCCTCTCCGTGGGGTCGATGGCCAGCGCCCAACTCGGCCTTGCGGTCGCGGTGGGGCTGATCGACCGGATCGGGGCCGAGGGAGCCGCGTGGCTGCGCCTGGCCTGGGCGGGGGTGCTGTTCCTGGTGGTGGTGCGTCCGCGGCGCGCCGCGTTCACCCGCACCACGTTCGGGATCTGTGTGCTGCTCGGCATCGTGACGGCCCTGATCAGCATGTTGTTCATGGCCGCGTTGGCCCGGATCCCGATGGGAACTGCCAGCGCGCTGGAGTTTCTCGGCCCGCTGGGGGTGGCGGTGGTCAGCGGCCGTGGCCGGGGCCGCTGGGCGTGGCCGGCGCTGGCCGCCGCGGGTGTCGTGGCGCTGACGCAACCGTGGCAAGGCCGCATCGATGTGGTCGGGGTGGGGTTCGCGCTGACCGCGGCGGTGTGCTGGGCGGCGTACATCCTGTTGACGCAACGCGTTGGCGACGGGGTGAGTGGGCTGCAGGGTCTGGGGGTGTCGATGCCGGTGGCCGCCCTGGTGGCGACCGCAGCGGTCGGTCCCTTCGTGGTGCACCGCATGACCCCGGACATGATTCTCATCGGGCTGGGCCTGGCGCTACTCGTGCCGATCGTGCCGTTCACCCTCGAGCTGCTGGCGCTACGCCGGCTCAACACCGCGGCGTTCGGAACGTTGATGAGCCTTGAACCCGCGTTCGCGCTGCTGATCGGTTTCCTCGTCCTGCATCAGGTCCCCGGCCCGGCGGGAATCGTCGGCGTCGCCCTCGTCGTGGCGGCGGGAATCGGTGCGGCGCGCGGCGGTAGCAGACTGCCGGCGCCCGTTCCTCCCGGATAACGCCTGCGGCTCAACCCCATTCGTGGTTCATCGCGCGGGACTGGGTGACGTCTTCGGAATCCATCGGCCGCAGCGGCGAGCGGGTGACGGCGATCAGCAGCATCGCGGCACCCGCGGTGATCGCGCCGAGCGCGAAGATGATGGTGAAACTGCTTTCCGGGGTGTGACCATGCTGCGACCGGCCCAGCAGCACCGCGACGATCGCCGCGGCGATCGAACTGCCAATGGTGCGCGCGATCGCGTTCATGCTTGTCGCGACACCGGTCTCGTCGGCGTCGACTTCGCGCACCACCAGCGCCGGCAGTGCGCCATAAGCCAGGCTGATGTAGGCGTTGGCCAGCACCCCGGCCGCGATCACCTGCCAGGGTTGATCGTGCAGCGTGGCCAGCAGGACGAACCCGGCGACCCCGGTGGCCGCGCCGACGAGCAGCACCGTGCGGGCGCCGAAGCGGTCGATGTAGCGGCCGCTGGCGACAGCGGTGAGGAAGCCGGCGAGTGCGCCGGGCAACAGGAACACGACACTGGCGCCCAGCACGCTCGCGCCGAACCCGTAGCCACTGCCCGCCGGCGCTTGGACGAAGTCGGTCAGACCCAGGAACGCGAAATACAGACCCGTCCCGACCAGCACGGTCGCCAGGTTGGTCAGCAGGATCGGGCGGCGAGACAGCATCGTCGTCGACACCAACGGCTGGCGGCACCGACGTTCCCACCACCACCAGATACCGAGCACGACCAGACCGCCGCCCAGGCTGCCGATCGTGCCCGCCGAACCCCAACCCCAGGCGTGGCCCTGGGTGATCGCCAGCAGCACTGCGGACAGGCCCAGCGCGAGCCCGGCCGCGCCGGCCCAGTCGACCGTGCCCTCGGTGCTGCGCGGGCGGCCCGGCACGACCAGGAGTACGGCGACGATCACCAGCACGGTGAACGCAGTCGTCAACCAGAACACCCGGCGATAGCCGGCGTCACCGCGCATCAACAGACCGGTGACGACCAGGCCCATGCCGCCGCCGAACCCGAGCGACCCGGACAGCACGGCCATGGCGCGCATCAGCCGGTCTGCGGGCAACTCCTCGCGCATGATGGACACCCCGATCGGGTAGAGGGCGTAGGACGCCCCCTGCAGTACCCGTGCCACGATCAGCAGTGGAAGCGACGATGTCAGCGCGGCCAGCAGCGATCCGCCGAGCACGACCACGAGCACCGCCAACAGCACCCGCTTCTTGCTGTACAGGTCGGCCAGCCGGCCGATCAGCGGTGTGCTGGCCGCGGCGGCCAGCAGGTTGGCGGTCACGGCCCAGCTGACGTCGACGGGGGAGGCGTTCAGCTGCCTGGAGATCACCCCGAGCACCGGCACGACACCGGTCTGAAGGACCGCGACGGTCAGTGCGACGACGCTGAGGGTGGCTATCAGGAGCCCGGGGCGCTGATCGCCGATGCCACGCGTCTCGAGATCCGACACGTGACCTCCGTCCTGATTGCGTGCGCCGACCCGTTGATTATGCGGTCTAAGCATCCCAGTACTGACACCGGACTGCGCTATGCGAGGATGCCCGGATGGCCACCCGACCGGCGCATTTCATTTCCGATCCCGACGGCATGTTTCATCCGACGGAGAACGCGCGAAGCCGTTGGGGTACCGACATGCTCAACGGCCCGGCCGTGGTGGGCCTGGCGGCGTTCAACCTGGAGCAGCGCTTCGGAGTGCCCGAATTTTTGCCGGCTCGCCTCACTGTTGACCTGTTCAAAGCCGCCAAACGGGTTCCGACGATCGTCCAATCGCGGCTGGTCCGTGACGGCCACCGGGTTCGCAACAGCGAGTGCGACGTCATCCAGGGTGACGTGATCGTCGCCCGCGCCACGCTGGTGCAGTACCGCTTGTCCGAACCGCCGGCTGGGGAAGAGTGGGTTGGAGAGGCGTTGTTCACGCCGCCGCCCGAAACCGAGGCGCATGCGTTCATGATCGGCAGCGACGATGTCGGCTGGAGCCCGGGTGGGGGTGTTCACCAGAACACGTCACGCAAGCGCGTCTACCACAGCCCGATCGACGTGGTGGCCGGCCACGACATCACCCCGTTCGTCCGCACCGTCATCGTCGCCGAGGCCACCAGCCTGGTCAGCAACATGGGCACCAAGGGCATCGGCTACATCAACGGTGACCTCACCGTCGCGCTAAGCCGGCTCCCGCAGTCGGAAAGCATTGGTGTGCAAGGCGATTCACACTGGGTATCGGAAGGGGTCTCGGTTGGCACCGGAACGCTCTTCGATGATGCGGGCCCGTTCGGAACCGGTCTGGTCACCGCGATCGCCAACCCGGCGGCTCAGATCGACTTCACCGGCTTTGATGCGATGCCGAAGTTGAGCATCTGACTCAGAGCAGGGTGCGCAACTGATCGTGCGGCAGCGCGGGGGAGCGGTGCCCGTCGCGGCCGACCATGTCGGCGTTGACCACCAATGCGTTGAGCACGGCCTCTTCGACGCTGTGCACGACCGCGGCGTAGATGTCGTCCATCCGTCCCCAGGGTAGAAACGTCAGCCGGCCGAACTCGTCGTCGGCGACCTCGCCGATGGGGAACCGGCTCGCCAGATCCGGGGCGTCGGCGGTGGAGAAAGCCAAGAAGATGTCGCCGGAGAAGTGGCTGCCGGTGGTGCCGGTGCGCGCCAGGCCCAGCGGCACGCGCCGGGCAAGAGCCTTGCACTGGCCGGGCAGCAGCGGTGCGTCGGTGGCGATCACCGCGATCACCGAGCCTGCACCGGGCGGTGGGCGGTTGAGGTCACGTTCGAACCAGTCGCCGTCGAGCGGGTTGTCGGCGGTCAAGTCGGGTCCGACGTGGCGTCCGGCGATGGTAAGTTCTTGGCGCGCACCGAAATTGGCTTGCACGAAGGCGCCGACGGTGAAGGTGTGGCGGCCGTAGCGCACTACGCGAGATGCGGTGCCGTTGCCGCCTTTGAACTCATAGCAATTCATTCCGGTCCCGCCGCCGACCGAACCCTCCGGCACCGGGCCGCCGGTGGCGTTGTCGAGCGCGGCCTCGGCATGTTCGGGCCGCACGTGACCACCGTTGATGTCGTTGAGGTAGCCATCCCAGGTTTCGGCGCACACCGGCAGCAGCCACTGGCGTGCCAGGATCGGGTCCACCCGGTTGATCCAGGCGATGACACCGGTGTGGCAGGCGCCGACGGCGTGCGTATTCGATAGCAGGACAGGCAAATTGAAGGCGCCCGACTCTTCGATCCAGGTTGTTCCGGTCATCTCACCGTTGCCGTTGAGGGAGAACCAGCCTGCCGCACAGGGCGCTCCGAGCCCGGCCCGGCCACGGGGGAGGATTGCCGTCACTCCGGTGCGCACCGGTCCCTGGCCCACCGTCATCGCCCCGTCACCGGTGACCAGCGTGGTCACCCCAACCTCGACGCCGGCCACGTCGGTGATGGCGTTGAGTGGGCCTGGTTCGCCGAGAAACGGGATGCCGAGTCCGCGGGCACGGGGCCGGCCGTCGGCGGTGAATGCCGCTGGGGACGTCATCGGCCGACCCTACTGTCGGTCGGCGGTGGGCTCTACTCCAACCAAAGACCGTCGTGGCCCAGAAAGACAACGGACGCCGGGGAAGGTTTTTGGACCTTCCCCAGCGCCGCCTACGCCCGCACCACACCCCCCAGTAGTGGTGCGAACCATCAGGCGATTCCGGCGCCCCCGCGGAATCCGTGTCTCGACTGATGTTGATGCCAAAACTATCGGGCGCCGGACCACCCGCGCACGCGTAGTGCACTACTCGATTTCAGCCTTTTCTCAGGTTGACTACCTGTCGCAGCGGAGAGTCCGCGACCGGGGCATGATCGTCGGTGGCCGGCAGGGAGACGAACGGAGATCCGATGACAGGGCGCGCGGACGTGTTGATAACAGCCGAGGCGCTGGTCAACCGCTTGGCGGCCGGAGAACCGGTGGCGGTGCTGGACGTGCGCTGGACCCTGAGTGAGCCGGACGGGCGCGACCACTACCTGCAGGGACATCTCCCCGGCGCGGTGTACGTGTCCTTGGACGACGACCTGACCGACCACGAGGTCTCCGGCCGTGGCCGCCACCCATTGCCGTCGGGATCCGCGGTACAGGCAGCCGCCCGGCGCTGGGGGATTCGCAACGGCGTTCCGGTGGTGGTCTACGACGACTGGAACCGGGCAGGTTCCGCGCGAGCCTGGTGGGTGCTGACAGCGGCCGGCCTGACCGACGTACGCATCCTCGACGGCGGCTGGTCGGCGTGGAAGGCCGCCGGCGGCGCCATCGAAACCGGCCCGGTCGACCCGGCCCCTGGCGACGTCACCGTCGTGCACGAGGACCTGTACGCCGGGGCGTTACCGACGTTGACGGCCGACGAACTCGACCGAGGTCCGCTGCTGGACGCCCGAGCACCCGAACGGTTCCGCGGCGAGGTCGAACCGGTCGACCCGCTCGCCGGCCACATACCAGGGGCGCGCAACCTGCCCAGCACGATGCTGCTCGGCGACGACGACACGTTCGTGGCTCAGGCCGCGGTGGACGAGCTGCTCAACGAACGCGGAGTCGACGCCGGCGTCCCGATCGGGGTCTACTGCGGTTCGGGGATCACGGCGGCCGTCGCTGTCGCCGCCCTGACCGCCGCGGGCCGCGATGCTGCGTTGTTCCCGGGTTCCTGGTCGCAGTGGAGCTCCGATCCCGACCGGCCCATCGCAACCGGTGCGCAGTAGCAATGGAGACGCTCCGGGTCTACCTGCGGATTCAGGCGATGTGCCTCATCTTCGGCATCGTTGGCCCCATATTTCTGGGTGTGTACTTCGCCGCCCAGCCAGACCTCTCGCTGAGGTGGATGTATTACTGGGGGCTGGTGATCACCGCGATCGATGTATTGGTGGCGTTGGGCCTCACCGATCAGACCATGCGAGCCCGTGAGGTCACTCGTGAGCAGCAGGAGGCGCGGTCAAAGTGACGAGTCGGGGACCGTTCGACGGCAAGGCCGTGATCACCGGGGCCGGTAAGTCCCAGGTCGGACGGCGGCTGGGCCGCACCGGACTGGAGCTGACGCTGGAAGCGGTGCTGCGCGCGATCGACGACGCCGGTCTGGCCGTCGATGATGTCGACGGCATCGCCAGCTACCCGGGCGCCGTCGCGGGCAACCCGGGATTCTCCGGCGCCAACGTCACCGACGTGCGCACGGCGCTGGGGCTGCGCAGCCGCTGGTACATGGGTGGGCTGGAGACGGCGGGCCAGATCGGACCGGTGATCGAAGCATGTATGGCGGTCACCCTCGGCCTGGCCAACCATGTCGTGGTGTTCCGGTCGGTATGGGAGTCGACGGCGGCGCAGCAGTCCGGTGGCGGCCACGCGTCGGTGCTGCTGGGCGGTGGTGGGAAGTTGCCGCCCCAGATGGAGTGGACCGCGCCGTTCGGCGCGTTGTCGGCGGCCAATTGGCTGGCGATGCCCGCGCAGCGCTACATGCACGACTTCGGGCTCACCCGTGAGCAACTCGGCGCCATCGCGCTGAACGCCCGGCGCAACGCGGGCTTGAATCCCGATGCGGTGTACCGCGACCCGATGACGATGGAGGACTATCTGAACGCGCGGATGATCTCGGAACCGTTGTGTCTCTACGACTGTGACGTGCCCTGCGACGGGGCCACCGCCGTCATCGTGTCCCGCCGGGATGCCACCGGCGGCTTGCCTCGCCACCCGCTGACGGTGGAATCCGTCGGCCCCGGGATGTTCGAAAGGCCAACGTGGGAACAGCGATTCGACCTCACCACGATGGCCGCACACGATTCGGCGGCCACCCTGTGGGAGACCACCCAACTGCGGCCCGGTGACGTCGACATGGCTCAGCTCTACGACGGGTTCAGCTTCCTGACGGTGATGTGGTTGGAGGCGTTGGGATTCTGCGAACACGGCCAGGTGGGTGAGTTCATCGAGGGCGGGGAGCGCATCGCGCTCGACGGGAAGCTGCCGCTGAATACCAGTGGTGGCCAACTGTCGGGCGGTCGTCTGCACGGGATGGGCTTCCTGCACGAGGCCTGCGTGCAGCTCTGGGGAGAGGGCGGCGAGCGCCAGGCTCCTAGCACTCCCGAGGTCGTCGCGGTCGGTGTCGGCGGGGGTCCCGTCGCGGGTTCGATGCTGGTGAGCAGCCGATGAGCTATCAGCGACCGGATTTGCGGCTGGCGCCCAGCCCGACAGCCGAATCGGCGGCGTTCTGGACCGGTGGGCGTGACGGGGATCTGCTGATCTCACGCTGCCACGCGTGCGGGCAGTTCTTTCACCCGCCCGGACCGGCCTGTTGGCGTTGCCGAAGCTTTGATGTGGCCCCCGAGAAGGTGTCCGGGCGGGCAACAGTCGCGGCATTCACCGTCGACCGGCAACCGTGGATTCCGGGATTCGAGCCGCCCTACATCGTCGCGATCGTCGAGATCGCCGAGCAACCCGACGTGCGGCTGACCACCAACGTGGTGGACGTCGAACCGGACGACATGCGCATCGGGCTCGAGGTGGAAGTGTTCTTCGAGGATTGGACGGGGCTATCCGGCGGGGAGGACACCCGCGTGTGGATTCCGTTGTTCCGGCCCGTAACCCGCTGACGGGCCGAGCTTAACCGTTGTCAGACAACGGGATTGGGGTCAGTCGCGAACCCAGACTGAGATGTATCCGAGGGGGATTCCGGTGCGGGTGGCGATGCATTCGCGGGCGGCCAGTTCGACCTTGTCGCGCGCTGTCGCCTCTGCGGCGTCATTGATTTCGGGAATCCGGATCACCCAGCGATTGGTGTCGAAACGGATTTCGATCTCGAAACACTGACCGGCCATCGGCCGCAGTGCGGAATGGGTGCGAAGACCCCGTTGCGGGCGGGTAGAGAAGCCGCGAGTTCTGTAATGAGTACGCATCTTCAGGCTTTCCGGAACGATTCTGGGCCGCGGGAAAAGATACTCTCCACGGCGCGGAATGCAAAATCGCGACAATCTGTGGCCAAGATGGAGAAATGGCGGGGCGTGCCGCCGGGCGATCGATTGTCACGAAGGCGATCACATTGACGAGGATGCGCTGATCGCGCTCATTGATGCGGCGGTGGAATTCAACCTGTCATCGGGATCGCGGTCCCGAAAGCGGGGGTAGGCGCTCGGTCAAGACTCTGGGCCGAGGGGGCGGCCCAAGTGGTAACCGAGGCGCATTTCGTAGTCGCCCGGCTGATTGCGTCCGGCGGCCAGCGCGGCCGCGAGCCGACGCTGGGAGCCCGGCCACTGAAACGAGCTCAGGTAGATCTCGAGCGACGACATCAAGTCCTCCGGCGATGGCGACGTGTAACGGTTGATCTGGCGTTTGACAGCCGCAATGGATTCCTTGTCGTAAGAAGCGATCCGGCTGGCCAGTGTGTCCACCAGCGAATCGAGCTCTGCGTCATCGACGGTCCGGTTGACCCAGCCGTACCGCTCTGCCAAATCGCCCGGGTAGTCGTCGCTGGATAGCGCAACTTCCAGCGCCCGGCCCCTGCCCATCAGGCGGGGAAGGTGTTCCAGGCCGCCGCCGCCGGGCAGATTTCCGCTGGCGGTTTCGGGCTGGCCGAAGAGCGCCCGCTGGCTGGCGAAACGCATGTCCATCGCCAGTGTCAGCTCATTACCGATGCCTCGCACCCGTCCGCGAATCTTCGCGATGGATGCCACAGGCAGGTCCGAAAGGCGGGTGCTGGTGTCGATCGTCAACGGAAACCCGGTAACCCCCAGGCTCTTGGGTGTTTCCGCGACGCGGGAGGTGTCGTAGTGATTCAAGAAGTAGTCAGGATTGGCCGACTCGAACACCACCACCCGCAACTCACTAGCTGCTTGCATCTGATCGATCAGCTCAGGCAGCTCGACGAGCATCTCCGGAGTGACAAGGTTTATCGGTGGGTTGTCGAAGGTGACCCTCCAGAGTCGCTCGCTTTCGACGCCGACCGAAAAATGAGTCCACTGCTGGCTTTTCATCTCGCCACTCGTTTCATTCTGAATGTCTACAGACGGGCTCGGCGGAACACAGCAAGTTCGTCAAATGTGTCCAGATCCAACCCAGGAACTACCCAGGTATCGACCCTACGATTGCGGCCGGTGCCCGCGATCGGCCACCGGCGAGTACGCAGCTTCAGGGGATGCGAAAGCAGGTGTTCGTGGGCAGATTCGTCGGAGTGGGCGCGGCTGCAACCGCGCTTCTGTGCCTGAGCCATGGGGTGGCCGGCGCGGAACCGCTGCCGGTCGGCGATGTCACGCAGTCCACGGATACCGATGACGGTTGGCATTTGAGCGCAACGCTGACCCGAATGACCATCAATTCGGTTCCCAACATGGCCGCGACCGCCTTCACCAGAGAGGGTTTCGTCACCGGAAAGGTGGTGGCGACGATCGGCGGCAACGGGGCGATTCCGGTCAACTCAGGCACCGTCATCCTCGGCCTGCAGCTGGGCTGCCAAGTGGATCTCAGTGAGGGCGGAAGCCTCAATGCCGGTGGGGATATCGGCATCACGCCCGGCTTCAACCATGGCGACCCCTTCGACGACATCGGGCCCTACGCGGACCTCAACGCCGGTGGGTCGATCAATCTGTTGCCCGGCAACATCACGAACATCGGGTTGGGCAAGAAGTCGCTCAAGGGCCGCATCGGCGAGATCGTCGTCAACGATGCCCACGTCAAGGTCGACGGCTGCGGCGGTCCGGTCGCCATCCGCTTCTTCGCGACGGCGATGATCGACACGGACAGGTCCGACGACAGCGTGAACGCCTACGGCGACATCCTGACACTGTGAAACGCCTGCTCGCCGCCCTGTCGCTCGTCGGGTGCCTGGTTGTCGGCCCGGTCGGCCCGGTCGGCCTGGCCCACGCTGACTGCGACACCCCCGGTGACTTCGGAGCGGGGGCCGGGTGCGCGCCGCCCGGGTCCGACTCGTCCGAAGGCGGCAGCAGCACCCAGAGCTGGCCGCCGACGTCGGTCGACTGGCCACCGCAGTTCGACTCCGCCCTTGGCAGCGGGGACAACGAGAAGTCGAAGACGCCGCCGATCGTCATGCCCGACGGGATGGCGGCGCAATCATCGGGCGCGGCGCCGAAGCCGATCGTCGGGGCCGGGTCAGCACCCGAGGCGAGCACGAGCTCGAGCACAAGTACGAGCACCACGCCGACGCCGATCGTGGTGCCGGGCAGTTGACCTCAGCAAACTGAACCCACGGTGGACGATGCATCGATACGCTGCTTGGCTATAGGTGCTCAAACGGGGGCGGGCAATGTCGACAGCACGGTTGGCGGGGTACATCGGGGGCTTGACGGTCGCCCTCGGAGTCGGGCTTGCCATCGGGACCGCGAGTGCGCAGGCCGCGCCGGCGGGTTCGTCGGACAGCGCGAAACCACACAGCGGTGCGGCGACCAGCCCGTCAGGGCCCAAGGTCGCCGTCGCGCGCCGAGCGCCTGCGGCCGGAGTTAATCAGAACCGCACGAAGCGATCAGCGGCAGCGCCGGGTAGACCGGCTGCTGTTGCGCAGACCGCTCGCCGGGAGGGCAAGGCCACTGCGGCTACATCGTCGGCGGCTTCGACGCGACACCCGCTGCGGGACCTGATCGTCACCTTCAAGAACACCCAATTGGCCCTGCCGTTGCAGATGGTCTTCTTCGTCAAACAGGTTGCCGGCAATGCGACATTCACCGAGAACACGGTCTACGACTTACACAATGTCGACCAGTACGACTGGAACAAGCTGACCGGCATCTCGTTCACGTTCTGGCATCCGGACGACAACGCCATCATGATCGCCTGGCGCTACAACGTCGATACCCAGATGTTCGAGATCGGCCCGTACTACAACATGGACTTCGCCAGGATCATGCCGACCGACGACGAGATCATCTCGGTTCCGGTTGATGCGACGTTCACGTTCTCAGCCGACTACCACGGCATCACGCTGCAATACGGAGATACCGTGGTGTACAAGCCGATTCCGGCGGGTCTGCATCCGAATCAATTGTCCGCCTTCCGGATCAACAGCTGGTTCGGCGGGACGAGCCGGGCACCCAGGACCATCTCGTACTACATGCATTTGAAGCCGTGGTGGAAGACCTTGTGATGCGGGCGCGCTCGCTAGTTGCGCGCGCTAGGGGGACAGATCGCGGGCTGCAGTCCTAGCGAGTTGGCCATGGCGTTCTGGTTCTGACACGCGTTCACCCCCGAGTCTGGTGGGCTGTTAGGGCCCTGGCTCGCCGGGCATGTGGTGGGTTGCAGGCCGATGGCGATCGGCATGGCGCTTTGGTTTTGGCAGGCGGTCATTCCGGAATCGGGTGGGGTGATCGCGCCTTGGGTGGTCCGGCATGTGGTGGGTTGCAGGCTGATGGCGATCGGCATGGCGCTTTGGTTTTGGCAGGCGGTCATTCCGGAATCGGGTGGGCTGTTCGGGCCCTGGCTCGCCCGGCACGTGTTCGGCGGCAGGCCCAACGAGCTGGCCATGGCACTTTGGTTCTGGCAGGCGTTGATTCCGGAATCGGCCGGGCTGCTCCCGCCCGGAGCGCTCTCCGACTGGTCCTTGTCCGGCGAGCTCGTCGCGTCCGGAGCGGCACCCGGACTACTGGGGGCCGAGGTGCTCGTCGACCCGGTGTCATCCGGGGCCGCGGTCTGACTGGTGCTGGAGGAGGGGGTGGTGCACGGCGGAGGGTTGTAGCCACCTCGTTGAAAACAGCCGGCCACGGCGGTGCCGGTCGGCGGGACGGCTCCGACGATGCCGCACCCGATCGCGACTGCGGCGATAGCCAACGCAACTGCACACCGACTCCAAAACCGCTGCCGCATCAATGGTGTGGGCAATTATCTAGATGTTGTCGTTGAGGACCCGATAGCGTCGCACGCTGAATCGCCAGACCCCATCGATGCGGCGGAGCTCGTCGTCATAGGCCCCGATCAGCTGACGTGACGTCCCGTCGCGAAGTTGCAGGGTTTCCAGACAATAGGAGCGCGTGGTGGCGGTCGCGCCATCGACGACGATCGACCCAACCTGTGTCATGAACACCATCTGCGACAACATCTTCCAGATGCCGTGCCAGTGCTGCCCCAGTGCTTCGATACCTTCGCATTCGCCGCCGTCACCGAATCGGGCACCGTCTTCGGTCCAGCAATCCAGATAGTCGTCCAGGGCTTGGCGGGTGACCGCGTCGCTGTAGCTGTCGAATCGTTCGCGGATGCTGAGGCGATCCTCAATGGGGCCGCTGAACACGAGGCTGCTCCTTCCGCCGGCCGGGGGATTTAGGTGGCGAGGTGATCGGCCGCGGGCACCTCGGTCCGTTGCATGCTGCGCAGGCTGCTCTTCACGAATTTTCGGAGCACTTCGTGACGTTCGGCATTCGATTCCCGGTTTGTGGTCAGCAGCGCGTAGAGGCCCACGAGAAAGAATGCCGCACTGGAGTAGGCGTCGACGTCGTCGTAGAGTTCGCCGCGGTGTCGCGAGCGCTCGATCTCGGCGGCAAGAAGGACGAAAGTCGGATGTTGTAACCAGTTTTCTTCTTGCGGCAGGGTCGGGGAGAAGTACAGGCCGGTGACATCACGAAAAAGCGCCAAGCCCCATTGCTTTTCGAGGGCCAGGACAAGCCGGATGATCTCGTTGAGTACCGCGGGCAGGTCGTGCGGCGTGTCGAGAAACCGGCTGAGTTCCTCGGCCAGACGATCCTCATCACCACGAATCAGCTCGAGCAGAACGTGTTCCTTGGTCGGGAAGTGGAAGTAGAAGGTACTGCGCGACACACCCGCCGCTTCGACGATGGCGTTGATGTCCGCGGAGCTCGTCCCGGCGCGCTGGAACTCCTCGATGGCGGCGCCGAGCACGCGGGCACGCGTTCTGCGTCGTTGGGCTTCGCGGCCCGTTGAGCTGTCTCGCACCCGACCATTGTGCCGCATTCATTGAACTATGTCACTGAAAAATCCGCCCGACCACGCACGTCATCTGGGGATTATGCGCATTTCGTTGTCAGATGACAGTGAACGTGTTAGACCTAGACGGTGTCGATGAACACCCGAGGTCAACGAATCCTGTTGTGGACGACGCCCCCGGCGGCCGCTCTGCTGTTGCTTGGCTACCTGTTGTTCCCGATCTTCTCGCCGCCGTTGTCACCGACGATGACTCCGGAAGAGGTCGCCGCGTTTTTCCGGGACAACACCACGGGCATCCTCGGCGTCGTGATTCTCTGCAACCTGCTTGCGGCGTCGCTGGTTCCGCTCTTCGCCGTCACCGCCGTGCAGATATCCCGCACCGGAACGTCGAGCAGCGTCTTCACCTATGCCTACATCATCTGCGTCGGAATCGGCACCACGGCATTCATCCTCGCCGACTACTGCTGGGGGGTCGCCGCATTCAGGCCCGACCGCGACCCGCAGCTCATCAGTCTGCTGAACGACATGGCCTGGTTCTTCTTCATCGCACCGGTCGGCACGATCATCGTGCAGAACCTCTGCCTTGCGGTAAGCATCTACCTCGATGAGCGCCCGGACCCCATCTTTCCCCGCTGGATGGCGCATTTCAGTGTCGTCATCGCCGTCCTGCTGATTCCGAGCGCCTTTTCGATTCTCTACAAGTCGGGTCCGCTCGCGTGGAACGGCGCCGTGTCCTTCACGCTGCGGCTTGTCGTGCTGGCGACCTTCGTCGTGGTGACGTTCCTGGTGCTCCTTCGCGTCGTCAATCGCCAGGGTTCCGAGCGCGAGGTCCTTGCGTGAGCGACGGGCGGCGCAAGAACCGGAAACTCGATCAGTGGATTGCCTTTTGGATCGTCCCGTTCTTCTTCAACCTGTTCGGCATCGTGTTTGTCCCGCTGAGTTGGATGATGCCGCCCCGATCGCCGAGTGCCTCCACGCCGCAGATCGTCGAGTTCATGCAGTCGCACAATCTGCTCATCGCGTGCGCAATCTTGACCCTGTCGTTCGGCCTGGCGCCCGTGACGAACGCCGTGTATCTGATCCAGGTCAAGCGCATGTCGGTCAGCCCGGTGTTTCGGTACTCGATGATGGTCGGCTCCATGACGGGCGCCATTGTCGGCATGCTCTTCCCGATGTTCTGTTTCGGTCTCGGCGCATTCCGCTCCGGGTACGCGCCGGCGACGCTGGAAATGCTCTACGACTTCGGCTACCTGGCCTACATCGGATCCCTGGGATGCTTCTGCGTGATGTGGATGTGTTTTGGGCTGGCTATCCTGCTCGACCAGAACAACGTCCTGCCGAAGTGGCTTGGCTATTACACGATTTGGCAGTACGTCACGGAGCTCATTGCGGCGCCAGTCTGGATTTCCAAGTCCGGCCCCTTCGCATGGAACGGGCTGATGACCTTCTGGTTCGCGATGGTGCTCTATGTGTCCTGGCAGATCATCGTTTATGTCTGCATCTACCGAGCCATCAAGAAGCAGCCTGACGAGGAGCTCGAGAACGCCTGGCTTAATGGCGAACTGGTGTCACCGGATCCCCGGCTGGGAGCGCACGCGTGACCGACCTTGCCGAAGGCCCCATCGGGGGCATCGACGCCGCGCAGCCAAACGGTAAAGCGCGCAATCACATTCCTGGCGAGCCCAGCATGTGGTTCTTCGTCATCGGCGACCTGTTTATCTTCGGCGTCTACTTCATCGCCTACATGTACTACCGCCAGCAGGACCACGAGTTGTTCTTGCAGAGCCAGGCGCGGCTGAACCTGGACATCGGCGCGATCAACACCGTCGTCCTGCTCACCAGTTCGCTCTTTGTTGCGCTGGGCACGTCGGCTGCCCGAGCCGGCAAGACGGCGGACGGTGTTCGGCTCTTCGGTATTGCGCTGGCCTTCGGTGCCGCCTTCCCGCTGTTCAAAGTGTTCGAATACGTGCCCGAGATCATTGCCGGCTCGACGCCGGGCACCAACCTGTTCTTCATGTACTACTTCGTGATGACGGGCATGCACCTGTGTCACGTTCTCCTCGGCCTGGTCATCCTCAGCTTCGTCATCCGAAACTTGAAAGGATCTGCACCGCCGAAGATTTCATTTGTGGAGACCGGGGCAACCTACTGGCACATGGTCGACATTCTGTGGCTTGTTCTGTTCGCGTTGCTTTACTTGATGAGGTGATCCGTGACGTCCTACATCCGTAATCCGCTCACGATCGTGTGGGCGTTGCTCACGCTGGTCACCGCCGTGTCATGGTTGACCGCACGCGACGGTGGCGCAGCGCACGTGGTCAACCCGACCGTAACTGTCATCGTGCTGTTGATCGCGGCGGTGAAAACGCAACTGGTGATCTGGCATTTCATGGAAGTGCGACGCGCGCCGGTGTGGTTGCGGGTGACCACGATGAGTTGGCTGGTAGCCCTTTTCGCATTCCTGCTGGGTTTCTACTTCGCGTTCCGGTAGGCAGCCAGCGTTCCTGGGCAGTGTCCCGTTTACTTTTACGGTGCCAAATGTAAATCTGTACGGGTGGAACCACGGTTGACCTTCGGGGATCTCGACGACGATTCCAAACCACTGGCGATACTGGTGCACGGCTTTCCCGACACTCCGCACACCTGGCGGTTCCTGGGGCCCGCGCTGGCCGACGCCGGGTATCGCGTGGTCGCACCGTGGTTGCCTGGATATCGAGAGCCGGCCACAGGCCCGGTCAGCGTCGGAACCTATGTGCGACACGTCTTCACGGTGCGCGGCGACCATCGGGGCGACGAACGGTCAATTCTCGTCGGCCACGACTGGGGCGCCAACGCCGGCTACGGCGCGGTGGTCTGCGAGCCCGCCGCGTTTCGGCGGTTCGTCGCACTCGCGGTCCCGCCAACGGCGGCGCTGGGCAGTGGGCTGTTCAGCTACCGGCAGCTCAGGCGCTCCTTTTACATCTGGTTCATTCAGCAGGTGGGGTTGGCGGAGTTCGCGCTCCTGGAAGCGGGGTTCTGGGAGTCGTTGTGGTCGGACTGGTCACCCGGTTACGCCTGCGAACAGGACATCGCGATGTTGCGCGACTACGTCACCGCTGAGACGATCGGGGGAGTGCTCGGACCCTATCGGGCGTCGTTCAATGCGGACTTCGCCGACGCGGCGACCGTAACCGAGGCCTCAGCGACGATGCAGTCGCCACCGGTTCCGACGTATTACCTACATGGATCCGCCGACGGGGCGATCGGCGCGGAACTTCTCGCCGACGTGGCGGCGCACCTACCGGCACCGGCGTCGAAGTTCGACCTGGTTGATGGTGCGGGGCACTTCCTGCACCTGGAACAGCCAGAGTTGTTGGCGACAAAGATCCTCGCCTGGCTAGCCGACTGAGACCGAAAGTCCACGTTTGCGTTTGACCTCGATCCCGGCGGCGTAACGCAGCTCAGCCAGGAACCGAGCCCTGTCGTGTCCGCGTACGAGGTAGTGGCACACGGCAATCCGAACCACGGCCGCAGCCGCCAGGTCGGCGTCCTTGCCGGTCATGATGTTGCGCATACCTTTCTCCATCATCGGCAGCACCCGCGTCATCTGTCCGATCGAATATTCGGGCTCGAGTTCGACCAATAGCTCATGGGAGTGCGAGAACTGGTAGTCGACGATGAACTGAAGCGCCGCATCCACCCGGTCAGGCCCACGAAGCCCGGCCGTGGCTGCGGCCATCTCGGCTGCGAAGTTGTCCTGCTCGTACAGCGCGAACGCGTCCAGCAGACCTTCCTTCGAGCCGAAGTAGCGGTACACCGTCGGGCGTGACACTCCGGCCTCGGCCGCCACCTCCAGGAGCTGCAGCTTGCTGGCGCCCCGTCGCGACACCACGGCGTAGGTCGCATCGAGGATTCGCTTACGAATCGAGTGCTCACTCTCGGCAGGCACGGGGTTGGCTCCTCATCTGCTTTACACAACATGGTGCAAATGTCACACTAGACCGGGTTAGCTCTGATGTCTCGTTACCGCGTTCGAGAAACCGAACTCACCAATGTTAAGCCGCTTCGGCGCGATGGAGTTGCAACCGCATGACAGACCTGGTCATTCGTAAGATCCGCTGGGACTTCGACGCGACCGTGCCGTTCCTGTGGCAACCGGCCAATCCGAACTTCGGCATGTTCTGCAACGTCTTCACCTTCATCGCTGTGCCCTTCGAGCGGTATCTCATCAAGGCGCTCAGTCAGGGACAGGCCAGATTCGACGAGTCACCCGCCATCGCCGCCGAAGCCGACGGATTTCTGCGCCAGGAAGCACAGCACGCCTCGGCGCACCGCAAGCACATGAATGCCCTCATCGCGCAGTACCCGGGTCTGGAGCGGGCCTACGACGACGCGACCCGCTGCTTCGACGATCTCATCGCTGAGCACCCTGTGGAGTTCCATGCGGCCTACGTCGCCAACCTCGAGGCCACCTTCACGCCGTTGTTCAAAGTGATTCTGGACAACCGGGATTCACTGTTCAGCGGATCCGATCCGCGAGTCGCTTCATTGATGGCGTGGCACTTCGTGGAGGAGATCGAACACCGCAGCTCCGGACTCATCCTGTACCGCCACCTCGGCCCGGATCCGTGGTATCGCGTGCGTCATGTCCGGGCGACGTTTCGCCATATCGGCGAGGTCGCCGCCGCGATCGCGCGGACCGTCGACGACGTCATTCCCGTGGCCGACCGGGTGGTGTCGGCGGAGCAACTGATGTCGGTGGCGCTGCTGGTCGACGAGTTCAAGTACCGCGGACCTGGCGGCCGACGGCGATCGGCGCGGCGCAGCGGACCACCCACGATCTTCAGCGCCGTGCCGACCAATCATCTGGCGAAGATGGTGTGGCGTCTCGCGTTGTCGCAGATGCCGAATCACGACCCCGCCCATCAACCGTTGCCCGGGTGGGCCGACACCTGGATGTCGGAGTACGCCCGGGGGACCGATATGACGGCGTTCACCCCGCGATGACTCGCTTACATTCGAGGAAGACATGATCGGATGTGGTGTTACGCTCGTTTACATATCGCATCCAATATGTCACACATGAAAATCTGGTGGTGAAGCTTGGCGCGGAGAAGGCCGACAGTCGCAGTCATCGGCGCGGGGCCCGGTGGTATCGCGATGGGCACGCTGCTCGCCGAGGGCGGCTACGACTTCACGATCTTTGATCGCAGTGCCGGCTTCGGCGGAACATGGCGCAACAACACCTATCCGGGTGCGGCGTGCGACGTCCCATCGCACTTCTACTCGTACTCCTTTGCGCTCAACCCCAGATGGTCCAAGACCTACGCCAACCAGCCCGAGATCCTGGCCTACCTCGAACGCGTGGCCGCCGCGCACCGACTCGGCGACTATTTCATCGGGAATACGAGGGTGACTACGTTGTCGTGGTCGGACACAGCCAACGAGTGGTCGGTGGTCACCGAGAGCGGCTCCGTCTACACCTTCGACGTCGTGGTCAGTGCCGTCGGGATGCTCGATGTCCCCAACATCCCGGACATTCCGGGTAGGGACGTGTTCGGTGGCCGCGTCTTTCACTCGTCGGCATGGGACCACTCGGCATCGACCGCGGGTGAACGCGTCGCATCAATCGGGACCGGCGCCAGCGCGGTCCAGTATGTTCCGGCCATCGCTGCCGCGACCGCCCATCTCACCGTCTTTCAGCGCACCCCGATCTGGGTGTCACCGCGCTTCGACGAACCATTCACCGATGAGCAACAGAACCTGTTCGAAAGCGACCCCGCCGAGGCGCGCAAGCTACGCGATGCTGCTTTCGAGCAGTACGAGGCGGCCGATTTCGCCGCAGCCGGGCAGCAAACCGAATACTCCACCAACCTGGCTCGCGACTATCTGCACCGGAAAATCACTGATCCGGAACTGCGAGCCAAGTTGACACCCAACTATCCCGTGGGATGTAAGCGCCCGCTGCTCTCGCGGGATTGGCTGCCGACATTCACCCTGCCGAACGTCAGCCTGGAGACCACGCCAATCGAAAGCTTCACCGAGCGCGGCCTGCGCACCGTCGACGGAGTCGAGCATCAGGTCGACACGGTGATATACGGCACCGGCTTTCGTGCCGCCGACTACCTCGCGAGCCTGGAGGTCCACGGACGCGGTGGCAACCGCCTGCACGACGACTGGTGCGACGGTGCGGAGGGTTACCTCGGAAGCGTGGTGCCCGGGTATCCGAATCTGTTCACGCTGTATGGCCCTAACACCAACGGTGTCACGTCGATCATCTACATCTTGGAAGCGCAAACGGCCTACATTAGGCGGCTGTTAGACGTCATGGATAAGCACGGGCTTCGCAGCGTTGAGGTCAAGCGCGAGGTGCACGATCGATACAACGCCGAGATCCAGTCGGCGATGGCCGGCACGGTCTGGCTTGCCAACTGCAACAACTACTACCGGCACCCGAACGGCAAGATCGTCACGCAATTTCCGCACAGCGGAAAGGCGTTCGCTGAACTGCTGGCCAACATACAACTCGAAGACTACGAAATTGTCACTGCCGACACGGCTTTGACCACACATTGATCGAGGACGACAGTGCGCGCAATCCACCACACCGCAATCATCACCACCGATATTGACCAGGCAGTGCGATTCTGGCGAGATGGGCTTGGGCTGACGCCAATGCTCGATTACACCTTCACCGGTGACTGGCCGACCCTGTTCGGCGTTGATGCCAGTGCGTTGCGCTCAATCTTCCTTGGAGATCCGGACAACCCCGATGCGGGGATCGTCGAGCTCGTGCAGTTTGTCGATGCCGAGCTGACCTCAGCCGCATCGGATTCCGCTCCGGGTCCGGGATTCTTCCTGGTGTCCCTACAGCGTGATGTCGAACCGACGCTGGCCGCGCTGGCGGGGCACGGATTCACCGACGGGGTGCGCCGGATCTCGATGCCGGCGCCCGGCGGCAAGAGTGTGGCCATGGCCGTGATCACGGCGCCCGACAATGTCCGCGTCGAGCTGATCGGGGACCCCACGTGACCACAGTGGTGACCGGAGGTGCGTCCGGTATCGGTGCGGCAGTGGTGACACGCTTGCGTTCGGCCGGCGACAAGGTCGTGGTGTGGGATGTGGCCGACGGTGAAATCACCTGTGATATCAGCGATCCCGTGTCGGTCACCGACGCCATGAAGCAAACCATTGCAGATGTCGGCGCCCCCGAGCGTTTCATCAGCTGTGCTGGTATCGGAGCGTCGGGACTGCTGCTGGAGCAGAGCCCCGAGGATTGGCGGCGCGTTCTCGACGTCAACCTGACCGGTACGTGGCTCGCGATGCGGGCCGGCGCAGGCGCAATGATCGAGTCGGGGATCGGCGGCTCGATCGTCGCGGTGTCGAGTATCAGCGGGACCCTTTCCGATCGGGACATGGGCGCCTACTGCGTCTCGAAAGCGGGCATTGACATGTTGATTAGAGTGGCCGCCGCCGAATGGGGGGCATTCGGCATCCGAGTCAACGCGATAGGCCCAGGGGTGACCCGCACCCCGATGCTGGCCAAGCCCGAGGGGCTGCCCGGTTGGGTCGAGGGGCTTACCGAGCGCACCGCCCTCGGACGTCTCGGCGAAGCGGACGATGTCGCGGAGGCGATCGTCGCGCTGTCGGAGATGTCCTGGGTGACAGGGCAAACCCTGTTCGCGGATGGTGGGCTTGCCCTGCAGAGCCCGATCGATGCCTATGGACAAGTGCAACGCCTGAACGCCGGGAGGAACCAATGAGCCATGATGTGGTCATTCGCGGAGGAACCGTTTTCGATGGAACGGGAACTCCTGGGCGCAGCGCTGATGTGGCGATCACCGACGGCGTCATCACCGAGGTCGGTGCCGTGACGGAGCGTGGTCGCCGCGAGATCGATGCCGACGGGGCGATCGTCACGCCTGGGTTCGTCGACATCCACACGCACTACGACGGACAGGTGACGTGGGACAACCGCCTGCAGCCGTCTTCGGCGCACGGTGTCACCACCGCGCTGATGGGCAACTGCGGCATGGGATTTGCTCCGGTGCGCCCGTCCGACCATGGGCAACTGATCGAACTGATGGAAGGCGTCGAAGACCTGCCCGGCCCCGTTCTGCACGAGGGTTTGCCGTGGACGTGGCAGAGTTTCGAGGAGTACCTCGACGCCATCGACAGCCTGCCGCACGACATCGACGTGGCGACCCAGGTCACCCACGATCCGCTCCGGCTGTTTGTGATGGGACAACGTGGCGCCGACCGCGAGGCCGCGACAGTCGACGAGATCACCGAGATGGGCCGGTTGGCGGCGGCGGGAATCCGTGCTGGCGCTTTGGGATTCAGTACCTCGCGCACCGAATGGCACAAGACCAGCCGGGGTGAGCAGACACCGTCGGTACGCGCCGAGATCAATGAGCTCGTTGGCATCGCCAAGGCGATCGGCGCGACCGGAGCCGGTGTGTTCCAGGTGGTGTCCGACCTCAAAGGCTTCGACCACGAGTTTGCGGTGATGTTCGAGATGATGCGGGTGTCGGGGCGACCGCTGTCGCTGTCGGTCATGCAGCACGAGCCGGGGGAGAGCTACCGGCAGACGTTGGCCGCCATCGAGCGGGCCAATGCCGAGGGTCTGTCGATGACCGCCGTCGTCGCACCGAGGGCCATCGGCGTCCTCGTCGACTTCCGCGGCACCTACAACCCCTTCGTCCTGTCGCGGTTCTTTCGCACCGGGCCCGATCTCCATGATCCCGAGGTGAAAAGGCGGATCCTCGCCGAAGTTGCCGAACGTGGTGGTCTGCGCGCGCCGTTGCAGGATATCTTCGAACTCGGCGACCCTCCGCAGTACGAGCCGGCACCCGAAACATCCGTCGCGGCAACGGCGCAACGTGAGGGTCGTGATCCTGCCGAGGTGCTGTACGAGATCATGGTCGAAGGGCCGGCTTACATGCCGGTGTTCAATTACCACGGCGGGAACCTCGATGTGGTGCACGAAATGTTGTCGCACCCCAACGCGTTGCCCGGCCTGAGCGACGGTGGAGCGCATGTGTCGACAATCTGCGATGCGAGCTTCTCGACCACGCTGTTGACCCATTGGGGCCGCGATCGCGGGCACAACCAGTTCGACCTTGCCTGGCTCATTCAGCGCCAGTGCCGGGACACGGCTCATCTGGTCGGGCTGGGCGACCGTGGTGTTCTGGCACCCGGATACAAGGCCGACGTCAACGTGATTGACTTCGAAAATCTCACCGCGCGGGCCCCACGGTTGGTCGCCGATCTGCCGGCCGGCGGACAGCGGGTGCTGCAATCCGCTGATGGGTATCTGCACACATTGGTGAGCGGGGTTGAGACCTACACTCGCGGCGAGCCGACCGGTGAGCTGCCGGGTCGGCTGGTCCGGGGAGCTCGCGGGCAATCGTCACTGTGACGAAATGGGCTGTGCCCGTGGGCTTTTCACGGTTCGATATCAGAGCTGGCTGGCCTCGATGACTGCGCTGGTGAACTCTTGCGGGGCCTCCTGGGGAACGTTGTGGCCGATGCCGGGCAGGATGCGATGGGAATACCTGCCCGAGAACTGATTTCGGTACGACGTGCCGTCGGCAGCGGGACCGTCGAAGTCGCTGGCGACGGTGATGGTCGGCACGGTGATAACCGGCCGTGCAAAGAGGCGCTGCTCCAGTGCGTCGTACTGAGGCTCACCGGCAGCCAGGCTCAGACGCCATCGGTAGTTGTGGACGACGATGGCGACGTGGTCGGGGTTGGTGAACGCTTGGGCGGTGCGGTCGTAGGTGGTGTCGTCGAATTTCCACTTCGGTGAGGCGTTCGTCCACATGAGTTTGTTGAAGTCACGGGTGTTTTGGCGGTAGCCCTCGACGCCACGCTCGGTCGCGAAGTAGTACTGGTACCACCATCCGTACTCGGCCGCTGGCGGGAGTGGCTTGAGGTTGGCCTGCAGATTGGTGATCAGGTATCCACTCACGGCCACTAGTGCTGTGCAGCGCTCTGGCCAGAGTGCCGCGATGATCGCCGCTGTGCGTGAGCCCCAGTCGAAGCCGCCGATGATGGCGCTCGGGATGTGCAGCGCATCCATCAGCGCGATGATATCCAGCGCCACGGCCGATTGCTGTCCGTTGCGAAAAGTGGTGGCTGACTTGAACGTGGTTGTGCCATAGCCCCGGAGATACGGCACTATCACCCGATAGCCTTGGGCGGCAAGCGCCGGAGCGACGTCGACGTAGCTGTGGATGTCGTAGGGCCAGCCGTGCAACAGGATGACCGGC
The DNA here is from genome assembly GCF_033804465.1 of Mycobacterium sp. RTGN5. NCBI lineage: Bacteria > Bacillati > Actinomycetota > Actinomycetes > Mycobacteriales > Mycobacteriaceae > Mycobacterium > Mycobacterium sp. RTGN5. The sequence continues at coordinate 458,793 of NZ_JAPZLA010000002.1, forward strand.
TTACCGTCGGGCGGACCGTCTTCGGCGTAACCGATATTCAGCAGGCCGGCATCGACTTGCTTCAGTGAAGCAAAGGTCGTGTGGCTCGTGGACTTTGACGGGGGAGACGGCTTTGGCGACGCGCATGCACTCAGCGACGCGGTCGCCACCGTGATACCCGCGAGTTGGCCAAATGTCCGACGGCTGATCACGGGCCAAGTCTAGGGCGCGTCGGAAGCCTGGGGGCTGCGCGGTACATAAACGTCACAGTGACGAATTGAGGGCGTGGGGCTGATGTCGGTCCGGGACGGAATCTGCTCTGCCTCATGGCGTTTCGATGAGCCGACCGATGGTGAAGGTGTCGCGGGTTGCCGTTCGGCCAAGCTGGGCGAGGGTTGATCGACCGGCGTCATGTCGACTGACTCCGGCGCCACATCGACGACCCGCAGAATCGCGACAACCGGCGAGCGTTGACTGGCGGAGTGCTGTGGCACGGTGGATCGGCCACTTCGCTAACTCGACGGGGGAACGCCAGGGATTCCTGACGTGCATCACCACGGTGGGCTGGGACGGTATAAAAACGTCACAGTGACGAATTGAGGACGTCGGGCTGGATGCTGACAGGAGCGGAATCAGGCCCCTCTCATAGCCTTTCGATGAGCTAGTCAGTTGCGATGGCTGCCGTGGCGTGGCGTGGCGCATCGGCCGTCCGCGAGCGGCTGCCGATGGCCGCGTCAGCGGTGAATCGGTGAGCCCGTCGGCGCGGGGAGGTGGTCGGCGGCACGAAGTGAACCGACTCGGGTGCGGATCGAGTATCCGCAGGTACATGTTTTGCCGATAAGCCACGTACATGTTTTGCCGATAAGCCACATTATGTCAAGTTGGATGGATTGCAGCGCACCCCCGCTGAACTGGCGTTGTGCGCACGGGTATCTCAGGCATGGTGGCTCGCGGGCCAACGATCCATCAGTTCGGTCATGGGTGCGGACGTCTGCGCGCTCGGCCCGAAGTGGATCGTCACCTCGTCGGCCCCCGCCGACTCGTAGGCGTGCAGGCGATCGAGTAGTTCTGCGACGCTCTCGTGGCTGCTTTCTCGCGAGAGCATGATGCCTGCTGAGATCCGGCGCGGTGCGGACAATCGATCCAATTCCTCGCGCTTGGTGCGGAATTCCTGCGGGGTGAGTCCAAAAGCCTGCCAGCGGTCGGCGACGCGCGCTGCGCGGCGGAACGCGGGTCCGGTCATGCCGCCGACCATGACGGGAACCGGCGCGGTCGGCCGGGGCTCGAAGACACCGGCGCCCGACCCGAAGAACCGGCTCTCCGCAGGCGTCTCGCCCCGATGCAACGCCTGAATCAGGTCGATCGTCTCGTCGGTCCGCGCGCCCCGTTCGGAGAACGGCACACCGAGGGCGTCGAACTCGCTCGCGTCCCAGCCGACGCCGACACCGAAGACGACCCGCCCCGGCGCCAACCGCTCCAGTGTGGACAGCTGCTTGGCCAGTAGGACTGGCTCCCGCAGCGGCACGATGATCACCGTCGTTCCCAACGTCACCCGGCTGGTCACCGCGGCCACGTGGGACAGCAGCATCAAGGCCTCGTACACGCCGCCGTAGACGTCGCCGTATGGCTCCGGCGGCAGCAGGTGGTCGGGCACCCAGACACCGGCGTACCCCAGCTCCTCCGCCAGGCTCGCTTGCGTCGCGATCGACCGGGGGTCGACGCCGGCCTCGTCGTTGGACAGAGCGACGCTCAATTTCATTCCGTGACAACTCCGTTCGGAGTGGACGGGCCGCGACGACGTGGGCTGCGCTGATCTGGTCTCATGCGTCGAATGCTAGAGTCTGACATCTATGTCAAGGTCAACCCCTGCGCCACGGTCGGCGTCAACGGCCATCTCCATTGGTGAGCTGTCGGCGAGGTCGGGCGCTTCTCCACGGATGCTCCGCTACTACGAGCAACAGGGCTTACTGAACCCCGTCCGCGCCGACAACGGCTACCGCCGATATTGCTCGGACGCCGTGACCACAGTGGCCCAAATCCGTGGATTGCTCGACGCAGGCCTCCCCACGGACGCCATCCGTCAGATCCTCCCCTGCGCGCACGGGAGCGAGCCGACGATCGACCCGTGCCCCGAGATCCTGAGCGCACTGGCGCACGAGAGGGAACGGCTCGACGAGCGCATCCGGCACCTGTCCGCGAGCCGGGACACGTTGGACCGCTATCTCACCGCCACCCATGCGGCGCTGCACCAAGACTGAACTCGATGGAGACGAATAGGGTGCTGTCCACGTCGAGGACAACAGCGCACGCTGACCACGGGTGGCCAGGCGAAGATTACCGCACGAACAGCCGACGGACGGTGTTCGGCCCGAGACAGCGTTTAGCGCACCGGTGGAGAGATTCCGGTTGGCGTGCAACAGGTTCGGATCTGCGGACAATCCGTCTGTTGTGCTGCTGCACGGCCGGCCCGGGCACCGCTCGCTCATCGATGCCGCCTACCCACAGGGAACGTCCAAAGCGCACTGCACGTACCGGGCCGTAGACTCCGTTGAATGTTGCGGTACGTGTCGACCCTGGTTGCCGGCGTCGCCCCGCTAGTGCTCGTATCGTGCAGCGGCGCTCAGTACGGCACACCGTCACCGAGCCCCATGGCCGCGTCGAGCGCAGTCGTGCAGTCGACCTCCTTGGGGCCGGCCCCAGGGCAGCCATGCCACCTCGTAGCCGTGCGCGACCTCATCGAGTGGCACGAATCCAGCCACCTGCCTAGCGTTGATGGCTCGACGGGTCCACCACCCTCGGCCGTCAAGTTCGGCAACGTTAATCTCGTGGGCTGCAAAGATTCGCTCGACGGGTGGGTGAAAGAGCACTCAAGCACCGAAGCCGACATCGCAGCAGGGTTTCGGGACTGCTACGAAATTGCGTGGGCTGATGACAATCCCGGTTACGACGTTCACGCCTTGCCGGCGCCGCGTTTGAAGAGTGTTCTTTTGCAGGCGGGCAACGACTGCTAGCCGCCAGCTTGGCGCCTCCTCCCCCGACCACCTGCCACCTCAGGTCCGATGACATCGTCAAAGGTGCCGGATACCCATGACCAGGAACACCGCAGCGGCTGTCCACATGATGAGGGTCAGCATCAACCGGTGGTGGATTTTCACCCACGCGTTGACCCGATCGACAAACGCACGGGTGGCATCCGGCGCCACCCGAAGGCAGGCAAGCGGGATCAGCGCGGCCGAGAATTCGCCCAGGTTGAAGACGATCAAGGCAGCCAGCCGCGGTCCAGCTGCCGCGTCCGCGGCGAAGATCGCCGCCATCGTCGCCAGGTAGTGTGCGCCGGGCAACGCGGTACAGAGCGCCAACGTGACCGGCAGCCACACCGAGTCACCTCGCAGCGTGTTCTGAATTCGATCAGGCAGGCGAGCGAACAACGGCACCTGCGCGAGTCCGTCGATGTCTCCCACCTCGGATGCCGGTTCCGGCGACTTGCCGAACGTGGCCATCAGCCAGCCGCTCAGCGCGGCGATCAAGCCGACGGTGAAGAGGATTCCCGCGACAACGATTTCCGCCTGTCCGGGGATGGTGCGCTGCGTTCCCAACAGCGCTCGACCGCCGGCCAGAACGGCCTCGCCGATAACGATATTGAGCGTGAAACCCACCGCGAAGTAGATGGCAAGCGGCCTCACCGGGCTCGGCCGCGTCAGCAGGAATGCGCCCACGCCGACCCGCAATGGATCGATCGTCCCCACTAATCCCATCAGCAGAACGGTGCTCCACACGGGTTACCCACCTCCTGCCCGCTTGAGCTTGCTGTGGTCGGACCCCGGCGAAGAACCTTAACGCGCGATCCCCCTGCTCCTGCCGTGCCGTGGTATGTCCGAGTCGTACGAGAAGGTTACGGGCGGCTTGCGGTCATGCGCGCACGTGAGTGCGGCTCGCGCGACATCGAGCAGTTGTTCACCGCGACGCTCACCAGGGTGGACACTATGACGTGGCCCTTTCTGCAACAGTGTTCAAAGTCGAACTTGGCGTCTCTGATGTCGATCACGGTTACTACGCCGATCACACGCTGACCGTGGCCCGTCATCCCAGTGAGACCGATGAGCGGATGGTGGTGCGGTTGTTGGCGTTTGGGCTGCGCGCACACCGGCTCAGCGGCGTCGACGGCGAGTTGGCGTTCGGGGCGGGCCTGTCCACCCCTGGTGTACCGGACTTGCGGCTCACGGACTACACGGGCCGGATCCTGGAGTGGATCAACGTTGGCCAGCCTGACGAACGCGCTTTGGGCAAGGCGGCCAGCCAGGCCGACCAGGTGCTGCTGTTCCCGTTCGCCGCCGGCGTGGCCACCTGGTGGCGCACCGTGGGTCCGAAAGTGGCGGGACTGCCGAACCTGTCGGTGTTGCAGATACCGCACGCACCGGTGCAGCAACTGGCGCAGACTGTCGATCGACGGGTCTCCGCACAGGTGATGGTGATGGAAGGTCAGGTCACGATGACCGTGGGCGAAGTCGACGTCACCTTCACGCCCGAGCCGTTGGAGTGAACGTCTGAGCCTGAGATGGCCGACCCCTCCCCTCTCACTACATGGCGGACTGGGGGCTTGCGGGAAGGCCCCGTATCGGCGGCACAATCGTCCGGCCATGAACTTCGACGGACGGAGGACGGTCGTGACGAGCACGCCAACACCATGGAGGGATGATGCCGGAATTGAGCCCCGTCGCCGAATTCGACTTCATCATTGTGGGAGCAGGCAGTGCGGGCTGCCTGCTCGCCAACCGGCTCAGCGCCAACCCTGATCACCGGGTGCTCCTGATTGAGGCAGGCGGAAAAGACAACTACTTCTGGATCAAGATCCCGGTGGGCTACCTGTACACAATTGCCAACCCCCGCACCGACTGGTGCTTCGCGACCGAGGCCGACCCCGGTCTGGCCGACCGCAGCATTCACTACGCGCGGGGCCGCGTGATCGGCGGCAGCTCGTCGATCAACGCCATGATCCATATGCGCGGACAAGCCAGCGATTACGAACTGTGGGCGAAGGCCACCGGTGACGATCGCTGGCTTTGGGATGGCCCGGACGGTGCCGGCCAGACTCTGTCGATCTATAGGGAGTTGGAAGACTACTTCGGCGGAGCCGACGAGTGGCACGGTGTCGGTGGTGAGATCGCTGTCGAGCGACCACGGGTGCGCTGGAAGATCTTGGACGCCTGGCAGGCCGCCGCTGCCCAGGTGGGCATTGCCCCGATCGACGAGTTCAACCGCGGAGACAATTCCGGCAGTGCGTACTTTCATGTCAACCAACGGCGCGGCCGTCGCTGGTCGATGGCGGATGCTTTCCTGCATCCCGTCGCCCACCGACCCAATCTCACCGTCTACACCCACACCCAGGCATTGCAGCTGCTGATGGACGACCAGGTCCACGAAGATCAGCGTCACGGTGCCTGGATCACAGCTCAGCGCCGCGCCACCGGTGTGCGGCTGCTCAAAGATGGCCAGATCTTCGACGTCCAGGCCCGCCGAGAGGTGATCCTGAGCGCCGGAGCGATTGGGTCACCACAGCTCATGCAGGCCTCGGGTCTGGGCCCGGCCGGGCTACTCACCCAGCATCAGGTGCCGGTGGTCGTCGATCTGCCGGGAGTGGGTGAAAACCTGCAGGACCATCTGCAGCTGCGAACGGTCTACCGGGTGCGGGGCGCCCGGACCGTCAACACGCTGTACCGCAATTGGATCACCCGTGCAGGCATGGGACTGCAGTACCTGCTGCTGCGCTCAGGACCCATGACCATGCCGCCCTCCACGCTGGGCGCTTTCGCCAAAAGTGATCCCGCACTGGCCAGTCCCGATTTGGAGTGGCATGTGCAGCCCTTGTCGTTGGCCAAGTTTGGCGAACCGCTGCATCCTTTCGGAGCGATCACTCCCTCAGTCTGCAATCTGCGCCCCAGCTCGCGGGGTCATGTGCGCATCGCCAGCGCGGATCCGTTGACCTACCCGAAGATCCTCTGCAATTACCTGTCCACTGACGCCGATCGTGACGCCGCCGTGTTCGGCCTCCGGATGACCCGGCAGATCATGGCGGCGCCGTCCCTGGCCCGCTACTGCCCAGAAGAGTTGCTTCCTGGCGCGCAACTGGTGAGCGACGAAGACTTGCAGAACGCGGCAAGTGAACTCGGTACGACCATCTTTCATCCGGTGGGCACCTGCGCGATGGGAGCCTTCGATACACACGGCCTGCCGGGGTCGGCCGCCACGGTGCTCGACACCGACTGTCGCGTGTACCGCGTCGCCGGGCTTCGAGTGGCTGACGCGTCGGCGATGCCCACCATCACCTCCGGGAACACCAACGCGCCGGTCATGCTGATCGCCGAACGCGCGGCGCGGGCGATCCTGGGATGAGGCGGTCGGAGACCGGTCAACAGATGCGCGGGAGCTGCTCCCCGAGTTCTCGATCGATGACGCGGGTTGTGCCGAATGGCGTGTTGGTCACGGCCATACCGGGGTGCTCGGCGACGACGCGGCCGATGACCGTCGCGTTCGCCCCCTCTGGCCGAGCCCGCATAGCGGCGAGCACCGCAGCACTGTGCAACGGATCGACGAAGGCCACCATCTTGCCCTCGTTTGCGACCTGAAGGGGATCCAGCCCCAGAAACGAGCACGCCGACGAAACCGTCTCCGGCACCGGTATTTTCACCTCATCTAGTTCCACCCCGACCGATGCGGCTCTCGCGATCTCGACGACCGAGGCGACCAATCCGCCCCGCGTCGGGTCGCGCAGCGCATGCACCGCGCCGGGTGCGCCCGATGCCGCGCAGGCGGCCAGCATCGCCGCGACGAGTCGGTGCAGTGGCGCGCTGTCGGTGGTGACGACGGTGCCGAAGTCGATGCCTTCACGCACGCTCATGATCGCCACACCGTGCTCGCCAAGGTTTCCAGACACGATGATGTGGTCACCCGGGCGCGCCTTCTCGGGCCCGATGTCGACACCCGGTGGCACGACGCCGACACCAGCGGTGTTGACGAAAAGCAAGTCGGCACTGCCCTTCCCGACGACCTTGGTGTCCCCCGTGACGATCGCGACGCCGGCGTTCGACGCAGCCTTGCCCATGGTCTGCGCGACGGCTCCTAGCACCTCGAGCTCGAGCCCCTCCTCGAGGATGAAACCCGCAGTGAGCCCGAGCGGCTGGGCACCGCTGCACGCCAGGTCGTTGATCGTGCCATTGACGGCGAGGTCGCCGATGTTCCCGCCGGGAAAGAACAACGGCTGCACGACATAGGAATCGGTGGTCACCGCGATCCGGCCGGCAGGGACATCCAACAGCGCCGAATCGCGTCCCGCGCCAGCCATCGAGCCAAAGGCGGGCAGGAACAGGTTTTCGATCAGCTCTTCGGAAAGCACACCCCCGCCGCCATGCCCGAGCACGATGCGCTTGGTCTCCCGCAGTGGCAGCGGGCACACCCAGTCCGCCGGGTCGATCGTCACGGGCGACTCAGGCATGTGCCGGTGCCTCCAACCGACGGAACTGGTAATACGCCGCGCACGCGCCCTCACTGGATACCATCGTCGCGCCCAGCGGAGTGCGTGGCGTGCAGGACTTTCCGAACGCCGGGCACTCGTTGGGCTTGAGCAATCCCTGGAGGACCTCGCCGCTGTGGCATTCGGCGGACTCCTCGACCTGCAGGTGCCCGACGCCGAACTCACGTTCCGCGTCGAACGCCGCATACCGGGGTGAGAGCGTCCAGCCCGATTTCGGGATCATCCCGATACCGCGCCAGGGCCGGTCGGTCACGACGAAAACGTCGTCCAGGGTCTGCTGCGCGACCACGTTGCCCGCGTCGTTGACCGCACGTGGATACGCGTTGCGCAGTTCGGCCTTACCATCCTCGAGCAGGTCGACTAGTTGGCGCACTCCTTCGAGCAGATCCAGCGGCTCGAAGCCCGACACCACGATCGGCACGCCGTACTCCTGCACCAGCGGACCGTATGCCGAGGTCCCCATCACCGTGCACACGTGGCCGGCGCCGAGGAAACCCTGCACGCGGTTGGTCGGCGAACTCAGGATCGCCGTCATGGCGGGCGGTACGAGCACGTGGGAGACCAGAAGGTAGAAGTTCGTCAGGCCGAGTCGCTGCGCGTGGACAACCGACATCGCGTTCGCCGGTGCGGTGGTCTCGAAGCCGACGCCGAAGAACACCACTTTCTTGTCCGGGTTGTCGGCGGCAATCCTGGTGGCGTCCAACGGCGAATAGACGATGCGCACATCACCGCCGCGCGCCCGCACGCTGAACAAGTCCTGATGGCTGCCGGGCACCCGGAGCATGTCCCCGAACGAGCAGAAGATCACGTCGTCGCGGCCCGCGATCTCCAGTGCCCGGTCGATCATCTCCAACGGTGTGACACAGACGGGGCAGCCGGGCCCGTGGATGAATTCAACGGCATCGCCGAGCAGCTGATCGATGCCGTTGCGAATGATCGAATGCGTTTGTCCACCACAAACTTCCATGATTGTCCAGGTCCGGGTGGCGCGGCGTTTGATCTGCTCGACCAATGTCCGTGCGGCCACCGGGTCGCGGAATTCGTCCAGATACTTCATGCCGGATCCCTCCTACTCTGTCCGTCTGCACCAGCGAGTTCCTCCTGGAGCACCCCCAGGTCCTCAAACATCTTGAGCGTCGCGTTGGCGGATGCCTCGTCGAGGCGGGTGATTGCGAAACCCGCGTGCACAATCGCGTATTCGCCGATCCGCATGTCCGGCAGATAGGCCAGGCACACTGTTTTCGTGGTGCCGCCGAAGTCGACGGTCGACATTCGGGTACCGGCCTCTTCCCAGATGTCGATCACCTTGCCGGGGATTCCTAGACACATCCGCTGATTCCTTTCTGCCGTGAGCTCGATGTCGCCGCGATAACGGCCTGCCCCAACGCCAACCCACCGTCGTTGCACGGCAGGACGGCATGCGTCAGCACCTCGAACCCGTTGCGGGTCAATGCCTTCCCGAGGCCGTCGAGCAGCAGGCGGTTGACGAACACACCGCCGGTCAGCCCGACGGTGCCGATATCGGCCCGCCCGGCGCACTCGGTCACCGCCGTGACCGTCGCCCGGATCACCGCGTCGTGGAAGCCGGCGGCGAGATCGGCCACCTCGACTCCCCCGCGCAGACCGTCGACGAGGCCTGCGATGACCGGGGCCGGGTCGAGCACACCGGCTTCCACCCCGAAGTCCAATCCCATGGGCCGGCCGCCGCGGGCCACCTGTTCGAGTTCCACGGCCGCTTGACCCTCATAAGTCACCACCTGGCAGACGCCGATCAGGCTGGCCACCGCGTCGAATAGTCGTCCCATGCTGCTCGTCGACACGCATCCAATGCCTCGCGGAAGCTGTTGGCGGAGAATGTGGATGCCGGTATCGCCGACCGCGTTCACCGCGGGCAACCGGTCATCCCAGTCGATCCCGGCGCGGTTGAGCAGGTCCAGTGTTATCCGCGCGGGATGTCGAGTGGCAGCGTCGCCGCCGGGTAACGCGAATGGTTTCACGTGTCCGACCCTGGTGAACGCCGACGGCTCTGAGATCGCGAGAAGCTCACCACCCCAAATGGTTCCGTCGGTGCCATAACCTGTGCCGTCGTAGGCGACGGCCACGATCGGCGTACCGAGGCGGTCGTGCTCGGCCAGCAGCGATACTGCATGGGCGTGGTGATGCTGCACCCGCACGGTTGGACGTCGCTGTCGCAGGGCCCACTTCGTGGTCGCATAGGACGGATGCAGGTCGCAGGCGATCAGATCGGGCCGACGGTCGGTCATGAACGCCAGATGCCGGTAGGCCGATTCGAAGCAGGACTGGGTGCGCGGATTGGCCATGTCGCCGAGGTGGGACGACAGATGTGCGCGACCGTCGGCGGACATCAGGCAGAAGGTGGTCTTGAGGTCTCCCCCGGTCGCCAGCACCACCGCCGGCGACCGGACGCCGCGTACCGTCACGGGCAGCGGCGCGTAGCCACGCGAACGTCGAACCGGGGCCACCGAACCGTCGGCTGCCAACGTCACCACGGAGTCCTCGCACGGCACGTGAATCGGGCGGTCGTGGGTGAGAACGCCGTCGGCCAGCCCATCGATCCAGCGGATATCGCTGTCGCGGTACACGATCGGCGACCCGCCAACATTGGCCGAGGTCATCACCAGCGGGCAGGGACCGAGTCGGTCGAACAGCAGGTGGTGCACCGGCGAATAGGCCAGCATCAGCCCGATATCACGCAACCCGGGTGCGACGGCCGCCAGCACCGCCCCGTCGCGTCCCGGCAGCAGCACGATCGGCGCGGAAGGCGACGACAACTGCTGCCCCGCAGCAGCATTGACCATCGCGAAGTGTCTGCCCGCCGCAAGGTCGGCGACCATCACCGCGAACGGCTTGGCGGGCCGATTCTTTCGCCTGCGCAGCATCGCGACGGCGTCCGCATCGTCGGCGCGGCAGGCCAGGTGATAGCCGCCGATACCCTTGACAGCGACGATCAGGCCGCCATCGAGGGCCGCCGCGGCGGCGGCCAGCGGATCACCCGCGCCTGGCCCCGACCACGACAGCGTCGGACCGCAGTCGTGGCAGGCGATGGTCTGGGCGTGGAACCGGCGGTCGGCGGGGTCGCGGTACTCGGCGGCGCAGGTTGCGCACATGTCGAATTTCGCCATCGTCGTGGTCGGCCGGTCATACGGCAGGTCGGTGATCACCGTGTAACGCGGCCCGCAGTTAGTGCAGGTGATGAAGGGGTGGCCGTAGCGGCGGTCGCCGGGTGCGCGTAGCTCGCGCAGGCAGTCGGCGCAGATCGCGATATCGGGCGGCACCAGCGTGCGCAGCTGCTCGCCGGGGTCGCGGCGGCTGTCGACGATCGCGAAGCCCGGCTCCCCGTTCGGCGCGATTGTCGTCACGGTGACGTCGTCGATACGCGCCATCGGCGGCGGACGGCGGCGGATCGCGGTCACGACGGCATCGACCGCTTCAGCTGCGCCTTCCAACTCGCAGTGCACCGAACCTGCGTCGTTGTAGACGAATCCGTGTACGCCGTGCTCGATCGCCGCGCGGGCGACGGCGGGCCGGAACCCGACGCCCTGCACGACGCCGGTGATGGCGAGCCGTAGTCGCACGCTCGCCGCAGATACGCTCGGACTGCTCCTCATGAACCTCCTGAGCAGCGTTGACCGCCTGCGTCAGATGGGCTGTTGACACGGGCCGGTCAACTCAGGCTAGACCCGACAATCGGTGACGACAATCACCATTCGACGCAGAATGGGGGCAGCATGGCTGTGTGCACGAACTCTCGTTGTGTCAGGCCATCGCCGGTGTGGTCCGCCCACACGCCGTCGGCAGGCACGTCGATATCGTCCGGGTCCAGGTCGGCGCCCTGCGCCAGGTGGTGCCGGAATCGCTGGAATTCTGCTGGTCTCTGCTGCGCGAACACGAAGGCATGCCCGATGCCGAACTCGAACTCGAGTTCGTCGCGGCCGAGGTGGTATGCCGGTCCTGCGGACAACATTGTGAGATCACGTCGAAATGGTCGGTGCTGTGTCCGCTGTGCGACAGCGCCGATGTCGAGGTCGTGCGCGGCAAGGAATTTCAGGTGACGTCACTGGACGTCACCTGATTGAGCGAGAGGTCTCACGGTGGGCAGATTCCATCGCCACGACGACGGCACGACACACAGCCACGAGCACGCTGACGACGGCCACGACCACGACCACGGCGACCACAGTGGTTACTCGACCGGTTCGCAACGGGTCGACGTGCTGGAGTCGATCTTCGCCGAGAACGACGTCAGGGCCGATTTCAACCGGGAAATGTTCGAGACCAACGGTATTCGAGCGCTGAACCTAATGAGCTCACCCGGTTCGGGCAAGACCACCGTGCTGGGTGCGACCCTCGACGAACTCGCCGGACAGCTCGCGGTCGGGATCGTCGAGGGCGATATCGCCACCGACCTGGACGCGGCGAAGCTCGCCGGCCGGGGCGCGCAGATATCGCTGTTGAACACCAACAACGGCTTCGGCGGGGAGTGCCATCTCGACGCGCCGATGGTCAACCGGGCACTGCAGGGCCTCGACCTGCGCGCACTTGACCTGGTGATCATCGAGAACGTCGGCAATCTGGTCTGTCCTGCCGAGTTCGATGTGGGCGAGCACGCTAAGGCGATGGTCTACTCGGTCACCGAAGGGGAGGACAAACCGCTCAAGTATCCGGTGATGTTCCGGTCGGTCGACGTCGTGCTACTCAACAAGATCGACCTGGTGCCCTACCTCGACGCGGACGTCGACCAGTACATCGCCCACGTCCGCGAGGTCAATCCGGCAGTGACCATCCTGCCCGTCAGCGCGCGCACCGGGGCGGGGATGCAGGCGTGGTTCAGCTGGCTGCGCCGGTTCGTCGCTGGCACACCGGTTTAGCGAAATCTGTTGCACACCTTGGCGATAGCACCGCCGGCGGGGCGTCTGCGAAGTGGCCGCCACGTCAATATCGGCGAGCCGCTCCTGAGAAGACAGTTAGACCTTCTGGCACGTCCTCTGGAAGTTATTGACAACGACGTGTGACCTGGGCCACTCTGGAATTTAGCGACGCGCAAGTGGGCCGAAGGGCGACTCCTGCGCCGTAGGGACCCCAGCCCGGTCCCGGGAAGCTTCAGCATGCTTACCGAAGCAGCAATCAAAGCGGAACAGACATTGATCCACGTTCTCTGGATCAACGCCGGACTGAGTTGTGATGGTGATTCGGTCGCACTGACCGCCGCCACTCAGCCCAGCATCGAGGAGATCGCGCTCGGCGCTCTTCCCGGACTCCCCCAGATCGCCGTGCACTGGCCTCTGATCGACTTCGAATGTGGACCCAACGGCGGCTCCGACGATTTCCTGGAGTGGTTCTTCAAGGCCGACCGTGGCGAGCTGGAACCGTTTGTCCTGGTCGTCGAGGGGTCGATACCCAACGAACAGCTGCACAACGAAGGCTATTGGTGCGGATTCGGCAACGACCCCGCGACCGGACAGCCGATGACCACCAGTGAGTGGCTCGATCGACTGGCGCCGAAGGCCACCGCGATCGTCGCGGTCGGCACCTGCGCCACCTACGGCGGAATCCACGCCATGGCGGGGAATCCGACCGGTGCGATGGGTGTCCCGGATTATCTCGGCTGGGACTGGAAGAGCAAGGCGGGCATACCGATTGTCTGCGTGCCCGGCTGTCCGGCCCACCCCGACAATATGGCGGAGACCCTGACCTATCTCCTCTACATGGCCACCGGTCAGGCACCGATGATCCCGCTCGACGAGGCCCTGCGGCCGAAGTGGTTGTTCGGGAACACGGTTCACGAGGGGTGTGACCGGGCCGGCTACTACGAGCAGGGTGATTTCGCGACGGAGTACGGGTCGCCGAAATGCATCGTCAAGCTGGGCTGCTGGGGTCCGGTCGTCAAATGCAATGTGCCCAAACGTGGTTGGATCAACGGCATCGGCGGCTGCCCCAACGTCGGCGGCATCTGCATCGGCTGCACCATGCCCGGTTTCCCGGACAAATTCATGCCCTTCATGGATGAGCCCCCGGGCGGCAAGATCTCGACCACGGCGTCTGGCCTGTACGGGTCGGTGATCCGCAACCTGCGCCACGTGACCGGGCGGACGGTGGACAAAGAGCCTAAGTGGCGCCACAAAGGCCGGGAACTCACCACGGGTGCGCGTCGAACCTGGTAGTTCGCGCTTCTGCCTGCTTTCGAAAGCCCCGCTGGCAGAGGTATTTCAGTAGTCAATAGAGAGCGAAGTCTGATGACAACGATCATCCCCGAACCGTCCCACGTGAAGAGGGATCCCGGTTCCCTGGTCGAAATGGCGTGGGACCCGATCACCCGGATTGTCGGCAGCCTCGGCATCTACACCAAGATCGACTTCGAGAACCGCGAGGTGGTCGAGTGTCACAGCACCTCGTCGATCTTCCGCGGCTATTCGATCTTCATGAAGGGCAAGGATCCGCGCGACGCGCACTTCATCACCAGCCGCATCTGCGGTATCTGCGGTGACAACCACGCCACCTGTTCGTGCTACGCGCAGAACATGGCCTACGGCGTCAAACCCCCTAACCTCGGCGAATGGATCGTCAACCTCGGCGAGGCCGCTGAATACATGTTTGACCACAACATCTTTCAGGAGAATCTGGTCGGGGTGGACTACTGCGAGAAGATGGTGTCCGAGACCAACCCCGCGGTGCTGAAGAAAGCCGAGAACGCCCTGGCGCCCAACTCCGAGGCACACGGGTACCGGACCATCGCCGACATTATGAGATCCCTCAACCCCTTCACTGGTGAGTTCTACCGCGAGGCGCTCCAGGTCAGCCGGTGGACCCGAGAGATGTTCTGCCTCATGGAGGGCAGGCACGTCCACCCGTCGACGCTCTACCCCGGCGGGGTCGGCACCGTCGCGACGATCCAGCTGATGACCGATTACATGACCCGGCTGATGCGCTACGTCGAGTTCATGAAAAAGGTCGTGCCGATGCACGACGACCTCTTCGACTTTTTCTACGAGGCGCTGCCGGGTTACGAGGAGGTCGGCCTGCGACGCACCCTGCTGGGCTGCTGGGGCTCCTTCCAGGATCCTGACGTGTGCAATTTCGCGTACAAGGACATGGAGAAGTGGGGTAACGCCATGTTCGTCACCCCCGGGGTCGTCGTCGACGGCAAGCTGGTGACGCATTCTCTGGTGGACATCAACCTCGGCATCAGGATCCTCTTGGGCAGTTCGTATTACGACGACTGGACCGATCAGGAGATGTTCGTCAAAACCGATCCGCTTGGCAACCCGGTCGACCGCAGGCACCCCTGGAACCAGCACACCAATCCGAAGCCGCAGAAACGCGACATGGACGACAAGTACAGCTGGGTGATGTCACCGCGCTGGTTCGACGGCACCGACCACCTGGCGCTCGACACTGGCGGCGGCCCACTGGCCCGGCTCTGGTCGACGGCGCTGGCGGGCCTGGTCGACATCGGTTACGTGCAGTCCACCGGTCACAGCGTGAAGATCAACCTGCCCAAGACCATCCTCAAGGGCCCGGTCGAGCTGGAATGGAAGATCCCCGAACACGGCAGCAACACGCTGGAACGCAACCGAGCCCGCACCTACTTCCAGGCGTATGCGGCGGCGTGCGCGCTGCATTTCGCCGAGAAGGCGTTGGTGGAGATCCGTGCCGGGCGGACCAAGACGTGGGAGAAGTTCGACGTTCCTGACGAGGCCATCGGCTGCGGATTCACCGAGGCAGTCCGCGGCGTCCTGAGTCATCACATGGTGATCAAGGACGGCAAGATCGCGAACTACCATCCGTATCCGCCCACCCCGTGGAATGCCAACCCGCGTGACAGCTACGGCACACCGGGACCCTATGAAGATGCGGTACAGGGCCAGCCGATCTTCGAGGAGAACGACCGGGAGAACTTCAAGGGCATCGACATCATGCGCACGGTACGAAGTTTCGACCCTTGCCTGCCGTGCGGTGTGCACATGTATCTCGGAGAGGGAAAGTCGCTCGAGAGGCTGCATTCGCCGACCCAGTCGGTCACCGGGGAGTGAACGACGACGCGCGCTGGCGCACCGCCGGCGATCGCATCCAGACCCTCCTCGATGCCAGTGCCGCAGGGGGTCCGGTCGCCCGTGAGCGCGCCGAGCAGTTGGTCCGTGAGATTGTCGACCTTTACGGCGCCGGGCTGGCACGGGTGCTGGAGATCGCGGCACAACGCGATCCCGCAGCGGTGGAACACTGTGCCACCGACGATTTGGTGGCGAGCCTGATGCTCGTGCATGGACTGCATCCGCACGACGTGCACCGCCGGGTCGCCGACGCGCTCGACAGCGTCCGGCCCTATCTCGGTTCGCACGGCGGCGATGTCGACCTGCTCGAGATCACCGGTGCGACGGCGCGGCTCAGATTCACCGGCAGCTGCAAGAGCTGCCCGTCGTCCGCGGTCACGTTGGAGCTGACGGTCGAAGACGCCGTGCGCAGCGCCGCGCCCGAGATCAGCGAGATCGAAGTCGTTGCGGCCGAACCGAGTCCGGTATCGACCGTGATCCCGGCCGAATCCCTGCTCAGCAGGGTGCACGCAGAGGGCCACGCTGGTGCAAGCTGGCATCCGGTGCCCGATCTGGCGGACCTGCACAGCGGCGAAGTCGGCGGGTTCATGGTGGCGGGAACCACCGTTCTCGCCTGCCGGATCGACGACGAACTGTTCGCTTATCACGACCGGTGCGGTAGCTGCAACGCCTCGTTGGCCGGCGCAGCGTTGCACCGGCGGATGGGCGCGGGCATCAGCGGACTGGTGCTGCGATGCCCCCGCTGCCGCGCTCATTTCGACATCGTCCACGCCGGCGCGGGTATCGACGCCGACGCGGGCCCCGAGGTGCATCTTGACCCCATCCCGCTGCTGGTGCGTGACGGCGTGCTGTCGATGGCGGTCCTGGCAACGCCTTCGGCGGTGATGTGATGGACAGCGCGTACGACGTGCTGGCTCGCATCCGGGCCACCAAGGTGCCGCAGCCGGCCGGGGAACGCTGCGAGATGTGTTCGGAGGATATCGCCGACGAACATCAGCACGTCGTGAATGTCGAAGGCCGACAGCTGATGTGCGTGTGCCGCGGCTGCTATCTGTTGTTCACCGACAGCACCGCGCAGTTGCGGTACCGGTCGGTGCCCGATCGCTACCTGCACTTCCCCGATCTCGCGCTGGGACGCCTGGAGTGGGAGGCCCTGCAGATTCCCGTCGGGCTGGCGTTCTTCTTCCGCAACTCGGCGCTGGACAAGACTGTCGGGTTCTATCCGGGACCGGCGGGCGCCACGGAATCCGAACTGGACCTGGACGCCTGGTCGCTGATCACTACCGCGGACACCAGGCTGGCGATGATGGCCGATGACGTCGAGGCGCTGCTGGTGCGGGTGCCCGACGACTCGAGCCGGGACGCGGACCCCGAGTGCTACCTGGTCCCCATCGACGCCTGCTACGAGTTCGTCGGCAGGCTACGGATGCTGTGGCGCGGCTTCGACGGCGGCCAGCAGGCGCGCGCCTACATCGACGAATTCTTCGAGCAGATCACCGCGCGCTGCCGCGAAGTCAGCAGGGAACGCGCGTCGTGACAGAGGTGACGTTCGCAGTACTTGACGTGGCCCCCGAACCGTACGCGGTGAGCCCGCACCTCACCGCGCGGATCACCGTAGTGGCCGACGAGCCCGTGCATGCCGTTGCGTTGCGGTGTCAGGTGCGCATCGAGCCGCTTCGTCGCCCGTACAGCGATGACGAGGCTGCCGGGCTGGCCGATATGTTTGGCCCGCGCGAACGGTGGGCCAACACCCAGCGCACCTTTCTGTGGCAACACACCGCGGCTATGGTGCAGGGTTTCACCGGCAGCACCCAGGTGGCTCTGCCGCTGGAATGCACCTACGACTTCGAGGTGACCGGGTCGAAGTACCTGCACGCGCTGCGCGAGGGAACCATCCCCCTGCAATTCCTGTTCAGCGGCACCATATTCCGCCCACCCCTGGCGAACGGGCAGCGCGGCTTCGCCGTGCAGCAAGTGCCGTGGGACCAGGAAGATCAATACGACATGCCAGTAAGGGTCTGGCACGAGCTCATCCACCAGCATTACCCCAACAGCGGCTGGGTGCGTCTCGGCCATGACACAGTGACCGCTCTGACCGCCTACAAATCCGAGCGGGGCATGCTGGACGTCGATGAGGCGGTCATCTCGCTGCTGGCGGGCGCGCGAGCCGGAGATTTCCGGTGACCGCGGGCTGGGATCGTGCCCGCACCATCGCCGACGCAGTGCTCTACGAGGGGTATCTGCTCTACCCGTATCGAGCGTCGTCAGCCAAGAACCAGTCCCGTTGGCAGTTCGGGGTTTTGGGCCCGCCGGGAGCAGCCGAGGCGGCGTTCGGTGAGGACGACACGCTGTCGGCGCAATTCCTGATCGAGGGCGATGCGACGATCACGCTGGTGGTCAGGTTCCTGCACCTGCAGCGGCGTGCTGTCGAGAAGCACACCGACGACGGGCGTTATGAATCGGTCGATGAATTGACCGGTACCGGAAGCTCCTGGCTGACCTGGGATGAGGCGGTGGAGTCGGAGTTGACCTTCGGGCCGCTCGACCTCGGCGACGGCGGGCAGACGGAGACGTTCCAGGTGGTGGCCCCGGCGGCCAGCGCCATCGAGGAGGTCGACGGTGGCCGGCTCATCCGCTCCCGGCGCGCGCTGCACGGACGCCTCACGGTGACAAGCGAACCCGATGAGGGGTTGTGGCGGGTCACGACCGTGCTGCGCAACACCACCAGGCTGGCAGGCGATGTCGCCTGCGACAAGGACGCCGTTATCGCCGCGTCGATGATCGGCACCCATCTCATCGTCAACGTGGGAGGCGGGCAACTGGTCTCACTGCTCGACCCTCCTGACTCGGCAGCAGCGGCGATCGCGAGGTGTCACCAGCACCGGTGCTTCCCGGTGCTGGCCGGGCCGCCGGGTGACCATGCGCTGCTGCTGATCTCGCCGATCATCCTCTACGACCATCCCGAGATCGCCGAACAGAGCGAGGGCGCCCTCTACGACTCGACCGAGATCGACGAGATCCTCACGCTGCGGGTGATGACGATGACCGACGAGGAGAAGGCACAAGCCCGTGCCACCGACCCGCTGGCTGCCCAGATCATCGACCGCTGCGATGCGATGTCACCTGAGGCGATGCAGCGGTTGCACGGTGTGCTTCGTGACCCGCACGCCGGCCTGATCCCCGAGGTCCCCGAGGGCGTCGACTGGTGGGATCCGATGGCCGACAACGCCGTTGCGCCCGACATCGACGCCGTCCTGGTCAACGGGGTCCGGGTCGCACGCGGCAGCAAGGTACGGCTGCGACCGTCCCGGCGGGCTGACGCCCAGGACATGTTCTTCGCCGGCCGGGTCGCCACCGTCACCTCGGTGCACGAAACCGTCGACGGTGATCAGCAGGTCGGGGTGACGGTCGACGACGACCCGGCGGCCGATCTGCACGACTGGTACGGGCGCTATCTGTACTTCGCGCCCGACGAACTCGAGCCGTTGGAGTCGAGCCTGGAGTCACACAGTGAGAGGAGTTCGACATGGCAACAATAGGGTGGATAGCGACCATCGCGGTCGGCGTCGTCATCGTCGGCGGCGTGGTGGTGGGCGTGGGTTCCGTCCCCGACATCCGCCGCTACCTCAAGATGCGGAGCATGTAGCTACGCCCCGCATCCTCGTCGCCGGTATCGGCAATATCTTCCTCGGAGACGACGGCTTCGGCCCCGAGGTACTGCGGCATGTGGCGGCACACCCGCCCGACGAACGAGTCCGCGTCACCGATTACGGTATCCGCGGCATGCACCTGGCCTATGACCTGCTCGACGGGTGGGATGCGCTGGTGCTGGTCGATGCCATCCCCGACCGCGGCGCGCCGGGCACCGTCCGGGTTTTCGAGGCTGATCACGAAACACTTTCCACCCCCGGTGGTTTCGATGCCCACAGCATGGATCCCGGTGCGGTGTTCGCCAGCCTCGCCGCCCTCGGCGGCACCGCGCCCCGCACCGTGGTGATCGGCTGCGAAGTGCAGAACGTCGAAGACGGGATCGGCTTGAGCGAAGCGGTGAACGCCGCCGTGCCGGAAGCCGTGCGCGCGGTGCAGACTGTGGTGACGATGCTGCGGGAGGGCTGAGCGATGTGCCTGGGAATTCCGGGTCAGGTGATCAGAATGCTGGACGGCTACGGTGATCAATTGGCGCTGGTCGATGTCGCAGGCGAGAACCGCAAGGTCAACATCGGCATGCTGCCCGAAGAGACGTTCCGCCCAGGCGATTGGGTGATCATCCACATGGGTTTCGTGGTCGAGAAGACCGACAGGGCCGGCGCCGACGAGGCGATGGCCGGCCTCCGGCTGATGGGGTCGGGCCTCGACGAACAGGGGCAGCCGTGACCGCGGTGTCCGAAACGCCACTCCCCGGCCGGGAGTTGTTCGCCAGCTATGCCTTTCCGCCCAACGAGCTGGGCTACTGCGGGCCACCCGATTCGTCGGTGCTGCTCAGCGGTCACGGCCCGGCCGCCATCGACCGGCATGCCAAGGGTTTCGACGGCGCCTGGCCCTACCTCGAGCAGATAGCGGCGGCCTCGGGCCGCGACGACCCGCTGGACCAGGAGGTGGTTCGGGCCTACTGGGTCGGCGGCCCACTGCTCGCGCGGGTGGACGGGCACCGCATGCTGGAGCGGTTGCGAACGGCGCTGCCCGGCCAGCCCACCGGTCTGCTCGACGCTATCGATAGCCACTCGGAGGTGTTGGCCCACCACAGTTTCCACGTGTTCGCGGTGTATCCGTGGGTGCGTTTCCTTGATGCCGATCCCAGTCATCCCCTGCGGATTCTGCAGTCCTGCCGGATCCGCTGGGGCGTCGTAGATTCCGTCGATGACGACCATGTCGTCATCACCTCGCCGCCGGTCCGCTACGACCGTGGCCTCCTCGTGCTCGGCGACCCGGTGCCGGAACGGGTCCGGTGGCGCCGCCACGACGGGGTGTCACTGGCACCGCGACCGTCACTGGGTGCGACGGTGACCGCCCACTGGGACTGGGTGTGCGGCACCATCGACGGGCCCGAGCGAGAAGCGCTGGCCGCTGCCACCCGCTCGACCCTGAACCTGGTTAACCGGGTGCGCGGCTAGCGGAGACCACAGCGCATGCGCCACAACAGGAACGAGGACTGACACGATGAGCATCACCCTCCCGGCGTTCACGCCGGCGCAGGAGAGCCTATTTCTCACACTCGGTGGCAGGGCGCTGGACAGCCGCCTGCCTCGCCCGTTTCTCGGTGACACCATGGCCGACGAGATCCTCACTACCGTCGGCTACGACCTTGCTAGGTTCCCGTCACTGAACAACAAGCTGCTGGATGCCAAGTCCAAAGTTTTCGACATCGCCGTGCGAGCCAAGAGACTTGACGAGGTGGTGCGCCGGTTCGTCGTTCAGCACCCGAATGCGATCGTGGTGGATCTGGGCGCGGGCCTAGACAGCAGGGTGTTCCGCGTCGGTCCCCCACCCACGGTCGGGTGGTACGACATCGACTTCCCTGTGGTTGACGGGCTGCGGCGACAACTGCTGCCGCATGCCGCCAACGCCCACAGCCTCGGCGCGGATCTAACCGATCCAGACTGGCTCGACGACATCCCCACCGACCGGCCGGCCGTCATCGTCGCCGACGGCCTCAACGCATTTCTCACCGAGGAAGCCTTCATAACCTTGCTGAACCGACTCATCGGCCACTTTCCCAGCGGAGAGCTGGCATTCAACCTCTACACCACCTACGCCATCTGGGCACTCAAGCACACCCGCGGTCTGGCCGCCATCGCCGACGGTGTCCTCAATCCCGGATTCAACGATCCCCGCCAACCGGAACGCTGGGCAGCTGGACTCAAGCTCGTCGAAGAGATCTTCCTCACCCGTGCCCCCGAAGTCGCAGAGTTGCCGCTGGCCGTCCGGATGACCTCTCGGCTCGCGGCACCGAGCGCGACCGTGTCGCGAATGGTGGGTACGGTAGTGGTCCGTTACAGCTTCTGAGGGTAAGTACGCGAAGCCTTTCCACGCCCGTCGCCCACCGGCCGAGGCACTCAAGAGATTAAGCCCCTGTCAAGCACGACAAACGGCGGGGAACTAGGGCCGCCGCCAAACTTGCGACGCCCGTCTCAGTCGCAGTCCCGGATGCGGCTCTTGGTTAAAGTGCGCCACTCCCCCTGTCGCTCAGGCGTTCTGGTGTGCTTCGTCCCAGGCACCGAAACCGCCCAGGATGTCGCTCACGTCGGCGAAGCCGCGCTGCCGTAACAAGCTGGCCGCCACCGAGGATCGGTAGCCGCCGGCGCAGTACACGACGGTCGGCCTCCCGGCGTCGAGCTCGCGCAGCCGTGCGGGCAGCTGACCCACCGGGATCGCAATCGCATGAGGAATGGAGCCAGCCGCCACTTCGCCGGGGTTACGGACGTCCACGATCTGCAGGTCCGTCATCTGTGCGGCGCGCTCGTCGAATGCCTTGGCCGTCAACCGCGATGCCATCACAACATCGTCCTCGTGGGCGAGCATCGCTCGGTAGGGGTCGACGACGAAGCCGATCACCCGGTCGAAACCGATCCGGGCGAGCCGGTTCTTCCCTTCGAGTTCCTGACCGGGTTCGGTGAACAAGACAACGTCGACATCGGCGGGCAGTACCGAGCCGGCGAACTCGGCGTAGCGGCCGTTGAGGCCGATGTTGATCGCGCTGCGCAGGTGCCCTAGGGCGAACTCCTCGGGGGTACGGCCGTCGACCAGCACGGCGCCGCCGTCGATCGCGACTCGGGCTTGGTCGTAGGTCATCGGCGTCGGCATCTTGGTCTCGTCCAGTAGGTCGCGGTGCTTGCGATTGAGGATGGCGTCGTAGGCGAAATAGCCCGGCGTGGGCGGTTGACCTTCGGTGACGATGTTCAGGAACGTCGCCTTGTCGGGAGCCCGCAGTGCGTAGTTGGTCGCCTTCTGGTCGCCGATCGTCGACCAGAGATCGGTCGACAGATTCTTGCCGCACGCCGATCCTGCCCCGTGGGCCGGATAGACCCGGGTGGCGTCCGGCAACGTCATCAGCTTGTTGTGCAGCGAGTCGTAGAGCTTGTCGGCAAGTTCCTCGCGGCTGAACCCGATCGAGGCCAGCAGGTCGGGGCGACCCACATCGCCGATGAACAGCGTGTCGCCAGTCATCACACCGTAGGGAACGGTATCCCCCGAATGCTCGTAGACCACCACGCTCATCGACTCCGGAGTGTGTCCAGGAGTGTGGCGAAACTCCAGCGCCACCTCGCCCAGTGAATACCGTTCGCCGTCGGCGACACGCATCGACTCGAACTCGGTCTCAGCGACCGAGGAGTAGACGATCCGCGCGCCGGTCGCCTTCGCTAGTTCGAGGTGACCCGACAGGAAGTCGGCGTGGAAGTGGGTCTCGATGACCAGTTCGATGGCCAGGCCCTGGTCCTTGGCATCGTCCACATACTCCGCGACGTCGCGTTGTGGGTCGACAACGACTGCGCGGCCGGTGGTTTCGTCACCAATCAGATAGGACGCGTGCGAAAGGCAGTCCAGGTAGTACTGGTGGAAAATCATCGTCGTTGCCCTCTACTCGTTGTTCGGCAATGCCATCCTGGCATATACCCCCATGGGTATGTCAAGCACCCGCAGGGTTGTCCGTATTCCCGTCTTGACAATACCCACTGGGGTATGTCTAGCATGGCTTGGTATATACCCCCGGTGGTATTCACCTTGGAGGCTTTGGTCACCGCCGCATCGTCGAAAGGGCCTGCCGAATATGATCGCCCTGACAATCGCACTCGCCGTCGTGGTCGGCATCTCGCTGGGATTGCTTGGCGGAGGCGGATCCATCCTGACGGTGCCCTTGCTCGTCTATGTGGCAAGCGTGGAACCCAAGCACGCCATCGCGACATCGCTGTTCGTGGTCGGGGTAACCAGCGCGCTGGCTGCCATCACCCACGCGCGGGCCGGGAGGGTGCGCTGGCGAGTGGCGGTGACCTTCGGTCTGGTAGCCATGGCGGGTGCCTACGGCGGGGGCTTGCTGGCCCGGCTCATCCCTGGAACCGTTCTCCTCGTTGCGTTCGCAGTAATCATGGGCGCGGCGGGTCTTTCGATGCTGCGCGGACGCAAGAACACCGCTCCTACCGACAAGCCCATGCCGGTAATCACGAACGCAGCCCTCGGCATCGTCGTCGGCCTGATCAGCGGACTCGTTGGCGCCGGTGGCGGTTTCCTGCTGGTTCCCGCCCTGGCGCTGCTAGGCGGCTTGTCCATGCCCGTCGCTGTGGGCACCTCTTTGGTGATCATCTCGATGCAATCGTTCGCAGGCTTCGTCGGGCAGCTGTCGACTGAGCACATCGACTGGCGATTGGCCGCTGTCGTCACCGCCGCCGCGGCAGTCGGCGCCCTCGTCGGCGGACGCCTCGTGACTTTCGCCAACCCCACCACGCTGCGCACCATGTTCGGATGGTTCGTCCTGTTCATGGCCTCGCTGATCCTGACCGAAGAGGTCGATCCAACAGTCGGCGCCGGCACGGCGGTCTTGACGCTCGCCGCCGCCGGAACCTCAATGGCCTGCTTGAGATACGGGCACTGTCCGCTACGTCGGATCTTGGGGCGCGAACCTGCTTCCGCCGCCGCAGCTTGAGCGTGGGAATCGGTGGTCATATACCCCGGTGGGTACAGTTGTCATCACTGAAACACTGACGAAAGGACCGTGATGGTTGGCGATGAAGACAGCATCGCGGCAGTACTGAATCGCCTGCGCCGCGCCCAAGGACAGCTCGCTGGTGTCATCTCGATGATTGAGCAGGGCCGCGACTGTAAGGATGTCGTGACTCAGCTCGCCGCGGTGTCGCGCGCGTTGGATCGAGCAGGGTTCAAGATCGTTGCCACCGGCATGCGGGAATGCCTGACGGGCGACACCGCCGACGGCAAGCAACCGCTAACCGAAGCGGAATTGGAAAAGCTATTCATGGCGCTGGCATGATCGGTTAGTCAGCCGCCGGGAGAGTGGGCTTAGGCAAGCCGTTGATGGGCCTCGTGTTCGAGGCGCCATAGCGCGATCCCACGTAAACGTGGGTCAGCCAGAGTGATTCGGAGTTCTTCAACGATGGCCGCGATGGTGTCGCGAGTTACTCCCGGATATGTGATCGTCAGCTGCGTAATCAGCGCGTCGGTCGCCGCGTAGTCGATCGCTTGCACACTGCGGTTGTCGCCTAGGTGTTCGGCCGGATCAGATCCGTGCGCGCCTTGCCTCTGTTCGACGGTGTGCGCATCGTAGGCAGCAATGATGTGCTCAGCAGTGGCGTCAGGATGATGCCGCGCCACCATGCTTATCGCTGCAGAGGTTGCCCGCCCGACTGTCGAACCATCGCCCGGCGGCTGTCCGCACGTCAGGGCGCGATTCAGCAGTAGTTGAAATGCAAGGTCGAGATCGTCGGACGAGTCGGGCACCACAACACAACACTACGGGTCGCTCATTATCGGCACGTGACAGATATGTGCCCGCGCGGGAACGTCAAACAGTCTGTGCTGCAACAGTTGATTTCGCTACATGGAGGTAACGTCGACCCACCTTGATATCGCCCCGTATCTAGCGGCCGGTATCCCCCCAATACCGACATACCGTTGTCGCGACACTGTCTGATGCTGGTGTCATGAACAAAAACGTGAACACGATGGATACGAACTCGGTTGCTGCGGATACGGCACTCGGGCTGTGGTTGGAGATGTGGAACACGGACAGTGAGATCGCGCGCCGGATCTGCAGTGAGGATTTCCGGATTCACTTCTTGATTTCCGAGCCGGATGGGTCGAACCCGGCCGACGACGTGCTGGGCGCCGACAGTTTCGCTCGGTTCTTGGATCGGTATCGCGAGCAGCATCCGGATGTGGTCTTTACCGAGGTCGAGCGGGCCGTGGACGGTGTACACGGCCGGATGCTGTGGAACGTTCAGGATGGGGCGCTTGCCGCGGGCGGGATCGACGTCTTCGACTTCACCGACGATGGGTTGATCCGCGAGGTGTGGTCGACGACCGGGACGCGCCCGCACCTCACCTGAGACCGGGGAGACTCACAGTCATGAGGAGAGCCGAGCGGTTGTACGCGCTGGTGGATCTGCTGCGCGGATCACGCCGGCCGTTGTCGGCCGCTCGGCTCTCCGAAGAATTCGAGGTCTCCAAGCGCACGATTGAGCGTGACATCCAGTCCCTGCAGCTCGCGGGGGTCCCGATCTATGCCGACCACGGGGCGTCGGGCGGGTATTCGATCCTGCGGGAGCATTCCCTGCCACCGCTGAATCTCACGGTGCCGGAGTCACTCGCGGTGCTCGCGGGGCTTGGCTTGCTGGAGAACTCGCCGTATGGTGCGGCGGCGCGTCGGGCGCGCGCGAAAGTTCTCGCGATCAGCCGGGAGGATCAACTCGCGCCGGTCGACGAGGCGTTGGCGTCGATATTCGTCATCGACGCCCAGTCGCCGCCCGAGGCGGCGGTCTCGTTGATTCCCGAGGCGATCGCCGCGCGCCGAGTCGTGCGATTGGACTACACCTCCGAGGACGGCGAGACCCACACCACCCGTGACGTGGAGGCGATGGGTCTGCTGCGCGGAGGTGATTCGTGGATGTTCGTGGGATGGTGTCGGCTGCGCGAGGGCATCCGCGGATTTCACCTCGACCGCGTTCGACACCTGGAGATGACTGGAGAGGTGTTCCCCGAACGCGATTCGGCGGTGCTGGATGCGGATCTCTCGCGGTGGCGCACTCGACGGCTCGGGTGACAGCCCGACTGAGACCGGACACCCACGCTGCCGACGAAACTCGTCGAAGTTCACATCCGTGCGCCAGGATGTATCGGTGAGCGAACGTATCGAGGTTCAACGAATCATCCCCGCGCCTGCCGCGGACATCTTCGCGGTGCTCTGCGATCCGCAAGGTCACGTCGCGATTGACGCCACCGGCATGCTGCAGGACGCAGACGGGCAGTCGGTCCATGCCCAAGGCGACAGCTTCGTCGTGCACATGGACCGCGAATCGCTCAACGATTATCCGTTGGGCAAGTACGACGTCACGGTATCGATCACGCAGTTCGAACAGGACCGGCTGATCGCGTGGACGATCTTCGGCCAACTGAAGCCGAACATCGGGCACGTGTACGGCTACCGGCTAGAGCCCTCGGCTGACGGTACGGAGGTCACGTCGTTCTACGACTGGTCCGATATCGATCAGCATTGGCGCGACGCGAAGATCTTCCCGATCGTCGGCGAGCCGGCACTGCGCGCGACGTTGGGCATCCTCGACCGGGCCGTGCGCCGAGGCTATCCCCTGTCGTCAACCTAGAAGTCTGCTCGCACACCGCCGAGGCTTCGCAAAGATGTCTGGCCTAGCGACTATCCTTTCGGCGGCACACCCGTGCTTGCCGAGTGGGTAGCCGGCGGGGCCTGCGTTTCGGTCCTCCCGTCCCCCGGCCTTGACGACGAAGGACGAGCAGTGAGTTACACCGCGGCTGACATCACCGAACTCGACGATGTCCAGCACACGCGCCTGCGCCCCGCGGTCAACCTCGGGCTGGACGTGCTCAACACCGCGCTGCGCGAGATCGTCGACAACGCGATCGAGGAAGTCGCCGAACCCAGCCACGGTGGGACGTGCGTCACCATCACCTTGCACGCCGACGGCTCGGTCAGCGTCGCCGACGACGGCCGTGGCCTGCCCATCGACTCCGACCCGGTGAACGGGAAGAACGGCATCGTCAAAACGCTGGGGACGGCCCGGGCGGGCGGCAAATTCTCCGTACACACCGACGCCACCAGCACAGGTGCCGGACTGAACGGAATCGGCGCTGCCGCAGCGGTTTTCATCTCCGCGCGAACAGACGTGACGGTGCGCCGGGCCGGCAAGACCTACCTGCAGAGTTTCGGCGGCGGCTACCCCGGGGTGTTCGACGGCAAGGATTTTGACCCGGACGCGCCGTTCACCCGCGCCGACACGCAGAAGCTCCGTGGCGCCGGCAATCGCAAACCCGATGCCCACGGCACCACGGTGCGCATCCTGTTCGACCCAGTCGTGGTGCCGGATTCGACCGTCGACATCAACGAGGTCCTGCTCCGGGCGCACGCCGCTGCGCGGATGTCCCCTGGGGTCCACCTGATTGTCGTCGACGAGGGCTGGCCTGGCGACGTCGTCCGGCCTGAACTGCTCGAACCGTTCAACGGCCCCTGGGGCAGCGAGACTCTCCTGGACCTCATGTGCGCCGCCGTCGGCACTCCCGTCCCCGGCGTGCGTGCCGTGGTGGAGGGCCGCGGCGAGTACACGACCGGCCGTGGCCCTACCCCATTCCGCTGGTCCCTGACTGCCGGGCCCGCCGAACCGGCCACGGTCGCGGCGTTCTGCAACACTGTGCGCACCCCCGGCGGGGGATCCCACCTGACCGCCGCCGTGAAGGGCCTATCCGAAGCACTGGCTGACCGTGCGTCCCGCATCCGCGACCTGGGCCTGGCCAAAGGCGAAGACGGCCCGGAGGCGCAGGATTTTGCGGCGGTGACCGCGCTTGCTGTGGACACTCGCGCGCCCGATGTGTCCTGGGACTCGCAGGCCAAGACTGCGGTGTCGTCGCGCTCACTGAACGTCGCGATGGCCCCGGATGTGGCACGCAGCGTCACGATCTGGGCGGCCAACCCCGGCAACAGTGACGCGGTGTCGCGGTGGACGCAGCTGGCACTGGAGGCCGCCAGGGCGCGGCGCAGCGCCGAGGGTGCCAAGGCTCGATCGCGGGCGGCGTCGAAGGCCAAGGGACTAGGAACGAATCTGTCCTTGCCGCCGAAGCTGCTGCCCAGCCGGGAAAGTGGCCGCGGGTCCGGTGCGGAGCTGTTTCTGTGCGAGGGCGATTCAGCGCTGGGCACCATCAAGGCGGCGCGCGATGCCACCTTCCAGGCGGCCTTCCCGCTGAAAGGCAAGCCGCCCAACGTCTATGGCTTCACTGTGAGCAAGGCGCGGGTCAAGGACGAGTTCGATTCGATCGAACGGATCCTGGGGTGTGGAGTGCGGGACAACTGTGATCCGGAGTCGTGCCGGTACGACCGGATCTTGTTCGCCTCCGACGCCGACCCCGATGGCGGCAACATCAACTCGAGCCTCATCTCGATGTTCCTGGACTTCTATCGGCCGCTCGTCAAGGCCGGCATGGTTTACGTGACCTTGCCGCCACTGTTCGTGGTCAAGGACGGTCAGCAGCGGATCTACTGCCAGGACGAGTCCGAACGTGATGCCGCGGTGGCTCAGATGAAGGCCACCTCCAAGCGCAAGGTCGAGGTGCAGCGGAACAAGGGCCTCGGCGAGATGGACGCCGACGACTTCTGGAATACCGTGCTGGATCCTCAGCGGCGCACCGTGATTCGGGTGCACCTCGATGACGGCGACCCGAAGCTGCACCACACCCTGTTCGGTGGGCCGCCAGAGGGCCGGCGCACGTGGATGGCCGATATCGCCTCCCGCGTGGACATCTCGGCGCTCGACCTCGACTAGGAAGAAAGTACATTGACCGCCACACTGGACCTTCCTGAGCAGAATCCCGACCTGGTCCTCGACCAGAGCGCCGACGACTACTGGAACCACTACCAGCTGACCTTCGCGCTCTACAGCGTCAGCGACCGTGCCATCCCGTCCGCCTTCGACGGACTCAAGCCGGGCCAACGCCGCCTGCTGTACCAGATGTACGACTCCAGATTGCTGCCCGGCAACAAGCCGCAGAAGTCCTCCAAGGTCTGCTCGGCCGTCACCGGCAACCTGCACCCGCACGGCGGCGCCTCGATGTACGGGGCAGCCGCGTTGATGGCCGCCGAGTTCCAGCGCGTGAAAGTCATTGACGGGCAAGGCGCTTTCCCCCGCATCCAAGGCGACATCCCTGCCGCTGACCGCTACACCGAGATGCGGCTGTCGGCACCGGGTGCGGCACTGACCGCCGAGCTTGCCGACCATGCCGTGCCGATGGTCTCGACCTTCGACGGCGAGTGGATCGAGCCGACAATGTTGCCCGCCCAGTGGCCGGTGTTGCTCTGCAACGGTGCGGTCGGCATCGCCGAAGGCTGGGCCACCAAGGTGCCCGCACACAACCCGCGCGAGATCATGGCCGCCTGCCGGGCACTGCTGAAGACCCCGAACATGACCGACGACCGGTTGGTGAAACTCATTCCCGGCCCTGATTGGGGCTGCGGCGCCACCGTGGTCGGCGCGACCGGGTTGCGGGAGTACATCACCACCGGGCGCGGCCAGTTCACGGTGCGTGGCACGGTGTCGGTCGAGGGAAAAAACGTCATCGTCACCGAGCTGCCACCCGGTGTCGCGAGTAACACCGTGCAGGAAAGGATCCGGGCCCTCGTCGAGTCGGGCGAGATGTCCGGGGTGGCAGACATGTCGGACCTGACCGACCGCCGCAACGGGCTGCGCATCGTGGTCACCGCCAAACGCGGCCACGATGCCGAAACGATCCGTGAGCAGCTGCTCGCCCTGACGCCGCTGGAGGGCACGTTTGCCGCCAGTCTGGTCGCGCTCGATGAGGACCGGGTGCCGCGCTGGTGGTCGGTGCGGGAACTGATCGGCGCTTTCCTGCATCTGCGCGATTCGGTGGTGTTGCGGCGCAGCGAGTATCGGCTAGACAAGGTCACCGACCGGCGTCACCTGGTGACCGGCCTGATGCAGATCCACCTCGACATTGATGCTGCCGTCGCGGTCATCCGCGGATCCGACACCGTCGATGAAGCACGCACCGGGCTGCAGGAGCGATTCGGGATCGATGCCGTACAGGCGGATTATGTTCTGGCTCTGCAACTTCGGCGTCTGACGAAGCTCGACGTCATCGAGCTGCGGGCGGAGGCCGAGAAGCTGGACGCCGAATTCCTCGAGCTGACCGAATTGGTGTCGAATCCCGATGCGCGTCGGGTGGTCATCGACAGCGAGCTCGTCGAGACCGCGAAACTGTTCAAAGGCGCCGAATTCGACCGTCGCACGGTGCTGGACTTCGACGCCACCCCGACCGCATCGAGTACCGACGAAGACGGCGTCCGTGAGCGTAAGTCCAACGCCGCGTGGCGACTTGACGATCGCGGCGTGTTCTCCGACAGTCACGGCGAGCTGCTGACCTCGGGACTGGGCTGGGCGGTGTGGACCGACGGGCGAATCAAGTTCACCACCGGCAGCGGTCTGCCCTACAAGATCCGTGACATTCCGGTGGCGCCGGACATCACCGGGCTGGTGCGGTCGGGGGTGCTCGCGCCCGGATCGCATCTTGCCTTGGTGACGCGACGCGGGAAGGTGTTGCGAATCGACCCCGCCGCGGTGAACCCACAAGGCGCGGCGGGCAACGGTGTTGCCGGAGTGAAGTTGGCGGCCGACGGCGACGAAGTGATTGCCGCCTTGCCCCTCACGTGTGAGAACGGTGAGGCCATTCTGTCGATATCCGAAAAGGGCTGGAAGGTAACCGAAGTCGCCGACATCCCGGTCAAGGGCCGCGGCGGCGCCGGCGTCGGCTTCCATCCGTTCGTCAACGGCGAGACTGCGCTGCTTGCGGCAGCGGTCTCCCCCGCCGGGTTCATCCGCGGTAAGAAGGCCGTGCCGGCACAGAAACGCGCCAAGGCATCGGTCAAAGGCTCCGGCAGCGACATAACACCCGCTACATAGTCGGCCGGGCCCCCAGCGGATGCGGCTCGGACGCGAAGATATTCAGCCCGAGCACGCGGGACAGGTAGGCCGTGGCGCGCTGTCCACGCACGCTGTTGCCCGCCACGTCCAGGGGTGGTGAGTAGGTGCCAATGCCCGCCTTGCCGGGTGCGATCGTGACCAGGCCGCCGGCCACCCCGGATTTGCCGGGCAGGCCGATCTCGAAAAGCCATTCCCCGGAACGCTCGTAAGCGCCGTTGGCCGCCAGGATTGCCAGCGTGTCGCGGCATACCCCCGCCGATACCACGCGTCGCCCGGTGAGCGGGTTGACTCCACCGTCGGCCAGGGTTGCACCCATCACCGCCAAGTCCGCAGCGGTTACGCGTAACGCACACTGCCGGGTGTAGACGTCGACGACGGCCAGCGGATCCTTTTCGATGCGTCCATAGCTTTCCAGCAGTCGTGCAATGGCGCGGTTGCGTTGGTTGGTCTCTGATTCCGATTGGTACACCGCCTGATCGAGCTCGAGGGACCGGCCCGCGAACTCCGATAGCCCCGCCACGATGGTGTCCCACTGCTCATCTGGAGTGCTTCCGGGTACCAGCGCGGTCGTTGCGATGGCGCCGGCGTTGACCATCGGATTCATCGGGTGGCCCTCGTTGAGCTCGATGGCGATCACCGAATTGAACGGCAGGCCAGTGTTGTTCACTCCGATCCGATCGGCCACTACCTCGTGGCCGTATGCCTCGCAGACCAGCGCATACACGAACGCCTTGGAAATCGACTGAATGGAGAACTCGACGCCGATGTCACCCGCGGAGTGCACGCCACCATCTGTCTCGACGACACAAACCGCGAACCAGGCCGGATCGGCCTGCGCCAACACCGGAATGTAATCGGCGACCGCCCCGTCAGAGTCCGACTTGCAGCGTTGGTACGCGGCCTCGACCAACGATTGCACCTCGGACCGCGCTGGCAAGTTCCCCGTGTAGGCGTGTTGCGTGACGTCGCCGACCCGGACATCCACCTCCAGGCCCCCTTCCCGTGCCGAGCCGCCAAGAAGCGGACACGACGAAGCCTAGGCACCATCGCACCTAGTGTCTGGAAGACGGCCGTGCCAATCAGCTGGGCTGCACAGGGACGATTTCAGTGCGTGCGACGGCTTGCTCACGATCCACGGACAATGCGGTCCGGCGCGGATCAGCCATATAGCGGTCCACCGCCTCTTGCGACGCCCATTCGAACAGCTGGATCTCCAACGGCCTACCCCCGGCAGCACGCCGGCCAGACTCCCACGGCGGCACACGATCCCGCTGCGCTGGCCTTACTGTGGACGACGTGGATTGGGAGTTCGAGGCCGAGGTGTTCCAGTGGCGTGGTCCTGCCCCGTACTTCTTCGTCGCCACGCCCCCGCACGTCGACGACTTCCTGCGCGCCAACCTCGGCGAGCTGACCTACGGCTGGGGTGTCATCCCCGCCCGGGTACGGATTGGTGACACCGAGGTGACGACATCACTGATCCCGAAGGACGGCGGATATCTGGTACCGCTGAAGCTGGCGATACGCCGTCCCGAAGGTATCGACGACGGCGATGCCGTGCGGGTCCGGCTGCGAGTCGGCCAGTAACCAAGACCTGTCCCACTGCCTACAGTTTCTTCGAGATTGTCGAGACTGACATCGCGCGCTGTCATATGTTGCGACGACGGATAGCAACGACGGCGGAAGACCAAGGGGACATCGATGCTGATGCGTCGTTTCGGGTTGGCCACGGTGGCGCTCGGTGTAGGACTCGCCGCCGCGACTGGGCACACCGTGGCGTGGGCCGACGACGGCCATTCCGATTCGTCGAACCACAGTGTTGGTCATCCGGGTTCGAAACAATCCTCCGCCGGACCCAAAAGGGCGACGAGTGGACATCGTCCGCAGAGCAAGCAGGCGGGAGTCGTACCGCCCGCAGGGTCGGTGTCCGGTGCTTCTGACGGTCGGAAATCCGTTGGCGCCCAGCCGAATGCGATTCTCACGTACCCAAGGGTGGCAGCCACGACTGCGGCGCAAGTCAAGGTTGCCGCGCCCACCACGTCGGCAACACCAAGCCCCCCTGGGCCGGTGTCGCCGATCGCCCAAATCGCTGCCCTCCCGGGCCGCGTCATCAACGCCGTGCTGCAAACGCTGGGCTTCACCATCTCCGCCACGGGCCCGAAGAGCCCGTTCAACTTTGCCCCGCTTGACGACGCGTTGTTCGCAGCATTCCGGAGGTTGGAAGACGCGGCGGGATTGTCCAGGATCCCGACTGTGCAGCCGGTGCTGTTGCACCAGACGTACGACGGTCCCACGGATGCGAAGACGCCAACGGTGGCGCAGTTCCTCAACGCCGCGTCGGCCGAGTACGTGCTGGGCGGCACGCCGGGCGGGTTGCAGCCCTTCACCGTCAACGGTGTCCCGATGAGATCCACCAACCTGCTGTCGGGTGAATCCGCGCAGGTGTGGGTGACGCCGCAGCAGCAGATCATCATCGCGTATCAGGGCACGACGGGCGGCACCAACCTGCTCTTCAATCCGCTCATCGCCATCAGTCAGCTGATCGCCGACACTCAGGTGATCGTCACCCACACCACTCCCCAGGCGTTCACCGACTCGCTGGCCTTCGAGCGACGGGTGGAAGCTGCGGCCGCCGAGCAGGGATACAGCGTCGACGATCTCTTCGTCACCGGGCATTCGCTGGGCGGGTGGGAGGCCGAGTACGTCGCACAGCAGGCGGGCCTGAGCGGCATCGGATTCGAGAGTCCCGGTATCAACACGGTCGTGGCCGGCAATGGCGCTGACTCGGGGTTTGTGAACATCGAGACGTACGGCGATCCGGCGGCATACCTGGCCACCGATCTGCCGGGGTTGCAACCCTTCATGCCCGCCTATCAGGCGGGAGGGGGAAGTAAACCCCACTACGGCTCGATCGTGTTGATCGGCAACCCGGATGCCATCGCGCCGCTGCTCAATTCCTCGGCACTCTGGGGCACTGGTCCTATCGGAGATGCCATCTTCCTGGCCGACTTCTTCGGCAATTTCTTCGAGCACCATCTGCCGGGTATGCAGGCCTACAACCTGGGAGTCAGCCTCGATCCCGGTGTGGTGCCGTGGCTCGGGGCGACGATGGGTCCCGTGCTTGCGTACGAAGACTTGACGATTCCTCAACTAAAGGTCGCGGCCTCACAAGCGGGGCAGTTGATCACGCCGTAGTACGGTTCGGCCAACGGAAACTGGTTTGAAACTGACCAACCCGGTAATTCTCCCGTGTACGGCAGTGCATCAACTGCCCCATACGGATCGGATTGATCATGATTGTTCTTGGCATCGTCCTCCTCCTGATCGGCTACTTCACTGGCATCTCGATCCTGTACACCATCGGCGGCATCCTCGTGTTAGTCGGCGTCGTCTTGTGGATTTTGGGCGCAGTCGGGCGCCCCGTTGGCGGCCGAAAAGTCTGGTTTTAGCGCCGCGCAACGAACAATGCGGGCGTAACTAGCTGAATTGCCCTGGCGCCGAATGGCCGTGTGACTAAGCATGTTTGGTGCTGTGGCATCTGGCGTCAGCAACCGCGCCGCATCCCGCGCAGATGCAAGCAGAGGATGACGGGGCGTGCTGATCCAGGATCATTCACACGACAACCAATAATGGGCGTTCAATCGGCGCCGGCCTCGGGGCCGGCGCCGATTGGGCTCTTCGATCCCTGGCCCACTTCCTGTGCGTCCCTATGTGCGAGCTGTGGCTTGATAAGAGTTCGGTCGCGGCGCCGGGTGTGCTGGGCAAGTCCGCGTAGATTTTAGTTGTGCTTAGTAAGCGCGGCGGGCAGGCCGAGAGGCCTGGGTCGACCACCACTTAAGCATCGAATATCGCGTGGTCGGGAGCGACGCAACCACGGCTTTTGGTCGTTGTCAGGAGGTCGGCATGACGACTCTCAGTCCCCCACCCGTTCGCGAGAACATTCTGCAGTTCGCCGAGGCGGCGGAGCCCGACCCGCCGTCGGGGTGGCGCAGGCTCATCCCCCGCTCGCGCCGCGGCAAGCGGGCCGCCGCGGCCGGATTGGTCGTGGTACTCGTCGCGGGTGTCCTGGGCGCAACGTACGAGACCTCGCCAGGAGGCACTCTCTGGGGTGCCGAGAAGGCGATCTTTCCCGAGCACTCACAAGATGTCGCTCTGGCCGCCGTCGTCAACGATCTGAAGCAGGCACAGGACATCCTCGGCAGCGGGCAGCAACCGACACCCGATCAGCTGACCGGCGCTCGAACCTCACTCAATCACGCCAAACAGGACTTGGACTACCTGTCGCCGTCGCCTGAGCAGGCCAGCCTGCAGAACCTGTATTTGCAACTGACGCAAGAACTTCTGCAGAACACACCCGATTCGGTGCAACAACTTCCCGCGCTGCCTGCACCACCTCCGGTCGCCGACCTGGGCGATCCATCGCAGTTACCGGATGTGGCGCTGACGAGCGCGACCGCACCCAGCTGGGGATACCCGATCTCGGATGAGTCGGGGACCGTCGGACCTGACGACTTCGTCCCGCCACCGCCAGGTGTTCCGGACGCCCCTTTGGGCGACTGGCCGCAGCCCTACGCGCCGCCGCTGACACCGAACCTCCAAGACCTGGGTTACTTCGACCCGTCCTGGGGACAGCTCTACGGATACAACCCCGGCAACTGGTACAACTACGACCTCAGCGGCTACAACCAGTACGGCTACGACTTCCTCGGCTTCGACCGATGGGGCTACGACCGCTGGGGCTATGACAGGTGGGGCTATGACCACCGCGGCTACAACTGGGGTGGCTATAACTGGGCCGGCTACGACCGAAACGGCTGGGATCGCGACGGCCGCAACGACTGGGGCCAACGCCGTGATCACCTCGGTGATCCCCGCGATCAGAACTGGTACAACGGCCACCACCCGTACGAGCAGTACTACCAGTGGAAGTTCCAGAACAACGACCCGGTTTACCACCGCACGCAGTGGGACCAGGCCCACGGATTCAACCCGAACCAGTACCAGAACTGGAACATGAACCGGGACTGGCACAATCCACGCAACCGCGACTGGGCACCGCTGCCGACTAGTAAGTCGATCACCGACGTCGACGTGCGCGCCTCGTCTCCGGTGGTGAACCTGAATGCCTCACTGACACAATTCATCTCCACCGACAAGGTGACGAATTCGGGACCGTCAGTGAAGGACCTCGCGAGCAAATCCACCCGCGACTTCACTCGGGAGCTCGCTCCGCGGGTCACCATCCCGACCGGGTTGCAGCCGGTGTCGCCAGCCATGCAGCGGCTTGCCACACCTGCGCCGGGCCACCAACCATCCATGGCACCACCGGCTTTGACGGCACCCGCACCGGCAGCGCCGCCGTCGAAAGTGTCTCCCGGGTTCACCGCGCCCAAGCTTTCGCCCGTGCCGGCTTACACCCCGCCGAAAGTCGGCCAACCGCAAGGAAGATCCGAGCCCGCACCGGCCAATACAACGCCGGGACGGGGTCCCAATCCGTCCTCGGGACGGACGGCGATCCCGCCCAAGGCTGACTCGCCGAATCCCGCGGCGGCCCCGCCGGCCGACCCAATACCGGCGACCCTCCCTGCCCCGGTGGTGGCTCCTGCACCCGAGGACTCGACGCCGCACCAGGCCAATCAGGTGCCGCGGGCACCGGAATTGCGCGACCGCACAACGACACCGGCGCAAGAAAAGCCACCCCAGCAGCGGGCCGCACCGCAACAACCCGCGCAGGAGGCTCCGGCGCCCCAGGCGCCGGTCCGGCAAGCACCCGTCCACCAAGCTCCTGCGCCGCGGGCGCCGGAGCAACCCGCCCGAGAGGCACCGCCAGCACACGAGGCGCCCGCTCCTGCCCCGCGCCCTGCGCCTGAGCAGCATTCGGCGCCTGCACCGCCGGCGTCCAAGTGCTCAATGCCAATGTGTCGATGACGACACTCCTGCGGCGGTGTACGACCGGAAGGGAGCGATAGCCTGTCTGCAGGAGGTTGAGTCTGATGGAGCCGACACAGAGGCCGCCGAGCGCACCGGTTTTGCTGTACGACGGTGTATGCGGTGTGTGTAACAGCGCCGTGCGCACCATCCTTCGATCCGATCACGACGGATCCATGCGGTTCGCTGCCCTCGACAGTGACTTCGCCCGCGCGACCACCTCTCGCCACCCGGAACTGGTCGGTCTGGATTCCGTCGTCTACGTTCGCAACCCTGGACAACCGGACGAGGTGGTGTACATCCGTTCTGCGGCGCTGTTGCAGGTCGCCAGATACCTCGGTGGCTGGTGGCGACTGACGTTGGCGGCATATGTGATCCCGCCACCGGTGCGCGATTGGCTTTACGACCGGTTCGCAGCTGTGCGCTATCGCATCGGCGGCCGGCACGACACCTGTCCAATTCCGTCAGCCGAAGTCCGAAGCCGATTCCTCGATACCGCCTCCGGCTGACGAGTTAGGCAGCGGTATGACAACATTCGTCATCGATGCGCAGGTGGCCATCGACCTCGCCGCTGGCGGGGCCACTATTCCGCCGGAGCACAGCCTGGTGGCTCCCACGCTGATGCGCTCGCAGGTGCTCGCCCTCGTGTATGGATCGGTGCGCCGCGGCGAGATCGATGAACGCGCCGGCCGGACGATTCTCGACGATTTCCGTGGACTGCGGATCCGGCTCCTCGGTGACCGATCCCTGCAGGACCACGCCTGGCGCATAGCCACCAAGCTGAACTGGCCGGACACCTATCGGGCCGAGTACATCGCCTTGACGCAGCTTCAGGCGGATGCGCTGGCCACCGCGGACACGGAACTCGCCGCTGCGGCGCGCGCCTTCGTCGAAACCGTCTCCCCCGCCGATATTTTGCGGCCATAACGTAACGGTCCGAACTCAGACCGGACACGACCAGCGTGGGAACACTGATACCAGCAGTCACATCGTTAACATCACGCGATGCACGATTGGCCCCCGACTGCCGGCCTCCGGCGATCACGTCCGGTTACCCGGCGTGACGCGCTGCGCTACGCCACGGCGTTGGCCGGTCTGGGTGCGGCGTCGTTGGGTTCCGGCACGCCCACGGCGGCGGCCGCCGCGCCTCCCACGCTGATCGATTTCGCCGCCAAACAGATCCCCGCGCAGGACATCCGCGCTGCCGGCCACTCCGGGGTGGTCAACTACGTGTCCATGTCGCGTCCTGGCTCGACGTTTGGCGCCAAGCCGATCACTTTGCCCTACGCCCAGTCACTGACCGCCGCGGGCTTGGTGATCGTGAGCAACTACCAATACGGCAAGCCAGGAGGGACGGCGCCGTCGGACTTTCTGCGCGGCTATGCCGGTGGGATTGCCGACGCGCGCACGGCCTGGCAGCTGCATACCGCGGCGGGCGGCGGCCAGAGTGCACCGATCTTCTTCACCATCGATGAGGACATCAACCGCGACACGTGGAGCCGCGTTGCGCTGCAGTGGTTTCGCGGAATCAATTCGGTGCTCGGGGTCCAGCGCACGGGGATCTATGCGGGCATCGATGCGTGTGAGTGGGCCGCGGTCGACGGTGTTATCGGGAAGTCGAGCACGCCTGGGCGCTGGTGGGCCTGGCAGACCAAAGCCTGGTCCGGCAATCGGGTCCACCCCGGTGCCGTTCTCTACCAGCGCGTGGTGGCCACGGCGTCGAATCCGGGCCCGCTGGTCGGCGGACTCGAAGTCGATGTCAACGACGTCCTGGCCTCCGATGTCGGCCAGTGGAATCTGCATCGCTGACCGCTAGGCCAGCAGCGCCACCACCGCATCGGCCAACGTCGCACGGGCAATCTCGAGATCCGAGGTGAAGCCGATCTGTCGTTCGTTGCTCAGGCCCCGGATCGCGGCGGGCAGTAGACACCGGACGCGGTACAACTTCTCCGGATCGAGGTCGAGCCCGTCCATCAGGTAGTCGAAGCCCTGAATCCAGTCGAGTTCGCGAGCCGCAAATGCGGCAGCCGTTCGCGGATATTCGACCGCGATATCGGAACGGCGTGCCGGCAACGAGGTACGCAGCGCCGTGAGCGCCCGCCCCTCGGTGGTGTCCAGATAGTTCCAGACTGAATCGATGACAGCGTCCACCCGTTCGCGCAACGTGGGGGTGCGCGTCGGCCGGGTATCCGGATTAGAACTCCAACTGCGGGAATGGATCTCGGTGATCACTGCTACCCACAGGCCGTCGAGGTCGCCGAATTGATGTTGCACCGTTCCCCAGGTGACCTCCGCGTCTTTGGCGATGCGGTTGGCCGACACCGGCTCGCCTCCGCTATCGGCCAGGCAGCGGATAGCGACGTCGAGCAGACGCGCACGGGTCTGGAGGCCGCGCTTGTTCAGCCGGGTGCCCGCCGCCGACTGGGTTACCTCGGAGGGAACCGTGGCTTCCCACTGTTCCCGAGCGCGATCGGCCTGCGCGGCGGCTGATCTGTCAGATCTGGTCAGGCGAACCTCCCCGGATTCGCCGCTACAGCCCGACGCAGCGGCGGGCGCGCGTCCCGGTATGCCTGAACGACGGGTGCGAGCTCGTGCGGACTGGCGCCGTGCATGATGACCGAGTGCACGCCCAAATCGTATTGTCGAGCAATGGTTTTCGCGCAGTCCTGCGGCGATCCCTTGGCCACCGAATCCAGCCAATCGGCGGGGATCAATTCGGCGATTCGCTTCAGCGTATCGACCGACGCGCTGGCATCGATGGGTCCAGCGGTTGCCGCGTCGGTGAATAGCTCGGACTGCCGGATGCCGTCCCACGTCGACCGATCCCAGCCGTTGGCAGACACCAGCACGTCTGGGTAGGCCTGCAAGTACGTCGCCAGCCGGCCGACCCCACGACGCAGCTGGTCTTCCGGCGGCAACGCGTCGGGAACTGTCGCCAGGCACGCCCAGATCCGGACGCTGTCGGGATCCTTGCCCGCGCGTTCGGCTCCCCGGCGCACCGCAGCCACTGACGCCGTCGTTGCCTCATCGGAGAAAAAGGTATGCAGCACAACGAAATCGCCGATCTCACCCGCGAGTTCCATGGTCTTGGGGCCAACCGCGACCAACCCGATGGGTGGTCCGTCGGCCAATCCGCTCACGTGGCGCAGCAGCGGCCACTTCCCTGCTGGGCCGTCGTGGTCGATGATCGTTTCGCCGCCCCAAAGCCGTCGCAGGATCGTGAAGAAGTCGCGTAGCCGAGCCTCGGTCACCACTGGAAGACCGATCGCCTGCCAGTAGGCCGCCATTCCGCGTCCGAACGCCATGGCGAACCGGCCCTCCGTCAGCGCGTGCATCGTTGATCCGACTGTCGCAGTGACGGTGGGATGGCGGGTCTGATAGTTCGTCGACGGGGCGATGCCCAGGGTCGTGCTGCAACCTGCGAGTGCGCCGGACAGCACGCCCGCGTCCTTGACAGTGAACCGTTCACCGATGTGGCAGGAACCCAAACCGAGCGCCTCCGCCGTGCGAGCCTCAGGGAGGACCACCCGGACATCTGCAGGGTGCCTGGTCACGGCGTAATAGCCGAGTTCGTTGAGCTGGCCGCTAGTGCTCATGATTGCCTTCCGTGCGGTGGACGTCTAGCACTCTCACCGCCGAGACGGCAATTGTCAATGAACCTTCTCAATAACTTGTGAGTTCTCACAGCCCACCGATACGCCTCGTCGAGCTACTTGCTAGCTGATCGTCCTACGTTGGGACTACACGGGAAGGCGCAGCGTGAAATCTAGGCAACGAGCGACCAACGTAGCTTTCGTACCGGTCCTGATGTTCGGATTGCTCTGGGGTGCAACAGGAGTGGCGAACGCGGCCCCGAGTAGTTCGGGCTCCTCATCCAGCGGGTCCAGTGGTGGCAGCAGTCCCAGTGGTTCGGGGCCGTCGGCGTCATCGCCAATACTGCCCACCGATTCAGGGCCATCGTTGTCGACGAGTGGGGGTTCGGCACAGAGCGGCGCGTCGCCAGGCTCGGCCAGCGCTCCGGACTCAGCGCCCAGCGGACCTCAAGGGGCGCCAGG
The DNA here is from genome assembly GCF_033804465.1 of Mycobacterium sp. RTGN5. Classification (NCBI taxonomy): domain Bacteria; kingdom Bacillati; phylum Actinomycetota; class Actinomycetes; order Mycobacteriales; family Mycobacteriaceae; genus Mycobacterium; species Mycobacterium sp. RTGN5. The sequence goes on from NZ_JAPZLA010000002.1 coordinate 500,029, forward strand.
CCCAGGCGTGCCTGATGGCGGACCACCCCATGGCGGATACCCGGGGCAACCCGGACGGGGGCCGGGCAACCGCCCGCCGCCCGATCACCTGCCCCAACCGATTGTGGAACCACCGCTGCCGGACATCGACACTCCAGAGGTTCCGCCCACCTGCGACCGCCGGCCCGGGGACGCACCGCCTCCACCCGGCGAGCGGGGTTGTCGGCAATAGCCTCACGCGCTGTAGCGCTCACCCAACTTGGTCAACGTGGCCTCGATGCCGCTCGCATTGCTCTTGGCGAAGCCCGTCCGCTCGTAGTACTTCAACGTGTCTTTGATCGGGCCGGTGTCGCGATAGTCGAACGTCTCCGTCACCCGGGTCAGAGTCGGTGTGAGAGAGGCGAATTCCCACCGCCACCGATGGCCGAATGGGTGGCGCCACTCGAAGAGTTCGTCGGGTTTGACGGCGGTGACGGTGCTCGTGAGCCGGTAGGGCACCCCGTACATCTTCATCGCCGTTGTGAATTTCGTTCCGGTGACTACCTGGTCTGCGCACTTGATGTTGTCGCGGACGGTGCCCGAACCGTCCAACTCGTGGTGGCGGCGAGGATCAGCGACCATGGCGAATAGTTCGGCCGCGGGGGCGTTGACTTCTATCGAGCGGCTGACTTGGTTGGGTCCCGCGTCAACGATGGTGACGGGCATGATCGGCCCTTCTGTTCACGAGCCGTAAGTCGGCGTCGTCGTATGCAAAAGATACTCGCCGCGCACAGAGTCCACCCCACTCTTTGGTGTCGGCTGAGCACTCGCTAGCGTCAGTTGGACATACGAACGGAGGGTCACATGGCCGAGCGCATTCCGATGGTCGACTACCTGGTGCTCGACGATGGTGAACCCCATCTGGTCGCACATGAGTGCGTGGCATGTGGTGCTCGGTTCTTTGACCGGCGCAATGCCTGCGCGAGCTGCTTCGCCACCGAATTCTCGACCGTCCCGGTGGCGACCGAAGGCACCGTCCGAACGTTCACCATCGTCACCTTTGCCGCGCCGGGTGTGCCTGTCCCCTTCGTCGCCTCCGTGGTCGACTGCGACGGCACCCAGGTACGCGCCAACCTCGTCAACATCGAGCCGGACCCCGCACACGTTCAGGACGGTATGAAGGTGCGCCTGAGTACCTACTCGCTCGGCGCCGACGCGAACGGAACCGAGGCAATCGGCTTCGGCTTCGAGCCGGTCGCGTGATGTCCCCACTGTTGAGCCCTGCCAAGGAGATGCGATGAGTGCCAGCGACGAAATCTGGATCCTCGGTATCCGGATGACCAAATTCGGCAAGCACGCCGACAAGGACACCATCGATCTGGCCGCCGAGGCGGCGACAGCTGCCCTCGCCGACGCCGGCGTCACCATGGCGGACATCGGCGTGCTGGCTGCCGGCAACCTGATGAACGCCAGCGCCGGGATCGGCCAGCAGCTGCAGAAGCAAATCGGCCAGACCGGCATCCCGGTGTACAACGTGGCCAACGCGTGCGCCACCGGCGCCACCGCACTGCGGACGGCGATCATGGCGGTCAAGGCCGGCGAGGCGCGCTACGGCATGGCTGTTGGTGTGGAAAAGCTTTCCGGCGCCGGACTTCTCGGTGCGGGTGGCCGAAAGAAGGACGACGCTGATATCTGGTCGCCGGCGGGCCGATTCGGTGCCGTCGCGCCGATCGACGGGCGTATCGGCACGGAGTCCATGCCCGGCGTGTTCGCCCAGATTGGCACGGAGTACGGCCACAAGTACGGCGGCACCAGCTTCGAGCTCTTCGCCAAGATCAGCGAAAAGAACCATGCCCATTCGACATTGAATCCGCTGGCCGCCTACCAGAAGAGGTTCACGCTCGAACAGATCATGAACGACGTGATGATCGCCTACCCGAATACCCGGCCAATGTGTTCGGCCAACTGTGACGGCGCCGCCGCGGCGATCGTGTGCAACGGTGAGACACTCAAATCCTTGTCGCTCGAACAACGTCGGCGTGCGGTCAAGGTATCGGCCTCGGTGCTCACCTCCGACCCCTACGAAGCGGGCTGCCAGGTACTGCCGAACGTCAACACGCTGACGCGCAACGCCGCCGTCACCGCTTACGAGCAGGCCGGCGTGCCGCCCAAGGACCTCGACCTGGTCGAGTTGCACGACTGCTTCGCAACAGCGGAATTGGTCCACTACGACAACCTGATGCTGTGCGAAGAAGGCGGCGCCGCCGACTTCTTCAACTCCGGCGCCACCTGGCGTGACGGCTCGACGCCGGTCAACGTCTCCGGTGGTCTGGAGTCCAAGGGACACCCCATCGCGGCAACCGGCATCGCCAATATCTGGGAGATCTGTCACCACCTGCGCGGTGAGGCCGGCGATCGGCAGATCGAAAACGCCAAGGTCGGCTTGGCCCACGTCATCGGACTCGGATCGGCATGCGGCGTCCACATCTTGGAGAAGTCCGCCGCCTAAGCGGGTACGAATGAGGCATGACATCTGCCAACGCACGCCCCAAGGTACTCATCATCGGTGGCGGGTTTGGTGGCCTGTTCTGTGCCCGGCGGTTCGGCCGCGTCGACGTCGACGTGACGCTGTTGGATCGTTCTGCGTGCCACGTGTTCCAGCCGCTGCTCTATCAGTGCGCGACGGGAACGCTGAGCATCGGTCAGATCAGCCGATCGCTGCGCGAGGAATTGGAGCATCACCGCAACGTCACCACGTTGCTTGGCGAGGCTATCGAGCTCGACCCCGACGCGCGACGCGTCACAGCCCGTCGTCCTGACGAGACGGTTTTCCACCTCGACTACGACTACCTGATCATCGCGGCCGGCATGCGCCAGTCCTACTTCGGCAACGAACATTTCGCCGCCTGGGCACCGGGCATGAAGACGCTCGACGACGCACTCAGCATCCGCCGCCGAGTGTTCGCCGCGTTCGAGATCGCCGAGACCTTGCCGCCCGGTCCCGAGCGGGATCCGTGGCTGACGTTCGCCATCGCCGGCGCGGGTCCCACCGGTGTCGAATTGGCCGGGCAGATCCGGGAATTGGCCACCCGTGCGCTGGCCAACGAGTTCCACAGCATCCAACCGGAGGACGCACGAGTGCTGCTGTTCGACGGCGGCGACCGGGTGCTCAAGGGCTTCTCGTCAGGGCTGTGCAAAGACGCATCGCGGGTGCTCGAAAAATTAGGTGTGGAGCTGAAGCTGGGCACTCATGTGACGGACGTCCGGCGCGATGGTGTGAGTGTGTGCCCCAAGGGCGGTGGGCCCAGCATTGATTACCCCACCCGTACGGTGCTGTGGACCGCCGGTGTCGAAGCCGTGCCTTTCGCGCGGCATGCCGCAGAAGTGTTGGGCGCCAAGAGCGATCGATCGGGGCGCATCGCGGTGGACGCCGACCTTTCGGTGGCGGGGCGCCCCAAGGTGTTCGTCATCGGCGACCTCGCCGGTCGCGATGGGCTACCGGGCGTCGCGGAGAACGCTATGCAGGGTGGCCTGCACGTGGCCGCCTGTATCAAGCGTGATCTCGGCAGCACCACCCGCAAGGCCTACCGCTACCGCGACCTCGGGTCGGCGGCGTACATCAGCCGCGGCCATGCCCTGCTACAGGCCGGGCCGATCAAGCTCACCGGCGTCATCGGGTGGCTGGGTTGGGCGTTCATCCACATCGCGTTCCTCACCGGCGTGCGCAACCGCTTCAGCACCGTCGGCACGTGGATTACGAGCATCGCGCGCGGCGATCGCAGCGATCGGACGTTCATTCTGGGCTCATCCGGGCATCCTCACGAGCCCTACACCTGGGGTCCGATGTCAGGCCTTCCTGACCGGAGACGGCACGGCGAGATCGGTGAGCGCGGAGGCCCGCCCGAATAGGTGGCCTTGCGCCAGTGTGCATCCGGCCATGAAAACCGTCTCGGCCTGCTCGGTGGTTTCGATCCCTTCGGCGATCACGGTGAGGCCCAACGCCTCACACAGGCCGATGACCGAGCGGTACAGCGTGAGGTTTCGCCCGGGCTCGACGCCCATCGCGAGGCCACGGTCGAGTTTCACCACCTGCACCGGCAGCTCGTGCAGGTAGGTCAAGGAGTTGTAACCCGCACCGAAGTCGTCCAAGGCCACTCTCATGCCGAGGTCGGTCAAGCGTCTGATGGCGGCCGCGCCGTCGGCGAGATCAACAATGGGAACCGTCTCGGTGATCTCCAGGACCAGTCGGTGCGCCGGTAGCCCATGCCGGGCGAGTATGCGGCTGACAGCACGTTCGAATTCGACGCTGCCGAGTCGTGCGGCACCGATGTTGATGTGCACGTCCAGATCCAGGCCCGAGGCTTGGATCTGCGAACAGGCTAGATCGAGAACCATGGCATCGAGTTGGGCGCCCATGCCATTTGCTTCGGCCAGTGAGACGAAGGTCTGGGGCGGAATCTGTATGCCACTGGGGGTCTTCCATCGGGCAAGCGCCTCCACCGCGACCGGGATGCCTTGTGGGAGTGTCACTATCGGCTGGTATTTGAGCTCAAACCCGGGCGGGATGCCCCCGTTCGCGTGCCGCAGCGCCGTCGGAAAATCCTCCGACATGCGGAACGTCGGCCGGTAGACCACGGCGGTGTCTTTGCCCAGCCGCTTGCCGGTGTACATCGAGTTGTCAGCCTGCCTGAGCAGATCGTCGGATGTCGGTGGAAAACCGTCAGCCCCGGGACTCACCAAGCCCATGCTGGCACGCACCCGCACGGACGTCCCGTGCACCGAGAACGGACTTCGAAGTGCCACCCGCAGCTGGTCGGCCACGATTTCGGGCGCCCCGACGACACCGGCGATCAGAATGGCGAACTCGTCTCCGCCGATCCGCGCCAGCATGTCGCCCGGTCCAAGACACCCGTCCAGGCGTGCGCTGATCGCGCACAACAGCTCGTCGCCGGCGGCGTGCCCAAACTGATCGTTGACCTCTTTGAAGTCGTCGATGTCGACGAAGATCAAGACGAAGGGTCCGTCGCGGATCGCCTCGTCCAGCCGTTGTCCCAACAACACTCGGTTGGGTAGGCCGGTCAATGCGTCGTGGTGAGCCTGATGGGCCAGCCGGCGCTTGGCGTCGACGAGCTGCGCGGTCAACATCCGCTGGACCCGCATCGCCACCACGTAGCGCGTCGCGACAAGCAATGCCATCGCCAGAAATATGCTGATGAAGATGGGGTCGATGCTGCGCCCGATGAGCACGTGGAACGTGAGCAGTGCGGTGCTGCCCATGAATCCCACATAGGGCAGTGTCAATTGCGCCCAGTTGGTCGGCTGTTCCGTCTCGTCGTGGTCGGGTCGGGTCCGTGGCGGGAATTCGAGCAGACTCAACGTGATCAGCAGCGGAGCGATAACGAATCCGCTGGCGACCCACGGGTCGAGCGCCGTCACCGCGACATTCCGGAAATAGGCGAGCAGCCGGTCCGAGGAAGTCAGGGTCATCACCGCGGCTGCCAGAAACATGTAGTTCGCCCGACCCGGTCGGTACCGCGGATACCACATCGCGAGCAGCACCGCGCCCACCACCACGACGAGCTCGACAGCGGCGATACCGACGACGACGGCGGTGTTGGTGGACCGCGGCAGCGCGGCGCCGTCCATGGCGCCCGACCGGGCGACGTACACCAGATGTGAAAACGCCAGCGCCGCCAGCAAGCCGTCGAGAACGGTGGTGACGACTCCCGGCCATACCCGTACCCGCCTCTTGGTGTTGCCTTGGTGGCCAGAGCGCACAAGAAGCACCATTGCCGTACCGAACAACAGACCGGCGAGAAAGTATCCGGCGACTGCTGCCGCTGGCGCGTCATGGTCGGCCGCGTGACCCAGCCGCGAGAGGAGCTCGGCGGTCAAGAACGCGGCTATCGCGGCGAGTAGGGACACTCGCCACCACCGCGACAGGCCGGTTACTCGGCGCGCGACCACGAGCCCGACAACTAATGCGACAACGCACAGGTTTGCTTCGAGGGCGAACTGAACGCGTTGCGCTGTCTGCTCTCCCCACAGACCGAGCGCGTTCAACCCTGCCGCGGCGACGACGACGGCAGATAGCCCATAACGCAAGCGGCGGCTCTCAGACGACAACGCGCCCCCTCCAGCCCGCGATGTTGACGTCCAAATATCCTGGCAGAAGAGTTTCGCGGCTGGACCGTTATCGCCCAACTAAATACACCCGGTGTTGACGCGGTGCGGTACCAATCTGGGCACTAGCTGGACGAGATGCGAAATCCACTCCCCTGCAACGTTATCCGCTGCGGCGTAGGTATCTCCCGAGTAGGACGACGATTTCGTCTTCGAGTTCGTCGAGATCGACGGGGAGCTCCGTCGTGACGAGTCGGTGTACGAGCGATTCGATCGTGGTCACCACCACGTGTGCGGTGAGGCGGCTGCTGGATGGCACGCTCGGATGCGCTTCGAGCAGAGCGGCGGTGCCCTCGACTGCCTGCCGCTCCAATTCGTGTATGTGGGCCAAGAAGTTCGGCGCGCGCGGCGCTTCCTCGAACAGCACTCGGTGCAGTCGCGGATTGTCGCGGTGGTTGTCGATCGTGGCGCGGACGAATACACGTAGGGCGTCGTCCAGATTCGCGGGCAATCCGGTGAGGGTCCGCTCGGCGATCAAGCGGGCGCCGGCGTCGGCGTGGGCCTGCATCAACGCCCGCAGCACGGCGTCTTTGTTGGGAAAGTATTGGTACAGCGAGCCGATCGACACCTCCGCGCGCTCGGCGATGCGATTGGTGGTCCCCGCGGCGTAGCCGTATTCGGCGAAAACCTGAGCCGCCGCGTCCAGGATGCGCTGCCGGGTCTCGGCGGCCCGACGTTGTTTTGGCTGCTTGCGCTGGCGGAAGCGGTCGGAGGGAGCGATCGTCGGCCTCCCCGGGAAAAGCGAGTAGTCAGCCAGCGTCATCACCGGCAGACTTAGGCTAACCTAACTCGCTCGAAGGAGTGCCGAGAATGCGGACCATTCGCCACGAAACCATCCTGCCAACAACCGCAGAACGGGTGTGGCCGGCCATGCTCTCCCCCACGACGTTCCTCTATGTCTGCAAGGGCCTCTTCGGAGTACCCGCGCTCGCCGGGCGCGCGGAGTCATTCCGCGAAGGTGAACGCGGAACCGCCTGGCTCTTCGCCTTCCATGTCATTCCCGCCTACCGTCACACGATCGAAGTCCTCGATGTCGACGCGGCCTCGCGCACGGTGCGCACCCACGAGCGCGGCGGCCTTCTCGCGGCGTGGAATCACACCCTTCACGTCGAGACCATCGACGACGCCACCTGCCGCTACGTCGACACCGTCGACATCGATGCCGGAAACGTGACGGTCCTGGTGATACCCGTCGCCAATGCGATATTTCGGCACCGCCAACGGCGTTTGCGAAGGCTCGTGCGCCAGCATCTCCTGCCCGAGGGCACCGCCTATGCTCGCCGCGGTGTTGAGCTTTGCTGAGCAGTCGCCTAGCATAGGCACGACGACACGCTCGGTGCGGGGGGCCAGCACTGAGGAGGTTGGTCCGTGAAGCGACTCAACGGCATGGACGCCATGCTGCTCTACAGCGAGACCCCGACCCTGCACACCCATACGTTGAAAGTGGCCATTGTCGACGCCGCCGACTACGACGGGGTGTTCGACTTCGCGGTGTTTCGCCGCACCGTTGAAGAGCGATTGCATCTGCTCGAACCGCTGCGCTATCGGCTACTGGAAACCCCGGGGCGCCTTCACCATCCGATGTGGATGCAGGATTGCGATGTCGACCTGGACTACCACTTGCGCCGGGTCACCGTTGCGGCTCCGGGTGGGCGTCGGGAGTTGGACGCACTGATCGGTGACATTGCCAGCACGCCCTTGGATCGGCGGTACCCGTTGTGGGAGTTCCATTTTGCCGAAGGCATGGCGCGCGGCCGCTACGCCTTGATCGGCAAGGTGCACCACACCCTCGCCGACGGCGTTGCTTCGGCCAATCTCCTGGCGCGGCTGATGGATTTGGCCGGCGAGTCGATTCCGGCGACGCAGCGCTCCCCCGAGTGCGACCCGCCGTCGAACACCGAACTGGTTCAGGCCGCGTTGGGCGATCACTTACACCAAGCGGGCGACCTGCCTGCGCTCATCAAAGACGCCGCAACGGGATTCGCCCGCCTGCGTCGGCGCCAGCGGGAGCGTCGCGGCCAGGTGCAGTTAGCCAAGCCCTTCGCCGCGCCGGTGACGTTCGTCAACCACGTGGTGTCACCGGTACGCACCTTCGCCACCGCCACGCTGGCGCTCGCGCAGATCAAGGAGACCGCCAAGCGGCTCGACGTGACCTTCAATGACATCGTGCTCGCGGTGGCCGCCGGTGGCCTGCGAGAGCTGCTGCTGCGCTACGACGGGGGCGCGGACGAGCCGATCGTGGCGGCGGTTCCCGTGGCAACCGACAAGTCCGCGGACCGGATCACCGGCAACGAGATCGGCGGGCTGTCCGTCTCGCTGCCGGTCCATCTCGCCGATCCGCTCGAGCGGGTGCGGCTCACCGCTGTGGCCAGTCGACGAGCGAAGGAGGACTACGAGCTTCTCGGGCCCTCCGTGCAGGGCCGGATGATGCAATACCTACCAACGGCGTTTGCGCCAGCGGCATTTCGGTGGCAGGCGCGTCGCGCCGCACACAATCGCATCATGAACGTCGCTGTGTCGAATGTGGCGGGTCCGCGCCAGCGCGGCAATATCGGTGGCGCCCCGGTTAGCGAAATCTACTCAGTGGGAGTGCTTTCGGCGGCCAGCGCGTTCAACATGACGGTCTGGAGTTATGTCGACCAGCTCGACATCGCAATCCTGTCAGACGATCAGACCTTCACCGACATTCATGAGGCGACCAACGCGATGGTCCGGGCGTTCGCCGACATCCGCTCCGCCGCTGGCTTCGCCGACGGGGTGTGCACTGTCAGTACGGCGATGCCGCCGGCCACCGTCGCTAGCTAGCCGAGGATCGGCAGCCGCCGTTGTCGCGCAAGCCGTTTGAGCGCCTCAGTCATCACCGATCGCACATGCGCGTCCACCTCGGCGATATCGGGGTCTGACCCGAACTGCGCGGTGATGTCGATCGGTTCGAGCACTTCGGTGACGATTTTGGCCGGCAGCGGCAGATTCGGCGGTATGAGAACGCTGAGGCCGAATGGAAAACCGACGCTCACCGGGAGGATGTCCACGCGTGCCTTTGTCAGGCCCAGCCGCTTGGCTAACCAGTTCCCCCGAGTGAGGAACAACTGGGTCTCCTGGGCGCCGATCGACACCGTCGGCACCAAAGGCACGCCGGTTTCGAGCGCAGTGCGGACGTAGCCGGTGCGGCCGTCGAAGTCGATTTCGTTCTGCGTGAACGTCGGCCGGTACGAGTCGTAATCCCCGCCGGGAAATACCAGCACCACCGCGCCGGAATGCAATGCGGTGGCGGCGTTGTCGCGGCTGGCCTCGATCACGCCCAAGCGGCGCAGCACGCCGTCGAGCGGTCCGATGAACACCCCATAGTGGGCCAGCGTGTAGAGCGGGCGGTCGTAGCCGAATCGGCCGTAGAACTCCGGCGCGAAGATCAGCACATCGGGTGTGAGCATGCCACCGGAATGGTTGGACACCACCAGGGCGCCGCCGGCGGGCGGCATGTTCTCCAACCCGCGCACTTCGGCGCGGAAATACCGCCGCACGATCGGTGACACCACTTTGCTCACCTGCGCGGTGAACGCTGGATCCCATTTGGCGGTCTCGTTGTCGACTGCGTCGTCGCTCATAGCTTCCCCTGGACGGTCTTGTGCCGTTCCCGCTGGTGGCCCGCCTCCCCGCTGGCCACCCGCACCAGCGGATATGTGACTTGCTGAAAGCGAGAATACCATATCCGCTGGTCCAGCCCAAGGTGCGGGCGTTCCGCTTCAGGTCTTGGGGGCGCGGAATGCGGGTACGGGAAGTGCGTCGACCGCCACTTCCTCAACGCGCCCCGTGCGCCCGCGATCGCCGGCGAGGCGAAGTGCACGTCCCTCGGGCTCCTCGTCCGATTTCGGCGTGTCAGCGAAGGCGACTTCTTGATGCACATGGATCAGGTCGCCAGTCTCAGACCGGACGACGAACGCTCGAACGGTTGCTTCGACGCTGTTTGTGGACTCGCTCATTTCGACCTCACCCCCAGGAAAATAGTGTCAGCGTCCCTTCGATGGACGCGTCGTAGGCCCGCGCAGTGGCGATCAGGCCGAGAAACTGCGGCACGAACAGCCGGGCAGCGTAGCTACCGAACGTGTCACCCCCGAAGCTGACGACTTCGAACCGCCCGGAGTCGTCGAACTGAGAGATTTCGGAGACACCGAACTCGGATTGACCGTCGCCCGCGACGTACTTTGTTGTGCACTGGATCCAGACTGCGCTTCCCGACTCCCATGGGTTGGATATCGACTGAGTCCCAGAGTGGTAGCCGGAACCCCCGACGGATAACGTGCCGGGCGAGAAAATATTGCGAACCGTCATGGGAACCCCCTCGGGGAGCCGCTAGTCATGTGGGAGACGATGGATACATCGTCTGCTCAACCCGGCTACTCCACACGAGTAGCGGCATACTGCAATCCTCTCGGCGACTACTCGCATGCCGGCGGCCCGCCCAAGGGGCCGGCTCCAACCGTCAAGAAAGGCAACGGAAATCATTGCCTGAATACCGACATCTGCTCTAGCGCCGCGGATACTCTCGGCGGATGCGCGCCCAGGCATCCACCGCCGCAGTTACGCGCCTGGTGGTAGCGCTGTCGTTTGGCGTCATCGGTGTGACGGTGGTGCAGACGCTGATGTTTCCGCTGCTTCCGGTGCTCCCGGCTTTGTTGAAAACGAGTGCGTCGGACGCGTCATGGGCGATTACGGCGACTCTGCTGACAGCCGCGGTGGCGATGCCGGTTTTCGGGAGGCTCGGTGATCTGTACGGACCCAAACTCATGCTTCTCGTGTGTGCAACCCTGCTCATCGTGGGTTCCGTGGTTGCCGCCCTGGCGAATTCATTGATCCTGCTGGTCCTAGGCCGCGGGCTGCAGGGATGTTCGGTGGCGATTCTTCCCCTCGGTATCAGCGTCATACGGGCAGCGGTACCTCCCCGCTCGGTGGGTTTGGCCATTGGGGTATTCAGCGCATCCGTTGGCATCGGCGGTGCGCTGAATTTGCCGCTGTCGGCGGTGATTGTCGACAACCTCGACTGGCATGCCCTGTTCTGGTTCTCCGGGGCCTTGGGCGTAGTGGCGCTGCTGGGTTTCGCGCTGTTCGTGCCGCGAGTCCCGGCTAGCGCACACAACAAGTTCGACCCCCTGGGCGCCGTTTTGCTCTCTGCTGGTTTGGTGGCGCTACTGTTGCCGGTTTCCAAAGGCGCCAGTTGGGGCTGGACGAGTGGTACCGCTCTGGGGTCATTTGGGGCATCGGCGGCGATCTTTGCGGTCTTCGCGTGGTGGCAGTTGCAGACGTCGTCGCCGTTGGTCGACCTTCGGATGAGCATCCGTCGGCCAGTGCTGATCACGAACGTGGCGACGATTGCGCTCGGCTTCGCCATCGTGTCGATGCTGGTGACCCTGCCGCAACTACTTGAGCTTCCAAGGCAGACGGGCTATGGACTCGGCCAGTCGCTGCTGAACACGGCGCTGGTGATGGCGGTCAACGGAGTCACGATCATGGCCGCCTCACCGATGGCCGCGGTCATTGCGGCGAGATTGAGTGCGAGGGCGGCGCTGGGTATCGGGGCGGCGATCATGGCGGTCAGCTACCTGCTCGCGGCCTGGCTGCTGCACACCGTGTTGCAGGTGCTGCTGTGTACCGCGGTCGCGGGTATCGGGGTCGGACTTTCCTTCGCGGCGTCCGCGATGTTGATCACCGCGGCTGTGCCGGCATCGGAGACGGCCGCTGCCAACGGAATCAACCAATTGGTGCGCATGTGCGGGCAGGCCGCGGGTAGCGCGGTGGCCGGTGCGGTGTTGGCGGCCATGACCATGCCGTTCGCCGGGGCCGAGTTGCCATCGTTGGCGGGGATCCGCACAGCCATGCTGCTTGCCGCGGCCGGCAGCGGGCTAGCCGCAGCGTGCGCAATGCTGATACCGCACGGCAGGCTCCAAAGTCACACCGCGACAGGGAAGATCATCACGTAGGCGGCAAGGCAGGCGATGCTGAAGGGTGGCAGTTTGCGTTGGTGTAGCGCGGTAAATCCAGTATGCATGATCGCGCCGAAGATGAAGGCTGCGTAGTAGATGGGGAGATACGGGGTGGCCAGTCCGATCGGCAGTATCGCTTCGCCCACGATGGTTGCCCACGCGACGACCGCCCATCGGCGTCGGCACACCTCGGGTGGGGCCAGGATGAGATGGTTCACCATCAATTTCGGCAGGTGATACTCCCAGTGCCGCAACAGGGGTCGGTTCAGGTAGAGGGTCCGGCTCAACTTGACCAGCGTGGTGCCCGATCGGAATTGCACCAGGCGCAGCTTGGTATAGGCGCTGGCCCAATACATTTGGGTAAGGACCACCAGCGTTATCCATTTCGGCCACACCCAGGTGGTGGCGGCGTCGACGAGATTGTTGCGGCAGTCGTTCTCGAGCAGGCATGGGAGTTGATCGGGCCGCAGAATGCCACTGGAACCGCCATCGACGCAGAGGATGGCGCACATCAACATCAGGAAGACCGTGTGGTACTTCCAGTCGTAACCGATTTCCAAGGCGAACCATACGGCCAGCACGAGAGCGCAAATCTGTGGTGCGATGCCGAGGAAAAGGCCTGCGGCTGCTACCCATTTGGCTATGTAGGCAACCCGGTAGAAAGTGATGCTGCGAAAAGGCCCACGTGGATGAGCTTTTACATAACAGAACCGTACGTAACTCCCTTCGTCGAGATAGTGCCATGCGCCGCAAAACTGTTCAGAGATGAACTTCCAGAGGACCGCGACCGCAATAGCAATCCGAAAGATGTTGCTGGGGAGAGCGGGTACCCGCATGTCGAATGCTGTGCTGACGGCATCAATCCACCAGATACCCATCGACCACTCTCATCTCGTATGTCCCTTGAGCGTCGTCAATGAACACTCGGCCGTGGACATGCATAGACTTCACGTCGCGCAGATAGTCCAAGAACCGTTGCGCGCCAGCCTGGGTCAGGCTCAGATCCATACTGATCGCGTAATCCCAGAAATTGATCTTCTGCCCTGAACCGGTCGGCGTCTCAGCTGTTAGATCGAAATAGCAGTAGGACGGGTCGGAGAACATCGGCCAGGAAAACACCATGTCACTACGAGTGATAAAACCGGCGATGAACATCCGCACCAGCAGTCCCGCAGTCACGACGCAGGTGACAATGGTGAGTGCCGTCGACATGCTGACGTTCTCTTCCGTTATGGCCGATTCCAGCTGTCCGGGCAGCATATTCCCCGCATACCGCTGGTGAGGGCAATCGTGGTGATCTGATGCTCGCGGTCGGATGGATGCGCGACACTACGTGGCATGGCTGTTGAGCGTCGGCGACGCGGGGTATCGGCATTCGAGTCGGTCGCAGGCAGCTATGCGGCAAGCCGTCCAGGCTATCCCCCGCCTCTGTTCGAGGCGATCGAAGAATTGACCGGCAGCCCGCTGCGCGGCGCTCAGGTCGTAGATGTCGGTGCCGGAACAGGAATCGCGACCGGGCTCTTGTTGGAGCGCGGTGCACGGGTGGTCGCTGTAGAGCCTGGGGCCGCCATGTCCAACCAACTCCACCAGTCGTTGCCCGAGGTTCCCTTAGTGCGAGCAGTCGGCGAAGTGTTGCCGGTCAAGTCCGCGAGCGCCGACATGATCACCTACGCGCAGTCCTGGCATTGGACAGACCCGACGCAATCTGTGCCCGAGGCGGCGCGAGTGTTGCGGCCCGGTGGCGCATTGGTGTTGTTCTGGAACATCATTGATCCCGACGTCGAGTGGGTTGTCGATCAGGAACGGCGGATGCTCGCGTGCGCACCGATTCCCCCGTTCCCGGGAGTGCATCCCGGTTATCTTGCCCCCGGCGTCACGGTCCCCGACGTCCTACGGCGCTGCCATCCGAGTGCGAATCCGCTCAGTCGTCGTCTGCACTGGACCCGGCTCACGTCCCTCGACAATCATGTGACGTACCTGGCCAGTCAGTCGAATATCGCGGGCCTCCCGCCCGACATTCGCCGCCGGTTCATTGACGACGAACGAGACTTGTTGCTCAACGCGTTTCCCGACGGAGTCGTCGAGGAGGCCTACGCGGTGGAGCTGGTCGTCCTCCCTATCTGAGTCTGGCCACGATCAAACTCTGTCCCCCAATCGGTGGACATCCGATTCAGCCCCCGTGGGGGCCATTCGCCCGACAGACGCCAGCCCCGTCTCTTGGCACAGTTATCACCAGGCCGGAGACACCGACCGAGAAACGAAAAGAGAAGAAAATGGCTCACGCCACCAAGATCGTGCTGGCAGTCTTCGGAGTCCGCCAGGGTGCGGCGAACACCGAGCGCCACCAGCTCGCCTGCTCCTAAGCACCGCAGACCAAGCCCCGCTTCGGCGGGGCTTTGTCATGTCAGGGCCGTATCAGGGCATCAGCTAGTACTGACCGAGCGGCCGGCAGACATTGGTTATCGGATTCCAGTACTGGCCGGGGTCGCAGCCCAGTGGCACCGGTGATACCGGCGGCCGGCACACATTGGCGCCCGGGTCCCACCAGTCGCCGTTCTGGCAGTTCAGGGGCACCGGTCCGGCCGGCGGTTGACACACGTTGGCGACCGGATCCCACCACTCCCCGTTCTGACAATTGAGCGGATCCGCCGAACCGGCTGCGGGGGCCACTAATGACAGAGCGGCGATCGGGGCAAATGCGGCCGCCAGGATTGTTGAGCGACGTATGAGCTTCACCATGACCTCAGCCTGCCCCGTTCAGGGCGCTCTCAAACCGCGACATGCAGTCGAAACAACTCGCAGCTACGGTTTGTCTGGACAGTTTCGAGAGGAGTCGGCGATGAGCACGCAGACCCGTGCGACCTATCGCACCATGGCCGAGGGCACCGCGGAAGATTACGCGCTCATCGATCGAGCCGAGGCGGCCAACAACGCAGGCCTGGTGCCCCGCGTCCTCAAACTGGTCGAAGCACTCGCCGACGGCGAACAGGCCTATCCGGTCACTCGGCTGGAGCACACGCTGCAGTCGGCCACCCGGGCCTACGACGACGGCCGCGCTAAGGAGTACATCGTCGCGGCGCTGCTGCACGACATCGGTGACACCTACGCGCCTTTCGCTCATGGCGCTTTCGCATCAGCTGTCATCGCACCGTATGTGTCGGAACGCACGGCCTGGATCGTCAAGGTGCACCCCGAATTTCAGCAGTACTACTACGCGCCGCACTTGGGTGGTGTGCGGGACGCCAGGGACAAGTACCGCGGGCACCCGTGGTTCGACGATGCGGTGGAGTTCTGCGAGAAGTACGACCAGAACTGTTTCGACTCGCGGTTCGAGCACCGGCCGCTTGAGTTCTTCGCTCCGATGGTCGAGGAGATCTTCGCTCGCGAACCCTGGTCGCTAGCGCGCTAGAGCCGCTGAATGGTGATGCGCGCGTTGATGTGCCACACCGAGTTGTTCTCGTTCACCTGTAAGTAGAGACCCTTCACGTCTTCGCCCACCTGGTGCTCGACAACAAGTTTGGCTTCGTCGGTGACGTTCAGGAACGTGTCCATGAAACTCGGGAGTGCATTGGCGTCGCTGCCCGTTCCGACCGAAAGTGCCTTCGAGTTGCTGGCGTTGATCACATCGGCGGTCGGGACGGTATCCGGCGGCAGGGCGTCCTTGAGATAGCGAAGGCGCGCATAACCGGCCGGCGGCGCCAACACCGTCGGGATGACGGTCGGATTCGCCGGGTCGACGTAGTTGACGAGGGACATGGCGGTGACGTGGTAGCGGCCAGGCTTGAGGGTCACAACGCCGGTCTGGTCGTCGAGGCTGATGTTCTTGCCTTCCTCGACTTCCCGCTTGTTGAACACGCGGGTGTTCCAGCCGGCCACCATCGGCTTGCTCGATAGCGAGAACTCCCCGTAGACCGCGTAGTCCAGCGCAGCCGGCTCGTGGCTTCGGCTACACGCCGCGACGCCCACGGCACCTGTGGCTAGGGCGACGACGGACACGATCGAGGCGAGTGAACGGGATCCGATCATCCGGACATGGTGACCGACGTCCAGAGGTGCTGCACTCGATTAAGCAGAAAGCGCTCAGTTGCCCGGATCGACGTTGGCGGCCGCCTGCACCAGCGTGGCCGAGGGTGCGGGCAGGCCCAGCTTGCTCACCACGAAGTCGGCTGCCTGGTCGGCCATGCCATTGGTCTTGTAGGTGCTGTGGGCGGAGCGATCCAGGCCGCCGGGGTAGCAGACCGGGTCGCCGGTCGCGCACAGCTGGATGGTCTTGCCGACATACAAGTCGCCGATCGCGATCGGCGGGGCGCTGCGGTCAGCGAGGCCGAGGAACCAGTCGTCGGGAGTGCCGAAGAGCGCGACGGCGGCAACATGCGAGGCGACGGACGCAGGCAGTGGGCCGGAGATGCTGGCGGGCAACGCGATTCCGGCAGGCACGGTGCTCGACGTCGTGTAACCCGCGACCGCGGCCCCCTGCGAGTAGCCGCCGAGCACGATCTTGGTCGCCGGGCACTCTGCGCTGATCGCCTGAATCTTGTTGGCCGCGTCGGCGACACCGTCCACGGCCTGGCCGAAGTTCAGCGATGCCGGGTAGTTCACCCCGTAGGCCTCGACTGCCTTACCCGGCAACCGCGCGTTCAGAGAATCGACAAAGGACTGTCCGGTGGCACCAACGCCGGGCGCCTCGAAGGTGCCACGGGCGAACACCACCTCGACCGCGGCGCACGAGCCCTCGGCGGCGTTGGCGGTTGCGGCGGGTCCTGCGACGACCCCGATCGACGCGAGTGCGACGAACATCGCCGATTGCATGACCTTCGCGGTGCGGGCCCGTCGTCCTGTGTTCATGCTTGCTATAAGTGAGAAGCCGTGACCTGCGATTCCAGCAATGTCAAGTGATCTATCTCACCCGAGAAAAGGTGCCATCTGGGGATGCTCGGCGCCTCGTGGAGCGTTTGTTTCGGGCCACAACGGGATGCCGGGGATTCAATTAGGTTGGTTTAGTAATCCGCGCGCCCGGGGTAGTCGGTTTGCATGCAAAAAGCGAAGCTCTTGAAGCTCACACCAGTTCTGTTCGCGGGTGTTGCTGCTGCTGGAATCGCAGCTGCGCCCCTGGCTTTCGCCGATCCGGCACCGGGTTGCTACAACCCGGACGGCACGCCGTGTACTCCCTCCGCAGGCCCGCAGGGCGCGGGCGCCGAGATCCCCGGCGGGCCGGGAGCCCAGGCGGGCGCTGACGGCCGTGTCTCTGCCGGAATCCCCAACGGTCCGTGGGCCGTTGCCGGTCCTGGCGGCGGTGTCGCGTGCGTGCCGGGTGGTCCGTGCCGGACCATCAACCTTCCGGGATAGCCACCAAAGCCGTTGAGGCTCTTTCCGATCCGGTCGGGCTAGGAGTCGTACGCCCGCAGCAATGCGCGCGTACGGGCCCGACCCTCGGGGGACGGATCGAACGGCGCGGCAACGTACTCGTCAACACCTGCCGCGCCTAGTTCGTCGAGCCGACCCCGGACGGTGTCCTCGTCGCCGATGATCGCGGCATCCTCCGGACCTGCGTAACCCTCGCGATCCAGCATCGCGCGATAGGACGGCAGGTGGCCGTACATGGCGAACTGTTCGGCTGCCTGCTTGCGCGCGGTGTCGACGTCGTCGGTGACGCTGATCGGCAACGATGCGGCAACGCGCACCGCGCCTTCACGTCCGGCGTCGGCGGCGGCCTGCCGCAGTGCCGGGCCGACATGCTCGGCCAGTGTCTTGGGTCCGGTCATCCAGGTGCAGGTGCCCGACGTGCGTTTCCCGGCGATCTTCAGCAGCTGCGGACCCAGCGCCGCGATATAGACGTCGGGCCGCGGCGCCCCGGCGATCATCAGCGCACCGCGGGTGGTCACCGTCTCCCCTTCCGCCGCGGCGGGCTCACCGGCGAGCAACGGCAACAGCCCGTCCAGATATTCGTTGAGCCTGCGCACCGGCTTGTCCCAGGGGATGCCCCACATCCCCTCGGTGACCGCCTGGTGGGTCATGCCCAGCCCGAGTATGAAGCGGCCACCCGAGGCGAGGCTCACCGTCAGGGCGCGCTGCGCCATCAGCATCGGGTGCAGATTCTGGATCGGCACCACGCCGCTGGCCACCTCGATCGTGTCGACTTCGCGCAACGCGATCGCCAGAACCGTGAGAAGGTCTGGCTCGTAAGGCAATTGGCTCATCCACACGCGTTTGAAGCCTTCGTTGCGCAGCATCGCGAGATTCGCGATCGTCACATCGATCGGCGATCCACTGCCTGACCCGCTGAGTTGCCCAAACATACTGACCTGCATGTCCCCCAGCATGCATCGTGTCGTTTCATTCGTGGTGATTTTCGGCTAGCACGCTGCTCAGCGGGGTTTCACAGCAGAAAGACAACGTTCGTGTGTTTGCTTGGACCTGCTACGGTGCACGCCGCCACCGCACGGCGGGTGCTGGTGCAGAGAGGCCATGACAAGGGCGATGGATATGCAGGACGTGAGTCGGCGTCGGTTGTTGGTGCTCGCCGCGACCGTGGTGGCAGGCGGGGCCGTTACCGCAGCTGACTTCGTCTTTGACCGGCCTGGCCGCGCCAATGCGGGCTCCCCGAGCCCCGCTCCCCGCGTGCTGACCGCGACGGCGCCGGCGGCACCGGCCCCATCGAGACTGCTCCCTCCGCCCGACCCCCGCCACCGGGTGCGTCTCCCCGGCAGTGGTGTGCTGAGCCGACTACCGGCAAACGACAACACCATGGCTCTGACCCTCGACGACGGGGTGAACAGTGAGGTGGTCGCCCGCTACATTCGCTTCGCCAGCGACACCGGGGCTCGGTTGACGTTCTTTCTCAACGGGGTCAACAAGTCCTGGACCGAGAACCGGGGCGCGTTGCGGCCACTGGTCGACTCGGGGCAGATCCAGCTCGGCAACCACACCTGGTCACATCCCGACCTCACCACGGTGTCGGCGTCGCGAATTCGCGACGAACTCAGCCGCAACGATCGCTTCATGAAGGACACCTACGGCGTCGACGCCGCGCCCTACTTCCGGCCGCCCTACGGCAAGCACAACTCCGCGGTCGACGCCGTCGCGGCGGACCTCGGCTACACCGTTCCCACCCTCTGGTCGGGATCGCTGGCCGACTCCACTGTCATCACCGAGGACTACATCGTCACGATGGCCAACCAATACTTCACGCCCCGGGCGATCGTGCTGGGCCATCTCAACCACCTGCCGGTGACCCACGTGTACGGACAACTCGTCGACATCATTCGCGCGCGCAACATCCGGATGGTCACCCTCAACGACGTGTTCCTGCCCCGGGGCTGAGGGCCTAGGCGCTGACGGTCGCCGATCCCACGATCAGGGGGTGCACGATCGCCGGCATCCCTCGCCACACTCGAGCGTCGGCCACGACGGTGAACCCGCAGCCGCGCATCAGCTCCGCGGTCGGGCGGTTGCACACGCACCCGCCCGCGAAGCCGCGCCATGGTTTCAACAGTGCGTCCTGGCACGCCGCCAGAAAACGCGAACTCGCCCGGACGTGCTCGATGAACAACAGCCGCCCGCCGGGGCGCAGGATGCGTGCGATCTCCGCTAGCGCCCGCTCCGGGTTGTCGACCGTACACAACACGAGTGTCGACACGACGGTGTCCACCGACGCGTCGGGGAACGGCAGGCTTTCGGCGGGGGTATCGACGATCCGCGCCGCCAGGCCTCGCCGACTCAGTTTCCTGGTGAGTTTGCGTCGCATACCGGGTTCCGGCTCGGTGAGCACAAGTTCGGTGAGTCCCTCGGGATAGTGCGCCACGTTCAGTCCGGTCCCCGCCCCGATCTCCACCACGCACCCAGACGCGTCGGCCACCAAGGTCCGGCGGCGGCGTCGCATGCCGACCACCTCCCCCAACCAGACAAACGGGTCGTACACCAGCGCCATCACGCGCAACCACGCCGAATACGACGTACTCGACGGCCGGTGAGTGCTTGTTTCGTTAGCAGCGGTCTCGGTCATTCCGGGAACCTACGAGCCCGAGAGCCGTCGGCGCATCCCGCACGGCGGCCATCTTGGCGGGATGGCCCATTCCGGCTATACGAGACCCAGACGCGCGGCCTGGGCCACGGCCGCCGTCCGCGACGTCGCGCCGAGCTTGCGCCGGATGTTCGCGACGTGGCGGTGCACGGTGTGCGGGCTCAGCTGAAGCTGCTGGGCGATTTCGCGGTCGCCGAGACCGTGTGCGACACAGGCGAGGACCTCACGTTCGCGATCCGACAACAGGACCGGTTCGGACGGGTCCGAATCGGTGGCGGGTGGTTGATGCGGTGCCAGCCCCTGGCGGCAGGCACGGACGACGGAATCGACGTCGCCGTGCCACGGGAAGTGCGGGTGGCCGTGCAGTGGGATGAACGTCGCGCCGGGAATCGCGGCTGCGACTTCACGGCCGAGCCGGTAGGGCATGGCACGGTCGTCGCGGCGATGCACGACAGTCGCCGGCGCGCGGACGAGGGGAAGGTGCGCACGAACGTCCAGCCGATAAACCATGTCCAGCATTGCGGCGGCAGTCTCCGCGGTCGCCGACTCGCGCTGCAGCCGGGTGAAGCGATCGTGTTCTGCCGGCTCGGCACTGCCGAGGAAGATGTCGCTGAGCATCCGCGCACCCAGTCCCCAATGGGCGCGAACCGCCCCCACGATCGCGTCTCCGACCCCGGGCGCGGTGATCACGTCGCCGTGGGGGTACGACCCGTACAGCACCAAACGTTCGACGCGCTCCGGGAACGTCGCGGCGAACGCGACGGCCGTGCAACTGCCGGATGAGCCACCGATGAGCGAGACCCGATCGAGCGCGAGCTCATCGAGGAGTGCACTGAGCGTTGCGACGTCACTGTCGAGGGTGAGATCGGAGTCGTGCACGTCGCGGTCCGACATCCCAACCCCGAGCCGGTCGTAGCGGATCAGGGTGTAGCCCTCCGCGATGCCTGCCCAGAATCGCCTGACATCGGCGCTTTGCCAGTCCAGTTCGAGATGACTCACCCACCACGCGGGCGCCACCAAAGGCGGGCCGTCCCCGCGCACCTCGTACGCCAGACGCCGGTCGCCGACGGGCAGGAATCGAATCTCGGACTTGTCGAGCATCGCCTGCGAGCGTACGACGCCGGAGTGGCTGCAGCCCGTGAAACTAGGGCCAGAGCTGCGTGCGGTCCCAGCCGCCGTCGACCCGGCTGTAGGACAGCCGGCGGTGCCGGCGATCCGGTGAGCCCTCCCAGAACTCGACCTCGTCGGGGCGCACCGCGTAGGACGTCCATTCATCCGGAACGTAATCGGGCTCGTCGCTGAGGCGGTGGTGGGCCTTGGCGATTTCGTTGTCGAGTTCGCCGGCGTCATGCATCGGCTGGCTTTGGCGCAGCGTCAACGCCATTGCCCGCGATCCCAAGGGGCGCGCGCGAAAGTCGTCGGCGCTTGCCGCTGCTCCGTCGCTGACGACAGTGCCGACTACCCGGACCTGCCGCACCAGCGCGGGCCAGTAAAAGGTCAGTGCGGCAACGGGATGGGCGGCGAGGTCGCGACCCTTCTGGCTCACCGAGCTGACCGCGAAATGCCACCCGATGTCGTCGACCGCCTTCAGGATGAGCACCCGGGCGCGCGGCATGCCCTGCGCGTCGACGGTCGAGATGGTCATCGCGTGCGGCTCGGGAACTCCCGCGTCGACGGCCGTGCGCAGCCATGCCGTAAACAGCGAAATCGGTTCGGCGGGAGCCTCATCGACCTCGAAACCACGGCCGGTCCCCGACAGGACCGGCAAGGCCCGTAGGTACGCACGTCCGCCGTCGTCATCAGACCAACCGTCGTTGCCCACCGTCTGACCGTAGCGTGCCCTCTGGTGCTCAGGGCAGTGCCCGGAGCCCGGCACCGGTGAGCACATAAGCCGAAGGCAGGGTCGTCGGGTCCGCCTGCACCAGGCTGACCAGCGACGTGCCTGCGATCTCCGGTGTCAGCACCTCGCCCAGCTGCTGGAGGTAGGCCTCTTCGCTCTGGCCGGTGCGGGCGGCGTATCCACGCACTCCTCGCCTGCCGACGTCCCCGTGCGGCGTCATTCGCGGCATCACGGTCGTCACGGTGACGTCCAGGCCCGCAGTCCGGAACTCCTCCTGGGCGTATTCGGCGATGAATCGTTGGGTGGCCTTCGATCCGGCGTATCCGCCGCTCGCAGGCGATCCGTTCAGAGCCGCTCCGCTGCTGATCACCACTACCCGGCTGCCAGCAGGCAATGGCTTCAGCAGGGCTTCGCGCAGCCAGGTGAACGCGATCTTGACATCGCTGTTCCAGTTGACCGAGAACGTTTCCCACGTGTGGTGCTGCAACGGGCGCACCACTGGATTGGCGCCGGCGACAACGACGAGGACGTTCGGCACGTAGCGGTCGAGCAGGTCCCACGCCGCAGTGGGATCCGCGGCGTCGACAACCTCGGCGTGGATGTTGTCGTCAGTGGCCGACAGGTCGGCAAGGGCCGGTCCGCTGCGCGCGACCGCGATCACCGACGCGTCGGCCTGCGCGAAAGCTTGCGCGATTCCCCGACCCAACCCTCGGCTCGCACCGACCACAACGGCCGTCTGGCCTGATAATTCGTTCATTTCTGGTGTCCTCCAATTCGATGTTGGTGCGCTGCTATCGGGCGGGCTCGGTGTTCAACAAGCCCGCGTACTGCCGCTCAAGCTCCTTGGCCACACCCGCGTGCCAGCTCGGCGCAACGGATTGCGACATCGGATCGGGAAAGATCTCCTCAGCGCCCTGATCGACTCCGTCGAAAATGGCCCGCGCCACCGATTTCGCAGATGCCTTCGGTATGTCGAGGCCTCGGGACATGTCGGTGTCGACCGGGCCGGTCAACACTGCGTGAACACGAACCTGACCGTGCAGAAGTGCCCGCAGAGACTGAGTCATGTTGAATGCGGCCGCCTTCGAGATCGAATAGGAGGGAATGAGTGGCATCGGCGCCACTGCGTTCAGTGACAGGTTGTTGACGATGGCTCCCCGCGCATCCGCAAGCAAGGGCAGAAACGCTTGCGTGACGGCATGTGCGCCAAAGAGGTTGACGGCGAGGTGTTCCTCGAGCACGGCGCGGTCGCTCAGATCGTCATAGCGTGCCACACCGGCGTTGTTGACCAAGATGTCGAGAGATCTGACCTCCTCGACGGCGTGCTGGATCTGACCGGCATCGGTC
This sequence comes from Mycobacterium sp. RTGN5, assembly GCF_033804465.1. NCBI lineage: Bacteria > Bacillati > Actinomycetota > Actinomycetes > Mycobacteriales > Mycobacteriaceae > Mycobacterium > Mycobacterium sp. RTGN5. Next base: position 523,355 of record NZ_JAPZLA010000002.1, read on the forward strand.
ACGTCCAACCGCAGGGGTGTCACCCGCGGGTCCGGGTGCGCCACCGGCTGGCGCGCGGCCGCGTATACCCGCACCGCGCCACGGCTCAGGGCCTCCTCGACCAGCGCTGCACCAATCCCGCGGTTGGCACCGGTCACCAGAACTGTCTTGCCTGAAACGGTCATGCATCCTCCTCGGTTATCTACCTGTCGAAGATGCAGACGCAGCGTTGTCGTGAAATTGGGCCCACATTTAGCGCCCAGTTCGGGACGTTCCCGACGTCCATACTGAAAGGCGCGATGCACAACCGCGCACATACCCGACGAAAGAGTGGTGACACGGGTGGTGACAACCGACCTGATCGCTAAGGCGCGCGCCGGCGACGGCAACGCGTTCCGGGACCTGACCGAGCCGTACCGTCGCGAGCTACAGGTGCACTGCTATCGGATGCTCGGATCGGTGCACGACGCTGAGGATGCGTTGCAGAACACGATGTTGGCCGCCTGGCAAGGTCTCGACCGATTCGAGGGTCGGGCCTCGATACGGACCTGGTTGTACCGAATCGCCACGAACCAGTGCTTGAGCGCGCTTCGTTCGGTCAAAAGACGCCCGGCCAAGGAGTGGAACATTCCGAACATCGAACTGCCCCCACCGACCCAGCTGGGCGAAATCGTATGGCTTGAGCCATATCCTGACGCTCTCCTGCCCGCTGACGCCTTCGTCGCGCCGCTCGGACCGGAGGCCCGCCTTGAACAATCCGAAGCCATCTCACTGGCATTCATCACCGCATTGCAGGTCCTGCCCGCCCGCCAGCGTGCCGTGCTGATTCTTCGCGAGGTTCTCGGCTATCACGCCGTGGAGGTGGCCGACATGCTCGACACGACCACTGAGTCGGTGACCAGTGCCCTCAAACGGGCCCGCGCTGCCCTGCGGCGGCATCTGCCAGCCGAGGACGAACAGCCCGTGGCGCCGGATTCCCCGGCGGAGCGGGCTTTGGTCGCGAACTTCGTCCGCGCATATCAAGCCGGTGATGTCGACGCTCTGGTCGCCCTGCTCACCGAGGACGTCCGACTCTCCATGCCGCCAATCCCGCTCGAATACCACGGCCGCCCAGCCGTGGCCGACTTCTACGCCACCATGTTTCATCGCGGCCGTCGCTACGACCTGATATCGACGCAGGCCAACGGCCAGCCGGCATTCGGGGCCTATCTCCACTCCGGTGACGGTGGCATCCGCCATGGGGCCGGATTGCTGGTCCTCACCCTGCGTAGCAGCCGCATCAGTGCACTGACCCGTTTCGACAACGACATGCTTCCCCTGTGCGGGCTGCCGCACTCCCTCCCGGCCGTGGTTACCGGGGCGGATCGCCCTTCCAGAGAAAGCTGTTGACGTACTTGCCCAGATCCTGGGCGAGTTCGAGATTGGCGCCCGATGGCACCCCGGGCCCGTCGCCGGGGCCGAACTTGCGGTACGGGCCGACGGCGGCGCCGACGAGAGCAAGGTCGTTCTTCACCGCCACCATCACGACAATGCGCGTTCGCGTCACCGATGTGCCGCCCTGCGGGTAGACATCCAGGACCTGACCGAAGCCGAGCTGGTAACCCACTGTGGTGTTGGGCAATACGTAGGCCACCGTCGCGTCGGGTTGTTTGTCTCTGAGAATGTCGTCCATCACGTCCTCGGCCGAGCGGCCCTGGGCGGGAACGCTGAAGAGTTCCATCACCCCGCCGTCGCCGCCCGTGTACGCCGCGGACACGCCGTCGTCCTCCATCGTGACGTTGTAGGCCGAACCTGGTGCCGGGTAGGACACCGAGAACTCGCCATCGGCCGAGACGAAGCGCGGATTGGCCTGCACCGGCATCCCGGCCGGTGGCCGTCCGCAATCCGGTGGGCAGCTGTAGCGAACCGTCGGCCCGGCAGCCACCACCCATGCCGCCGTCGAGGCACCGACCAACACAGTCAGGCTGACGACCAGGGTCAGCATCATCCGGGGCAGCGAGGTGAACCGTTGCGGGCCAGCCGTATACGAGCCGGACTGCACTGAGTAGCCGGGGAAGAGCTCAACGGGCTGCGCTGTGGTGGGGGCGCTCATCGCTCCACCAACTCGATGTGCGGCTGCGGCCGGTCCTGTCGACGGGCCGCTCGCGAGGTCTGCGAGGACGCGTGGGAGGCAACGCCGCACGCAGGACAGAACTTGGTGTCGGGCACCACATGCTGGCACCACATGCACAGGATCGGCAGCTCCGGGTAGGTGACGGCGTGTTCCTCCCGCAACATCATCAGTTGCAGGCCGACGCGTAGCGCGACGAGCGCCGCGACCGCGAACACCACGTGCACCGCGAACTGGACATACGGGGGTAGCCGATAGGCCTCGGCCAGGCCGACGCAGGCGTACGCCGCCGCGCCGACAACCACACCGAGACCGCCGACCGCCAGCACTCCACGGCGATCGGGGCCGTCGCGCCTGGCGTACCACAGGCCGGCGCCGACGAGGCCGCTGAGCGCTAAGCCCGTCAACGGTTCGGTGATGCCCCGAACGCCGGCCTGGAGAAACATTTCCGCGATGGGTAGATCGCCCGTCACCGTGGCATCGCCGATCTGCGGAATCAACCTGGCTATGTCCGTGGCGATCGTGAATGCGGTGGCACCCACTAGGCCAATGACGAAGCCGTGCAGCGATTCTCGGACGGGACTTCTGGCCAGCCGGACGACGATCGCGGGGAGCTGCATCGCCAGCAGCGCCCCGAACGGAATGACCACCGCGTCGAGCACCAGGCGCGTCGTCGGGACTTGGGTACCCAGTCCAAGGCTGTAGGTCTCCTGCACGATGGCATCGGTCAGGGTTACCCAACCCAACCCGGCGGCAACGCCGAGCGCGGCGGTCAGCGCCCAGACCCAGGCCGGCAGATCGGCCAGCAGGCGGGATTCGACCAGGTAGATCGCCACCAGTATCGGTGGCGCGAAGACGGCCAGGGCCAGCATCGGTACGTACCACTGCAGCACGCAGAAGGCGATCAGCACAGCGACGACGAGCAGGAGGCCGAGCCGGAACGCGCGGCGTGAGCGAAGCGGTAGGTGCGGGAACAACGAGCTGACGATCGAGGGCTGTAGGACGTTTTCGCCCGGTGCGGCAGCGTAGGCGCTGACCCGCAGTGGCCCGGGGCGATCACCTGGAGCCAGGGATAGCCGGGCGCCGCAGCGTGCGCAGAATCTGCCGGCCGGGACGTCATGCTGGCACGCCGAGCACGGCATCGTCGCGATGGGAGCCGGGTCGTCAGGATGTTCGGTCATCGCGCACCCCGTTGTGCCTCAAGGATATTGCGGGCCAGGTTGTCGACGTCGGGGCTGCCCAATCCGGTCACCATGTCGTAGCCGGGCTGAGATACCGCGACGGCATTGGTGCCCAACGTGATGTCATGAAACCCGGGTCGGGTCGCACCGGCCTTCAGGCGGTACAGCATCGGGTTAAGCTCGCCCAGCGGTCGGCCGCCATTGGCCACCAGGAACTGGTTCATCACCGCGGCGATGCCGGCCCAGATCGGGGCGGCCTGCGATGTGCCACCGCCGACCACCAGCTGCTGGCGCTGCACGATGATCGCACCGGTCGAGCTGTCGGCAACCGCGGAAATATCGGGCGTCAGCCTGCGTACGGTGTTCGTCGTGCTGGAAATGCCTGCCTGCCAGGGTGGCCGGTCGAAGAGGCTGGAAACCCCACCCCCGCTCCCCTGGGTAAGCGGGCCGTCACTCCAGGCCTGCTCGCTCAGCCACCGGTAGTTCTCGTCGGTCGACAACGTGGTGCCGCCCACGTTGGTCACCTCGGGCAGGGATGCGACGGCGTCGAGCCCGACATCTGCGGGGCCCGGCGGTGCCGACCAGTCGTGCCCCCGTTTGCATTCCAGGCCGGCGAGGTCACCGCTCGCGTCGAATACCGTTGTGCCGTGGGCGAGCGCGGTGGAAATAGCGCTGCGGATCGGGGCGAGGTCGGCAGCGGTGATGAGCCTGTCGCAGCCCCACCCGATCGACAACGTCCATATGGCGCCGGGGAATTGCCGGTCCACCGACTGCATCAGCTCGGCGATCTTGACGTAGGTACTCCCGCCGGCGACGGTTGACCGTGAGTTGACGAGGACCTTGCGGGCGTCCGGCGCTATCGCGTGCGCGACTTGCAGATCCATCGTGGATTCGCCGGTGCGTTGTTCGGGCATGCCGCCGACGATCTCCGGGGTGAATTTCGGCAGTCCAAACGTCGCGGTGAACATGTCGAGGTCCGTCTGATCGAATCCGTCGAACCCGAACACGGCGATCGTGGTGCCCTTGCCGGTGTAGCCGGCTTCGGTCAGTGGTCGCACGTTGTACGTCGTCCGCAGCGAGTCCGGGGGCAGGCTGTGGTCGGGCACGTCCAACGGACGGAACGACGGGCTGTTCGAGTGGTAGGGACTGTAGCTGAGGATCCTGCCCAGTCCCGCGACGGTGTCTGTCAGCGATGCGGGAACGGCGGGCTGTTGGGGCGAGGCGTAGAACACCTGCCCGGCCCGGCCGCGGTAGTCGCGGACGGCCACCCGCAACGCCGCGGCGACGTGGGCGGGCGGCCCCTGCACCACCGCCCACCGATCGCCGGTCTGCCACCGAACAGAGAGGCCATTGGCCGCCGCCCATTCTTCGAGCCGATCGGGCCGCTGCGGACTGTTGAGTTCGGCGGTGAGCTCGACCGTCTGTGCCTGCGAGTCACCAAGATTCGTCGAAATCGCGAGGAGGGTGGCGAATGGACCCGAAATGGGTGGCGGCAGCACCCAATCCGAGTGGGGCCGCAGCTGGAACCCGGCAAAGACAAGTGCTCCAGCGGCTATCAGGGCGAGCGAAACCCGCAGTGGTCGTACGGATCGTCCCATCGGTACGTGTGCTCCCCTCGACACATCGCCGGCCAGTGAGTACGCGAACGAAACTCTAGTCGACGAATTAGCCGGTCAGGCAGCCCAACTCGTACAGTGCGGCGGGAATCTTGGCGTCGGCGGGTGCCGGGGTGGTCGTCGCGTTCGTGCCGCACACCTTCTGCTTGTCCTGATTCACCCACTGGGCGCCTTGCTGCTGGAACACCAGCGTGGTGGGTGCCCCCATCTCGGGATTGGCCTTGCTGGACCACAAGCCGCTCGTCACCGCCCAGCCGTCGGCGCACTTCACGTCGTCGATCCGGTAGATGTTGTCGTTCGCCACGGCCTGTGCGGCTTTGGTGGCGGCGTCGGCAAGTCCGGCCTTCGTGCAGTCGGTCGCCGATGCGGTGCTCGAGGTGACGGGTGCGTTCGACGTGGCCGACGCGGTGACCGTGGGTTTTGTGGAGGTGCTGGTCGCCGATGGCGTATTCGACGCTGATGGGGAGCATCCTGGCAGGCCTGCGGCGGCAATGCCGCCGAGTGCAACGACGACGCCGAGCCGGCGGACAGTACGGTTCACGATTGCGCTCCCCTTGGTATCTGCTGAAATAGCTGACCGCTAGGGACTATAACCACCGGTGCCCAAGATAATTGGAGCATCGCTCCAATTATCTTGGGCACCAAGACAAATTGTCAGGACTGCATCTGGCCGAGGGTGACCTGCACGGTTTGTGATGCCCCCGAGGGGTCGCTGTAGGTCAGCGTGACGTTGTCGCCGGGCGCCTTCGAATGAATCGCGGCGACAAGCGACTCCGGGCCATCGATCACGTGGCTGTCGACCTTGGTGATCACCGCACCCTTCGGCAGGCCCGCCGTCGCCGCCGGGCTGCCGTCCGCAACCCCGGCGATCAGCGCGCCCCTGGCGCTCTCGTCCGAGCTGAGCTGAACGCCCAGCGAGGCGTGCTGGACCGTGCCGGTGGAGATCAGTTCGTCGGCAATGCGTTTGGCCTGATCCACCGGAATGGCGAAGCCAAGCCCGATCGAACCGCTTTGGGCTGCCTGCGAATCCTGCCCGCCGCCAAGGGATGCGATCGCCGAGTTCACACCGATCAGGTCGCCATTCATATCGACCAGCGCGCCACCGGAGTTCCCCGGATTGATCGCCGCATCGGTCTGGATGGCGTTCATCACCGAATGCTGACCGCTCTGTTCGTCACCGGTTGCGACCGGACGGTCCAGCGAGCTGACGATGCCGGTGGTCACGGTGCCCTGCAGGCCCAACGGTGAGCCGACTGCGACGACGTTCTGCCCCACCTTCAGGTCCTTCGAGGAACCGATGGTGATCGGGGTCAGTCCGGACACGCCTTGCGCCCGAACCACCGCGATGTCGTCGGCCGGGTCAGCGCCCACGACGGTGAACGGCACGGTCCGGCCGTCGGAGAACGTCACGGTCGCTTCGACACCGCCGTTGGTCCGGCCAGACGGCCGGGCACTCGGACCGTCCTGGCCGTCATCGCCGGGCCCAACCTCGGCAGGCATCCGACCCTGGCCGCCCGCTGCCTGCGCGGCGGCCGCCACGACATGGTTATTGGTCAAGATCAGCCCGTCGGAACTCAGGACGATCCCGGATCCTTCCTCGCTCTGCTGCCCGCTGCTGATCTGCAGTTTCACCACACTGGGCAGCACCTTGGCGGAGACCTGTTCGACCGATCCGGCGGGCGCCTGGCCGGTTGGCTGGGCAGTGACCGCCCCGGTCGCCGGCGCCGGTGCTCCGGCGGCGATCGGTTTGGGTGCCGCCACTGTGGCGGCCGGCTGCCCGACATGGTCGACCACGACGACGGCGGCGGCGCCGGCAACCATGGCGATAGCAGCCGTCCCGCACACCAACACGCCGGCACGGGATTTCGTCCGTTGCCTCGGATTTTGCTGTGATGCCGGTCTCACAAATTGGCCATGCATATCGGTGTGCGGTCCGTACGCGGGCGGGTACGCCTGGCTTGTATTAGAAGAATTGTAATAATTCTGATAGCTGGACTGATCCCATTGGTTTGAATGTGTGTGGTTCACAGCATCTTTCGGACGCCATTGCTGGTTGTTCTCGTGTGGCGCATTCCCTGACCGGTAGCTCATCGCGTTCGACTTCTCTTTCTCATAACAACTTAATGTTTGCGCCAGTTGCGCCCTAAATGCAGTGTGCCTTCGCCGACTGAGGCTTTGCTGAGAATTAGTTCAACTCTGCCCAAGACTTTTTAGTCGATCAAATATGGGTGCCGGTGAACCGACGTCGGGCAACGCGGCTGTAGCGTGGCGACCGTGAATTCCTCCCGTGTGCCCTCCGCCGTCGCGCTGGCAGCCTGCGCCGCGTCGATCGCCTTGACGCTGGCCGCATGCGGCTCCGACACCAGCACTCCGTCGGCGAGCAAGACCTCCACCGCCCCAGCCGTGGCGTCCTCGGTGACCCAGGCGGCCGGCCCGGATTCCACCTGCCCGACGACACCACCCGCGAATGCGGGCACTCCCGAGTGGACGTTGCCAGGGGCCACCGGCAGCGTCGCGGTCACCGGATCCACCGATACCGCCGCGCCCGTCGTCACGGTGACCGCACCGTTCAGCGTCACCGCGACCCAGGTGCACACGCTGCAGGCCGGCAACGGGCCCGTCGTCGCCCCGACAGCGTCGGTTTCGGTCTGCTACATGGGCGTCAACGGACGCGACGGGACCGTGTTCGACAGCAGCTATCAGCGCGGCGAGCCCGCAGACTTCCCGCTCGACGGGGTTGTGCCGGGCTTCCAGAAGGCCATCGCGGGTCAGAAGGTGGGATCCACAGTCGGTGTCGCCATGGTCTCCGCCGACGGCTACCCGGACGGGCAGCCCAGGGCCGGGATCCTTCCGGGCGACACCCTGGTCTTCGCGATCAAGATCCTCAGCGCCTCATAGCGGGCGGTTACGGCAGGCAGGTTCCCTGCAGGCCGTTCACCAGCGCGTAGATGTCGTCCTTCTTCTGGTCGGCATAGTCGATGGCGGTCCACGTGGACGGTTGCGGCCAGGCGTTGGACACCGTGGGCCCGTAGTTCCCGTAGCCCCCGGAGCCATAGCCATACCCGGAGCCACCGGAAATCACGAAGAGCGCTCCGACGGCGTCGCGCATGTCGTCGGTGGCACGGTGTAGATCGACTAGCGCCGGCGCCAGCCCCGGGACGATGCCGGGGCCGTTGACGTCCTCCATGTAGTGAACGCCATGGCTGATCATGGCGAGTTTCACGTTGGTGTCGCGTTGTTGTGCGGCGCCGCTCGCGTAGGGCGAGCTGATGACGATCCGCACGCCGCCGATGCCGGCGTTGATGTCGTTGTCGAGGCTTTCCCGAACCTGGCCGAGCACGCCGCAGGGCACGCGGACCGGGTCTGCCGCAGCCGCCGGCGCGAAGCCGATCGATGCGCATGACGCGACCGCCACGAGGGCGCCACCGAGGCGCGAGCGGCTATTTACCGTTGATTGTGTTTGCTTCATCTTCCACCTGTGCATCCGGGCATCGTCATTGATGCCTGTATATAGGTGGAATTGACGGCTGTGTTACGCCGCCCAGAAATTAGCTCGGGAGCTACACCCAGTTCCAGATGGACATGTCGCCCTTGGGGTAGTTCATGCAGACGTCGGTGGCCTTGGCGACGACGCCCTTGTTGTTGAAGAACAGCTTGGCCCAGTTGCCCCAGCGGGTCGCGACGAACTCGTAGTAGACGTTGGTCGCGGTGTCCTCGGAGTACTGACGGCGAGCCACCGGATCGAGCGAGAAGAACCAGTGAATGCGGTCGAAGGCGATCTGCTGCACCTCTGGCGGCCGGTTGCTGCGGTCGATCATGTAGCGCTCGAAGTACACCGGGCTGGTGTCGCGTGCCGCGGCCATGTACTGCTCGGTGTCGCACGCAGTGATGATGATGCGATGCGGGATCGGAAAGTCGTCGCTGGCGTCGGCGCCGGCCGGTCCGGCCGAGATCAGACTCGCCGCCGCCACTGCGCTCAACGCCATTCCTGCGAGCTTTGCGCGACGCTTCAAACCGGTCATCGTTCTCCTGCCCTAAACCATTAAGCGGACTAACTATATAGCGGTCCACTGCGCAGTATCCACCCTAGGTCCGCGCCGGACTGTGTTTGTGACGAGTGTGACTTTCGCTGCGGAAAGTGTCAGCCGCCGTTGGTGACCGGGTTCGACGACAGCGTGATGAAGCCGTCGTTGATCCACACGCCCCAGCGGCCGCCCCACATATGGGTCCACACGACGGGGCGCCCGGCCCAGACTTCTGCCGGCTTGCCCGGCGCCCAGTCGGGCGCCACCTCGCCGACATTCTGGTCCGGCGGCGGCGGGTCAGCGCTGGCCGGCGCGATGCCGATCGCGAGTCCAACAGCGAGTGCGCCGACGGCGGTCAAAGCGGTCTTGATCAAGGCCATGAGCCGACTCCCACATTCAGACGTCATCGAAGATACTTAGCAAATATAACCAGCATCAGGCGCGGATAATCCCCTACCCCGCCAAAACGTGGGACGCGGCGTGCCGCTACGGAGTCGGGGCAGGTGTGGCAGTAATCGGGGCCGGCTGCGCGGACCCATTGAATTCGTACCCGGGCGGCGGGGGCCCGCCGATCGAGTAATAGCCCGGCGGCAGGGCGGGAGTCCCGGGCGGCGGGGGCTTACCCGGGCCAAACTCGCTCGGGGGCGCCTCCGAACCAGGCGCGGTGTACGACTTGAATCCGGGCGGTAGCGGCGGCGGGGCGCCCGCCCCCGGCGGCGGCGCGACGGAGCCGCTGGCCGATGCGGACTCGTCGGGCCCGTAATACGGGTCCCGGACGTTATGCCACATGTCTTTGAGCGACCCAAGGACGCCGGGCGTGTTCTGCGAGCCGTAGCCCGGGTTGGCGATCTCGGGCACTGAGGGCGGTGCGCCCGGCGGCGGCAGCGCGGGTGCCGGTGCCGCCGCGGGGTCGACAGGCACGGAGACTGGCTGGCCTGCTGGAACCGCTGCCGGATCCGATGGCACTGGGATGGGTGTCGGTGTCATCGGGTCGGCCGCAGCGGTGGCGGACCCGGCAAATGCGGTGCCGAAGGTCAAGCCTGCGACCAGAAATGCGCGCACGAATGGCGCGGTGCGAAACCCATCAGTCATCAATCCGGCAGTCCTCTCCATCACGCCAGGCGTACGGGCATCGTCGCATATATCGGCGATCGCTGTGCCGGGAGAAAACCCAGTACCTGGAGCAAACCCTGTCTACTCCCGTCCTATCGCCCGCGCGAGCCGGGCCGTTTCAAGGCCCCCTGGGCTCCCCTGCGCTCCCCCGGTGCCCGCCGAATCTCGCCGGGCACCCGGGGACGGCGATCAGACGACCTTGGTGCTTTCGGTGCCGGGGGCGCTTTCGGTGCCGGGGGCACTTTCGGTGCTTGGGGCGCTGCCGGTGGCCGATCCCTTGAGGTGGCGGGTGACGAAGCCGATCGACGTGAGCGCTGCGACGACACCGATCACACCCCACAAGACGATCGGGAACACCAGCGCGCCGAAGACGAAGTCGTAGGTCAGCGCCAGGTAGATCGACCAGATGACCCGGTAGATCGACCAGAACGCCAACAGGCCTGTGCTGATGCCGATGGCCAGGCTGTATTGGCGGTCGACGCGATCGATCTGCTGCGCGATGGGAGTCGGGACGATCTTCATTGGTTCTTCCTCTCGTTACTCGCCGCCTCTGTGGCGTCGTTGCGAGAAGTAAAGAACCGAAGATCGCCTACCGATCCCAACTAGGGGCTTGCTACAGCTCGTCGGAGAAGTCGGCGCTGAGCCAGCGATCCGGACGGAACGTGAACAGCACGTTGACGTGGCCGTCCATGCTCTGAACGAACTGCCGGGCGCCCTCCTCACCGAGGTAACGCACCGCGATCTCCTCGAGAACCTTCGGCGGTGTCGGGTCGGTGACGTCGGCAACCGAGGCTTCGACCACCACGTATTGGTACGGCGGTTCCTCGTTTTGCACTACCAGCGCGACGGCCCCCGCTTGCTTGATCAGCCGTGCCTTTCGGGACGAGCTGCCGGTGGTGATCCGGATGTTCCCACCAGGCGTGTAGTCGTACCAGATCGGCACGCTGGCCGGCGGCCGGCCGTTGGTAGCGGCGACAGACAGGACCGCCACATGTTTGGCGGCCAGGAATTCCTGCCGCTCGGACTCGGTCAATTCTCTGGGCATACAGCGGCAAACCTTTCGCTCCGGCGGCCTATTCCTGATGAACCTAGTGCTGGGGCACCCCGGTGTACTCGGGATTGGGCGGTACCGCGAGCGCGATCCCGATCCGGTTGGTCGCCCCGATGAATGCCGCGATCGAGATCGCCTCAAGGATCAGGTGGTCGTCGAGGCCGAGCCTGCGCAGCGCGTCGAAGTCGTCGTTGCGGATGGACTGTGGGTTGTTGTTCACCGCGATCGCGAGATCGGCCAGCCCACGCTCACGATCGGTCAGTTCGTGCACCTGGTGGTGGTCGATGGCCACCCGCTGGCCGAATGACCAGTCGCCGGCCACCTTGCCCAGCTTGTTCGCGTGATTGGTATGGCAGTACGCGCACCGGTTCTCCCCTGAGACGACCGTCGCGATCACTTCACGTTCGCGTGCGGTCAAGCCGCCGCGTCCGTCGGTGCCAAGCAGCGGAAGCAGATAGCCGTTGAGCCGGCCCAGATCGTCTTCGTTCAAGGAGAGCGCTCGGAACCAGTTCGAGGTCAATCCTTCGTCGCGTTGCTGGTGGGTGAAGAAGCCCTTGACCGCCTGATTGCTCAGTGCGTCGACCTCGGGGACCTCGAGGCGGGAGATTCGCCCCGGGGCGAGGCTGGTTGCAGGGTCAGCGGTAGTCGTCATGGATCGACTGTGCCGTCAACGGCACGGCTGCCCAATCCTTTTGTGAAGGCAGACTCGAACTCTTGCGACATCCCTTCGACCGTTCGCCGGTTTGTCGGGATCGTTCGGTAGGGTCTCGGCGTGACTTCGAGCTCAACCCTCAAATCTGTAAATGCCCGTCTTGCTGAGGAACTCGCGGTGGCCGAGACTCAGGTGATCGCCGCCGTCCGGCTGCTCGACGAGGGGGCGACCGTGCCCTTCATCGCCCGCTACCGCAAGGAAGTCACCGGCAGCCTCGACGACGGACAGCTACGCGACCTTGAGGAGCGGCTGCGGTATCTGCGCGAGCTCGACGAGCGGCGCGACGCGGTGCTGGCTTCCATCCACGAGCAGGGCAAGCTGACCGACGAACTGAGGGCGGCGCTGCTCACGGCCGATACCAAATCCCGGGTCGAGGACATCTACCTGCCGTACAAACCCAAGCGGCGTACCAAAGCTCAGATCGCCCGCGAAGCCGGTCTCGAGCCGCTCGCCGATCGGCTGCTCGCCGACCCAGCCGTCGTCCCCGAAACCGCGGCCGCCGAGTTTCTCAACGCCGATCTCACCGACGCCGCGGCGGCACTCGACGGTGCCCGGCACATCCTCATCGAGCGGGCCGCCGAAGATGCCGAGCTGGTCGGCGCGGTCCGCAGCAAATTCTGGGCCGAAGGCGCGCTGCGGACCGCACCCCACTCCGAGGAGTCTGCGAAAAGCCCAGCGGCACAGAAGTTCCGCGACTACTTCGAGTTCTCCGAGCGGCTCGAGGGTATGCCGTCGCACCGGGTGCTGGCGGTCATGCGCGGCGAGAAAGAGCAGGCCCTTGCGTTGCGCTTCGACGGCGGCAGCGACGATGCCTACGAGGTGATGGTCGCCCAGTCGCTGGGGGTGGACATGTCCGCCAAGGCGGCGGCAACACAGTGGCTGGCCACCACCGTCCGGTTGGCTTGGCGTACCCGGCTGATGATCTCCGGGGCGGTCGACGCGCGGATGCGGTTGCGCCAGCGCGCCGAAGACGACGCGGTGGCGGTGTTCGCCAAGAACCTCAAGGATCTCCTGCTGGCGGCTCCGGCCGGTACTCGCACCACGCTCGGGCTGGACCCCGGCTTCCGCACCGGCGTCAAGGTCGCCGTCGTCGACGGCACCGGCAAGGTGCTCGATACCTGTGCGATCTACCCGCATCAGCCTCAGCGTCAATGGGATTCGGCCAAGGCGGCATTGGCGGCTTTGGTCGCGCGCCACGGCGTCGAGCTGATCGCCATCGGCAACGGAACCGCGTCGCGCGAGACCGACGCACTGGCCACCGAACTCATCGCCGATATCCGTCCGGCCGGTGCGGGGGCGCCGGTGAAGGCGATGGTCAGTGAGGCCGGTGCCTCGGTGTACTCGGCGTCCGCGTACGCCGCCCGAGAGCTGCCGAGTCTGGACGTGACGGTGCGTGGCGCGGTGTCGATCGCACGGCGGTTGCAGGATCCGCTTGCCGAACTGGTGAAGATCGAGCCGAAGTCGATCGGTGTCGGTCAGTATCAGCATGACGTCACCCCGGGCACGCTCGCGCGCAGTCTCGACGCGGTGGTGGAGGATGCCGTCAACGCCGTGGGTGTCGACCTGAACACCGCGTCGGTTCCGTTGCTGGCGAAGGTGTCTGGTGTGTCGGAGTCGTTGGCCGAGGCCATCGTCGCGCACCGGGAGAAGACCGGACCGTTCCGAAGCCGTAGCGCACTGCTGAAGGTTGCGCGGTTGGGCCCCAAGGCTTTTGAACAATGCGCGGGATTCCTGCGGATTCGCGGCGGCGACGACGCGCTCGACGCGTCGGGTGTGCATCCCGAGGCCTATCCGGTGGTCCGCCGAATCCTTGATCGCTCGGGCATCGCACTGGCCGAACTCATCGGCAACGAACGGTCGCTGCGTGCGCTTCGGCCGGCGGACTTCGCCGATGACCGATTCGGGGTGCCGACGGTGACCGACATCCTCGCCGAGCTGGAAAAGCCGGGACGCGATCCACGCCCCGCGTTCTCCACCGCGACGTTCGCCGCCGGCGTGGAGAAGCTGGCCCATCTGAAGGTCGGCATGGTGCTCGAAGGTGTCGTCACCAATGTCGCAGCCTTCGGCGCCTTCGTCGATGTCGGTGTGCACCAGGACGGTCTGGTGCACGTGTCGGCGATGTCGGACAAATTCGTCTCCGACCCACACGAGGTGGTGCGATCCGGTCAGGTGGTGCGGGTCAAGGTCCTCGAGGTCGATGTAGACCGCCAGCGGATCGGGTTGACCCTGCGCCTCGGTGATGAACCAAAGCGCGAGCAGGCCAAGCGCACCGAGCGCCCTGCCGCCACCACCGGCCGCGGTGAGCGCCGCCAACCCGCACGTCGCAACGACGGCGGCAGGCGCGAGAGCACCCCGTCCGCCGGCTCGATGGCGCAGGCACTGCGCGACGCCGGCTTCGGCCGGTAGGGGCCTCTCCCCTGCTAGGTTCGGCTTGGGGAGGCGCCATGAGTGACAAGGTCGCATACGCCAAGAAGACCGTGACGTCCATGGACGGCACCACGATCGGCTTTCGTCAGCTCGGCCAGGGCCCTGCGATCGTGATCCTGCACGGCGGCGCGCTTGCATCGCAGCATTATCTGAAGCTCGGTGCCGCACTGGCCGACAGGTTCACCGTCTGCATTCCCGACCGGCGTGGGCGCGGGATGAGCGGCCCCTACGGCCCGAACTACAGCATCGCCAGTGAGGACGAGGACCTTGCGGCGGTCGTGGCCGAGACCGGCGCCGAGTGTGTATTCGGGACGGCGGACGGCGGGCTGTTCGCGTTGCACGGCTCGGCCTCGATCCCGGCGATCCGCAAGGTGGCCGTGTTCGAGCCCGTCATCTTCGTCGGCCAACCCGACCTGCCGGCGTTCAAGGCCACCATCGGCCGCGGTGAGGCGCTGATAGCCAAGGGCGACGTCGCCGGAGCAATGTCGAGCCTGGCCGTCGATTCGGCCAATGATCCTCGGATGCACACGGTTTCAGCTCCCTACCGGCTGATGAGCCGCGTCCTGGCCGCGCCACTGGTCTGCCGCCTGCTGCTGTCGCTTGATGCACTGGCAGCGCGCGGTGACACCGTCGCGCTGCGCGATCTGGTGCCGGCATTGATCCCCGAGCTGCGGCAGGTCATGGCGACCGAGGGCACCATCGACTTCTACCGCACCGTGACAGCGGAATGTCTGCTGATGTGCGGCAGCGACGCGCCGACTCTGTTCACCGGCACGCTGGACGCTCTAGAGGGCGTGCTGCCGAACGCGCGCCGGGTCGAGCTGGCGGGGCTGAACCACGGGGCGGCACAGGATCAGGCCGGCGACCCCCGCATGATGGCCGACCAACTGCGGCAATTCTTTTCGTAGTCCAGACGAGCGCACGAAATACCGCCGGAAAAAGTTCACCTGTATTAACGATTGCCAGCGTTCCCGCAGCCGATGCGCAATTAGTTGTCAGATTCGCCGGCATTCCTGGGAATTCTCAGGCTCCACTTACGTTGTGCTTCTTAAGTTTTCATACAATCACGACTGACGTGAACTTATACGGATAGCCGTCGATTATTTCATGTTCCTGTGCGATATTTCACGCGCAGGATGAAACGGAATTTTTTTGCGGCCTCCGGTGCGTTACAGCGCGCATGACAGATACAGATTTTTATCGCTCACTGAACTCGATTGGCACCCCTCGACACGGTGATCCCCGTGTCGCGGGTACCGCCGTCGCGTTCACGACCAATCGTTACGACCAGGACGAGGTGGCCAACGCGCTCACCGAGTTCGCCGAACCCGGGTTCGCCCGCTTCGCCCGGACCAGCGGCGTCGAATACCGCAACCTCGCGCTGCCGGTGGACCGCTACCCGAAGCTGGGCGGGTTCACCGAAGCCAATGCGGCGTACCTCGAAGTTGCCGTCGAACTCGGCGAGCAGGCGGTGCGCCGCGCCCTGGACGAAGCGCACCTGCGCCCCGACGAGGTCGACGCCATCCTGACCGTGTCGAGCACCGGTGTGGCGGTGCCGACCATCGATGCCCGCATCGCCTCCAAGCTGGGGCTCCGATCCGACGTCAAGCGCATCCCGCTGTTCGGCCTCGGCTGTGTGGCCGGTGCCGCCGGGATGGCGCGGCTGCACGACTACCTGCGCGGTTTTCCCGACCACGTCGCCGTGTTGCTCTCCGTCGAGCTGTGTTCCCTGACGCTGCAACGTGACGACACATCGATTCCGGCGCTCATCGGCGTCTGCCTGTTCGGCGACGGCGCGGCCGCGGTAGTCGGCACGGGCGCCGATCGGGCTCCTGCCGGACTCCCCCTGCAGCCGGGCCCGCAGATACTGGCGACACGCAGCGCACTGTTGCCCGACACCGTCGAGGTCATGGGATGGAATGTGAGCTCCAGCGGATTTCAGCTCGTCATGTCGCGCGACGTTCCGAAGATGGCCGACGACCATCTCGGCGAGGAGGTCGACCGGTTCCTCGCCGACCACGGGCTGACGACCGCCGACATCACGACCTGGGTGTGTCACCCGGGCGGGCCCAAGGTGCTCGAGTCGATCACCAACGCGGTCGGCATGCCGGCCGAAGCGTTGCGGCACAGCTGGGAATCCATGCGGGACAACGGAAACATGTCGTCCGCGTCGGTGCTCGACGTCTTCAACCGAACTCTCGCGGAAGCTCCTGCGGCGGGCTCGCTGGGAGTGATGCTGGCAATGGGGCCTGGCTTCAGCTTCGAACTGTTGCTGCTGAGCTGGTGAAGGAGATGGCAATGTTTTACTACCTGTTCATTGCTCTGATCGGCGTCGAACGCCTCGTCGAGTTGGTGGTGTCGCGGCGCAACGCCCGATGGTCCTTCGCTCAAGGCGGCCGAGAGTTCGGCCGTGGCCACTATCCGGTGATGGTCGGGATGCACACCCTGCTGCTGGTGTCCTGCATCGTCGAAGTGGCGACGACGCACCGGCCGTTCCTGCCCTGGCTCGGCTGGCCGATGGTCGGCGTGGTGGCGCTCAGCACCGCCCTGCGCTGGTGGTGTGTGTCGACGCTGGGTAAGCACTGGAACCCGCGCCTGATCGTGATCAAGGGTGCGCCCCTGGTCGACGGTGGCCCGTATCGCTGGCTGCACCATCCCAACTACACGGCGGTGGTTGCCGAGGTGGCCGCACTGCCGCTGGTGCACTCCGCCTGGGTGACGGCGATCGTGTTCAGCATCGCCAACGCCTTGGTGCTCACGGTGCGCATCCGTGCCGAGAACGTGGCGCTGGGCTATGCCTGAGAACTAGCTGAAATTGCCCGGCAGGTAAGAGCCCATGGATTGCAACCACTTTCGGCCATAAACGGTGTTACTTTGGCACCCGTTGGACCTGTGCACGGTCACGAGGGGGCTTTCCATGAGCACTGCCGCAGAACGCGCCGATCAGCTGGCGCTGGTTGCCCGGCTCAAGTCGGCCTATCCCGAATTGCCGGACGCTCCCACTCCGGATCTGCTCGATCATGCACGGTTCGTCGCCTACATGAAGCCGGTGCACGACGTCGGCGGCGAGCCGGATGCCCCGATGAAGTACGAGAACAAGGATTACGAGTACTGGGAGCACATGACCTATGTCATTTGCGAGGTACTCGCGTGGCGCGGCATCTGGCTCTCGGAGGAACGGCGACGGATCGGGAACGTCGACGTCCAGCGTGCCGTGTATCTCGGGTTCCCGTACTACGGCCGTTGGCTGCTGTCTGTGGCGCGGGTGCTGATCGAGAAGCATCACATCGGTCTGACCGAACTCACCGAGCGGATGGCCGAGGTCAAGGACCGCTACGCCGGCGGGCTGGAAGGCAAGACCCTCAAAGCCGAGCCGAAGTCCGAGGGCGACGGATCGCAGGTCAAGCGCAACAGCCACATCGTGCACGCGCAGGGCAAGGGCGATCCTCAGGTGTACGCGGGCAAGGCCGGCGCGGCGAAGTTCAAGGTCGGCGACCCGGTCGTCGTCCGCGAACTGCCGGTGCTGTTCTATACCCGCACACCCGAGTACGTCCGTGGGGCCCGGGGTGTCATCGACGCGGTGGCCTACGAGAGTCCGGCCGCCGAGGACGAAACCTGGGACATTCCCGACGCGAAGCCGGAATGGTTCTACGTCGTCAAATTCAGCATGTCCGAGCTGTGGGACGACTTCAACGGTCCCGAGGTCGACAGCCTCCGGACCGAGATTCCCGAGCACTGGCTCCAAGCCGCCCACTGAGCCCGCCGCCCTCACCCCGGAACGGAAGTACATGTCTGCACACGACCACGACCACGACCACGACCACGACCGGACCGTCAAACCGATGGTCGACGAGATCACCGACTTCGAGGTACTCGAGATCGCGTTGCGCGAATTATGTATCGAGAAAGGCATTTTCACCGCCGAAGAGCACCGCCGGTTCACCGAGTTCGCCGAGCAGATCGGCCCGACTCCGGCCGCCCGACTGGTCGCCCGTGCCTGGCTGGATCCCGACTTCAAGGCGCTGGCGCTGCGCGAGCCGATGACGGCCAGCAAGGAAGTCGGCGTCGACTGGCTGGAGCCGACCGGCTTCGGCACCCCCAGCGATTTCACCGCCTTCCAGATCCTCGAGGACACACCGACCCTGCACAACGTGATCGTCTGTGCCCTCTGCTCCTGCTACCCGCGGCCGATCCTCGGCAACTCCCCCGAGTGGTATCGCACGCCCAATTACCGTCGGCGCCTTGTGCGTTGGCCCCGCCAGGTGCTGTCGGAGTTCGGCCTTTACCTCGGCGACGACATCGAAGTCCGGGTCCAGGACTCCAACCAGAAGCACCGGTTCATGGTGATGCCGATGCGCCCCGAGGGCACGGACGGCTGGACCGAAGACCAGCTGACCGAGATCCTCACCCGCGACGCCCTGATCGGCGTCGCCCTGCCGAAACCCGGGGTGACCACCAACGTCATCACCGATACCCGTCCCGCGATGCACCCGGTCGGCGAATGAACCCCGACACGCTGCAGCAGATCGTCGAACGCAATCAGGTGTGGCCCGAGATGGCGGCCAAATACGGGGTGGAAAACCCGGTGCCGCCGTGGAAGACCAGCCTCGACGGGCTGTGTGACGCGCTCGACCACGCCGCCTGTGACGCCGATGTCCCGTCCTTCAAGGAGCGGCGCGACGAGGAAGATGAGCTTTCGGCCACCGTCTACTCCGAGCTTCCTTACCCGGAGAACCAGCTTGTCGCGCTGGCGCATTCACTGCTGGCCAGGGGTGTCATCTCCGAAGATGAACTGCAGCAACGGCTTTCCGTTGTTCGCGCCCGTCTGGAGTCCTGACTCACTGCGCGGGTGTCCCCCAATCGGTGGACACTGCATTCATCCTGTATTCCAGCCGATCGGTGGACAGTCCGCCACGTCGTTGCGCGTCATAGTTGCTGGTGAGCCGTCAAGCAAGCGGCGGCTCCCCAAAACAAAAGGATGGCAACGGTGAACAGCAGCATGGATTTGTCGGAACGTACGGCAGCGGCTTCCGGCGCGATCGGTATCCGCCCGGCATATTTCGTTCAGCAAGCCAACGGGAGCTTCCGGCCGACGACCTCGGCCGCGGCCTCGTGGAGCGACGGTGTGCTCAGCGGTCAGGCGATCGCCGGACTCGCGGCGTCGACGCTGGAGCGCAAATACGGCGCCGTCGGATACCTGCCCGCCCGGCTGACCCTCGATCTGCTCAAGCCGGCCCGAGCCGTCCCGACGCACACCCAGACCCGGCTGATTCGGCACGGGCACCGGATGCGCACGGCCGAATGCGACATCATCCAAGACGATTGGATCGTCGCGAGGGCGACGCTGTTGCAGTATCGCCAGACGAACACGTCGGTCGATGAGCAATGGGAGTCCGCGATGACTGTCATCGCGCCGGATGCGGGAGAAAACTATCCCCTGCATGTCGACGGTGACGGAACCGGTTGGAGCCCGATGGGCTTGCGGCACCAGAGCACTGGGCGCAAGCGTGCCTACTACGGCGGATTGGACGCGGTGGCCGGCCTGGCTGCCACACCGTTTGTGCGGTCCGCGGTCGTCGCCGAAGCGGCCGCCAATCTGGTAACCGACATGGGCGCCAGCGGAATCGGTTACATCAACGGTGACCTGACCGTGGCACTCACACGGCTGCCGCGCGGCGTGTTCATCGGCGTGCAGGCCGACACTCACTTCTCGGAGAATGGGGTGTCCGTGGGTAGCGCGACCCTGTTCGACGACGGCGGGGCATTCGGCAGCAGCATGGTGACCGCGATGGCCAATCCGGCGCCCCGCATGGACATCGGCGGTTAGAGCCGTCCGAGTGAGAGGTTCGTCGAGGCCGCGTCGGGGGCGGCCTCGACGGGCATAACTAGAGTGCAGAAATGAGCCTCGTCACCTACCAGCTGGACGACCACGTCGCCACGATCACCCTCAACCGCCCCGAGGCCCGCAACGCCATCAACGGCCCGCTCCGTCAGGAGATCAACGCCGCATGGGACCGGTTCCGTGACGAGGAGGCGGCCTGGGTCGGAATCCTGACGGCCACCGGTGACGTCTTCTGTGCCGGCGGTGACCTCAAGGACGGCGAAGGCGCGGTAGGGACTTTCGGCGGGACCTTCTGGGAGAAGCCGACCATCAACAGCTTCGAGTCGGGCATGGAGTTGTTCAAGCCGACGATCGCCGCCGTGCACGGGCCGTGTGTCGGCTACGGACTGACCGGAGTGTTGTTCTGCGACTTCGTGATTGCCTCGACCGACGCTACTTTTCACTACCCCGAGGTGACGTTGGGCGTCCCCACCATCGTCGGTGCCGTCCGGCTGCCGCATCGCGTCGGCTGGGCCAACGCCATGGAGCTTCTGCTCACCGGCAAGCCGATCAGCGCCCAGCGCGCCAAGGAGATCGGCTTGGTGTGGAAGCTCGTCGAACCTGAGGACCTCCAGGCAGAAGCGCAGGCGTGGGCCAGGACCCTCACCGAGGCCGCCCCCTTGGCCCAGCGGGCCACCAAGGAAGTGGCCTGGCGTACCGCGAACATGGGCTGGATCGAGTCGGTGCGCTTTGGCGAGGTGATGCGCAAGGTGGCCGGTGCCACCGAGGACGTGGCCGAAGGCTTGCAGGCCTGGCGGGAAAAGCGCAAGCCGCAGTGGCGGGGCCGCTGAGCGCCCCTTACTGGGGTGCCTCGGGTACCGGCGTGTGCAGCCAGCGCTGGTAGATCCCGGCGAACGTGCCGTCATGCAGCGCGCCGGCCAGCCACGAGTCGGTTTGGCCGGCGATGGGACTGCCGTTGGGCAGCAGGTAGGCCTTGGCCTCCGAGGTGAACGGCTGCTCCGGGTGTTCGGCCACCAACCCCGGGTGCAGCGAGGACTGGTAGATCGCTTCCACCGCATCGGTGACCATCACGTCGGCGTTGCCCGCCGCGAGCTGATCGAAGATCGTGGTGTTGTCGGCCCAGATCGCGATCTGAGCATCCGGAAAATTCTTCCGGGCGAATTGTTCGTTGGTGCCGCCGCTGTTCTCGATCACCCGCACGCCGGGCTGGTTGATGTCCTGGATCGACGAGAACCGGCCTGCGTTGGCGGGCGCCACCACCGGGGTCTTTCCGCTGGCCAGGTAGGGCGAGGTGGCGTCGGCGACGCGGCGCCGATCGGGTGTGTCGGTGATCCCGCCCACGGCGATATCGCACATGCCGGGCGAGGTCAGGTCAGCCATGAGCGTCGGCCAGGTGGTCGCAACGAACACCGGCTGTCGCCCGAGATGGGCGGCCAGGTCGTTGGCCATGTCGATGTCGACGCCGCTGTACTGCCCGGTCGCCGGATCGCGGTAGGTCAGCGGCGGGTAGTCGCCGGTGGTGCAGACCTTCAGCGCGTGCGGGTCGCCGCCCGCCGCGGCCGGCGGTGCGACCGCACCGGAGACGGCGATGGCCGTGACGAGAGTCAGTGCGCCAAAGTTCAACGGCCACATGCGGTTCGTGCACCCGCGGTCCATCACCGCAGTGTAGGCGGTTATCGTGAGTGCGATTTCGACCACGACAACCGCGGGGAGAGCATGCCGAGCTGGATCGCGGACTTGGTCCGGCTCGACGGCGGCGGGCAGACATTTCACACCTCGGCGACATTCGGGGTGGGGCCCCGGTTGTACGGCGGGTTGATCGCCGCGCAGGCGCTGGCTGCCGCGGCCGCCACGGTGGATTCGGGCCGCTTGCCGCAATCGCTGCACGCGTACTTCATCAAGGGCGGCCGGATCGGCGTCGACATCGAGTTCACCGTCGAGATCACTCGCGACGGCCGCTCCTTCAACACCCGCCGGGTCACCGCCGTGCAGGACGGCGCGGCGATCTTCGAGATGATGGCGTCATTCCATCAGCCGGAGACCACCACCGACTGGCAGCGGTCAGATCTCCTCGCGGTGGAACTGTCGGACGCGACAATAGTCACAAACCTGCCGGTGCGATGGGCCGATCACTTCGAGATCCGGGTCGCGCCAGGGCAGCACGGTCACGACGACTGGCCGTTCCAACCGTTCTGGTTTCGGACCCGCGAGCCGCTCGAAGACGATCCGATACTGCGGGCGTGCGCGCTGACATTCATCTCTGACCTGGGGCTGGTGTCCTCGGCCCGGCCACCGGGAGGTGGGCGTCCCAGCCCGGGCGGCGCGGCCAGCCTCGACCATGCGCTGTGGCTGCACCGGCCCACCGATCTCCATCACTGGCACCTGTACGACGCTTCTGCGGTAAGTCACAGCGACGCGCGGGGTTTGGCACGGGGGTCAATTCACCGTGGTGACGGTACCCTGATCGCCAGTGTCGCCCAGGAATCGCTTTGGCGAACCTGACGCCTCTGTATTGCGTTGCTATGGCATGGGAACTCGACGGTGGTGTCCGAGTTGGGGCAACAGCTCAGCCACTGGTGAAACAACGGTGTTTAGCCGAGACCCGCTGCGGGAACAAACTCGCATTCGGCCGCGTTGTCGCGACGTCGAGTGCGGTAAGAACGAAAGGCACGGACCATGACGGTTGATTATGACGCCCCTCGCCGGACCCAGGCCGAGCCTGAGGAAGAGTCGCTGGAAGACCTGGCGGGGCGGCGCAAGGATACGGCGACGGCCGTTATCGATGTGGACGAGGCTGAGGCGGCGGACTCCTTCGAGTTGCCGGGCGCAGACCTGTCCGACGAGGAGCTCACTGTTCGGGTGATTCCCAAGCAGGCTGACGAGTTCACCTGCACCAGCTGCTTTCTGGTGCACCACCGAAGCCGGCTTGCCGATGCTTCGAGCATGACCTGCACCGACTGCGCCTGACGGCGGGCTGATCCGACCGCTGTGGTCGGATCAGCCAGTGCAGGAAACCGAGTCGTGCCGGTGATTCCGTGCGCCGCAATTCAGCTGCGCGACAACAACTCTGAACTCGTATCCGCTGCCGCCCACCCCTGAGGGGCGTGCCGCTCGCCGACACATAGTCGACGCGACCAGCACACCCCCGGGGGCTTAGGCGATGACGCGGACGAGGTAGGGAGTCATATCCTTGGCGCGCACTGCGGACACCGCCACGACGGTGTCGGTGACCTCGAGCATCTGCTGGTTGCCGAGGAACATCGCCACGCTCTGGGTGCCGTCGGGTCCATAGAAGATCAGGTCACCCGGCAGCGCCTGGTCGGCGGTCACGTGCTGGCCCACCTTGTACATGTCGCCCGACGAACGCGGCAGCTTGGCGCCGACGCCGGCGAAGATGTACTGGATCAGCCCAGAGGAGTCGAATCCGACCACCGCCGCGCTCGGTCCCTTGCCCAGGGTGGGCCCGTTGATGTCGCCGCCGGCCCAGGCATAGGGCACGCCGCGCTGGGCGAGCCCACGCTGGATCACCAGCTGGACGTACTGATCCCGGCTGACCGGTGCGGCGGTCGCCGCCGGGGCCAGCAGGCCGGGAATGGCGAGCAGCATCATCAGGCTGATCGCCAGGGCATACACGCGCTTCTTCATCATGTTCATTTCCACCTTCCGGGCGCCTCTGAGCAAAGCTCCGTCCCGATCACAGAGGTCACTTCTGTAACTTCTACAGCAAATCGCTGACAGCCGTTGACCACGGTTGAGGCCTGAACAGGGCTTTTAGCCAAACCGTGACGTAACAGTGTCCGAAGTGGTGTGCAAAGTTGCCCGATTGGTTGCGATCGCCGACGCGCGCCAGCAACCTTGCCTGACGTCGGCTTACGGACGGCTCACTGCCGCCGGTCACGCACCCGGTACGTCGACGGCCACGACTTGCGCGAATCGTCGCCAGTCAGCGCGATGCCCATGCCGCCCACCTTGACGTTGTAAGCCTCTTTGCCGGCGCCGACTTCGCGGTTGGCGTGCTCCTGCGCCAGGTAGTACAGCTCGTCGATGGCGGCCTCGCTGTAGGCGACGAATGACGTCTCACGAACCACGTCGTCACTCGGGGTCATCTTGTCGGGCAGGATGCGCGACGCCAGCGCCGCCAGTCCCATGAAGGCGAACGGGATGACCCAGTAACAGACGAACGACAACGGGGTCTTGGTGTCGAGGATGGTCGCGTCGCCCTGCACGATCGGCGGGATCGCCGAGGACACCGTCATACCCGCGAAGGCGGCGATCCAGATCCACGTCAGCAGTGCGGTGATCTTTTTGAACAGATCGCTCTTGATCACCTCGTCGGGGCGACCGGCCGAGGCGAACTCCCGCACGAATGGCTTGCCGACCAGTGCGCCCACCAAGGCAATCAGGAAGATCCCCGCGTTGCTCAGGGGCTGCATCCACTGCTCCATGAATGACTGGCTCGTCACGAAGGTCAGGATCGTCAGTACGGAGAACGTTGCGACAGCGCCGATTTCGAAGGTGAGGCCGGGCGCCTTCTTGGTGCGACCGATCACCAGCCCGATGACGGCGATACCGAGGGCGACCAGCACGGCCGTCTCGAACGGGACGTTACCGACCAGAACCCAATAGACGATCCACGGCGCGAAGCCAACCAGAATGCCCACGGTGGGCCAGTCTATGGCGGCGCGTTGGGCGACTGCTCAGCGGCGCCCCGGTGTTCGGCCTGCTGCCAGCGGGTACCCCGAATCGTGAGCACAACGAGCCAGCGCCAATTGGGTGAGTCCGACAGTCCGATCGAGGACGAGTTGGAAGAGGCGTTCAACCGCATGGTTGACGAGGGCAGCCAGCGCCTTCACCGCAGCTGGCGAGAAGTACTGGTCACCGGGTTCTTCGGCGGTACCGAAGTCGCGATCGGCGTACTGGCCTACCTGTCGGTGTTGAACGAAACCCACAATCAGCTGCTGGCCGGCGTGGCCTTCTCGATCGGCTTCCTGGCCCTGCTGCTCGGTCGCAGCGAGTTGTTCACCGAGGGCTTTCTGGTACCGGTTGCCACCGTGGCTGCCAAGCGCGCCAGCCTCGGCCAGCTGGCGAAACTGTGGAGCGGCACGCTGCTTGCCAACCTCGTCGGCGGCTGGTTGATCATGGCGCTGATCATCACGGCATTGCCCAAGCTGAAAGCGCAAACGATCGAGTCGGCAGAGCATTTCGTCACCGCGCCGCTGTCTGTGCAGAGCCTGGCGCTGGCGGTGCTGGGCGGCATGGTGATCACGTTGATGACGCGCATGCAGCATGGCACCGACTCGGTGCCCGGCAAGATCGCGGCCGCCGTGGCGGGTGCGTTCGTGCTTGCCGGCCTTGCGCTGTTCCACTCGATCTTGGATTCGCTGCTGATTTTCGGCGCGCTCGCCACGGGTGAGGCGCCGTTCGGCTATCTCGACTGGCTGGGTTGGTTCTGGTACACGCTGGTCGGCAACATCGCCGGCGGCCTGGTGTTGGTGACGATGCTTCGGCTGGTGCGGAGCAAGGAGCGAATCAAAGACGAGCGCAAGGACGCTGACGATCCAGCCGCGAGTTGATCGCCCACGAGCTTGCGGTTACTCCCCCGCCGCGTTGAGGATCAGCACCGCGACGTGCAATGACGTCCGCGACTCCGCGTCGTCGAGGTCGAGGCCGATGATGCGCGCGAGAGCGTCCAATCGCGAATACAGGGTCGGCCGTGACATGTGCAGCGTCCTGGCCAGCTCGGCCTTGTTGCCGCCGGCGTCCAGGAAGCGCCGCAACAGATCGAACGCCTCGTCGCCGTGTTTGGCGCGGTAGGCAAGCAGTCCGGCCAGTTCCGTCTCGGCGAAGGCCTGCACGCGTGGATCGGTACGGATCAGTGCCAGCAGACCGCGCAGCCGCACATCTGATGCGCGATGAAATGCCTTGTCATGCAACGGCATCGACATCGCAACCTCGGCGACGTGTCCTGCTTCGCGCAGACCGCCCACCGCATCGACCAGCCTGCTGGACTCCGGTCCCACTCCGATCGTGCAGTCGCCGACGCCATCCAGGCGGATGACTGACTCGCGGATCGCCGCGCACACCTCGTCGAGAGTGCTGGTCCGCTGCGGCGCCAACACCAGGTCGACCTGCCCGTCATCGCGGGTGGCCGCCAGGCCGGTATGCCCGGCGGCGCGCACCGTGTGCATGATCGCGTCCAACGTCCGCACCCGCCGCTGAGCGACCGCGACCTGATCGGCGCCGGCACTTTCGCGAACCCGCACCGCCATCGGCACATACGTCAGTGCCGGGCGTAGTCCGAGTGCGTGGGCGCGGGCGGTCGCCTCGGCTTCGTCGGTGATCCGGCCGCGGCGCAGATCGTCGACAAGGCCGCTCTGGGCGCGAAGTTCGAGCGAGCTGCGGTTCTGCTCGACCATCCGGTGCAGGGCCAGGGCCTGGGCGGCCCGCTCCAACGTCATCACCGCCCGCCCGTCGGTAGCGACAAGCGGGGCGATCAACCGGCCCCATTCCTCGCGATACGGGCCGACCGGGCAGGCCGTCCACGTGTGGCCGGCGGTCAGCCGGGAGCGACGCTCCCAATCCGCCAGCAGGACCGGAGTCGAGACGCCCCAACCGTCGAACGCCAGCACCTGTCGGTTGAGGTCCTCCAGCACCACCGCGGTGCCCAGCATCTCCGCCGCGGCGCTGACGATCTGGTCGACGGAGGCGCGGCGCATGCTCAGCGCGGTGAATGCCTCGTGCACCCGCTGCCCGTACGCCACCTCGGCGTACTGGTCGGCGACGATTCTGCGGTGAACCTCTTCGGTGACGTCAATGAAGCGAACCGGTCGGTGCAGGACGATCACCGGCAGCGAGAGCGTCATGCCGATATCGCGAACCGATTCCGGGAGCGCGTCGATGTGAAGGCCGAGCTCGATCACCACGCCGGTGGCGCCGGCGTCGGCCAACCCGGGCAGGTATCCGTCGCGCCGGGCCGGATCGGCCAACGGCTGGCCGGTGGTCAGGACCAGCTCCCCGCCGGTCAGCAGGCCGGACAGGTCGGCCAGATCGCTGACGTGCACCCAGCGCACCGGTTGATCCATCGGCCCGGTGCACACGACCTCCGGCTCACCACCGCGAATCGATGGCAGCTCGAGGATGTCGGCGAGCGTCAGCTGCATTTACACAGTGTATGAGTACAGCGGTCATTGCTTACACTTCGTCGGTCCTGCGCGGCGCCAACCGCCCGCAGAATCGACGTATGACTCTCACCGCGCCCAACACTCGCGTTCGCACCATCGCCCACTGGGCCGGCGGGAAGAACTTCGCCGGCGGCAGCGATCGCACCGCCCCCGTCACCAACCCGGCCACCGGACAGGTCACCGGTCAGGTCGCACTGGCCGACGTCGCCGACGCCCGCGCTGTCATCGATGCCGCGGCCGCGGCGTTCCCGGCGTGGCGCGACACCTCGCTGGCCAAGCGCACGACGGTGCTCTTCGCGTTCCGTGAGCTGCTCAACGCTCGCAAGGAGGAGCTCGCCGCGATCATCACCGCCGAACACGGCAAGGTGCTCTCCGATGCGCTCGGTGAGGTCAGCCGCGGCCAGGAAGTCGTCGAATTCGCTTGCGGCATATCACATCTGCTCAAGGGCGGAATGACCGAGAACGCCTCGACCAACGTCGACGTCGCCTCGATTCGGCAGCCGCTGGGCCCGGTCGCCGTCATCAGCCCGTTCAACTTCCCCGCGATGGTGCCGATGTGGTTCTTCCCCATCGCCATCGCCGCCGGAAACACTGTGGTGCTCAAGCCTTCTGAGAAGGACCCGTCGGCCGCGCTGTGGATCGCGAATCTGTGGGCCGAGGCCGGGCTTCCGGCCGGCGTCTTCAACGTGCTGCAGGGTGACAAGGTCGCCGTCGACGAGCTGCTGACCAACAAGGCCATCAAGGCCGTCAGCTTCGTCGGCTCGACCCCGATCGCGCAGTACGTCTACTCCACCGGCACCCAGCACGGCAAGCGCGTGCAGGCCCTGGGCGGAGCCAAGAATCACGCGGTGATCCTGCCCGACGCCGACCTGGACCTGGCTGCCGACGCGATGGTCAACGCCGGGTTCGGCTCGGCGGGCGAACGCTGCATGGCGATCTCGGCGGCCGTGGCGGTCGGCCCGATCGCCGATGAGCTGGTCGCCAAGATCGCCGCGCGCACAACGTCGCTGAAGATCGGTGACGGCACCCGCAACACCGACATGGGCCCGCTGGTCACCAAGGCCCACCGGGACAAGGTGGCCTCCTACATCGATGCCGGTGAAGCCGACGGCGCCACCATCGTCGTCGACGGCCGGGAGATCGAAGTTGACGGCGACGGCTCCGGGGGCTTCTGGCTGGGCCCCACCCTGATCGACAACGTCACCCCCGAGATGAGCGTCTACACCGACGAGATCTTCGGCCCGGTGCTCGCGGTGCTGAGGGTGGACACCTACGACGAGGCATTGGCGTTGATCAACTCCAACCCGTACGGCAACGGCACCGCGATCTTCACCAACGACGGTGGCGCCGCCCGGCGTTTCCAGAACGAAGTCGAGGTCGGCATGGTCGGCATCAACGTGCCGATCCCGGTTCCGACCGCCTACTACAGCTTCGGCGGCTGGAAGAGTTCACTGTTCGGTGACACCCATGCGCACGGCACCGAAGGCGTGCACTTCTTCACCCGTGGCAAAGTGGTCACCACGCGGTGGCTCGATCCCTCCCATGGCGGCATCAACCTCGGCTTCCCACAGAACAACTGAGCACAACTGAGCTCGAAAGAGGCACGCATGACGACAACTGCTCCCCACGTCCTCCCCAACGGCCAGGACCTCGACACCGCCCGTGCCGAAGCCGCCAGGGCCTACGAGTTGGATCGTCAGCACGTCTTCCACTCCTGGTCGGCGCAGGCGCAGATCAAGCCAATGACGCTGGTCGCGTCGGAGGGGTCCTACGTCTGGGACGGCGACGGCAACAAGCTGCTCGACTTCTCCTCCCAGCTGGTGTTCACCAATATCGGCCACCAGCATCCGAAGGTCGTCGCCGCGATCGCCGAGCAGGCGGCCAAGCTCTGCACGGTCGCGCCGCAGCACGCCAACGCCGCCCGGTCCGAGGCGGCCCGGCTGATTGCCGAGCGAACCCCCGGTGACCTGAACAGGGTGTTCTTCACCAACGGTGGCGCCGACGCCGTCGAGCACGCGGTCCGGATGGCCCGCCTGCACACCGGCCGCTACAAGGTGCTCTCCCGCTACCGCTCCTATCACGGCGGCACCGACACCGCGATCAACCTCACCGGTGACCCGCGGCGCTACGCCAACGACTACGCCAGTTCCGGCGTGGTGCACTTCAACGGCCCGTTCCTGTACCGGTCGTCGTTCTTCGCCGAGAACGAGCAGCAGGAATCCGAGCGTGCCCTCGACTATCTCGAGCGCCTGATCCAACACGAGGGCCCGGCGACCATCGCCGCGATCATCCTGGAATCGGTGCCGGGCACCGCGGGCATCATGGTGCCCCCGCCCGGGTACATGGCCGGCGTGCGGGAGATCTGTGATCGCCATGGCATCGTGTTCATCGCCGACGAGGTGATGGCCGGGTTCGGCCGGACCGGAAAGTGGTTCGCAATCCAGAACTTTGACGTGGTGCCCGACCTGATCACCTTCGCCAAGGGTGTGACATCCGGGTACGTGCCGCTCGGTGGCGTCGCGATCAACGACGCGATCTATGCGACGTTCGCCGATCGCGCCTACCCCGGTGGGCTGACCTACTCGGGGCACCCGCTGGCCTGCGGCGCCGCGGTGGCGACGATCAACGCCATGGAAGACGAGGGCATGGTGGCCAACGCCGCGCGACTCGGCGAAAAGGTGCTCGGCCCGGGGTTGCAGGAGCTGGCTGCCCGCCACCCGTCGGTGGGCGAGGTCCGCGGACTGGGCGTGTTCTGGGCGCTCGAGCTGGTGGCCAATCAGCAGACCCGCGAACCGCTGGCGCCCTACGGCGGCTCGAGCCCCGCGATGAACGAGGTGCTGGCCGCCTGTAAGTCCGGCGGTCTGCTGCCCTTCGCCAATTTCAACCGGATCCATGCGGTGCCGGCCTGCAACATCAGCGACGACGAGGTGGCCGAGGGCCTGGCGATCCTGGACAAGGCGCTGGACGTCGCCGACTGATACGTGACGGGCTGATTAATACGGGGTCGTGTGCTGGGTCAGGACGAACAGCATCAGCCCCAGGCACAACAGCACGTTGATCGCGATCAGAATCGTGACGACGAGGATGAACCCGCGCACGGCATGTCGTTGTGCGCGGCCACGTTTGGACCGGCGCTTCTCGCTGAGCAGCTGCGTGGCGGTGAGCGCGAAGCTGACGTCGACCAGCTCGTCGTCGGTGGCCGTCCCGCCCATGGCGATCTGCTGCAGACGCTCCGGCGGAATGCCGACCCCGACGCCGGCGAAGTTGCGGCTCATCCGTTTGAGCTGCCGCGGACTGGTCGTTTCAGCGCGAGGAAGCCGAGGATCGGACCAGTCGGTCATAACCTTCGGACTCTAATCCCGGCTACGCCAGAGCGCGCGCGAAATGCCGGGGCCGAGTGCGCCGTTCAGAGTCCGGGCTGATCCTCGATGATGCCCAGCCAGATCTGGGCCACATCCATCGCCACCTTCTCGCTGATGAACGCGTGCTGGGTGCCGGTGTAGATGTCGCGGAACCCGCGCTCCAGGCGGCTGCCCTCCCGGATCGACGTGGTGCCGGCGGCCAGATGCGCCCACTCGGCGGCCTGGCGCGACACGTCGGTCGCGTACACCGCGGCCACGCGCATGTCGGCACGCAGTGCCGGGGTGAGGTCATCTCCGCCGGCCACGGCAGCCTCGGCGGTGCCGAACGCATCCAGCACCAGCAGCCGCGCCGCACGCCACGCGGCGACGTGATGGGCCAGATCCTTCTGGAAGGTCGGCCGGCTGGCCAGTGAGGCCATGTCGCTCATCCGGAACTTGGTGGCGGCCAGCTCCTCGACATCGTCGAGCATGCTCTTGGCGATCCCGAGCGCCCACGATGCATGACCGGCCGCCGTCACCGGCATCAGCCCCATCCGGGTAGCCGGCGAGCTGCCCCGGTACGGGACCCGCGAGAACAGCGGGAACGTCCGGCTGGCGGGCACGAACACGTCGTCGACGCCGTAGTCGTAGGAGCCAGTTCCCTTGAGTCCCTGGACGTGCCAACCGTCCTTGAAGTCGACGTAGGCACGCGGGATCACCGCCACCAGCATCTCGGGCATGCCTTCGGCCGCCCAGCGCATCTCACCGTCGTCCATCGGGAAGAACCCGGCGCAGACGTACTCGGAGTGACCGGTGCCCGACCCGAAACTCCACGAGCCGGTCACCCGGTAGCCGCCGTCGACCGCGGCACCCTGGCCGTTGGGAAAGAACTGCCCGCCCAGCGTGACGCGGTTGTCGTTGGCAGTGAACACCTCCGCGAAACCCTCGTCGGGCAGATAAGCCGCGGCGGCGAACGACGACGGCAGATTGGCGATCCCGATCCACCCGAAGGACCCGTCCTGCCACGCCATCTCGATCCAGGTTTCGATCATCTCGGTGAACGACGGCTCCACGCCGCCCGCCGCGACCGGGTTGAACGACTGCATCAGCCCGCTGGCCCACATCTCTTCGACGACCGCAGGGGCGATGGTGCGCAGCCGCTCGGACTCACCGGCCTGCGCCGCCACCAGCTCGCGCATACCGCGCGCCAATCCGACGAGCTGATCCCCCGATTGCACTGTCGACGTCAATGTCTTTTCCGATCTTGCGGCGGTACGCGGCAGTGAACAACTCCGTAGTGAACACTTTCGAAAGAATGTATAGCCCCGGCTGGGTCGGCGACGACCGTTTACCAAACGACCGCGTTTGCTCGGCGCGCGGCGCACACGTTGATGCGCGATAGTTCACGGGAGCGACTCGTGGACCTCGCCTTGCCGAAATGCGGCGGTGCCAGACTTCGGGTCCTCGTACGGACCGAGAAGCGGTCTGGTCTGGGAGCAGGAGAAACGCAATGACGGATGTCGTGAGCAACGCCCCGGGGGACGTCACCGGCGAGGCCGCCCTGCGACCCCACGAGCACAGCCGCACCGGATTATCGGCGGATGCGTTGCGCCGCGCGATCGCCGATCACCTGGTCTATTCGATCGCCCGGCCGCCGAGCGTGCTGACCACTGAGCACTACTACCGCGCGCTGGCTTTGGCTGTTCGTGACCGGATGCAGCAGCGCTGGATGGCCACCACTCAGGATCTCCTGCACGGCCCGGCCAAGGTGACCTGCTACCTGTCCGCGGAATTCCTGATGGGGCCTCAGCTCGGCAACAACCTGCTCAACCTGCGCATCGAGAAGGAGGCCCGCGAAGCGTTGGCCGCCCTTGGCCAAGACCTCGACGTGATCATGGAGTGTGAGGAGGAGCCCGGTCTGGGCAACGGTGGCCTCGGCCGGCTGGCCGCCTGTTACCTGGACTCGCTGGCCACCCTGCAGCGCCCGTCGATCGGCTACGGAATCCGTTACGAATTCGGCATTTTCGACCAGGAGATCCAGGACGGCTGGCAGGTCGAGAAGACCGACAACTGGCTGGTCGCCGGCAACCCGTGGGAGATCGACAAGCCCGACGCGAGCTACCTGGTGAACTGGGGCGGGCGCACCGAACAGTACGAGGATGTGGCAGGCAATCACCGGGTGCGCTGGATCCCGCGGCGGGTGATCAAGGGCGTCTCCTACGACACCCCGATCCAGGGCTACGGCGTGAACACCTGCAACACGCTGACCCTGTGGAGTGCCCGGTCGATGTCCTCGTTCGCGCTGGACGCGTTCAATACCGGGGATTTCTACAAGGCGGTCGAGGACGAGGTGCTCTCGGAGAAGATCTCAAAGGTCCTCTACCCCAACGACGAACCCGAGGCCGGTAAGCGCCTGCGGCTGCAGCAGCAGTATTTCTTCGTCAGCTCGTCGCTGCAGGACATCCTGCGGATCCACCTCGAGCGGGCCCGGCTGCCGCTGACAGCACTGCCGGACAAGTGGGCGATCCAGCTCAACGACACCCACCCGTCGATCGCGGTGGCCGAACTGATGCGGCTGCTCCTCGACGAATACCACATGGCGTGGGACGAGGCCTGGGAGATCACCGTCGCGACCTTCGCCTATACCAACCACACGCTGCTGCCCGAGGCGCTCGAGACCTGGCCGCTGGGGATCTTCGGTGAATCCCTGCCCAGGCACCTGGAGATCATCTACGAGATCAACGACCGGTTCCTCGACGAGGTCGCGGCCACGTTCCCCGGCGACGAGGACCGGGCCAGGCGGATGTCGCTGATCGGTGAAGACGGCGGCAAGAGTGTGCGGATGGCGCACCTGGCCACCGTGGGCAGCCACGCCGTCAACGGTGTCGCTGCTCTGCACTCAGAATTGCTGAAAGCCAGTGTGCTGAAAGACTTTTACGAGATGTGGCCGGAGCGGTTCGGCAACGTGACCAACGGCGTCACCCCGCGTCGGTTCCTGGGTCTGTCCAATCCGGGGCTGCGCACCCTGCTCGACGAGACCGTCGGCGAAGGGTGGTTGTCCGACCTGGAACAGTTGCGCGGCCTCGAGTCCTACGTTGACGATCCGGCGTTCCGGGAGCGTTGGCGAGATATGAAGCGCGCCAACAAGAGTCGCCTTGCCGAATATGTGCATTCCGCGACCGGCATCGAGCTCGACCCGACGTGGATGTTCGACGTCCAGGTCAAGCGGATCCACGAATACAAGCGCCAGCACCTCAACGTGCTGCACATCATCACGCTCTACAACCGGCTCAAGCGCAATCCGGGATTCGGGATCGCGCCACGTGCGTTCATCTTCGGTGGCAAGGCCGCGCCGGGCTACTTCATCGCCAAACGAATGATCAGGCTGATCACCGCCATCGGCGCCACCATCAACAACGATCCCGACGTGAACCGCTACATGCGGGTGGTGTTCCTGCCGAACTTCAACGTCAAGAACGCCCACCTGATCTATCCGGCGGCCAACCTGTCCGAACAGATCTCCACCGCGGGCAAGGAAGCCTCGGGCACCGGGAACATGAAGTTCATGATCAACGGGGCGTTGACCATCGGGACACTGGATGGCGCCAACGTCGAGATCCGCGAAGAGGCCGGCCCCGAGAACTTCTTCCTCTTCGGCCTCCCCGTCGACGAGGTGGAACAGCTGAAGGCCGACGGATACCGGCCCACCAGCTTCGTCGAGCGCGACCCCGAGCTGGCCGAGGTGCTCGAACTGATCGTGCAGGGCACGTTCACCCACGGCGACACCGAGGTGCTGCGACCACTGGTCGATAACCTGCTGCACCACGACCCGTTCCTGGTGCTTGCCGACTATCGCTCCTACGTGGATTGCCAGGCCAGGGTCAGTGCCGCCTGGGAGGATTCCGACGCCTGGTCGCGGATGTCGATCCTCAACGCGGCGCGCAGCGGCAAGTTCTCCTCCGACCGCGCGATCGCCGAGTACTGCGATGAGATCTGGCACGTCGGCGCGATGCCGGTCAAGCTGTAGCTCCGGACGGACGGGTGCCGGGCGCAAGGTCCTAGTCTGGGGAGATGATCCCCGCCGGCCGCATCACCTCGATTTGGCGCTATCCGGTCAAGTCGATGCTGGGAGAGCAGCTCGCCGAAGCCCAGATCGGCGAGCTCGGTCTGCATGCCGATCGCACCTGGGCCGTGCGTGACGTCGAACTCGACGCGACGACCAGCGCCAAACGGCTGCCCAGTTTGCTCTGGCTGACGGCCCGCTACGCACAGACCCCGCCGCCGGACGCCGGGCCGGGCCACGCGCCAGACGTCGTCATCACCTTCCCCGACGGCACCGAGGCCACGAGCTCCGATCCCGGTGTGCACCAAGCGCTGTCGCGCTACCTGGATCGCGAGGTGGAACTGCACCCGCTGCCGCCGATCGATCGTCGCGACCAATACCGCGGACCGATGGCCACGAAAACCGACCTGCGCACGATCTTCGGCCTCGAGGACGGCGAACCGCTGCCCGACCTGTCGATGTTCCCGGTCCGAAAGCTCGCCGAGATCAGCCGCTACGCCACACCGGTCGGCAGTTACGTCGACGCCTACCCCGTCCACATCATCACCGAGCAGAGCTTGGCCACCATGGCCGGGCTGGCACCGGATTCCGATTTCGACCTCCGGCGATTCCGGCCGACGATCGTGGTGGACTCCCCCGGTACCTCGCCTCATCCGGAGTGGGACTGGTGTGGTGGCATGTTGGCTGCCCCGCACGCCGAACTGCAGCCGCTGATCCCCACGATCCGCTGCGTGATGCCGTCCCACGAACAGCCCGAACTCAAGCGGGACAAAGAGATCACCCGCATCATCGCCGCCCATTCGCGGCGCTGCCTCGGTGTCTACGGCAACATCACCCGAGCTGGCCGCATCGCGGAAGGTGATGCGCTGCAACTGGATCCGCCGAATCGCTCGGCGATCGGCGCCACCGCCGGGTCGGGTGCGACGAAAGTGAAACGAGCCGTCATGCGGGCGGTGTCCGCCGCCATGCCAACCGGGAAAAGGAGCTGACCATGCGTCACGCCGTGGGTGTAGTGGGTGTGCTCGTCGCGCTCTTCGGATCGCTGTGGGCGCTGCAGGGATTCGGTGTGGTTCAGGGCAGCCCGATGAGCAATACCACGACCTGGTCGGTCATCGGACCGATCGCCGCACTGATCGGTGTCGGCCTGGCCGTCTGGGCCTGGCGCCCCCGACGTTAAGCCGCGTTTCTACAGAAGTTGTTGCGCGACACTCAGACGCCGGCGCCACCACGTGATCCGCTCGGCGTCGTCGAGCGAGAACTCCGCGATGCGCGCGGCATCGGGCGCCGGCGCCGTCGGAGCCACCGGCAGATAACCCTCGACCGGAGTCAGCGCCCGGCCCGGCGAGACCATGTCGCCGGCCAACACCGCGGCGGTGCCCAGCCCGCAGGCGAACGGAACCTCAGGCAGCGCACCGGCCAGCGCCAGTCCCCCGGCGAGCCCGATGCTGGTCTCCGACGCCCCGGATGCCGCCGAGACCACGCACGGCAGATCGCAGCGTTCGGCGAACCGCAAAGCCCGCCGCACACCTCCGAGCGGCCCGACGCTCAGGACCGCGATGTCGGCGACCTCTGACAACGCCGGTCCGGTATTGCCGAGGGCGGCCACGTCGACCGCCACCCGCACGTCGACGCGGCCGCGCACCGCCGCCAGCTCCGCGGTCGTCGCGCATGGCTGTTGGACGAACTCCAACCCGCCGGCAGCTGCGTCCAGAACCGGAATCGTCGCGACGGCGGTGTCGACATCCCAGGCTTGCTCGACCAGGCAGCGGATCGCGCCGTCGGGCCCCAGCGCGTCGCGTACCGCCCCGAGTCGAGCCACATCCTCGGGCTGCCCGGTGACGTGAACATCGGCCGCAAGGCAGCCGCTGCCCGCGACGATGGCTGCGGCCTCCTGCGGGTCGACGGCGGGCACCACCACCGCTACCGCGACTCGGCCGCGCACGGGGTCGGGCCAGCCGACGGTGCCGCCCTCGATCGCCGAGGTCAGCCAGCGAGCGGCCGCCAGATCATCGCTCGTGCGGGGCGGGCAAAACTCGCCCCACCCCTGCGGTCCCTCGATCAGCATTCCCTCGCAGGCGGTGAAGCCGCGGTAGGAGTCGCGAACCGGGATGGCGAAGGCTCGTGCGCCCTCGAAATCGATCAGTGCTTTCACTGGATTAGCGGGCGGACCCCGCCGGCGACCAGTAGGCCAGCATCTCCGCGAACGTCTCGAAGGCCGGGCGGGACATGCCGTAGGTCGCCTCGAAGTGGATGCTCAACGGGAACCCGAGATCGGCCACACCGTCGACGACCCGCTTGTACAGATCGACCAGCAGGCGGCGCTTGACGTCGGGTTCGTTGCCCGCCAGCGTGCGCACGAAATCCTGCTCGGCCGCGACGGCCGCGTTGCCCGGGTCCTGGATCAGCCAGTTGATCAGCCCGACCCGGCTCTCGACCTTCGGCACGAAGCCGAACGACAGCAGGATCTCCGGCCGGAATTCGGTGGTCGCGGCGAACTCGGTCAGGAAGCCGACAATCGCGTCGGAGTAGAGCAGCTGGGTCATGCCGTAGGTGGCGCCGCGGCCGCATTTGAAACCGAACCGGCCGGCTTCGCCCTCCCTGGTCGGGATCAGGATCGCCCCTCTGTTGGGCACGACGTCGCGATAAATCGTCAGCGCGTCGGTCGGTGCGACGCCGGCACCCTCGCCGTCGTTCATGGTGCGCGGGACGCCGACGAAGGCGATGCCTTCCATGCCCGCGTCGAGCAGTTCGGTCAACCGTCCGCCCAGCGTCTCTTCATTCAGGAACGCGGTGACTTGGGTGCACAGGCCGCGCACCCCGGGTAGTTCCGGCGTGATGCGCGTCCAGTAGTCGAGCACGTCGAGCTTGGGCTTCATCTCGATCGGCCGGTCGTCGTCCTCTTCGATCATCCCGGGGATCATCACGTGGCCGATGCGGCCCTCCAGGCCGGTCTCCGCGGAGAACTGCACGACCTTGCGCGCCTCCTCCAGAACCTCGTCCGGAGTGCGATCGGTATTGGGCGGCACGAGTTCGAGCGCGACAGTGTTGAGGGGCACGAAACTGCTCCTGACAAGACGACTGGGTCCCCGGGGTGCGAGCCGGGATGGCCGCCGGACGCGATCCGCCGATCACCCTACAGAAAGCCCGGTCGTGGCCCCACGTCGCGCCGAGGGCGCGATCTGCAAAGCGCGTTGCGCAAACCCGTGAGAGGGTAGCTTTCGGTGTGGTATCGCCGTTGTGGCGAGGCCATGGTCGAGGGGTCAGCAATGAGGGGTCGGAATCGAATCCGTGGGATCTGCGCGGTGGCGTTGACCGCCGTCGGCATTGTCATGTTCACCGCGTGTGGCGCCAAGGGCGCCGAGCCTGCCTCCACGACGAGCCCCTCCGTGTCGCCGACGAGCAAGAACACGCTGCCCGGCCCGAACAACTTCAGTCCATCCCCGATTGCGCCGCTGAACCCCACCGCGAGCCCAGGCAGCCAGGTCGCGCCACGCCCTTGAGCAGGCGCTTCCGGCCCACTCTTGACTGATTCCAGAAAAGGGACGACTATCTCATCGTGACCTCCACGTCGGATCTTGCCGACCAGCTGCGGACAGCGCAGCTGCGGGTCACCCGCCCCCGCGTCGCGGTGCTCGAGGCCGTGCATTCCCACCCGCACGCCGACACCGACACGATCTTTTCCGCGGTGCGCGCCGGCCTGCCCGACGTGTCGCGCCAGGCGGTCTACGACGTCCTGCATGCATTGACCGCCGCCGGGTTGGTGCGCCGTATCCAGCCCTCTGGCTCGGTCGCCCGCTACGAATCGCGCGTCGGTGACAACCACCACCACGTGGTCTGCCGATCGTGCGGTGTCATCGGCGACGTCGACTGTGCCGTCGGCGACGCACCGTGTTTGACGCCGTCTGATTACAACGGTTTCGTCCTCGA
The DNA here is from genome assembly GCF_033804465.1 of Mycobacterium sp. RTGN5. Classification (NCBI taxonomy): domain Bacteria; kingdom Bacillati; phylum Actinomycetota; class Actinomycetes; order Mycobacteriales; family Mycobacteriaceae; genus Mycobacterium; species Mycobacterium sp. RTGN5. Next base: position 561,923 of record NZ_JAPZLA010000002.1, read on the forward strand.
CGAAGCCGAGGTCGTCTATTGGGGCCTGTGCCCTGACTGCACATCGAAGGAACCTTCCTGATCACACACGTGATCACAGCCCAATCACCCAAATGAAATATGGAATGGAAAGGGACAAAGTGTCCGAGAGCGAAAATCCGGTCATCGACGCGCCGCAGCCGAAAGCCCATGGGCCGCGGACCAATCAGGACTGGTGGCCGGATCAGGTCGACGTCTCCAAGCTGCACCCGCACTCCCCGTACTCCAACCCGCTCGGCGACGATTTCGATTACGCCAAGGAGTTCGCCAAGCTCGATCCCGAGGCGGTGAAGGCCGACGTTCTCTCGGTGATCACCACCTCTCAGGACTGGTGGCCCGCCGACTACGGCAGCTACGCCGGCCTGTTCATCCGGTTGAGCTGGCACGCCGCAGGCACCTACCGCATCTTCGACGGTCGCGGTGGCGCCGGGCAGGGCTTGCAGCGCTTCGCCCCGCTGAACAGCTGGCCGGACAACGCCAACCTGGACAAGGCTCGCCGCCTGCTGTGGCCGGTCAAGAAGAAGTACGGCAACAAGCTCTCGTGGGCCGACCTGCTGGTGCTGGCCGGGAACGTCGCGCTGGAGTCCGCAGGCTTCCAGACGTTCGGCTTCGCCTTCGGGCGTCCCGACGTGTGGGAGCCCGAAGAGGTGCTGTTCGGCGAAGAAGACGAGTGGATGGGCACCGACAAGCGCTACTCCGGTGAGCGCGAGCTGGCCGACCCGTACGGCGCCACCACCATGGGCCTGATCTACGTCAATCCGGAAGGGCCCGAAGCCAATCCGGATCCGCTGAAGGCCGCCATCGACATCAAGGAAACCTTCGGCCGGATGGCGATGGACGTCGAGGAGACCGCTGCGCTGATCGTCGGCGGCCACACCCTTGGCAAGACCCACGGTGCCGGCGACGCCGCCCACCTGGTGGGCCCGGAGCCTGAAGGCGCCTCGATCGAGTCGCAGGGCCTTGGCTGGCAGTGCCCGTTTGCGGGCGGCAAGAGCGGCAGCACCGTCACCAGTGGTCTCGAGGTCGTGTGGACGGACAAGCCCACCGAGTGGAGCAACCGCTTTCTCGAGATCCTGTACGGCTACGAGTGGGAACTGGTCAAGAGCCCGGCCGACGCGTGGCAGTTCCAGGCCAAGGATGCCGAAGCGATCATCCCCGATCCGTTCGGCGGCCCGAACCGCAAGCCCACGATGCTGGTCACCGACGTCTCGATGCGGGTCGATCCGGAGTTCGGCGCGATCACCCGCCGCTGGCTGGATCATCCCGAGGAGCTCAACGACGCGTTCGCCAGGGCCTGGTACAAGCTGCTGCACCGCGACCTCGGTCCGATCAGCCGCTACCTCGGTCCGTGGGTTGCCGAGCCGCAGCTGTGGCAGGACCCGGTTCCTGCCGCCACCGGTGGGCTGATCGACGACGCCGACGCCGCCAAGATCAAGAGTGCGGTGCTGGCTGCGGGCCTTTCGGTGCCGCAGTTGGTGAAGGCGGCGTGGGCCTCGGCGTCCAGCTACCGCACCACCGACAAGCGCGGTGGCGCCAACGGTGCGCGGGTTCGCCTTGAGCCGCAGAAGAACTGGGAGGCCAACGAGCCGTCCGAGCTCGCCAAGGTGCTGCCGGCGCTGGAGAAGGTCCAGGCTGACTTCAACGCCGCAGGCGGCAACCAGGTTTCGCTGGCCGATGTCATCGTGCTTGCGGGCAACGCCGCGATCGAGAAGGCCGCCAAGGACGGCGGCGTCGAGGTCACGGTGCCCTTCACCCCGGGCCGCGGCGATGCCTCGCAGGAGGAAACCGATGTGGAGTCGTTCGCGGTTCTCGAACCGCGGGCCGACGGTTTCCGCAACTACGCGCGGGCCGGCGAGAAGCGTCCACTGGAGCAGCTCCTGATCGACAAGGCGACCCTCCTCGGTGTCACCGGCCCCGAGCTGACCGTGCTCATCGGTGGCCTGCGGGTGCTTGGCGCCAACCATGGCGGCACCAAGCACGGGGTGTTCACCGACAAGGTGGGCGTGCTGTCGACCGATTTCTTCAACAACCTGCTCGACATGGGCACGGTGTGGAAGGCGTCGGAGACCTCCGAGAACGTCTACGAGGGCACTGACCGCGCGACGGGTGCTGCCAAGTGGACGGCGACCGCCGCCGATCTGGTGTTCGGCTCGAACTCGATCCTGCGTGCGGTGGCCGAGGTCTACGCCCAGGACGACAACAAGGAGAGGTTCGTCAAGGACTTCGCCAAGGCCTGGGCCAAGGTGGCCAACGCCGACCGGTTCGACATCTGATCTGAGCAGTAAGCGAAACCCCGCGGGCATTGCCCGCGGGGTTTCGTTCGTTCTAGCGGCAGCCGCCGGCGCTGACCCAGCGGCCGTTGTAGCCCACGCAACCGCTGACGGGCGGCGGAGGTGGAGGCGGCGGCGGATAGTCCTCGGGCAGCGGCGCGTAATAGGACGGCGGCGGCACATAGGGCGCCATCACGTCGGACAAGTTGGCGCAGCCACTGACGGAGACCCGCCGGCCCGCCGAGGCGCACACGTCGGCGTGCGCCTCACCACTGGGCGCGACGGTCACAAGCGCGGCGGGAACGCCGGCCAGCGCCAGCACCGCCGCCCCGGCAACACCGTAGGTTCGCATCGAATGTCGTTTCATCCGTGGCTCCCTCCCCTGTTTCGGAGCGTGCAGCGGACTATACCCACGCCCACTACGTGACGACCGCGCTTCAGGGGCGGTGCCGGCGCGCGCGGCGCAGCCTGACCACGGCGGTGGCCGCGATCAGGACCGCCAGCGCGACGACCCAGGGCCAGGCGCTGGTGCGATAGACCCAGCCCGCTACGGTGCCCTGGAGCCGGCCGGCCGCGGCGATGATCGGGTCGGCGGGATTGCCGTCAGCACTGAACAACCGGATCTCGTAGAGGCCGTAGTAGCTGACATAGAGACCCACGGCGATCAGCACCACACCGCTGATCCGGCTGACGTAGGGCAGCAGCTGGCGCATCCGATCGACCAGTGCGGTACTGGTCAGGGCGATCCCGACCGCGAGCACGCCGACCACCAACGCCAGGCCCGCGGCATAGGCCGCGTACACGAGTACGCCGCTGGTCACCGAACCGCTGCGCAGAGTGCTGCCGGTGACCGCGAGAAACGGTCCGATGGTGCACGACAGGGAGGCAATGGCGTAACCCACCCCATAGCCGAACATCGAACCCAGCCGCGCCGTCGGAGCCCACCGCCCGGTGGACCCGACCGGATTCCAGGTCAGTTCGCGGCCGGCCAACAGCCAAATGCCAAGGGCGACAAGGCCGATACCGATGACGATGGTGGCATAGGGCAGGTAGCGCTGCACGACGCTGGCGACCGGCACCGTCAACAGTCCGAACACGCCGAACACCGCGAGGAATCCCAGTGCCATCGCGGCGGTGGCCGCCAGGGCGCGACCCACCGCGGCCGTCCGGCTCGGGTCCGCGCCCTCGCCGCGAACGACGAGTGTCAAGTACGCCGGCAGCATGGCGAATCCGCATGGGTTGAGCGCGGCGACCATCCCCGCGGCCAGTGCCAGCCCGGTCAAGTTTGCATCCACGGGTGGGCTCAGGACGCCAGTGCGTGCACCCGGTCGCTGAGCTCCTGCTCCGACATCGCCGACGTCGGGTTGTTCACGAACGTCGACGTCCCATCGGGACGAAGGAACACATACGCGGGTTGCCACGGCACGTTGAACCGCGCCCAGATCGACCCGTCCGCATCGTTGAGGTTGGTGAAGTTCAGGTTGTACCGCGACACGAAGTTCTCCATCTGCCCCACGTCGGAACGTGCGGCGACCCCGACGAAGGTGACCTTCGGGTTCGCCGCCGCCACCTGGCTGACATTCGGGGCTTCCTGGTTGCAGAACGGGCACCACGGGGTCCAGAACCACAGCACCGCCGGCTTGCCCTGCAGGCTGGCGCCGTTGAACGGGGCTCCGCTCAGGGTTGTGCCGGTGAAGCCCAGCTGGTCCTCGGCGGCGGCGATCGGCGGCGTGGCGACTCCGACGGTGAGCGCGGCCATCAGCACGGCCAGGGCCTGGAACACGCGGTGCAACCAGAGTTTCATGGCATGGCCTCCTGGCCGTCGGGGTGGACTGCTCTTGATGTCACGTTTACCCGAGGCCATCCGGTTCAATCTGGGCCCCTTGACACTTTACGTGACGTAACGGAACATAATGTGCCATGACAGCCCCGGATCGCGGCATCCAGTCGGTAGGTCCGGAGCCCGTGCGCGGTCGCCCCCGAGACCCGCGCACCGACGAAGCGATCATGACGGCCACCCGCCGATTGCTCACCGATGTCGGCTACGACCAGGTGTCGATGGAATCGATCGCACGCGCGGCCGGGGTGAGCCGCCCGACCGTCTACCGGCGTTGGCCGTCCAAGGCGCACGTGGTCTTCGAGGCCGCATTCGGTGCTGACGTCGGCGGTGCCGCGTTGCCACGCTCGGGTGACTTCGAGACCGATCTGCGCGAGTTCGTTCGCGGTGCGGTGACCTTCTGGCGCGAGCCGGTGGTCGAAGCCGCCACCATGGGCATCCTTGCCGAACGCCGCCGTGACGCCGAATTGCACATCCGCACACAGCAATTGCTCGACGACAGGATTCGCGGCGAGCTGGCCGACCTGGTCCGCGCCGGCGCCGAACAAGGCGTGGTGCGCGCCGACATCGACACCGACACGCTGTTCAACGTGCTGGTCGGGACCACTTTCTACGGCGCCCTCGTCGATGGGCGCGACGACACCGACCACCTGGTCGACAAACTCTGCGCCCTGGTCATGCAGGGCGCGCAGGCACGAGAGAAGGAATGACATGTCCCACGACGAACTATCCACGGCCTTTCACGAACTGCTCGACGAGCTCGGCTCGTTCGAGCGCAAGTTCCTGGCCGCCGATCCCCCGCTCGAGGAAGCCGACATCCTCGACGGGTATCGACTGACGTTCAGCCTGCTGCGCGTGGCAGTCGACACCTTCGTGTGGGGTGACACGGCCAATCCCCGGTTCGTCGACGTCATCGGGCCGTATCTGCGGTGGGGCGGCGACAACTCGGATGCGTTTTACCAACTCGCCCCGATCGACCCCAATCGCACCTACCGGGTCACCGGAAACCGGGGTGACTCCGTCTACCTGTCGATCACCGTCTACGGCGGACCGGACGACGGTCACTACAGCGATCGCATCGTCGGCACGATGAACGACCGCTCGCTGGAGTTCGACGACGAGGGCAACTTCGAGTTCATCATCAGCCCCGACCCGCAGCCGGGCGCCTGGCTGAAGCTCGAATCGGATGCCGTTGTCGCGCTGACCCGCGACTACCTGGAGAACCCTGAAACCGACCGGCGGGTGCAGTGGAAGATCGAGGCCGTCGACCCGCCCGCGCGCAGGCAGGACGACAACCGGGCCGACCTCATCCGGCGGCTGCGGTGCGCCAAGACGTGGCTCGCCGATCAGTGCTCCTTCATCCCCGTCCGTGTCGACCCGCCCAACGAGATCGCCGAACCGTATCCGGTGCCCCAGCAGACCTTTGGCTGGGCTGCGGGCGACGCCGCCTACGCGATGGGCGCCTACGAACTTCAGCCCGGCCAGGCGCTGATCATTGACGGCACGTCGCCGGAATGCGTGTTCTGGAACCTGTGCCTGTGGAATCCGTTCCTGCACACCTACGACTACAGCTACGAGCGCGTCACCATCAACTGTGCGCACATCACCTACGAGGACGATGGCTCGTGGCGAATCGTGGTGAGCGACAGCGATCCCGGCCATCCCAACTGGGTATCGACGGCCGGGCGGACCAAGGGGCTGATCTGGCTGCGCTGGTTCCTGCCCGAGGAGACGCCGAAGCGGCCGATCTGCCGGGTCGTCGACATCGCGGAGGTCTCGGCATGACCGCGGGCGTGCAGCGGCCGGCGCCGATCAGGTTCACCGACCTGGCCAACCCGGTGTTCCCCGAGGCGGCCCAGCCGATGCGCGAGGCGCTGGCGGGCTACGGGTCGATCTTGGACTTGACCTCAGAGGCGTTGCTGGCCACAGCAAGTGAGCGCACCGGGCTCGACGGTTGGGGCGACGACAGTTTCCGTGAACGCCTCGACGTCCTGACCGGCTCGCTGCGCGAGGAGACCGGGCTGTCCGACGTCGGTGTCGCCGTGGTCTTCGAACAACTAGTCGGCAATCTGGTCAACCGGCTTCGATTCGAGGCGCTCGTCGCCGAGCATCCCGAGATCGAGGACGTCGAAATCAAGCGGCCGATCATCATCTGCGGTCTGCCCCGCACCGGTACGACTCACCTGCACAACCTCATCGCCGCCGACCCGAACCTGCGCTATCTGTCGTACTGGGAGAGTTTGGAACCCTTCCCCGCCCCGGGCGAAGAGGACTCCGCACGCCGCGATCGATGTTCGACCGGGCTGGATTTGGTCGACACCTCGATGCCCGACTTCAAGCGGATGCACGATATGACCGTCGACCATGCACACGAGGAAATTCAGCTGCTGGCCAACGACATCTCCGGCATGCTCTTCGAAACCACGTACCACATCCCGACATTCGCAGCCCACTACAAATCCCACGACCAGGGACCGTCATACGCCTACCTCAAGCGACAGTTGCAGGCCATGCAGTGGCTGCGGGGCGGCACTCGCTGGGTGCTCAAATCCCCGCAACACCTCGAGCAGTTCCCCACCCTGTACGCCACCTTCCCGGACGCGACATTTGTTGTGACGCATCGTGATCCAGTGGAGGTGACGCGCTCGATGCTCACCATGATCGTCTACGCATCCCGAATGGCCTGCGCGCAGCCCGATCCCGCCAAGATCGCGCGATCCTGGTTCGACCGCGCCGACGACCTGTTCAACGGATGTCTGCGCGACCGCGACGTGCTTCCGGTTGATCAGTCGATCGACGTGCGGTTCACCGACTTCATGGCCGACGAACAGGGCACGCTGTCGGCGATCTACGAACTGGCCGACCAGCCCTACGGCGACGACGTGCGCACCGCGATGGCCGGCTTCATCGCCGCGCATCCGCGCGGACGCTACGGCGAGGTGATCTACGACCTCGCCGACGTGGGACTCGACGCGGGCGAAGTAGCCGAGCGGCTCGGCGCGTACCGGGACCGGTTCATCGGCTGAACGCTCGCAACTCGGCGTAGGCCTCGACCAGTGCCGCGATGGGGAACCGCCGATTACGGCCACTCGGGTTGGGCAGCACCCAAGCCGCAGCACCGGCGACGGTATCGGCTTGCAGCCCCCAATTCACCGTCTTAGTGCCGAGTACAACCGATATCGCCGGCTTTCCCAGGAACGCCAGCACGCGTGGAGAGGCCGCACGCATCTTGGTTTCGAAGGATGAAAGTGCCTGCTGGATCTCGAGTGCGGATACCTCACGTGCCGCTGATGTCGGCCGCATTACGACGGCGGTTATGCCGCAACCGTATTGCAGAAGTCTGCGCTCCTCGGTAGGCGCCAATTGCCGGTCGGTGAAGCCGGCCAGGTGGATGGCCGACCAGAACCGATTGGTGGGACTGGAGAAGTTGTATCCGTCGGACTGCGCCGTCAGCGCCGGATTGATCCCGCAGAAGACGACGTCTAGACCGCTGGCCAGAATGTCTGCCTCATAAGTCCGCATCAACAAGAAGTGAAGCATGCGTTGGACAGGCCCGGGCTCTGGTGCCAGGCTCGAAGTGGATCCAACCGACGACGAACGGAGCACCATGACGGACGCGACGAACGCGGGAGCAGCCGGCACCATCTCTATTGGGGAGCTGACGGTAAACCGACTCGGCTTCGGATCGATGCGGCTCACCGGCAAGGGCGTCTGGGGCCCGCCAGATGATCACGATGAGTCGATTCGCGTGCTGCGTCGCGCGGTCGAACTGGGCGTCAACTTCATCGACACCGCCGACTCCTACGGGCCGTACATCGCCGAGGAGTTGATCCGCGAGGCCCTACATCCCTACCGGGACGACGTCGTGATCGCCACCAAGGCAGGGCTCCTCCGCACGGGGCCGGATGTGTGGATACCGCTCGGCAACCCCAGCTACTTACGGCAAGAAGTCGAAATGAGCCTGCGCCGACTCGGCGTCGATCGCATCGATCTGCATCAGCTGCACCGCATCGACCCGAACTTCCCGCTTGAGGACCAGGTCGGCGAACTCGCTAAGCTGCAGCAGGAGGGCAAGATCCGGCACATCGGACTCTCCGAGGTCGACGTCGACCAACTCAAGGCCGCTCAGAAGGTCGCATCCATCGTCTCGGTGCAAAACCTCTACAACCTCACGACCCGCACGGCCGAAGCCCTGCTCGACGAGGCTGAAGCCCAAGGCATCGCGTTCATTCCGTGGTTCCCGCTTGCTGCCGGTCCACTCGCCGAAACCGACGGTCCCCTCGGCTCGTTGGCGGCCGACCACGGTGCCAGCCCGTCACAACTCGCGCTGGCCTGGCTACTGAAACGCTCGCCGGTGATCGTGCCGATCCCCGGCACTTCACGCGTCGACCACCTCGAACCGAACGTCGCCGCCGCGGGGATCGAGCTGACCGAGGAGGAATTCCAGGCCATCGACGCGGCGACCGCCGGAAAATAGCGCCCTCAGTGTGAGCGGGAGAGCCGGGCCAGCCGCGTGCGATCGACCAGCGTGCAGCCGTGCACCTCGGCGAGTTGTTCGGCGGCCCGGGTGTAGCGGTGGTTGGAGACCACCATCGTCGCGCTGCAATCGTGCACAGCTGCGCCGGCCACCACCTGCTGCACGGCGGCGCCGTTGACCACGCGGCTCTGCCGTTTGCACTGCACTGCGGTGCGGATACCGTCCCTGGTAACGATCAGATCGACGCCGAAATCCCCAGTCGCCCTTGTTAGCTCGACGGCGTAGCCGAGGCCACGCAGTACGGCGGCGACATAGCGCTCGAATTCCACGCCGGTCATGGCATCCACGGTGGCCTGTCCGGTGGCGCGGTACAGCGCATCGCGCCTGGCGCTTCGGCGATGGTCGAGCCAGGCGAGCAGGGCCCGCCACGCGCATACCACTGCGGCCACCGCACTGACGGCGGCCAGCGCCCACGCCACCGTGTTGAGCTGGCCGATGAAGGCCAACAACGCTGTCGTGACAACCCACAGTCCCAGCCACTGCAGTGCCGTCCTGGCCGCGGCCGCCTCTTCGCGCACGGCGCCACCGTAGCGGCGGGCACTGACAGGGAATCGGGCCACCAGGCACAGCGGCCAAATCGTGACCCGTTCGCATCGAGTTTGGCGCAACGGCCGCAATACAGTGCTCAGATGCTCGCGATTCTCCGCTTCAATTTCGCCTCGCCCGGAGGTGAACCCGGTGTGCAGGGTGAATTGCTCTCCGCCGCATTGGAGTTGGCACAGTTCGGCGACCGGCACGGGATCGCCGCGGTCAGCGTCGACGAGCACCATGCCACGGGACACGGCTGGAGTTGCAACCCGGTGATGATCGCGGGGATGTTCCTGGCCCGCACGGCCAACATCTTCGCCAGCATCGACTGTGCGCTGGGGCCGTTGTGGAACCCGGTCCGGATGGCCGAGGACATCGCGCTGATCGACGCGATGAGCCGCGGGCGCCTGCACACCACCGTCGGCCTTGGCTACCGGGAAGTGGAATACGAAGCCCTCGGGGTGGACTTCGCCCGCCGCGGCGAACTGATGGATCAGCTACTGGAAACCATGCTGGCGTCCTGGACCGACGGCTCGGGTGTGGTGTCGGGAACGTGGACCAAGCCGCATCCACCGCTCTATGTCGGCGGCGGAGTGCGGGCCACTGTCCGGCGCGCGGTGCGGTTCGGGTTGCCTCTGAGCCTGCCCGACCACCGGCCCGACCTCGCCGAGTACTACACCGAGCTGTGCCGCGACGCGGGCCAGCGGCCGTTCGTGCTGATGCCGCCCGCGGTCAACCACGGGATGATCTACCTGCATGAAGACCCTGAGCGGGCTTGGGCCGAGCTGGGCGAGCACATTCTGTGGGAGGCGGTCACCTACGGACGGTGGTCTGATGGTCGGTCGCGCTCCCTGATGCATCTGCCCGGAGTGCAGACCCTGGCCGAAGTGCAGGCCTCAGGCAGGTACCGATTCCTGACTCCCGACCAGTTGATCGATGAGGTGCGGGCGTCGGCAAACTACGGCCCGGTCGTCATGCATCCCCTGGTTGGAGGCATGCCAGTAGAGGAGGCATGGAAGTCGGTAACTCTACTTACGGACGAGGTCCTGCCGGCCCTGCGTTAGCCATTTTCGTGGTCGAGGTTGCCCGATTTCGGACTCCGGTCCGAAAGTTGGGTTCTTAACAGAGTTTTAGCCGCAGCTCCCGGTCACCTTAAATTTGCGGCATAGCGTTTGGGTCAGGTTGAGGCAGCCGATAGGCCGCCACACACGCAACAGGACCGAAATGAGGCAGCCCATGACGAGCTTCACGTCGCGGTACGGAAACCCCACCGTCGATTACAAGGGCGCCCATATCCGAGCACACTCCCGCCACGTGGCCACGGTCGTCGCGGTCAGTGGACGCGTCGATTCCGCCAACGTCGACCACATCGCCGATTATGCGAAGAAGCTGGTCCTCGCCGACAAGCCGTTCGTTCTGGACCTGTCCGGCGTGAGCTCGTTCACTCCCGAAGCGATCCGTTTGCTGTGCGACATCGACGACATCTGCAACTCGGTGGGTGTCGAGTGGGCCGCGGTAGGTAGTGACGCGGTGAACCGCCGTCTGCGCCGGGACAGCGACGTCGTCTTCCCTGTCGTCGGCACGGTCGCCGAGGCCGAGCACGAATTCGACGACGCGATCCTCGATCGCCGCCGGTTCCTGCTGCCGCTGCTGAGTAAGACCGCTTAATTGGATTCAGCGTCGACGGTTAGGTCGGCTATGCGTTACCGGGTTACCCTGGTTGACGTGCGTCTATTTACAAGTGTGATCGCCGCCGGTGCGCTGGTTGTTGGAGCCGGCGCGGGTATCGCGGCAGCGGACCCCACCACGACCCCGGTGCCGGCACCGGCGACTTCCGACGCACCCACAGGTCCGGCCCCCGGACCGACCACATCTCCGGCCTCCCCTGCACCGACGTCGTCACCCGCGGCGACGCCGTCACCTGGAGCGACACCGTCCGCGGCTCCGCCGGCCGGCGGGCCCAAGAGCTCGATGGACGCGGACGGCACCTACAAGGTCGGCGTCGACATCGTGGCGGGCACCTATGCCACCGCCGGGCCGGTCGAAGGTAGCGCCTGCTACTGGAAGCGGGTCGGCGGACCCGACGGCCAGACCAACCTGGACAACGGGATTACCAAGAAGCCGCAGATCCAGCAGATCGATCCCGGTGACGCCACGTTCAAGACCGACGGCTGCCAACCGTGGACGCTGACCGATGCCCAGCCGCCCGCTACCCCCGGGCCGCTGATGTCACAACTTCAGCTGCGCCACTATCTCGATCAGCTCAACGGGGCGTCCGGCGCGTCCGGCAACCCGCAGCTGCCGCCTTACTGATTTCACCGTCTCGCTAGGTCGCGCCCACGCCCCAATGCAGCACCCGTGAGGTGACCAGCACCAGCCCGAGCGACACGACGGCCACCACGACCAGGCCGATGACCGCCACCACCAGCGGCCGCCACCCGGTACGGGCCAGCTCGCGGAAGTTGGTGTTGAGCCCGACCCCGGCGAACGTCAGCAGGAACGCCCACTTCGACACATTGCCCAGGTTGGCGACCTGCCCCTTGCTCAGCAAGTGGGCCGTGGCAAGCGCCGACACCGCCAGGAAACCCAGCACGAACTTCGGGAACTTCTCCCAGACGAACTTCGCCTTGGCGCCGAAGCCGGGGGCGATCTGGTCGGCCTCGCCTTTCGAGGCCCAGTACAGCGCGAAGCCCAGCACCACGAACCCGATCAGCGCGTTGCGCACGGACTTCACCAACACCGCGAGCTTGCCGGCCTCGTCGGAGAACAGGTAACCGGTGGCGGTGGTCTCGGCGGTGTTGTCCACGGCCAGACCGGCCCACAATCCGAACTCGTGGTCGGACAGGCCCAGCGCGTGGCCAAGCACCGGCAGTGTGAACAGCGCGACGGCGCCCAGCGCCAGGATCGCCGCGATCGCGTAGCTGACATCGGAGTTGCGGGCCCGGATCGCGCCCTTGGATGCCACGATCGCCGACACCCCGCAGATCGAGGTGCCGATGGCCAGCAGCGAGCCCAACTTGCCGGACAGGCCGAACAGCTTGGCGGCCAGCAGGATGACCCCGCCTGCGATGGTCATGTCCAGCAGGATCTGCACCAACGAGATCCCGCCCAGCTTGACGATGTCCCCCAACACGAAGCGGGCGCCAAGGGCGACGATGCCGATCTTCAACCAGAACTCATAGGTCTGCACGCCCGGCTTGAAGATCCGGTGCACACCGACGGTGTTGGTGATCAACAGGCCGATCACGATGGCCCACAACACGTACTCGATATCGGGAACGGTCCAATGTTCCTTTTTGGCAAGCAGATTCCACCAGATCTGGGCGTACTTCCCCAACAGGCCGATCGCGATCAGCAGCAGTACGCCCGGCACATAGTCGAGCAGGTTGCGGCTGGTGAAGATCGGCTGTTCTTCGTCGGTCTGTACGACGTCAGTTGTGCTCATGCGATCACCACGGAATCTTGGGAAGGACACCTGCGACGGCGAGGACGACGAAAACGCCCGCCACGATGGTTGCCCACCAATCGACGCCAATGCTGAAACGGTCCTGGCTGGTGTCTCCCCCGCCGGGCTCTCTGGATTCGGCCACGGTTATCTCCCCGCTCGTGTGCGCATGTACGTCGCCGATGTTGGCGATTGCGCGCGGGCCTGACCAGCAATGCGCTCGTGATGATTTGAGGTGGCCGCCGCTATTTGGCGGTGGTCGGCGTCGCCGGCAGCGGCGGTGGGCAGGAATCGTGGTCCTGCAGCTCCTCGCCGCCGGCGCCGTTGTCCGCGTCGGCCCGGTCGGCCAGGATGACGAAGCCGGGGCGGCCTGCGGGGTCGGTGGCGCCGACCACTACCAGCGTGTGCGATCCCATGTCGGCACGCGCACCCTCGAGACCGTCGGCGAGCAGAACGAACGGGTCGGCGTCCAGATCGGTGCCGCCAACCGTCATCGCCCAATAGGTGTGGCCGACCAGCGGGACCGGAAGCGGCGCCCACGCCGGCCCGATGGCGCCGGCCGCCGCACGCAGCGCGTCGTGGACGTCGGCACGCAGGCAGTCGATGTGGATGTGCAACTGGTTCTGGGTGCGCGCCACTGCCGAGTTGACCGCCAGGCTCATCCAGTCCCGCGCGATGGTTCCGCCGGCCTTCTGCTCGACGAACGACCGAGCCTGCCAGGCCGCGACGAAGTAGTTCGTCGTTCCGGGGTCCAGCAGCTCGGGGCTCTCGATCCCGGCGATGCGGGCGGTGGGGATCAGCAGATATTGCCGCTCGCCCACCAGATCTTTGAGCACCGCGGACCCGCGCTCTTCGCCACCGCTGATATCGACCCGGGAACACGGCGCCGGGTCGTGCTGCTGCTGTTCGTCGACAACGCACTTGTCGTGGACGATCGTCCACAGAGCATTCGGGTCGGCGTGGGCGGTGGCCGAGCCGAACACACACAGAGCCAGTGCCGCTGCCAGCGGTGCGCTGCCGCGCATGTGTCGCACGGCCACACCCTACGACCGAGGTGCGCTCCCAGCTCGCTGGCGCCCCAAAACCGCATCTGCGGATCTACGCGGGGGTATTGGCCGCAGGTGCGGATCCGATCGGCTACGATTCGGCCGTGCCGATGCTGCGGGTCCGGGAAGCCGCCGAGTTGCTCGGCGTCAGCGACGACACGATCCGGCGGTGGATCGAGGACGGCGACCTCCCTACCGGCAGTGACCAATCCGGTCGTAAGACCGTCGACGGGGCCGCGCTCGCCGCCTACTCCAGCAAGAACGCCGCAGCGGCTCCCAAAGACCCACTGTCCGTTGCTAGCTCGGCGCGCAACCGGTTCGCCGGGCTGGTCACCAGGGTCGTGACCGACACCGTGATGGCCCAGGTGGAGATGCAATGCGGTCCGTTCACCGTCGTCTCGCTGATGAGCACCGAGGCGGTGCGGGAACTGCACCTCGAACCGGGGAGCGTCGCGGTGGCCGTCGTCAAGGCCACCACGGTGATCGTCGAAACGTCAGGAGAATCATGATCAGCAGGTTGATGCCGGTACTGGCCGCCGGTCTCCTCATCGCTGCGAGCGCAGGCTGTGGTTCCTCGTCGCAACCGTCGTCGTCGACGCCGTCACAAGGCCAGCAGAAGATCATGGTGTTCGCCGCCGCGTCGTTGAAACAGACCTTCACCGCGATCGGCGATCAGTTCAGCAAGGACAATCCTGGTGCCTCGGTGGAGTTCTCGTTCGCAGGCTCCTCGGATCTGGTGACCCAGCTGACCCAGGGCGCCCACGCCGACGTCTTCGCCTCCGCCGACACCAAGAACATGGACAAGGCGGCCAAGGCGGGTCTGTTGGCGGGCTCGCCGGTGAACTTCGCGTCCAACACTCTCACGATCGCCGTCGCGCCCGGAAATCCCAAGGGCATCACCGCATTTAGCGATCTGGCCAAGCCGGGCCTCAACGTCGTGGTGTGCGCACCGCAGGTGCCGTGCGGATCGGCCACCCAGACCGTCGAGACCAAGACCGGGGTGAAGCTGACTCCGGTGAGTGAGGAATCTTCGGTCACCGACGTGCTGAACAAGGTGACCAGCGGTCAGGCCGACGCCGGTCTGGTCTATATCACCGATGCCGCGGGCGCCAGCAACAAGGTCACCGCGGTGTCGTTCCCCGAGGCGGCCGGCGCGGTCAACACCTACCCGATCGCCACGCTCAAGCAAGCCGGAAACTCAAGTTTGGCAAGCAAATTCGTCGATCTGGTGACCGGTCCGGCGGGCCAGACGATCCTGACGAAAGCCGGTTTCGGCAAGCCCTGACAGGTCTTGTGGCAGGCTCGAAGCCGTGGACCTGCCGCGCCCTGAGACCGACACTCCGCACCTGGCTGACGTGGTGCCGTCGGTCCTGGCGGCGATGGGGGTTGCCGGATTCGAGCCCCGCATCCCCCTACCTGAGCCCGCGGCCGGGGCCTGCGTCCTGCTGATCGACGGCCTCGGTGCCGAGCTGCTCGACGCCCATGCCGAGGACGCCCCGGTGCTGGCCGGCCTGCGCGGCCGGACCCTGCATGTGGGGTTCCCGTCCACGACCGCAGCCGGGCTCGCCGCGGTGGGCACCGGCCGGACGTCGGGTGGCCACGGCATGGTCGGCCTATCCTTTCGCCTGCCCGACGTCGGCGTCATCAACGCGCTGCGCTGGCGTCCGCACCCGTGGGGCGAGGATCTGCGAGACACGGCGGTACCGGAGGAAATCCAGCCGCTGTCAACCACTTTCGAGCGTGCGGCGTCGGCGGGCGTCGCGGTCAGTGTGGTCTCGGGCGCCGAATTCGCCGGCTCGGGGCTGACCAGGGCGGTGCTCCGTGGCGGACGCTACGCCGGCGTACTCGGGTTGGGTGACCTGGCGGCCGAAGTCGAGGCCGCGGTCGCCGGCGGCGGCTTCTGCTACGGCTACCACGGTGACCTCGACCTGCTGGGCCACCTGTATGGACCGGGCTCGCCGGCCTGGCGGTTGGAGCTGCGGCAGGTGGATCGACTGGTGGAGTCCGTCGTCGACGGTTTGCCGCCCGGCGGCCTGCTCGCTGTGGTGGCCGATCACGGCATGGTGGCCGTCGACGGCGCCGCCACCGTCGACCTCGACAGTGCCGCAGCACTGCTCGACGGCGTGGCCGATATCGGGGGCGAGGCGCGCGCCCGTCACGTCTACGTACGCAACGGCGCCGCCGCCGACGTTCTCGCGGCGTGGCGGGAGTCGCTGGCAGACCATGCCTGGGTGGTATCCCGGGACGAGGCGATCGCCGCCGGCTGGTTCGGCGGCGCCGTCGATGACCGGATACGGCCGCGCATCGGTGACGTCGTGGCCGCCGCCAAAGGCCGGGCCGCGTTGGTACGCCGCACGGTGGAGCCCATGGAGTCCGCGTTGGTCGGCCAGCACGGGTCGTTGACCAGCGCCGAACAGCTCGTGCCGCTGCTGCTGGCCTACGGCTGAGCGGCGTC
Organism: Mycobacterium sp. RTGN5; assembly: GCF_033804465.1. Lineage (NCBI taxonomy): Bacteria > Bacillati > Actinomycetota > Actinomycetes > Mycobacteriales > Mycobacteriaceae > Mycobacterium > Mycobacterium sp. RTGN5. The sequence goes on from NZ_JAPZLA010000002.1 coordinate 578,059, forward strand.
CTTCGCGGTCAGCAGATCGTCGGCGGGTGTATCCCAGCGGTCGAGGTTGACCGCCGTCGACAGCGGGCGGCGGCGCAGCGGCCCGTGCCTGCCCCGTGGCCAGCCGACGACAACGTGGCCGGCGATCAGCCAGCCGTCGGGCACCCCGACGGCGTCGCGCAGCAGGTCGGCTCCCCCGTACGAAGCCCACGCGGTTGGGCATGCCCCGAGGCCCTGTGCCCGGGCGGCGAGCAGGAAGTTCTGCATCGCCGGGAAAATGGAGCCGCCGAGCAGCAGCTCCGAGGCGGTCGGATAGTGCTGCTGGGCGAACAGCACTGAGGTGAATTCGCCTGCGCGATCATGCAATTCATAGGTGGCACGATTGTTGCGGGCTTGCCTGTCGGTGTCATCGGGTGCGGGCCTGCTCATCCCGTACACCGGCTCGATGACTGCCAGCGCACGCGCCGCCGCTTCGGCGACGACCGCGCGCTGCTCGGGCGAGCGCAGCACCACGAACCGCCAGCCCTGCGCGTTCGCCCCCGAGGGCGCCCACGTGGCGGCTTGCAGGCAGCGGCTCAGCGTCGCGTCGTCGACAGGCTCGGAGGTGAACCGCCTGATGGTTCTGGCGGTCGACATCACGTCCCAGATATCGCTGCTGGTGGCGTTCACCACGCAGACTCGCGAAGCCGGGCCTTGTGCCGATACATGTCAATGTCGGCCTTGCGGATCAGTTCCTCGGCATCGTCGGTCTGGCCCCAGGTCCATCCCATGGATGCGGTGACGTGGAATTTGTTGGCGTTGACGGCGTAGTCACCAGTCATGGCCGAACCGACAGTCGAGGCCAGGTCGGCGACGTCGGCGATGCCAGCTGCGTCGAGGACGAGAACAACGAACTCGTCACCGCCGAGGCGGTACACCGAATTCGGTTCTGGTACAGCGTGACTCATCCGTCGGGCGACTTCGACGAGGACGTCGTCGCCGGCCGCGTGCCCGTGCAGGTCGTTGACCTGTTTGAAGCCGTCGAGGTCCATGAAGATCAGCCCGAGCGGGGCGGCCGGCTCGCTCGCCCGATACCGCTCGACCCGGGTGACCAGGGCGTGCCGGTTGTGCAATCCGGTGAGCCGATCGGTCGCGACCAGCCGGGCGAGCTCGGCTTCGGCCACCCGGCGGGCCGTCACATCCTGGAATTGGGCAATGATCACGTCCTCGACGCCGTATTCATGCCCGGGTGCGAGGACCGCGTTGCGTTGCACCCAGATCGTGGTCCCGTCGGGGCGGACGTAGCGATGCTCAGCCGAGATTTGTGTGACTTCGCCCGCGACGAGCGCCCGGTGTTCCTCGACCGCCGCGTCCAACTCGTCGGGATGGACGAAATCGCGGTAGGTGAAGGCGGCGAGTTGTTCGGCGGTGCAACCGACGAGTTGGCACAGTGCGGGATTCAACATCAACGCTCGGCCGCTGGTGGTCAGGACTGCCTCGCCGAACGGCGCGTTGGCCATCCTGAGTTGGAAGAGCCGTAGCGCCTCGTCGCGGGCCCGCTCGGCCGCGACGCGTGCCGTCACGTCGATGGCCTGGACGATGAAGCCCCGCACCTCGCCGTCGACGACGTCGGGGATATAGGAGGCCTGGAAGTTCCGTCGTGTCCGACGAGTGTCCATCAAGGTGGATTCGAATAGCTGCGGCTCGCCGTTGAGGGCGCCCGTGACATGCGGTTGAATTCGCTCGAACACGGCGTCGCCGACGATGTCGTGCATATGTTTGCCGCGAATTTCCTGGGGCGTGAGGCCGACGTAGTCGAAGTACGCGTGGTTGGCAAAAACGTTGCGCAACTCCAGGTCCCAATAGCCGATCATCGCCGGGAGGCTGTCGAAGAGCAGGCGGAGTCGGCGAAACTCTTCGGCAGTGTCGATCGGTTCGTCAGGCGCCACGACATCCCTCGGGTTGCTGCGCTGTGCGGGAGTGCCTGGATGCGTCAAACACTGGCTGTCCAACTTACCGTGCCGCTTGGTTGCCGAGATCGGCGCATGTCCCGCTACGGTCTGGGTCGTGATCGTTCTGCTTCCGCCGTCGGAGACCAAGCGCACTGGCGGCGACGGACCCCCGCTGCGGTTCGGTGAACTCGGCAGTCCTGCCCTCGACCCGCTACGCCGGGACCTGGTCGACGAGCTCGTCGCGCTGGCCGCCGATCCCGCCGCGTGCCGTCGCGCGTTGGGTATCTCCCCCGCGCAGGATGCCGAGATCGAACGCAATGCCGCCTTACTGGGCTCGCCGACGCTGCCGGCGATCCACCGCTACACCGGCGTGCTCTATGACGCCCTGGACGTGGAGTCGCTCCGGGGCGCCGCCGCTGCCCGCGCGCATGCTCGGCTGGCCGTCGGCTCTGCCCTGTTCGGGCTGCTTCGAGCCGACGACCAGATTCCGGCTTACCGGCTGTCGGCCTCGTCGAAGCTCCCAGGAAGTGCGACCCTGGCATCCCGGTGGCGTCCCGTCCTGGAGCCGGTGCTCGCCGAGCTGGCCGCCAGCGAGCTGGTCGTCGATCTGCGCTCGGGGTCCTACGCCGGGCTGGGCAAACTGCCCGATGCGGTCCGCGTCGACGTCCTCGCCGAGCATCCCGACGGCCGCCGCACCGTCGTCACGCACTTCAACAAGGCCCACAAGGGGCGACTCGCCCGGGTGCTCGCGTCGAGCCGGTCCGAACCCGGCGACGCAGCCGCCGTCGCCACCGTGGCGCGCCGGGCCGGCATGCAGGTCGAACGAAGCGGCAACGAACTCACCGTCATCGTCGCCGCGTGACCGGTGTCAGGATGGTGGGCGTGAACACCCGCTGGCAGAAGTCGACAGCACCGCGCGGCGACGACTACGACGCCCGATGGAAATCGCTGGCCGAGGCCGGCCAGAACATCCACGGTGAGGCGGATCTGGTCGAAAGCCTGCTGCGTGAATCGGGTGGCAAGACGGTCCTCGATGCGGGCTGCGGCACCGGCCGGGTAGCCATCGAACTCGCCAACCGCGGCGTCTCCGTGGTCGGCGTCGACGCCGACGCCGGGATGCTGGCCGCGGCGCGGGCCAAGGCACCCGAGTTGCGTTGGGTCGAGGCGGATCTCGCCGACCTGACGGCGGCGGGAGTCGACCGCGTCAACCTCGTTGTGCTGGCCGGCAACGTGATGATCTTCCTGGAACCGGGCACTGAGGCACGGGTGCTCGCCGGGCTGGCGGGGCGGCTGACACCGGGTGGACTGCTGGTTGCCGGGTTTTCCGTGCGCCCCGATCGCCTGTCGCTGCAGCGGTACGACCAGGCGGCCGAGGAGGCCGGCCTGCTACCGGTGGTGCGCTGGGCGACGTGGGACCGCAAGCCGTTCGACGGCGGCGATTACGCCGTATCGGTGCACCGGTTGCGCCGTTCGCCACGCTGACGGAACTGTCGCGGGCGGAAAAACTGAGAAAACCGGGGGTGGCCAGTGCAGAAAGTGGTCGGTAAGCTCGTTATCCGGCGCCAGTAGCTTCACTACGAATTCTTTGCTGCCGAGTCTGCTCTATCGGTGCGATCAGGGAGGGATTGCTTGATGCGATCGGCGTTCTCGGGCCGTCCCGCGAATCAGTACTACACCCTCACTGCGTTGCTGGCCTCCCGAGGCGCGCAGACCTACACCTCCCGGGTGATCGCCGGGTGCGTCTTCACCCTGGGCCTGGTGACGCTGGGGACGATCGGCAGTTCGGCCAGCCTGCAGTGGCCGAACACCCGGATCCTGCTGGTCGCGGTCGCCATCCTTTGCTTTGTGTCGACGTTCATCTGGCTGCGGCATCGCTGGCCGACCCGGACCGAATCGGGCGTGCTGGTCGCCATCGCGGCGATCGCCATCCCGATCGGGACGATCGCCCCGGTCATCCCGATGTACGGACTGCTCGGTTCGACGTCGTTCGCGTTGGTCATCGGCTACACCGCTCTCTTTCACGGCCCGCGGCTGCTGGCCACCGTCCTGACCATCGCCGTCGCCACCCTGATCTACCTCGGCGCGCGGATGGTCAGAGTGGATCTCCCGCTCGCCCTAGCCGGTGTCGCGTTGATGCTGCTGGTGTACGTTTTCGCCGCGTTCTCGTGCCGGCTGGTGGTCTGGCTGACCGGAACGGAGGACGACGCCGACGCCCTCGAACCGCTCACCGGGCTGTTGAACCGCGACGCCTTCTATCTGCAGACCGCGACGCTGCTGGCCTCCCGTAACCGCGACGACGATCGCTACCTGGTGATCGGCGTCGTCAACATCGACAGCTTCGCGGCCATGGTCTCCGTCGCCGGCAATCGTGGTGGCAACCGGGCGCGGATCGCGGCCGGGCAGGCGCTGCGCGAGACGGTCCGCCGCGATGCGATCGTTGGCCACGTCGGCGACGCGGAATTCTTTGTCGCGGACTGTTTCACCACTCCCGACTCGTCACCGTTGATCGAGCGCATCCGCGGTGCGATCGCGGCGACGCCGGCCGGGATGACGGCCAGCATCGGAGTGGTCAGCACGCCGCTGCGTCCGCTCGTCGAGCATCCACCCAACGAGATCCTCGACGAGATCGTGGCGCTGGCCACCACAGCGATGTACGAAGCGCGCCGGGCCGGTGGCAATCAGGCCCGCTACGTGGTGCGGCCGAGTCTGAGCATCTCCGACGACGAGACCGACGGATACGACACCCCGCTGTTGTGAGCGTCAGCCGGGCGCGGCAGGTGATTCGGGGTCGATCTCCACGCCGTAGGACGTGATCGAGGCGATCTCGGTGCCGGCGAATTGGCAGATGTGGCAACTGGACACGATGGTGATGCCGTCGGGCCGTTGGTATCGGCCGAGTACCTCCACGACGACGGTGTCGTCCTGCTCGACGGTCAGGCACCGGTCCCAGGTCGCGACCGTTGCGGCCAGGCCGCCCGCCGTCTCGCGGCACGTCGCGGTGACCGCGTCGGCACCCTGAAGCACCGAGAAGCCGACGATCGTCCACTGGACGTCACGGGCCAGATGCGGCAGGGCCTCGTCGAATCGGTGCTGTGCGAAGGCGCGCGCGATCTCCGCCCGGTCACCAACCTCGGTCATGTCCGCTCCTGTCCCACACCCTGCTGTCGAGGCTAACGCCAAGCACGCGAAGCTGGCCCACGTCGGCCCGATCGCGGCGGTAGTGTCTGGCCAATGAGCCACGGCCATGACCACAAACCCGAGCGTGAACTCCCACCCGGTATGGCCGAACAGCTGGATCTGCCGTATTCCGGAATGGTCTCGTTCGGGCAGCGTCCCTTCCTGACCGAGGCCGAGCAGCTGGACAGCTGGAAGCCGGATGTGGCGATCGTCGGGGCGCCGTTCGACATCGCCACCACCAACCGGCCCGGCGCCCGGTTCGGCCCGCGGGCAATCCGGTCCACCGCCTACGAACCCGGGACCTATCACATGGATCTCGGGCTGGAGATCTTCGACTGGTTGGAGGTCGTCGACTTCGGCGACGCCCATTGCCCGCACGGCTCCACCGAGGTGTCGCACGCGAATATCAAGGAGCGGGTGCACACCATCGCCTCGCGTGGCATCGTCCCGGTCGTCCTCGGCGGCGACCACTCGATCACCTGGCCGTCGGCCACCGCGGTCGCCGATGTGCATGGCTACGGCAATGTCGGGATCGTGCATTTCGACGCTCATGCCGACACCGCCGACATCATCGACGGGAACCTGGCCAGCCACGGCACGCCGATGCGCCGGCTGATCGAGTCGGGGGCCGTGCCGGGGACGCATTTCGTCCAGGTCGGACTGCGCGGCTACTGGCCGCCGCAGGACACGTTCGAGTGGATGCAGGAACAGGGCATGGTCTGGCACACCATGCAGGAGATCTGGGAGCTGGGCTTCAAAGAAGTGATGAAGCGAGCGGTCGGCGAAGCCCTTGCCAAGGCCGACAAGCTTTACGTGTCAGTCGATATCGACGTTCTCGATCCTGCCCACGCCCCCGGTACCGGCACGCCCGAGCCCGGCGGAATCACCAGCGCCGACCTGCTGCGCATGGTCCGGCAGCTGTGCCATGAGCACGACGTCGTCGGTGTCGACGTCGTCGAGGTCGCCCCGGCCTACGACCACGCCGAGCTGACGGTCAACGCCGCGCACCGGGTGGTCTTCGAGGCACTGGCCGGGATGGCGGCGCGTCGCCGCGACGCGGCGGGCGCCAAACCGGGGCCACCGTCGCCGTTGGCCACGTAGGGGCTCAGTAGTCGGATTCGGCGGCCAGGATCTCGGCCAGGTAGGCGTCGGGTCCCGGTTCGGCCAGCCGGTTGCGGGCGAATAGACGGACCCGCTCGCGGGCTTCGGCGGCCTCGGTGGTCTCGGCCCCCACAACGACGGTGGTCGCCGACCAGTCCTGATCCCACGCATTGGCGATGGCCGCCGGCTGTCCCGTCGCATCGACGAGTTCGACGCTGGCCCGCCCCGATGCGTCGAGCGCGCCGGAAGCGGTAAACCCGTTGCAGCGCAGTGCGATCGGGATTCCATCCGGTGATCCGGGGCCCACTACGGCGACGTGCAGCACGGCTTTGGCTCGATCGCCGTCGGCGGTGACCGCCCAGCTGACGGTGTCCTCCGCGGCATCGAACACGCCGCCGGGAACCGCGGACCAGGCCATCGACGAGACACCTCTGGCGATCAACCCGGCAGGCGCAGGCCCGGTGTCGGTGCCGGCGGCCAGCGCGTAATCGTCGCGGTGCGCGGCGGCCGGCGCCGGTGATGCCGCCAACCCCTCGACCGCGTCGGCCAATTCGGACCAGCCCGGGGCGTCGACGCCGACGTCCTGGGCCAACGCCACGCAGCGGACCACCAGGTCCACCACCCGCGGCTCACCCAGCTGCAGATGCAGGGTCAGCACGGCCGCGTGCGGGGCCAACAGCGCGCCGATATCGGCGTCGAGGGCGTCCTCCCCCACGAACTCCTCGGCACCCCCGGTCGCCAGTGCAATCTCGGCATCGAGCAGCGTCGCGTCCAGACCGGCGATGCCGTCCCGGATGCTGGCCGGCCACCACCGTCGCAGCCAGTGCCCGATGGCGAGCCGGCGCAGCCCGTCCAATGCGCCGTGGTCCACGTTGACATCCGAAAGATCCACTCCGGCAGCCTGTTCCGGCGTGCGTGCCGCGGCGGCGGCTACCGCACGGTGGCCGGACTCGCCCAGTACCCGCCACAGCCAGTCGGCGCGGTCGGCGTCGGTCAGGGTGATCTGGGCCTGCGTCTGGGTTTCGTCGACGGTCCACGCCAGCACCGCGCCGTCGACCTCCACTACCGCCACCAACGGCACCGGGGCAACCGCGGGACCGATGCGCCACAGTCCGGATTCGGCGACCAATCTCATTGCATCACCTGGACTTCCAGCATGGACTTGATCCGTTGGCGATGATCGAGGCTGACTGAACGGGCGACACCCTCCAGCAGGGTGCGCAACTCGTCGACGTCGTCACAGGGTTCCTGCCAGACGTCGCGGCCGTGCAGTCGCGCCCACAGCCGACTCAGGTACGGCCGGGCGAAACTGGCCAGATCGTCGACCACCTGACGCTGGCGCGGATGAAGCGGCGCGGCATCGGCCAAGGCGCGGCGCGCGTGCAGCACGTAGGCCTCCTTGCGCAGCCTGGCCTGAATCGTCGCCGCCAGCTGATACCGGCTCACGGCACGTTCGTCGAGCGGGGCCAGCTGGCCGGCGACCTCGATACCGGCCACCAGTGCGGCCTGCTTGTCTTCGCCGAGGAAACCCCAAGGGGCGCAGGCACGGTCGACCTCTTCGGCGCACAGCAGCGGTACGTCCGGAAGCTCGTCGCGATCCAGCGCTCGCCGCAGCGTCGCGCGGACCCGGTCCACCACGCTGCGGTCCAGCGGTCGGTCACGATCCGATCCCCCGGACAGCGGCGGCGGGCACAGCGGCAATGCCGACGTCAGCCCGAGTTCGCGGATCGACCACGGCAGTGCCGACGGGTGCGTCCGTGCCTGGCTGCCCAGATTGTGCGGGGTCGCGTCGGCGATCAGTGCCGACCACACCCGTTGGCGCGCAACGGTCGCGCGATGGCCCTCGGCGGGGCCCAGCACCGTGGTCAAACCGGCCAGGAAAGGTCCGGTGATGCTGCCGTCGGCGTGCACATCGGCCCAGCTGCGCTGCAATTGCGCGGACAGCACGGCGAGCACCTGCGGTGAGGCCACGAGCTCGTTGAGCACCTCGACACCGGTGCGGTCGCGGTCGTCGTGCACGGCGCGCAGCGTCGCCGACGCCGTCTGAACGCCACCGTCACCGGGCGCGCCGTTGGTAACCGCGAGCTCGAAACAGACAGGGAAATAAAGGTCCTGGGCATTACCGGCGGTGATGCGCAGCCGACGCCGTTCGGCCTTCATCAAGTCAAACCACGCCGCTGTCGAACGCAATCGGTCGGCCTGGCCGCCGATCTCCTCGGCCATCTGGGCGGCCACATCGGTGTCGACGAACGGGGCGGAGTACGCGGGATTGCTGCGCAGCCGCAGGACCAGCGGGTCCAGGATCCGTTTCACCGTGCGGCGTAGCGGGCCGCCGTCGTCGCCGCTGAGGATCTCCACGCCGGGCCCGATCGCCCGCCAGGCACGGTCGATCACCGCCCGCCGCGGCTGCGACGTGCCGACGGCGGTGACCGTGTCCGAGCTGGCGCTCATCCGGTCAGGATAGAGGCACCGCGAAGTTGGGTTCGGTAGCCGGTGACGGTAGGCACGCTGCCCACTATGTCTGATGCACTGCTGGGCGCCATCGCCGTCGTCTCCGCCATCGCCCTCGCCTCGATCATCGTCGCAGCCGGCCTCGCCGGCCAGCCGCCGCGAGCGCCCCGTCCCCGCCGGGCGCGCTGCCCCCGATCGATCGGCGTGGGCACCGTCCAAATGGTGGCCGAGGCCGACGATCCTGTCATCGTCATCGAGGTGGAAAGTGTTGCCGGCCAGCGCTTCACCGGACGGCTGTGCCACGGTCACGATGATCCGGTGGTGTCGGCGCTGCGTCCCGGGGTGATCGTGCTGGTGTCGTTCGACCCGGCCAGCCGCAAAGAGCTCTCGCTGGCCGATGACGCCGTGGCAATGCGGGCCGCTGTCGACCGCACGCTGCTGCGCCAGGGGGTGCTCACCGGTGATCAGCTGGATGTGATCCGGTTCGGTACCCGCTCGTGCGGTGTGGTGACCGGGATGCGGCCCACCGGCCGTGCGCGCGCCGACTACCGCGAGGTTGAACTGGACCTCATGGTCGCCCGCCCGGGCGGGGGCCAGTTCCCGGCCCGCGAAACCACGCTCGTGCCCGAGGCCGCGCTGACCAAGGTCTCCCCCGGCAGCATCATCGACGCCTACTACCTGCCAGAAGATGAGTCCGCGATCGCGGTGTGCCTGCCCCCGGCCTGAGCCGCTCATGGTCACCGGGCACCCCCGACCGCGAACGTGACCACCGCGGCCCAGTACAACGGGCTCGCGGTGGTATCGCCGTCGCGCCAGCGGCGCATCTGCTCGCGCTGCCAGCGGTTCAGGCTCAACACGGCGTCGTCGGCCTCGTGCGCGTCGTCGACGGCGATGACAACCTGTGCCATCGGATCCTCGGTGCGGGCGGTAAACCGGCGGTAGCCGGCGGTCGTCGGCAGTGACCACAGCGTTGCGGTCACCAGTTCGCTCCCGCAGAGCACCATCGCGGCGACCAGTCCGGTCGCCTCGTCGAACTGATAATCGCCGCCGGAGCCGCACGCGAGCAGAGCCACCCGGGGCGGCACCGGCAGCTGTGCGGCCATCAGATCCGAGGCCAGCAGCGGGCGGTGGTCCCCCACCGGTTCGGCGGCGCCATCCGCCGCGGACGTGCACGCCAGATGCAGGGCGGCGCGGTCGGCGTAGCCGTGCGCACGGTCGGCGGCGCTGGCGTGTCCGACGAACAACAATCGGCTCGGGGCGCGCTCAAGAAGCGCGGCCAGCCAGCTCCGGTCGGCATCGCTGCGGCGGAACAAGTCCACGGCGGCGCCGACCTCAGGCAGCACCGGACGGTGTGTGCGGAGCTCGTCGAAATGGCGGGACAGCGTGCTCTCACTCGACGGCCGGCCCAAGACTGAGCCGAGAGGTGAATCCGGTCGCTGACCCGGAACCCGCGGGTCGAGCACGAGAAGTGCTGGAGCGGTGTTCCTTTCACGCCAGCCCGCTGGTGTACGCGGTGCGTGGACGATGTTGGGTGGCACCGCCATCACGACGTCGACCATCTCCATAAGGCGATAACCCTCGGTGACGCTGGCGATGTCGACGAGCTGCCACGGGATGCGCGCGGCGTTGGTCCCTTTGAAGGTGATCGCCGACTTGCGGGCAGCGACCAGTTCCTCGGGACTGGGGCCGGTCAGCGGGAGCGCGAGCAGACCCCACGGGATGCGCGCCAGTCGCGCACTCGGTGAGATGAACAGCACCGGCCGCGGATCGGCAACACAGTCCATTTCCCGGGTCGCTTCGCTCCTGCCCTCCGCTTCGGCGATCAGTTCCCACGCTGGCGCCGATATCAGCAGCACACCCAGGATGTAGGCGAGCGTCAGTTCGCCGTCCGCGGTGGCGAACGGTCCGCGGGTCAGGGCCCGGTCGAGCGCTTCGGTGAGGCTTTCGTCGCCGTCTGGGTCGGGCAGCGCTCCTTGGAGTTCCTCGAGCGCGGCCAGCAGGATTGGCTCGTGCACCACCCAGGTGACCGTGCGATCGGGCTGGCCGACGATGCGCAGGCTGGCATACGTCGCCACCCCGAGATCGGCGAAGCGCAGCACGAATGCGGTTGAGTCGGTGCTCATGGCCACGTCGACCAGACGGGGCCGCCGGACGTGATGGCCTGGCCGTAACGGTTCTGCGCCAGCATCCGGTAGCGCGCCAGGATGGGTGTGCCGCCGGGATCCATCTGCAGGGCAGGAAGCGGACCCAGCGTCGTGAGTGTCAGCGCGTCGACGGAGAGCCCGCCGGCAGCCAGTGCCTCCTCGGCCAGGGTTTCGACGGGAACGGTCACCGTCGCAGGGGCGTCCCATCCGCCGGCTTCGCCATGCGGCTCGTTGGCGAAAGTACCTCGCGCGCAGTGATATTCGATGAGTTCGCTGAGAAGGGCGTCGTTCTCCCACTCCCATGCCACCGAGAAGGCGCCGGCCAGCATGCGCGCTGAAACCTGCGAGGCCCATCGCCAGCGCGCGTCGGCGTCGGTCATCGCGTAGCGCACGGAGTCGACCGCCAGGGCCGCGGGAATCTTGAGTTCGGCGGCCTTCTCCAGCTTGGCCAGGGCGCTGCGGTGGCGTTCGCTCCCGCTGTCGAATCGTGTGACCCCCAGCGAGGTCACCTGGCGTTCCTGGATCTGCTGCCAGCTGTCCGACGGATCGCCGATGCCGTCGAAGTTCAGGTCGGCCAGGGCGTCGGCGCGCCAGATCGAGCCGAGGTGGTCGTCGAGGCGGGCATATTGCAACCAACTCGATCGGGGCCAGCTGTCCAGGAATGTGCGGGCCTCGGCCACCTGTTCGACCGCGTCGGAGAAGCGGCCGCGGAACACCGAGATCCAGCTGCGCTGCATCAAGATGCGGTGGATGTAAAGCGGGCGGCCCAGTTCTCGCCATTGCGTTTCGGCGTGCCCCCAGGATTCGTCGGCTTCGGCCAGCCAGCCGACTCCCAACCGGGTGAGCCCGAAGTACAACCAGCACCGGGCGACGTCGTTGGCGCGGGAGTGCTCGGCGATCACCGGATAGGCGGACCCGACCAGTCGCTCGGTGGACTCGTGGTCGCCCCGCATCCAGGTGGCCGCGGCCGTCTCGAGTTCGGCTCGCGCCCAATACAGTCCCCAGTCCCGGCGTTGCGCCCGGGCGCCCGCCCGATGCAGCCACTGGTCCCCCTCGGCCAGCCGGCCGGTCTCGACACAGAACCGGCCGTACGCGATACCGGCGGCGACCAGTAACTGGTCGGCCTCATCGGTGCCATCGGTCAGTTCGTCGACGATCGGAATGATGTTCTGCCACAACTCCGCTGCCGGAACGTGCAGATCGTCGTCACACAGCGCCGTCGCGCACAGCACGCCCGCCAGGGTCGACAGGTGGCGCTGTTCGGCTTCCAGGTCGCCGAACCGGTGGGCGGCGTCGTCGTCGCGCAGGGCCGTGAGTTCCCGTGCGGCCTCTTCGTGTTCCCCAGCGGCCGCGGCCAGGCCGGTGCGCAGGAAGCGGGCCCGCAGGGTGTAGCGGGCAACCATTTGGTCGACCTCGGCGTACTGGGCCAGGCAATCGGTCATCCGTTGGAGGCACTCGCGGGTGCCGTCGTATGCCGTTCTGGTGAGGTAGATTTCGCCGAGCTGGGCGAAGGCCTCGAGCGCCAGGTCGTCACGATCTTCGCGTTCGATCTCCGGCATCAGCGATAGCAGGAGCTCCTTGGCCGCCTCTTCCTTTGCGGCGAGTGCGAGCTGGCGCGCCCGCTGCAGCTCACCGGTAATGGACACGGCTGGATCATAAGTCGGCTGACGCAGAGGATGGAGATAACGCCGAGACGGCGGACGTGCTCGGCACGTCCGCCGTCCCTTGCCCGGGATGCTGATCACCTCACTTGCAGGTGACGGTGATTTCGAACTTCTTGCTGATCATGCCGGCCATGGGGTTCTTCATGTCGGCGCCGGCGGCTTCACCGGTGATCGTGTAGGTGCTGCCGTCGACCTTCACGTCAGCAGAACCGGTCTTCATGCCCATGTTGTCGCTCACCGCGAGTGCGTTGCCATCGACGACCATCCCCAGGGACTGCAGCTTCGGTGGTTGACCGTCGGTCATGACCACACCGAGCCCCTGCTGACCACCCACCGCCCCGCTGGCGATATTGATCGTCCCGCCCTGCTTCACGCACGTCACGCTGTTGAGGTCCAGGCCCTGTAGGTCGTTTCCCTCGACCTTCACCGAGGTCTTCCCGCCGGAGGCGACGGCGACGCTGGGGGCCGAACCCGTCGCCGAGCTGGTGCCCTTGCTGCTGCTGTTGTTGTCGGAGCAGGCCATCAGCACCATGCTGCAGCCGAGAACGCCGACACCGACCGCGAGAATTCGCTTCACCTGTGTTCCCTTCGTTCGCGCGGCGCCTTGGTGGCACCGTCACGAGCCAAGTACAGGCGGTGGCCGTGGCTACCGATCCCAAACTTTTCGCGCGGAGTCGTCGATTTCGGCGCGCTTTCGTTCGCCCAGCGGCGGTTTGCGCGCCGAAATCAGGCTTTGGCGAGCTGCTTGTCCGCGTAGCGCTGCGCCCATTCCTTGCGGGAGCGGATGGACACGTCGACGTCGGTGGCCTTCGCGCGCAGCGCGGCCACCGTGGCGTCCTTCTTTGCGGTACGGGCGAACGGATCCCAGCCGAAGAACCGGGACGAGTTCTCCCAGGTGATCTTGTTGATATCGGAATCCGAGGCACCCGCGGCGTCCAACTCGGCCAGCACCTGCTCCGGGGCGTCGGGCCAGAAGCAGTCCGAGTGCGGGTAGTCGCACTCCCAGGCGATGATGTCGATCCCGATTTCGTGGCGCAGTTTCAGGGACGTCTTGTCGGTGACGTAGCAGGCCAGCGAATGCTCACGGAACACGTCGCTGGGTAGCTTGTCGCCGAAGTCGCGGCGCAGCCATTTCTGGTTGGAGTAGTGCCGGTCCGAGCGATCCAGGTAGAACGGGATCCAGCCGATGCCGCCCTCGGAGAAGGCGAACTTCAAGTCCGGGTAGTTGCGCATCGCGGGACCCCACAACAGATCCTGCGCGCACATCGCCGAGATCTGGGTGGCCAGGATGATCAGGTTGTCGATCGGCGCATTGGGGGCCATGCTGATCGCCCCGAACCCGGTGCCGATGTGCAGACACATCACCACGTTCTCCTCGGACAGCGTCCGGAACACCGGACCCCAGTACTCGTCGTCGTGGTAACTCGGCAGGCCCTCCAGGTGGGGCAGCTCAGGCATGGTGACCGCACGGCAGCCCTTGGCCGCGACCCGGCGGATCTCGGCGCACATCCCCTCGGGCGTCCACGTCGGCAGGATCGCGATCGGGATGAAGCGGTCCGGGTAGGAACCCGCCCATTCGTCGATGTGCCAGTCGTTGTAGGCCGACACCATCACCAGGGTGACGTCCTCGCGCGTCATGTTGAGGTGCCGCGCGGAGAAGCCGGTGAACGTGGGGAAGCACATCGAGGCCAGGATGCCGTTGCGGTTCATGTCCCGGACCCGCTCGTGCACGTCGTAGACGCCGGGGCGCATCTCAGCGAAACCGGCCGGGTCCCGGCCCCACTCCTCGGGCGGCCAGGACACCACGGCGTTCAGGCCGCTGACGCCCTGCGGGCGGCCCTGGTACATCCACTGGTCGACGCCCTTGTCGTCGGTGACGACGATCGGCGCCTCGGCCTTGTACTTGGCGGGGAGGTGGTTGAGGAACATGTCCGGGGGCTCGACCACGTGGTCATCGATGCTCACCAGGATCAGGTCGTCGACGTTCATGGCTTAAGTTGTACCCTCGATAATCGTGACCGTCTCCGCACATTCGGCCAGAGACTTGGCCCAATCGGCCAACATCGCGCTGGGCGCTCGACCGGCCAACATCGGCCAGGTCGAGCTGCGCCGCGGCGGACGCGTCCTGGCCGGCAGTTATCTCTACGAAGGTGAGCTGCTGGTCACCGGCTGGCATTTTCACGACGTGCACCAAATCGAGTACGCGATCGGCGGGGTGGTCGAGGTCGAGACGGCGTCGGCCCATTACCTGCTGCCGCCCCAGCAGGCGGCCTGGATTCCGGCCGGCCTGGAACACCAGGCGACCATGAATCCGTCCGTCAAGACGCTGGCGGTGATGTTCGACCCGGAGCTCATCCCAGGCGCCGGCGACCGGGCCCGGATCCTGGCGGTGTCTCCGCTGATCCGGGAGATGATGCTGTACGCGCTGCGCTGGCCGATCTCCCGGGCCGACGGTGACGACACCTCCGACTCGTTTTTCCGCACGCTGGCCAATCTGGTGGTCGAGGCGCTGGATCATGAAGCGCCACTGAGTCTTCCGAGTTCGGACGACCCGGTGGTCGCGGCGGCGATGGCCTACACCAAAGAGCACCTGCAGTCGGTCAGCCTGCAAGAGGTCTGCCGGGCGGTGGCAGTCTCCGAACGCACACTGCGTAGGCAATTCCAGAACGAAGCCCAGATATCCTGGCGCACTTATCTTTTACATGCCAGGATGCTGCGGGCGATGGCGCTGTTGGCCGCGCCCACTCAGAGTGTGCAGCAGACCGCCACCGCTGTCGGCTTCGACAGCATGGGCTCGTTCACCCGGGCCTTCAGCCAGTTCTGCGGAGAGACCCCGTCGTCATACCGACGACGCGTCACCAGCACTGGCGTGTGAGTTGACCGCGCTCCGGTCCGAGCGTTCGTGCCAGCGCAGGCGCAACAACAACAACCCGCGGTGCGCTTCGAACCCCAGCGACAACGGGTGTCGCCAAGGGGCCGATCGTGATCGCCGTGTTTGTGTCACGACTCCACTGTGCCAGCCGGCCGGCAGGTGCCGCCGCGCCACACGCCCCGATGTGCCGCTTGTCACCTGAAGTTCGTTGTCTGTCAAGAATCCTCGCCGCCCACAGCCCCGCGGATCTCCTGGCCGGCCCGCTTGGCCGACTCGCCGACGTCACCGCGCGCAGCGACCGCAGTGGCGCGCAGTCCTTCGACATTACGGTCGAACACCTCGCGGACATTGTCACCCTGTGCGGCGGCCGTCGCCACCGCGAACGCGCTGTCGAGGGCCGAACCTGCCACGGTGCCCTGGGCGGAGGCCAGCGAACCCGCGACCTCGCCCGCGTATCCGAGGACCGCGACCGGGAGCGTGGCCTGATGGCCGATGTAGTTGGTGACGGCTGCCCGTAGCCGGCCGCCAGCCTCGCCGAGCACATCCTGCACGCCTGCGCCGGTGCGCTCCCACGCCGACGAGATGGTTTCGCCGGCTTGGATGGCACCCGCGAACGTTGCCGGTGCGTGGACGATCGCGGTGGTGACATCGGTTGCAGCGTCGATCAATTGGCTGCCGAGCGCCTGACCGGCGGCGATCTGGCGCTCGAGAACGTGGCGGATGACGATGTTCATCCGCGGTTCCTCGGCGACCTCGACGGGCGAAGCGGCGGAGACTGTTTCGGACTCGGTCGTGGATTCAGACATGCGCCCAGTCAACTCGCGTGGGCCGACCAGACGATATCGGCGAAGTGACGTACGGGATTCTGACAGGCAAAGAGACGGGAGCCCGGCGTCCGGCGGCTACCAGGATGCAACCAGCTATCCGCCAGCTTGTTGCCAGAATGTGGCCCTATTCTCAGGTTTCGCGTCCCGGCGACTGTGACGCGCCATGTTGGTGCCTGCGCTGGAGGTCACTTTTATGACGAACTTCATTCGAATCGGATTCGGAACCGTCGCCCTTGGTGCGATGTCTCTCACCCTTGGATCCGCGGTGGCGCTGGCCGATGATTACGCCGGAAAGTCGTACGCGGACGCCTCTTCGGCGATCAGCAGCGCCGGGCAAAAGTCCGTCATCGCCACCTCTGTCGGCGACGGAGTCAGCCAGAGCGACTGCGTGGTGACGCACTCGCAGAAGGCGCCCTGGCTCAAGGGCGACAACTTCTCCCCCGTCACCGACACCGTGCTGCTGTACCTGAACTGCGATGCCAAGCTCGCGAAGGCGGGCAAGGCCGGCAACTCGTTGGCCAGCCCCGAGGGCCAGACCGAGAAGGCCGCCGAGGACGAGCAGGCCGCGAAGGATGCCGCCGCAGCGCAGGCCGCCGCCCAGCAGAACGAAGCCACCCAACTGGTTTCACCCGGCGGTAACTGACGATCTCGCGCCCCGGCTTGCCGCCGGGGCTCCCGGCGGCGAGGATTCCGTGGCAATGGATGCCAAACACGCCGCCGAACTCGCCGATCTCGACGCCATCGGGCAGGCGGCGCTGGTCGCTTCCGGGGAACTGTCGGCCGTCGAGCTTCTCGACGCGGCGATCACCCGGACCGAGGCCGCCCGCGGGCTCAACGCCGTCATTACCGACCTCTTCGAACGCGGGCGAGATCAGGCCGCCGCCCTCGATCAGTCCGGAACTCTGCGCGCCGGTGCGGCCGGCCCGGTAGCCGGAGTTCCGTTCCTGCTCAAGGATCTTGGCGCATCGTTGGCCGGCGCGCGGGAGGCAATGGGTTCGCGAGCGCTGCGCAACCACGTGGCGACCCAGACGGCCTGGATCGTCGATCGTTATCTGGCCGCCGGCCTGGTGGTGTTCGGCAAGACCAACACCCCCGAATGGGGCAACCACTGCACCACCGAGCCGGCGTTGTTCGGCCGCACCGCCAATCCGTGGTCGCCGGACATCACGCCGGGCGGTTCGAGCGGCGGGTCGGCTGCTGCGGTGGCCGCCGGCGTCGTGCCTGCGGCCTCCGGTGGCGACGGGACCGGGTCGATCCGGGTGCCCGCGGCCTGCTGTGGTCTGGTCGGGCTCAAGCCGCGGCGGGCGCGCACCTCGTTCGCGCCGTCCGGGCACCTGCTGGAGGGTCTGGCTGTCGAACATGCGCTGACGCGCACGGTCCGCGACAGCGCCGCCCTGCTGGATGCGGTGACCGGCGGCGCCCCAGGCGATCCGTACAACGCTGCGTTACCGGCCCAGTCATTCTTGAGCGCCGTGGGTCAACCGCCGCCACCGCAGCGGATCCTGATCGCAACCCAGTCCCCCTTCCCCGCCCCGCAGACCGATCCACGGGTGGTGGCCGCGGTCGAAACTGCCGGGCGCGCACTGGAATTGATCGGCCATCACGTCGAGCCGGGAGCGCCCGGTTTCGACACCGATGCCGTCGCCAACGCGATCGCGGTACTGCACAACGTCAGCAATGTGCAGCTGTACAACTACGCCACGTCGCACCTGGGTCGTGCGCCGCGCGAGGACGAATTCGAGCCCAGCAGCTGGGTGATGATGCGGGAAGGCTTCAGCACGTCGGGCGTCGACTATGCCGGCGCCATCGACACCATCCATGCCCAGACCCGTCAGTTCGTCGCAGGCATGGCGGCCCACGACGTGCTGCTGGTTCCGACGCTGCTGGCGCCGCCCCCGGCCTATGGCGTTCTGGATCAACCCCGCGGCACCACCCGGGCGTTCTTCGACGTCGAGTTCGCCCACACCGGCTGGACCACGATGGGCAACGTAACCGGCTGGGCGGCCATCTCCCTGCCTCTGGCGGTCACCGAGGACGGCTTGCCGATCGGGGTTCAGTTGCTGGCACCCGACGAGACGGTCCTGCTTCAGCTGGCCAGCCAACTCGAACAGGCCATTCCGTGGGCACAGCGACGACCGCCGGGATGGCTCGGCGCGCCCCTGTCCTGACGGTTGTGCCTTTGGATGAACCGCGCAGTGGCCGTCGACCGCGTGACACACTGTGGCCATGGTTGTCTCTATTGCGCGTCCGAAGCTGGAAGGCAATGTCGCGGTCGGTGAGGACCGTCAGATCGGCTTCGCCGAATTCGGCAGCGCTCAGGGGCGGGCCATTTTCTGGCTACACGGCACCCCGGGGGCCAGGCGCCAGATTCCGATGGAAGCCAGGGTGTTCGCCGAACAGAACCACATTCGGCTGATCGGGATCGACCGGCCGGGGATCGGGTCGTCGACCCCATTCCAATACGAGAACGTCCTGGCCTTCGCCAGTGACTTGGCGATCATTGCCGACATCCTCGGCGTCGACAAGATGGCGGTTGTCGGCCTATCCGGCGGCGGCCCGTACACGCTGGGTTGCGCGACTGCGATGCCTGACCGCATCGTGGCCGCCGCAGTGCTCGGCGGGGTGGCGCCGACCGTCGGTCCGGACGCCATCAGCGGCGGGTTGATGAAGGTGGGCACGGCCGCTGCTCCGCTCATCGAGCTCGCCGGAGCGCCGCTGCGGTTGGCGGCCGTCAGTCTGATCCGGTTGATCAAGCCGGTGGCCGAGCCTGCCCTCTACATCTACGCCGGGATCTCCCCCGAAGGCGACCGCAAAATGCTGGTCCGCCCGGAATTCAAGGCGATGTTCCTCGACGACCTGCTCAACGGCAGTCGCAAGCAGATGGCGGCGCCGTTCGCCGATGTCGTGGTGTTCGCCCGGGACTGGGGGTTCCGGCTCGACGAGGTCAAGGTGCCTATTCAGTGGTGGCACGGCGACCGCGACCACATCGTGCCGTTCGCGCACGGCCAGCACGTGGTCGCCAGGCTGCCCGACGCCGAACTCCACACGCTGACCGGCGAGAGCCACCTCGCGGGTCTTGGCCGCGCCGAGGACATCCTGCGCACCATGCTCGAGCTCTGGGATCGCGCCGAATCCACAACCTAGTGCGGCGAATTCGGTTCGCCGGCTAGTGGGTCTATGCGCCCAGCTGGCTCTTGATCAGCCCGTCCTGCTTCTGGCCGAACTCGGTGACCAAATCATTTGGCACCGGATCCCCGACAGGGCCGGAGAATTCAAGGGCCGAGGCCGCATTGCCCTCGGTGAAATACAGAACACTGAGCGACCGCGTGCCATCCGGTGACTGCCCGGTGATCAGCTGTCCGTTCTGTCCCACCGGAACCGCGACGGTCTTCGAATTGGTGACCGGTGTGGCGGCCTGGGCCGAACTGATGGCACCCGCGGCGGCTCCTGGATCGCCCAGCACCCAGACCGTGTCGGTGATCGTGCGTCCGTCGCGATGGGTGTAGACCGTCGTGGCACCGGGCTGGCCGCCGGGATTGAGGACCGGCGGGGCCGCGGTGTAGGCCAGCGAATCGGTCACCACGTTGGGGTCGATGAGCAAAACGGTGTAGTCACCGGGATCGGCTGCAGCCAGGCCTGCGCCAAGTGACATACCGGCCGAAAGCAGCGCTGCGGTGGTCAAACCGCCGAGACGACGAGAGTTCATAGCGAATCTTCCATTCGGGAAAGTTGTTTACTGGCGGGTCAATTCGTCGGAACGCTCTATCCGCACGGGTAGCAGCCGAAGCCACGCCATCCGTCGCGCCAGAAAAAGCCTGATCCGCAACCCATGTTGCCCGTGCCGCCCTGGCAATCGAGCGCGGAGATAATGGGCGAATTGCTCGGACCAGATGGCGTTGCATTGTTGGTAGAGGCCGCATTAGCGGTGACCGCACCGGAGAGTGAGCCGACGATCATGCTCGCGGCGGCAATACCCATGACGAATTTTCGCATTGAAGCTCCCCCAATTTGGGTCGCGCGGAATGGGACTTTCTCACGCTACGACAGGTCATGAATCCGAACAGCTAATTCGGATGGTTTGTTCGCCACCGTTTCGGCTCCTTGGCCCGTCGGTAATGCCTAATGCCCCCATAGGCGAGGGCCAGAAGTCCCTGTTGGCCGGGTAGTGGCGCGGGAGAAGCTGATTGGCGTAACCGGGGCCACTGAATGCAACTGAATGCCACTGATCGACGCTGACTGCCACTGACCGACACTGAAAGGTCTAGCCATGAATGACACCCTCGCCGAGCGCAGTTACGCCTGGCGGATGATCCGCACCGCGCGGTTGTCCCAATCCACCGCAGTGCATGCCGACGGCGCCGATATCGTCACGGTGCTGAGCGAAGCCCTCGACGCCGGACTGGGCCGGGCCGAGATCATCGTCGAACTGGCCGACCTCGGGGCGCGGATGTTCGCGCTGTGCAATCCGGAGCTGGTCGAGGGCGAAGCCGAAGTCTGCCCGGCCTAACTCGTCAGTCCGAGAAGGGTGCGCCGCAGCAGGTGCATGGCCACCGTGGTGGATCGCTCGCGGATGTCGGCGCGCTCCCCCGGCAGCCGCACCGGCCGGGTCACCGTGGTGCCGTCGGCCAGCATCACGCAAAACCACACGGTCCCCACCGGTTTGTCCTCGGTTCCGCCGCCGGGTCCGGCGATGCCAGTGATCGCAACCGCGGTGTCGGCGCCGAATCGGCGCAACGCCCCCGCAGCCATGGCCTCGGCGACCTCCTGTGACACCGCGCCATTGGCGTCGATCAGGGCCGGATCGACGCCGAGAACGTCCACCTTCGCCTCGTTCGCGTAGGCCACGACCGCGCCCGCGACATATGCCGACGATCCCGGCTGATCGGTGAGGCGAGCCGCCAGCAGGCCGGCGGTGCATGATTCCGCCGTCGCGATGCGCCTGCCCGCCAGCAGTCGGGCGACCTGGTCGTCGATCAGCGAACCATCTTCGGAGAACACCATTTCCCCGTGCCGAGCCCGCACCAGATCCATCAGCTGCTGATAGACCGCGGCGCTGTGCGGCTCGTAGCGGGTGACCATTTCCACTTCGCCGCGGCGTAGGCAGGTGGTGACCTCCAATTCGGTGAAGCCCGGGATGCTCTCGGCCACGCGCAACGTTTCGGCCAGCCCGGACTCGGCGAGGCCGAACATCCGCACAGTGTCCTGGCGATAGACGGTCCGTCCGGCGATCGCCTGCTGGACGGCGTCGTCGGCGATGGCCGCCGGCCACATCGCCTGAAGTTCACGCGGCGGTCCCGGTAGGACCAGCACGGTCGGCGTGCCGGGGACCACGACGCCGGGCGCGGTCCCGACCGGGTCGAGGATGTGAGCGTCGACCGGAACCATGGCCTGCTTGCGGTTGGCCGCGAGCACGGCGTCGAAGTCGACACCGGTGAACCGGGCCATCAGATTCTTCAGGATGGCGGCGATCTTGGCTTCCAGATCGGTGTCGAGTGTCAGGTCGCGACCGCAGAAGCGGGCCACCATCTCGACGGTCATATCGTCGGCAGTGGGTCCCAGTCCCCCGGTCGTGACGATCAGGTCGACGCCCTCGCCGGCCAGGAACCGCAGCTGGGCCTCGATGTCGGCTGCACGGTCACCGCAAATGGTGATGTGTGCCAATTCGACACCCAACTCCAACAGCCGGTCGGCGACCCAGGGGCCGTTGCGGTCCGCGATGCGTCCGGTGAGAACTTCGGTGCCGGTGATGACGATTCCCGCGCGCACACTCATACCGAGCGAGATTACGCAGGGACGCTTTAGGTCACGGGATCGGGACTTAGCCCGGTGGTCTGTCCGAGCGCTTGCAGCCAGGCGTTGGTGTCGTTGACGTAGAAGCCGATCTCGCCGGCCGCGGTACCGATCACCAGGTGTGTCCGGCCGCCCACGACGCTGCCCTTGAAAACCTTCGCCAGGTGCAGCCCGGTGATGGTGTCGAGCGGGACGCTGATCGTCGTTCCGGTCAGGGTCAGGAAGACCAGGCGCCTGCGGGTCAGAGCGATGCGACCGTTGTTCTTCACCCCGGGATAACCGGGAGCTGTCGCACCTCGGTAGTGACCCTTTTCGAGTGGCCGGATGATGGTTTCGGCAGCCAGCTCGGTGTCGAGCTGTCCGGCGCCGGCGCGGTACTTGCCCCAAAAGATGAGCACGATCGGCAGCGCAATGAGCGCAAGCACGACAGCGATGCCGACGACCAGGAGGATGACCTGTATCGCGATGTTCATGTCGTCAGCGCGGCGCCGCGCCGGGAGCCCGGACCACAAGGGGCACAGCAGGGAACGCGGCCGCCATCTCGGAGCGTGCCCTGCGCAGGGCGCTGGTGCCGTAGCCCTTCTTCCGATGATCGGGGTGGATCCAGATCCGGACGTTGACCTCGCCGCCGAGCAGCTCGCCGAAGACCATGCCCACCTTGTCGTCGCCGTCGATGGCGACGAACCAGGCCGCTTCTTCAGCGCTCAAACGGTCACGCGCCGAACCGATTTCGTCATCCAGGTTGCCGGCGGGCGCACCCGAACCGTCACCGGCGGCACCGATTTCCTGGGTGCGGGTGGCGAAGATGTCGCGGTCGGTCTCATCCGAGAACGGCCGAAGCTGCAGGCTCTCGTCCGAGCTGGCCGGGCGTTCCCCGAGCGTGAACGACAGCTGGCTGTTCAGGTCAGAGAGCTCGGCGGTGATGCGGTCGCGGGAATCCTTGGTCACCTGCGCGAAGGACAGCCCCAGGACGGCTTCGGTGCCCAGCTTCGAGGTACCGAGCAGCGTGGTGATGGCGTCCACCGCGGAGGCCCGATCTTCCGAGTCGACGATGACGTCGAGCACTTCGTGGCGGCGTTCGAGCGCGTTGAGCAGAGCATCGGCAATCTCGCGGCGGGCAGCAGCGCGGTCGAGGTCAGTCATGGGAGTAAGCGTAGTTCGGTGGGCTGAGTTCGGCGGGGGTCCGGAGCAAAGTCCGCGATCGACGTGCACCGATCGTCGCCAAGGTGCCGTGCGCGCCCGAAGTGCGCATCATTGAGGGGTCCGCACCCGCGCGGTGCCGGATGCGGCTCGCGCACCGCCGCTCTGCCAAGATGAACGCGCGGCAGATGATCGGTTGCGCTGGGGTGTCCCGTCGCAGATCTCGACAGAGGAGTTTGGGGACGGTGGCGAAGACCTTCGGGACGATCTTCGTCATCCTGCTCTTGCTGGCGTGCGCGGGTGATCTGCGGGTGTTCAGCGGGCCGCAGCCGCAGCCGGCCCAGGACATCGAGCTGGCCGACGGCTGGCGGCTCACCTCGGCACAGGACCTGCCCGACGACGGCGCGGCGATCTCTGCGAATAGCTACGACGCCGCGGCCTGGCACCCGGTACGCCGGATGCCCGCCACCGTCCTGGAGACCCTGCAGGACGACGGGGTCTACCCGAACCTCTACTACGGCAAGAACCTGCTCGAGGACGTCCCGCAGAACCTGTACAAGCAGGACTGGTGGTATCGCACCACGTTCACCGCGCCCGGCGACTACCCCAACTACCTGCTGGACTTCCCAGGGATCAACTATCGCGCCGAGGTCTGGCTCAACGGCCACCGCGTTGCCGACAGCCGACAGGTCGTCGGCATGTACAACGACCACCAACTCGACGTCAGCCACTGGATCAAGCCGGGCCAGCCCAACACCCTGGCCGTGCGGGTCACCCCGGAACGGGCCATCCAGGACGTCAACGGCGTCGAACTTGCCGACAGCTGGTACGACTGGATCAACTGGCGCTACCTGGGCTACCAGGGGCCGGACAAGAACGCCGCCAACGGCAACTCCTTCGTGCCTGACCGCAACGCCGGGATCTGGAAACCGGTGTACCTCAAAACATCCGGGCCGGTGTCGATCGGCGACGCGACGGTCAACACCGAGCTTCCCCTGCCCGACACCGACAGCGCCCGGCTGACGGTCTACGCGCCGTTGCGCAACTACTCCGCCGACAAGGTGCGCGGTGTGCTGCGGGTCACCATCACCCGCGACGGCAAGGCGCCCATCCACGTCGACGAGCCCGTCTCGCTGATGCCCGGCGAGCAGCGTGAGATCACGCTGAGCCCGGATCGGTTCGCGGCGCTGGTCGTCGACCACCCGGACCTGTGGTGGCCCTACACGATGGGCCGGCCCGATCTCTACGACCTGAAGCTGGAGTTCGTCCAGAACGGTACGGCGACAGAGACCTCGAGCATCAAGTTCGGTATCCGCACCATCACCCAGGGTCGCGACTCCGACGACACCTTCGCCGACCTGGGCACCGGCGGCAACTTCTACCTTCAGGTCAACGGCAAGAACTTCCTGGTGCGCGGCGCCACGTACACCCCGGACCTGCTCTACAAATACGACCCCGACCGCGACGCGGCGATCCTCGGCTACGTCAAGGACCTCGGGCTGAACATGCTGCGGCTGGAGTCCAAGATCTCCTCGCAGCGCTTCGTCGAGATGGCCGACGAACTCGGCATCCCGCTGATGTACGGCTGGATGTGCTGCAACCAGTGGGAGAAGTGGCAGCAGTGGGACGACGAGGATCGTCGCGTCTCGCAGGAGAGCATGCGATCGCAGATCGCGATGCTGCGCTCCCACGCCTCAGTGTTCGTGTGGGCCAACGGTAGTGACGGCCGGCCGCCGGCCGAGGTGCTGACCGACTATCACCAGATTCTGTCCGACCTGCACTGGCAGAACGCCACCGTCGACACGGTGTCGTCGCTGAATCGGGACGCCAACGGCCAGCAGCTGTGGGACGGCATCCAGATGGCCGGTCCCTACACGTGGCGTCCGCCGTCGTATTGGTTCAGCGGCCAATACGGGGCGGCCCGCGGATCGTCGGCCGAACAGGGCGACAACGAACACATCCCGCCGTTTGCCAGCCTGCAGAAGTTCATCCCGCCCGACAAGCTGTGGCCGATCAACGACACCTGGTTCTTCCACGCCGGATCGGATCCACAGAACTCACGGCTGGCCAACGTCCAGCGCGTCATCGATCGCCGCTACGGTCCGTCGACCAACGCCAGGATGTTCGCCGACAAGGCTCAACTGGCGCACTACGAGGCCACCCGCGCGCAATTCGAATCCTTCGCCGCCAACGGCTGGGACGGCCACAAGATGACGATCTACTGGATGCTCAACAGCCACTGGCCGTCG
Source organism: Mycobacterium sp. RTGN5 (assembly GCF_033804465.1). Taxonomy (NCBI): domain Bacteria; kingdom Bacillati; phylum Actinomycetota; class Actinomycetes; order Mycobacteriales; family Mycobacteriaceae; genus Mycobacterium; species Mycobacterium sp. RTGN5. Next base: position 603,384 of record NZ_JAPZLA010000002.1, read on the forward strand.
TTCTTCGGCAATATCTTCGACTACTACCTGCGGCCCGGCGGCGCCTATTACGGCGCCAAGAAGGGTCTGCAGCCGCTGTCGGTGGTCTTCGACTCCTATGCCACCGGCAATCACCGCCAGGCCAGGGTGACCGTCGTCAACCAGACTCCCGACTCGCGCGAGAATCTGCGCGTGCGGGTGCGCACCTACGACCTGAAGGGCGCCCTGCGCGATGACCGCGCATCCGACGACATCAGCGTCGATCCGGGTGGGGCGGTCGCGGCGATGACCCTGCCGCCCGGGCCGGCCGACTCCCCCGTGTTCTTCGTCCGCGCCGAGCTCCTGGACCCGGCGGGCAATGTCCTGGCCAACAACGTGTACTGGCAGTCCCGGCAGGCCGACGATGTCGGGCCGCCCGCAAACGACGCGGCGTTCAACGCCAATCAGGTCAGTTGGGCCGATATGACCGCACTGAACTCGATGGCCAAGGTGCCGTTGGACGTCACCGCCACCAGCAGTCAGGATGCCGGGCGCGACGTCACCATCAGCCTGCACAACCCGACGCGTGCGATCGCGTTCTTCGAGCGGGCCGAATTGCTGACGAGTCCCCTCGACGACGAGATTCTGCCGATCGAATACGACGACAACTATGTGACCGTGTTCCCCGGCGAGACGGTTCAGATCAAGGGCCGGGTGCCCGACTCAGGACCGGCCCCGAACTGGGTCAGGGTCACCGGATACAACAGCACACCGGTGGTCGTCCAGGTCCGCTAACCCGCAGGCGGCGGGCCACGGGACGATCCCGTTTGCTCGCGTGCCCTACATTCGGTTCTAAGCCGACAGCCCACACATCGGCAGCCTCACCAGAGTTCGGAAGGGACGGATCTTGCTGCAGCACGCGCTCGTCGTGGCAGCCGCCCTTGCCGGTGCGGTGTTCGCCGCCGTCGGCATTGTGGTGCGTCAGCGGGCCACCATGGACGTGCCCCGCGATCAGGGCGTCAGCACCGTGATGTGGTCCACCCTGCTGCGCCGCCCTCTGTGGTGGGCCGGTACCGCCTCGGCGGTAATGGGGTACGCATTCCAGGCGGTCGCGCTGGCCTACGGGTCACTGTTGCTGGTCGCCCCGCTCATGGTGTCGGCGCTGCTGTTCGCGTTGCCGCTCAGCGCCCGGCTGGCCCACCGCCGGGTGTCCCGCGCCGAGTGGGGCTGGGCCTTTCTGCTCACGGTCGCGCTGGGGGTGTTCGTGTCTCTGGCCCGCACCAAGCCCGGCGACTACGACGGTGCGCAGCTGCCGGCCGTGATCGTCGCCGGGATCAGCCTGTTGTTCGTGGCCGGCTGCCTGCTGGTGGCGCTGCGGCTGTCGGACTGGCGGCGCGCGATCCTGCTGGCCGTCGGTGTCGGTGTCTTATTCGGTGTGGTGGCGGTGCTGACCAAACTCGTCATGCACATCGTGCGTGAGGGCGACATGGTGCGGCTGATGACCACGCCGGTGCTGTACGTGGTCATCGCCGTCGGGGTCATCGCCACCCTGCTGCAGCAGTCGGCCTTCCATGCCGGGTCACTGCGCGCCTCGGTCCCGGCGATGCTGGTGCTCGAGCCTTTAGTTGCCGTGTTGCTCGGCGAGGTGGTCCTTGGCGAACATCTGGCGGTCAGCAAGCCGGCCGCGGTGGTGCTGGCCATCGCTGTCGTCACCATGGCTACCGCGACCATCGCACTCGGGCGCGACGAGGGTGCCTGGGAAGAAGAGCTGGAAGCCAAGGCCAAGACCCGGGTTCCCGACGACGGTTAGCCCCGCCCAGCCTTATTCCACCCAGCCTTATCCCACCCAGCCTCAGCCCGCCCACGGGCCGACGCCGCCGACGGAGTCGATCCGCACCCGGGTCAGATACCCCGGCGGTGCGTCATCCGGCGGGAACGGCACGCCCTCGGCCGTGATCATCACCTTGGCGAGTTCCCGCAGAAGCTCGGGTGCGCCGCCTTCGACGATGCGGGCGGTGCCGGTCACCGACAGATATGGCCGCATCACCTGGCCGGGTTCGGTCGACACGATCGTCAGCGCGACGCGCCCGTCCCGGCGCACATTACGGACCTTCTTGTGCTCGCCGAGGTGAGCGGTCACCAGCTCGTCACCGTCCTCGCCGGACTGCAGCACCACCCACACCACCGACACCTGGGGACTGCCGTCCGGGTTGAGAGTGACCAGCGTGGCGTCCGCCCCGGGGCCGATCAATGCGCGAGCCTCTTCGTTGAGCTTCATGTGCCTGTGCAACACCGTTCGACACGAGGCATTCCCGCGCCGCGTGGTTGTATGGCTGCCGTGACGGTCCTTGCCATCGACCAGGGCACCTCGGGCACCAAAGCGATCGTGGTGGACCCGGCCGACGGTCTGGTCGGCCTGGCCGAGGTGGCCGTCCATCCGCGGTACCTGTCGGGTGGCGGTGTCGAGCAGGACCCCGACGAACTGCTGGAGTCGGTGCTGTCGGCCGGGCGTTCGGCCGTCGCGCAGGCGCGCCGGCCCATCGACGCGGTGTCGCTGGCGAATCAGGGTGAAACGGTGCTGGCTTGGGATCCCGGCACGGGCCGGCCGCTGACCTCGGCCATCGTCTGGCAGGACCGTCGCGCCGAGGGGTTGTGCGCCGAGCTCGGTGGGCACGCCGAGACGATCGCCGCCCGAACCGGCCTGGTGCTCGATCCGTACTTCTCGGCGCCCAAGATGAGCTGGCTGCGCCGCAACGTCGAAACCGGCGGCGTCGTCACCACATCCGATGTCTGGCTGCTGCACCGGCTCACCGGAGAGTTCGTCACCGACGCCACCACCGCCAGTCGCTCGTTGCTGGTGGAACTCGGCGGCCGCGACTTCGACGGCGCGCTGCTGAGCCTGTTCGGCCTGGCCGGCGAGCGGCTGCCCAGGATCGTCGCGAACGACGAAATCATCGGTACCACAAGTGCTTTCGGAGGTGATATCCCCGTCGGCGGGGTGGTCGTCGACCAGCAGGCAGCGCTGCTGGCCGAAGGCTGCCTGCAGCCAGGGATGGCCAAGTGCACGTTCGGCACCGGCGCGTTTCTGCTGTCCAATTGCGGTGCCGACCCGGTTCGCTCGTCGTCAGGACTGACCACCTCGGTGGCGTGGCGGATCGGCGGCGCCGACACGTTCTGCGTCGACGGCCAGGTCTACACCGCCGCCTCGGCGGTGCGGTGGCTGTCGTCGCTGGGGGTCATCGCCGGCGCCGAGGAGCTCGACACCGTCGCGGCCCCCGACTCCGACGGCGTGCTGTGTGTGCCCGCGCTGGCGGGTCTGGCCGCGCCGTGGTGGCAATCTGGTGCTACCGCAACGCTTTCGGGCATGACGCTGGCGACGGGCCGCGGACATCTGGTCCTCGCCGTGCTGCAGGGCATCGCCGCGCAGATCGCCGAGCTGGTGGCGGCCATCGGTACCGACACGCGGGCCCCGCTGACCCGGTTGCGTGCCGACGGTGGCCTGACCCAGTCGGTGGTGCTGATGCAGGCCTGCGCCGACATCCTGCAGGTGCCTGTCGATGTCTACCCGTCCGCGCACGCCACCGCGCTGGGCGCGGCCGCGCTGGCCCGGCTGAGCCTTGACCCCACCCAGACGTTGGGCGATGTCGTCGGGCCGTGGCGTGCCGCGGCCAGTTTCGAACCCCGATGGAGCGCTGACCGCGCTGACGAATTCCGTTGTGCCTGGCGGGAACTGGCTGCGACCACCTACCGGGCAACGACATGAGCACCGACTACGACGTGGTGGTGATCGGCGCCGGCATCGTCGGCTCGGCGATCGCCCGTGAACTCGGTGGACGCCGGCTGTCGGTGGCCCTGGTGGAAGCCCGCGACGATGTCGGCGACGGCACCAGCAAGGCCAATACCGCGATCCTGCACACCGGATTCGACGCCAAGCCCGGCACCCTCGAGTCGCGGTTGGTTCGGCGCGGTTACGCACTGCTCTCGGACTACGCCACTGCCACCGGCATCCCGGTCGAGCGCACCGGGGCGATCCTGGTGGCCTGGGACGACGAGCAGCTGGATGTACTGCCCACACTCAAGGCGCAGGCCGAGGCCAACGAGTACCGGCACTGTGAACTCATCGACGCCGCAACGGTATACGAGCGGATACCGAATCTCGGGGCGGGCGCGCTCGGCGGGCTGGCCGTACCCGACGAGTCCATCATCTGCACCTGGACCGTCAACCTCGCGTTGGCGACCGACGCGGTGAATCGTGGTGTGGCACTGCACCGTGGCTGTGCCGTGCAGTCCGTCGATGTCGGCGAGGCCACCACCACGCTGCACACCTCGGCCGGCCCGCTCACGGCGCGATGGGTCATCAACGCGGCCGGACTGGGCGCCGACCTGATCGACGGACAGTTCGGCTTCGACCGGTTCCGCGTCACCCCGCGCCGCGGCGAGCTGATCGTCTACGACAAGCTGGCCCGCCCGCTCGTCGACACCATCGTGCTGCCGGTACCCACCGCACGGGGTAAGGGCGTTCTGGTCAGCCCGACCATCTACGGCAACGTGATGCTGGGCCCGACATCCGAGGACCTGGCCGACCGCACCGCGACCGGCACCAGCCGCGACGGCCTGAAATCGTTGCTGGACAAGGGCAGTCGGCTGATGCCGCGGCTGCTCGACGAGGAGATCACCGCCACCTATGCCGGTCTTCGCGCCGCGATCGACCACAGCGACTACCTCATCGACGCCGACCCGGCGCAACGCTATCTGCTGGTCGGCGGCATCCGCTCCACCGGGCTGACGGCCGGCATGGCCATCGCCGAACATGTGATTGACCTGCTCAGCCAGGCCGGCCTGGGCGCCGATCCCCGAGCCGACATGCCGGATCCGCCCCGGATGCCCAACCTCGGCGAGGCGTTCAAGCGGCCCTACCAAGACGCGCAGGCGATCGCTGCCGACCCCGCCTACGGGCGCGTCGTCTGCTTCTGTGAACGGGTCACCGAAGGCGAGCTGCGCGACGCGTGCCGGTCGGTGATCCCGCCGGCCGGACTCGACGGATTACGCCGACGGACCCGGGTGATGAATGGGCGTTGCCAGGGGTTCTTCTGCGGCGCCGAAGTGCAGCGTCTGTTCGAGGCACTGCGATGACAGTCGGCGTCGTTATCGTCGGCGGCGGCCCGGCCGGACTGACCGCGGCGGCCGCACTCGCCGGCCGTCACAACGTCGTTGTCCTGGAACGGGAATCGGTCGCCGGCGGCATCCCGCGGCACAGCGACCACCTCGGCTACGGCATCCGCGACCTGCGCACTGTGCTGAGCGGCCCGCACTACGCGCGGCGGCTGGTGGCGCAGGCGCTGACCGCGGGTGCCGATATCCGCACCGATGCCATGGTCACCGGCTGGGCGGGTGAGCAGGCGCTGGAGGTGACCTCGCCGCGCGGCCGGGAGGTCATCGAGGCGAGTGCGGTGGTTCTGGCGACCGGCGCGCGTGAAAGACCCAGGCCCGCAAGGCTGATCGCCGGGGACCGGCCGGCCGGGGTCTACACCACCGGACACCTGCAGAACCTGGTCCATCTGCACGGGCGCGGGGTGGGCCGGCGTGCCGTCATCGTCGGCGCCGAACTCGTCAGCTATTCGGCCGTTCTCACCCTGCGCCACGCCGGGTGCCGCACCGTGCTGATGACCACCGAGCATCAGCGCCCGGAGTCCTACCCGGCGTTCACCCTCGCCGCGCGGGCCGGGCTGGGGGTCCGAGTGGCCACCCGCACCAGGGTGACCCGGATCATCGGCGCGCCGACGCTTCGGGCCGTTGAGATCGAGAACGCCGACACCGGGGCGCGGCGAATCATCGACTGCGACACGCTGATTCTGACCGGCGACTGGGTCCCCGACCACGAGCTGGCTCGCTTGGCAGACCTCGATATCGATCCGGTCGGTGGCGCCCCGCTGGTCGATACGGCCTTGCGTACCAACCGAACCGGTGTGTTCGCCATCGGCAATCTGGTGCACCCGGTGGATACCGCCGACGTCGCCGCCCTCGACGGCCGCCACGTTTCCGGTGCGGTCCACGCCTATCTGGCCGGGCACCGCGCACCCCGAGGTGGCGTGCGGCTGGTCGCCGAGGCGCCCCTGCGGTGGATCAGCCCGGGTGTCCTGCGCCCCGGTGACGGCGCTCCCCCGCGTAACCGACTGCTGGCCTGGACCGACACGCTGCTGCGCAGCCCGGTCGTCACCACCCGCCAGGACGGGGCGGTGCTGGCCAGCAGGCGGCTGCCGTGGGCGGCCTCGCCGGGCCGGATGTTCCGCATTCCGGCCGGGATGGTGGCCGGTGCCGCCCGTGACGGCGGACCGGTGACGGTGACGGTGCGCGCTGAGTCGATCCCCGGGTCGCTCCGCTCTCCCCCTCGCCTTCGGCCGGGCGGTACCCCCAGCCCGCCGCCGAAATCGGCATAGTGGTGGGGTGACGTTGTCATCGGATCCACTCGCGCAGATCGCCGGTAGCCCGCCGGGGCCGGCGGTCGGGGCGTTCTTCGACCTCGACGGCACCCTGGTGGCCGGATTCACCGCGACCGCGCACGCCAGTGACCGGGTCCGCCGCGGGCAGGCCAGGGTCGGCGAGATCATGGGCGTGATCGAGGCCTCGCTGCGCTACAAGCTGGGCCGCATGCAGTTCGAGCGGCTCTTGGGCCGCGCAGCGGGTTACCTGCGGGGCGAGTCGCTGGTCGAGCTCGATGAGGTCGGCGAGCGGCTCTACGTCGAACAGGTCGCGGCCCGGGTGTACCCGCTGATGCGCGAGGTCGTGTCCGCCCACCTGGCTCGCGGGCACACCGTCGTGCTCAGCTCGTCGGCCCTGACCATCCACGCCGAGCCGGTGGCCCGTGCGCTGGGCATCAGCCACGTGGTGTGCAACACCTTCGAGCTCGACGCCGACGGTCGGCTCACCGGGGCCATCAACAAGCCCATCGTATGGGGGCGACAGAAAGCCGCTGCGGTGCAACAGTTTTGCGCGGCCAACGAGATCGAGTTGGCGGGCAGCTACTTCTATGCTGACGGAGACGAGGACGGCGCGCTGATGGCGCTGGTCGGCCACCCACGGCCCGTCAACCCGCGGCCGGGCCTGGCGGCGAAGGCCGCCGCCAACGATTGGCCGGTGCTGCGATTGAGCATCCCCGGCCGGCGCAGCGGCGCGGCCCATGTGGTCGGCCACTTCCCCGCGCTGGGCCGAGCCGCCCTAGGGGCGGCATTCGGGTCCCTGGCGCTGCGAGCCCGCAGGCGCGACTAGGCCAACCGGTCTAAGGCATCGCGCGGTGCGGGACGTCGGTGATCAGACCGCCGTCGACGACATACTCCGAACCGGTGGAGAACGACGACTCGTCGCTGGCCAGGAACACAATGAAGGTGGCCACTTCCTCCGGCCTGCCCGGGCGGCCCAGCGGGGCGCTGACCATGTCATCGGGCAGATGCTTGGTCATCGGCGTGCGGATGAAGCCGGGGTGCACCGAGTTGACCCGGATGTTGTCCGGCGCCAGCTCCAGCGCGGCCGATTTCGTCAGTCCGCGGAGGCCCCACTTGGACGCGACATAGGCGTGCACCCAGGAGGCGCCGCGCATGCCCTCGATGGACGACACGTTGATGATCGAGCCGACGCCGGCCTCCTTCATCGACGGCAGCACCGCTTGGATACCCAACAGCGCGCCGGTCAGGTTCACGTCCAGAACCTTCTTCCACCGCTCCACGTCGAGCGACTTCAGCGGCGCCACCTGGACGATGCCCGCGTTGTTCACCAGCACGTTGACCTTGCCGAACTCGGAGATCGCAGTCTCGACGGCGGCCTTCCACTGATCGGCTTCGGTCACGTCGAGATGCACGTAGCGGGCGGCGTCGCCCAGCTCGTCGGCCAGCTCCTTGCCCTTGTCGTCGAGGATGTCCCCGATCAACACCTTGGCGCCCTCGGCGACGAGCATCCGCGCGTCAGCGGCTCCCATCCCCTGTGCGCCGCCGGTGATGATGGCCACTTTGTCGTCTACGCGTCCCATGAGGCGTCAGGCTACCGGTAGCGCCACCCGCGAGGTAGAACCTGTTCCAGTTTCGGCGCCGAATGCGCATACTGATCCCACCGCAGCCCCGAACGTCAGGAGATCTCATGGCCATCCGCGTTGCCCACATCGGCACCGGGAACGTCGGCCGGATAGCGCTGTCCGAGTTGATCGAGAACCCGAGCTTCGAGCTCACCGGGGTGTGCGTGTCCGCTGACGAGAAGGTGGGCAAGGACGCGGGCGAGTTGGCCGGACTGGATGTGAAGACCGGCATCCTCGCCACCAAGGACCTCGACGCCGTGCTGGCCACCGGACCCGAATGCGCCGTCTACTGCGCGATGGGCGACACCCGCATGCCCCAGGCCATGGAGGACGTTCGCAAGATCCTGGCCGCCGGCATCAACGTCGTCGGCTCGGCCCCGGTGGTATTGCAGTTCCCCTGGGGATCGATGCCCGACAAGTACATCGAGCCGCTGGAAGAGGCTGGGCGCCTTGGCAATTCCAGCATCTACATCAACGGGGTCGACCCGGGCTTCGTGACGGATCTGATTCCGCTGGCCATCGCCAGCACCTGCCAGAACATCCAGCAGGTGCGCTGTATGGAGATCGCCGACTACGCCACCTATGACGGCGCCACCGTGATGTTCGACGTCATGGGGTTCGGTAACTCGCTCGACGACGTGCCGATGCTGTTCCTGCCCGGCGTGCTCGGCATCGCCTGGGGCTGCGGCATCCGCCAGCTGGCCGCCGGGCTGAACATCGAGCTGGACTCGATCGCCGAGAGTTACGAACGTGAGCCGGCCCCAGAGGCTTTCGACGTCGCCGCCGGCCACATCCCGAAGGGTGGCGTGGCCGCGGTGCGCTTCGAGATCAAGGGCATGGTCGGTGACCACGCCGCGATCGTCGTCGAGCACGTCACCCGGCTGCGTGAGGATCTGCGCCCGGACTGGGCGCAACCGGCCCAGCCCGGCGGCTCCTACCGGGTGGAGATCACCGGCGAGCCCTCCTACGTCGTCGACATCTGCCCGACGAGCAAGAAGGGCGACCACAACTACGCCGCCATCGCGGCCGGCGCCGGTCGCATCGTGAACGCCATTCCCGCGGTGATCGCCGCCCCGCCTGGCATCCGGACCACGCTGAACCTGCCGCTGGTGTCCGAAGTGGGGTTGTTCACCAAGCCGTAGGGCCGGCGCTCGTGGTAGCGGCCTACGGGCGATAACCCGGGACGATGAGGGTGCCCGGGTAGTTCACGTAGTACGACAGGCAGATCGGGCTGTGCCGGCAGGCGATGAGTGCCCCGGCGTCGGGGGCCGCGCCGATCACCTGAGTCTTGCGCGGCGGCAGGCCGCAGTTCGTCACGTACGGGTTGAGCGGGACGATGCCATTCGTGCAGCCGGGCGCGGCGGCGGCAATCGGCGTGGCGACGGGCGCGAGCGTCATGGTCAGCGCGGCGGCAGTCAACGCTAGCCTCAAGAATTTCATGGCGGACCCCCGCTACGCAGACATCAAACGCTACTCCTGTGCGGGGCCGACGACCGCTACCTCACGGCGGCAGAAGTGCCGAATTTTGGCCGATAGCCATTCGTCAGCTCTCTGATGGTGGATACCTGCAAATCACACATCACCGGCGTACTAAACTAGAACACGTTCCAGTCTGCGCACGCCCCCGCTTGAAGGAGCCGGTTTATGCACACTGCCCTTTGCGACGAGCTCGGTATCGAGTTCCCCATCTTCGCGTTCACCCATTGTCGTGACGTCGTCGTCGCCGTCAGCAAGGCCGGCGGCTTCGGGGTCCTCGGTGCGGTCGGCTTCACGCCCGAGCAGCTCGAGATCGAGTTGAAGTGGATCGACGAGAACATCGGCGACCACCACTACGGCGTCGACATCGTCATCCCCAACAAATACGAGGGGATGGACTCCGGGCTGTCCGCCGACGAGCTGGCCAAGACGCTCGTCGACATGGTGCCGCAGGAGCACCTCGACTTCGCCCGCAAGATCCTGACCGATCACGGCGTCCCGCTCACCGCGGAGGACAACGAGAGCAGCCTTCAGTTGCTCGGCTGGACCGAGGCCACCGCGACCCCACAGGTCGAGGTCGCACTCAAGCACCCCAAGATGACGTTGATCGCCAACGCGCTGGGCACCCCGCCGCCGGACATGATCAAGCACATCCACGCCGAAGGCCGTAAGGTCGCCGCGCTGTGCGGCTCCCCCAGCCAGGCGAAAAAGCACGCCGATGCCGGCGTCGACATCATCATCGCCCAGGGCGGTGAGGCCGGCGGCCACAGCGGCGAGGTCGGCTCGATCGTGCTGTGGCCGCAGGTGGTCAAGGAGGTCGCACCGGTGCCGGTGCTGGCCGCCGGTGGTATCGGTAGTGGTCAGCAGATCGCCGCCGCGCTCGCGCTCGGGACGCAGGGGGCATGGACCGGCTCGCAGTGGCTGATGGTCGAGGAGGCCCACAACACCCCCGTCCAGCAGGCGGCCTACATCAAGGCCGGCAGCCGCGACACGGTGCGCAGCCGCTCGTTCACCGGCAAGCCGGCCCGCATGCTGCGCAACGACTGGACCGAGGCCTGGGAAAACCCGGACAACCCCAAGCCACTCGGAATGCCGTTGCAGTACATGGTTTCCGGGCTCGCGGTCTCGGCGACCAACAAGTATCCGAACGAGACCGTCGACGTCGCGTTCAACCCGGTCGGTCAGGTGGTGGGTCAGTTCACCAAGGTGGAGAAGACCTCGACGGTGATCGAGCGCTGGGTGAACGAGTACCTGGAGGCCACCGGCCGGCTCGAGCAGATCAACGAGGCAGCAGGCGTCTAACCAAACGTAAGTGAGTGTGCCGTCAGGGTTCTCACCCTGGCGGCACTCTTGCGTTTAGCTGGCCGGGTAGAAGTCGTTTCCGTTGCCCCAGTCGCCGGAATGCATGGACCCCGGCTGCCAACCCTGGGCACCAAGGCAGAGCATGGGCAGGCCGTCGGGCGACTGGGCTGCGGCCTGCGACCCGGGACACGGCGAGCCGACGGCTTGCACGCCGTAGATCTTGGGCGACAGCACCCAGAAGCCCACACCTTCGGGCGGCCGGTCCATGCCGATCGGCGACTGCCCCGGAATCCAGTGGCACGCCAACGGCTCGCCACCGGGGCCACGGCCGAACACGAACCGGTCCCACTGATAGCAGGGTGCGCTCAGGTAGGCCTCGTAGTTCATCCCGGGCGGGTCACCCGGGAACGGCCCATGGGGCTCGTCGGCGGCGGCAGTTGGCGCCATCGCGAACGCGGTGCCTGCGACGGTTGCTGCGATGACGAATTCGCGGAGCATGCGCTGAGCCTAACGGCTGTGGCAGGTGTGCTTCGGGGGAAACCGGAAAGGCGCGCGAGTTAGCACCTATTGTGACGGCACCGCAGATTTTGCCCTTTGCTGACCTCTCCGCCCGCACCGAAGCTTGCTAAGCTGCGGCGATTGCGTCGTCGGGGGTGACGAAGACGACGGGAGACGTTCCGTGGCAAGGGCATGTCGTGCCTTTTGTGCTGCCGACTCGATGATGATGACACCGGCCCGCGGGGTCCGGCATAGTGTTGTGCTGACCGCATCGCAGGTTGCCGCCACCGAAATTGGAACCATCGTCGAGAAGCACAAGGAGTTGCGCTGATGGCAGAGGCCCAGTTCCGGGTCGCGGTGGTAGCCGATCGGGAGTCACCGCACGTTGTCGCCTCCGGTGAGATCGACCTGGCCAATGTCGGCGAATTCCAGGACGTGATGTCGAAGGCCGCGGCGGATTCCGCCACGCTGACCGTCGACCTCGCCGACGTCAGCTATTGCGATAGTGCCACGGTGCGCGCTCTGTTCGGCCTGGCCGCCACGACCGAGCTCACGATGATCGTGGCCGCCGACGGGCCGATCAAGACACTGCTGGCGATCTCGGGCCTGGACCGGGTGGCCATCGTCGTCACCAAGGAGTGAGCCGAACACCATGCCAGCCCCCGAGTTCCACCCGCGCGACCTGTCCCAGCAGGGTGAGTTGTTCGAGCGGATCCTCGAACGTGTCCATCTCGACCTGCCGGATGCCATCGGGCTGGCGATCACCGTGCACGACCGGCGCCTCGACGAGGACGAGATGACCGTGCTGGCCGCCCGCGGCTACGGCGGTGAAGTCGCCGAGGCCCAGTTGGCCGGATTCGGTGGTCCGGTCGTCGATGCGTTCATCCATCAGGTGCCGGTGCTGAGCCTGGATCTGTGGGCCGACGAGCGCTGGCCGGGGTTGAGCCTGCCGGCGATGGAGGCCCGGATACCCGAGCACGGTGCGGCCTGGCGGGAGGTCCGCGGCTCGGTCGCGGTGCCCGGAGTGTGGAAGGCCGACGGCACGGTCGTGTTGTCCTGCGTGTTGGATCGGCCGGCCACTGCCGGTACGGTGACCACCCTGATCGGCTACGAACAGCTGGTCTCCGCGGCGATGGTGTCGGCCGGCGCCGAGGACGGCGGTACCGCGACCGCCGACATGCTGGCAGTGCTGCAGTCCCGCGGCGCCATCGAGCAGGCCAAGGGCGCGATCATGGGGCGCTTGGCCTGTGATGCCGATACCGCGTGGGCGACGCTGCGCCGCGCCAGCCACGAATCCAACGTGAAGTTGCGCGCGCTTGCCGTCGCACTGGTGGAGCACATCAGTGGTTCACCGGCCGAGCAGCCGGTGGCCGGGTCACCAATCGTGCCCGATGACCAGGCCAAGCGCGCCGCCGGTCTGTTGTGGGCGGTGCTCACCCACGATTCGACACCGATCGAACCGGTGAGCTAGCGGCGCTGACGCGCATCTAACGGCGATTACTCGCCGAAACGCCGCTGCACCAGCGCCGGAATCGCCGCATGAGGTGGTTCGCTTAGGCCATGTCCGCTCACGATCCGCGCTCCGCCTCACCGTCGTCGAATTTGTTGCCCTGGCTGGGGGTCGGCGGGGTCATCGCGGCGGTCGGGCTGGTGATCGGGGTGACGGTGACAACCGGCGCATCGGACACCCTGCCCGTCGCGCAGGCGGCGCCCACCACCTCGACGACATCCGAGTCGGCTGCCACCACGTCTGCCACTGCCACCTCGTCCGCCACCTCTTCTGCCACGACGTCGGCCACGACAACGACGTCGACTGCGCCCACGTCATATAAGGCCGACTCGCGCGGCTATGTGGATACCCTCGCGCGCTGCGACGACAACCAGACCTTGATGGCCTACGGCCGCACCAGCAAGTCCCTGGTGGTGATCTGCGTGCACGCCGACGGTGGTCTCGAGTACCGCGGCGTGCGGCTGTCCGACAACGCTCCCCTGCATCTGCCGATCACCCGCAGCTCCGACGGCACCCTGGTTGCGTCCAATGACGGTGTCACCTACGCAGTTTCACCCACTCAGATCCTGGTCTCCTCGGGCGACGACGTCATCTACAAGGATTCGTGGATCGAGTTCAAGGAAGCCAGCTTCTCGCAGTCGGGCACCTCGTCGAGCGCGACCACCTCGGGCAGCGCGACGACGACGGTGAGCACGACGACGGTGACGGTGACGACCTCGGCCACCCCGACCACGACAAAGCCGGCTGGCTAACCAACTCGTTAGGTGTTGCGGCCGCCGTTGACGCCGAGGATCTGGCCGGTGATGTAGCTGGCTTCCTCGGAGATGAAGAAGGCGCAGGCCGCGGCGATGTCCTCAGGCCGGCCCATCCGCCGCACCGGGGTGGCGTCGATGGTGGCCTGGATGTCGCCCATGTTCCCGCGGGCTTCGGCCTTGCGCAGCATCGGGGTATCGATAAAGCCCGGCGGGACGGCGTTGACGGTGATACCTGCCGGGCCGTATTCCAGCGCAAGGCTTTTCGTCAGGCCGTTGACACCAGACTTGGCCGCCACGTAGGCCGACATGTACGGAACTCCGGAGTGCGTGCTCGAGGAGGAGATGTTGACGATGCGGCCCCAGCCGGCCTCGATCATGTCGGGCAGGACGGCCTGGATGGTGTGGAAGACCCCGTGCAGATTGATGTCGACAATGTTCTTCCACTGCTCGAAGGACAAATCGAGAAACCGACGAAACGAATCCTTGCCTGCGGCGTTGACCAGGATCGTGACCGGTCCCAGCGCGGCGTGGACTTCGGCGAGCGCGGCGTCGATCTGCGCGCGATCGCTGACGTCAGCAATGTAGGAGAACTCGCCCTCAGCCGGATTCAGGTCGAGGATGGCGACGCGGTAGCCGTCCGAGCGCAGCCGAGCGGCAATGGCCGCACCGATCCCCGAACCGCCACCGGTCACCAATGCCGTCTTCGTGGTGGACACAAGCGTCCCCTTTCCGGCGGCCGCACCGCCTGATGAACCAAAACTGTTGGTATTACGACGTTCGTCGAGGCGTGCGTAGCCCCAGTGCGCGTCGGCCGGCGTCGAGGAGTTGGCCGTGCAGCCACTCGTCGTCGGTTGCGCGTTTGGGATCGGCTGAACCGGCGATCCCGGCGAACACGAATTGCGCCCGGATGAACCCGGCCGGGCCGGGATGGACGTCGGCGAGGAGGGCCATCTGTCGCGAGATGATCTGCGTCCACTCGCGGTTGGCCTTCAACACGGTGTGCACGCTCGGATCGGCCGCCAGGACCGAGACCAGCATCGGACTCTGAACGGCCAGCCGGGCGTAGCCGTTGATCATGCGCTCGGCACGGGCGTGTACCCCCCGCTGCTGCTCGGCGTCATCGACCACCGCGGCCACCTTGTCGATGATCGGCTCGAGGATCGCCGTCAAGAGCTGCTCACGGGTCCGAAAGTGGTGGTAGATAGCGGCTTTGGTGAAGCCGAGCTCGTCGGCGATCATCTGCAGCGACGTGCCGGCGAAGCTGTGCCGGATAAAGAGCGCAATGGCCGCGTCGATGAGCCGTTGCCGGGTGTCGGGGGCGGGCGTCGTGCTGACCGCAGCGATTGCGCTCATCATCAGCTCCCTTCGCCCAGCTTTACGATCGGCTAGTAAACTACCATACGATCGACTAGCATCTCCCTAGCCGATCGTATGGCGGCTTCCGTGCCCTGAAGGGACCCCCAGTGACTGATGTCGACAGTGTGAACTTCTTCAAGGATCGCGATGTGGTCGCCGATCCTTATCCCTACCTGGAAGCTCTCTACGACCGCTGCCCGGTTTCCCGGGAGCCGCATCACGGCGTGTGGATGGTTACCGGCTGGGAAGAGGCCACCGAGGTCGCCGGCGACGCCGACCGCTTTTCGTCCTGCATCGCGGTCACCGGCCCCTTCCCCGGCTTCCCGGTCCCCGTCGAAGGCCGCGACGACGTCGCCGAACTCGTTGCCGCACATCGGGATGAGCTGCCCTTCAACGATCAGTTGCCGGCATTGGATCCCCCCGTGCACACCGATCACCGGGCCCTGCTGATGCGGCTGATCACGCCCAAGCGCCTCAAGGAGAACGAGGACGCGATGTGGACGATGGTCGACCGCTGCCTCGACGATTTCTTGGTCGGTGGGAGCGGGGAGCTGATTTCGGGTTTCGCTCAACCGTTCACGCTGGTGATCATCGCCGACCTGCTGGGTGTGCCCGACAATGACCGCGACGAGTTCGTCAAGGAGATGGCGAGCGGCGCGCACCACGGCGGCGGCATCGGCAGCGTCAAGGGTGAAGCTCTGGCGAAGTCGCCGCTGGAATTCCTCTACGACAAGTTCGTCGACTACATCGAGGACCGTCGTGCGAATCCCCGCGGTGACGTGCTCTCGGAGATGGCCGCGGCGACCTTCCCCGACGGCTCGACGCCCGATCCGGGCGATGTGGCTCGCGTCGCGGCCAACCTCTATTCGGCCGGCCAGGAGACCACGGTGCGGTTGCTCAGTGCCGCGCTGCAGGTTCTGGGCGATCGCCCCGACATTCAGGCGATGCTGCGTGCGGACCGCTCCAAGGTCGGCAACTTCATTGAGGAGTCGCTGCGCTTCGAGGGCCCGGTCAAGGGTGACTTCCGGCTGTCCAAGGTGCCGGTCACTCTCGGCGGGGTCGACGTGCCGTCCGGCTCCACGCTGATGGTCGTCCAGGCCGCGGCCAACCGCGACCCGCGCCGTTTCGCCGATCCCAACACCTTCGACCCGGCGCGGTCGAATGCTCGGCAGCACATCGCCTTTGGCCGTGGTATCCACTCCTGCCCGGGTGCCCCGCTGGCCCGGGCGGAGGCGCGCGTCGCGCTGGAACGGCTGCTGGATCGCACCACCGACATCCGGATCAGCGAGGAACATCACGGCCCCGCCGATGCGCGCCGCTACAACTATGTGCCCACCTACATCCTGCGTGGGCTCACCGAATTGCACCTGGAGTTCGACCTGTCATGAAAGCCAGCATTGACGACGCGCGCTGCCGTGGACACGGCGTGTGCACCACCATCTGCCCGGAAGTCTTCGCCATGACCGACGACGGCTATGCCGAAGCCATCGTCGACGAGGTGCCCGACGAGCTTGCCGACAGCGCCCGGGAGGCGGCCAGCGCCTGCCCGGAGAACGCCGTCGTCCTCGACTAGTAGTTGACGATCGAGCGCCAATAGTCTTCAGGTATCTCGACATTCGCGCGCATGACCATCGCCAGCCCGGTGGCCATCGCGACACCGAGCAGCCCCAGCCACAGCCCGGCCAGCCCGATCACCACCCAGATGGCTACGGTCAGCGCGGGCCAGGGTGACACCAGGGCCAGTAGTGGCGCGAGGAAGAACCCGGTGCCGACGAACCACGACGAGCCGGCGCGGTCGGACTTGAGCACGAAGCGAAGCCAGCTGGGGACCGGGGATGGATCGCTGTTCGTCATGGTGTCCACGCTCCCCCTCAGAGGTAGGCGAAGCAATTACCTCTGAGGTAGTGGCATCGCGCATCGGCGTGGGCGATGCTGGTGCAGTGGGCGGTACGGGGTTCGGTGAACTACTGCGTGGCTGGCGGCGCCGGCGGCGACTCAGTCAACTCGACCTCGCGCTGGAGGCGAACGTGTCGGCTCGGCACGTCAGCTTCGTCGAGAGCGGGCGCTCGGCGCCGAGCCGCGCCATGGTGCTGCGCCTGGCCGACGCGCTGGCGGTACCGCCCCGCGAGCAGAACCAATTGCTGCTCGCCGCCGGATTGGCACCGGCGTACGCCGAACGCGGCGTCGACGATCCCGGGATGGCGGCAGTGCGGGCCGGCATCGACCGGGTGCTGGCCGCCTACGACCCGTACCCGGCTCTGGCCGTCAACCGCGGCTGGGATGTGCTGCACGCGAACCTCGGCACCTCGACCCTGCTGGACGGGGTGGCGGCGCATCTGCTCGAGACACCCAACGCACTGCGCATCGCACTGCACCCCGACGGCCTGGCACCGCGGATTCGCAATCTCGGGCAGTGGCGGCACCATCTGCTGAGCCGGCTGCGCCGCGAGGCCGGCGCCGGTGGTTCCGCGGAGCTGCTGGCCGAGATCGAGTCCTACCCCGGCGGTGAAGACGGATCGACGGACCTCGGCGGGGTCGCGGTGCCGTTGGAGCTCTACCGCCTCGACGGGGTGCTGCTGACGTTCATCTCCATGGTGACGACGTTCGGCACGGCGCTCGACCTGACCGCGGCAGAGCTGAGCATCGAGGCGTTCCTGCCCGCCGACGACGCCACCGCCGACGCGCTGCGGCCGTCGTCAACGCCGTTGTAGAACACGTTTCAGTTATTAGTTTCCGAAAGGTACTGTCGAGCGCTCCGTGCGTGGTGTAGGCATGGATCACCGGGCACTAGATCACGTCGTATGGAGGTCGCTTTTTATGCCAAGTCCGAACCTGCCCCCTGGTTTCGACTTCACCGATCCCGATCTGAACCACGAGCGGCTGCCCGTCGAGGAACTCGCCGAGCTGCGCCGTACTGAGCCGATCTGGTGGAACGAGCAACCGAGAAATGTCGGCGGCTTCGACGACGACGGGTACTGGGTCGTCAGCAAGCACAAGGACGTCAAGGAGATCTCGCGGCGCAGCGACGTGTTCTCCAGCCTGGAGAACACCGCCCTGCCCCGCTACCCGGACAATGCGGCCGTGTCGCACAAGGACACCGGCCAGTTCATCCTGCTGAACATGGATGCGCCGCATCACACCCATCTGCGCCAGATCGTCTCCCGCGCGTTCACCCCACGGGCCGTCGAGACGTTGCGTGAGAATCTGCGAGAGCGCGCCCAGGCGATCGCCAAGGCCGCAGCGGCAGAAGGATCCGGCGACTTCGTCGAGCAGGTTTCCTGCGAGCTGCCACTGCAGGCCATCGCCGACCTCATGGGTGTTCCGCAGGACGAGCGCAAGAAGCTGTTCGACTGGTCCAACCAGATGGTCGGCGAGGCGGATCCCGAGTTCGCCCGCAATGATCCTCTCGGTGCTGCCGGCGAGCTGATCATGTACGGCATGCAGATGGCCGCCGACCGGACCGCCAACCCCCGCGACGATCTGGTGACCAAGCTGGTGCAGGCCGATGTCGAGGGAGGCAGGCTCTCCGATGACGAGTTCGGCTTCTTCGTGATCTTGTTGGCGGTGGCCGGCAACGAGACCACCCGCAACTCGATCACCCACGGCATGACGGCCTTCACCGATTTCCCGGACCAGTGGGAGCTGTACAAAGCGCAGCGCCCGAAGACCGCGGTCGACGAGATCGTCCGATGGGCCACTCCGGTGACGTCATTCCAGCGGACCGCCCTGGAAGACACCGAGCTCAGTGGGGTCGCGATCAAGAAGGGGCAGCGGGTGGTGATGTCCTACCGCTCGGCCAACTTCGACGACGAGGTGTTCGAGGATCCGCTGCGCTTCAACATCTTTCGCGATCCCAATCCCCACGTCGGATTCGGTGGTACGGGTGCGCACTACTGCATCGGCGCCAACCTGGCCAGGATGACGATCGAGCTGATGTTCAACGCGATCGCCGACCACCTGCCCGACCTGACCGCGCTCGCCAAACCGGAGCGGTTGCGGTCGGGCTGGCTCAACGGCATCAAGCACTGGCAGGTCGACTACACGGGAGCGAGCGCCGGCAAGTAGGAGCCGTCGATACAGTCGAGGCGTGACAGACACAGCCTGGACACTGACCGCTGCCGAGGGCGAACTGCAGATACTGACCGGGGTCGGCGGCCCGGCCGCCAAGATGGGGCACCGGCTCACCATCGCCATGGCGTCCTGGCGCGCCGACGTGCAGTGGCGCGGCAAGCAGCCGACCGCCGTTGAGCTGGTGGTCGACGTGGATTCGCTGCAGGTAGTCAAGGGCGAGGGTGGCGTCACGCCGCTGTCCGGGCCGGAGAAGGGCGTGGTCCGCTCGAACGCGCTGAAGGCGCTCAACGTCAAGAAGTATCCGCAGATCACGTTCAGCGCTGAGGACATCAGCCAGACCGCGGCCGGCTACGCCCTGGCCGGCACCGTCGAGATTCACGGCACGTCGCGGCCGCAGACCGTCGACCTGGCGGTCGACGACTCCGGCGGTGTCTGGGTGATGTCGGCGTCAACACCGGTGCTCCAGACGGACTTCGGGGTCAAGCCGTATTCGCTGTTCGTGGGCTCGCTGAAGGTCGCCGACGAGGTGAATGTGCGGTTCACGGCCCGTCACCCCAAGTAAGCCAGCGCCGAGATCGACGAAATGGCGTAAGCCACTCGCAAAAGTGCGCCCGTTTGTCGGTTTGGGCGCTGGATAACTGGTATGACCACTTGACCTCTGGCCGCTGGGTCGGCATGCTGGGGCCATGGCATTGCAGCCGGTGAACCGGCGTTCGGTCCCCGAAGACGTCTTCGAGCAGATCCTCGCCGACGTGCTCAGCGGCGAAATGCAACCTGGTGAGTCACTGCCCTCCGAGCGCAGGCTGTCGGAGGTCCTCGGGGTCTCCCGCCCGGCGGTCCGCGAAGCGCTCAAGCGAGTCGCCGCCGCCGGTCTGGTTGAAGTCCGCCAGGGTGACGCCACCACCGTTCGCGACTTCCGTCGCCACGCCGGACTCGACCTGCTCCCCCAATTACTGCTGCGCAACGGCCAACTCGACGTCTCGGTGGCCCGCAGCATCCTTGAGGCTCGCTTGCACAACGGTCCGAAGGTGGCCGAGCTGGCCGCCGAACGCCGCCCGGCCGAGCTGGCTGACCTGCTCGAGGAATCGATTGCCGCGCTGGCGTCGGCCGAGGATCCGCTCGAGCAGCAGCGGCATGCCCTGACCTTCTGGGATCACGTGGTCGACGGCGCCGACTCGATCGCATTTCGGTTGATGTTCAACACATTACGAGCCGCCTACGAACCGGCGCTGCCTGCGCTGGCCACACTGATGGCCGCCGAGGTCGGGCAGACGCAGGCATACCGCACGCTGGCTCGGGCCATCGTGGCCGGCAAACCGGCGGCCGCGGCCACTGCCGCCCGTCACCTTCTGGAACCTGCGACCACCGCCCTGGTCGCGGCATTGAACGCGCTGGAGGGATAACGATGAGTGCACAGACGAACACCCGCCGCGGCCTCACCCTGACCGATGCCTGCCGCGAGTTCTGGCGACATCCCACGCCCTGGTTATTCGTGGTGGCGTTGACGGCCGCCGTGGCCGCCCGGATCGCAGTGGGCGACTGGCAGCTCACCGATGCGGTGGTGCCGTTCGCGATCGCCGCGGGTTTTCCGTTGTTGGAGTGGACGATTCACGTCTTCATCCTGCATTGGCGGCCGCGCCGGATCGGCAAGATCACGCTCGACACGCTACTCGCCCGCAAGCATCGCGAGCATCACGTCGCCCCGCGTGACGTGGATCTGGTGTTCATCCCGTTGCAGTCGGCGGTCGGCGCGGTGGTGGCGGCGGTGGCCATCGCCCTGTTGGCATTCCCCCGCACCGGTATGGGTCTGACGTTCCTGGTCGTGATGCTGACCCTCGGGCTGGCCTACGAGTGGTGTCATTACCTGGTGCACACCGACTACAAGCCGAAAACCGCTGTCTACCGGGTGATTTGGCGGGACCATCGGCTACACCACTTCAAGAACGAGCACTACTGGTTCGGTGTGACCACACCGGGCACCGCCGACCGGGTGCTGCGAACCTATCCCGATGCAGCGATGGTGCCCGCTTCCCCCACTGCGAAGAACCTGCACGCATGAAAACCCCACGCATGAAAACCCCACGCATGAAAACCTCTGGGGCAGTTAGGCGTTGATGGTGATCGGGTCGCCGATGTGCACCTGGTTGAAGTACCACGAAGCGTTGTCTGGGCTCAGGTTGATGCAGCCGTGGCTGACGTTCGCGTAGCCCTGTGAGCCGACCGACCACGGTGCGGAGTGCACGTACACCCCACCCCAGGTGACCCGAACGGCATCGTTGACGGTGAGCTTGTAGCCCTCCGGATCACTGAGCGGGATGCCGATGGTGCGAGAGTCCATGATTACCGTGGACTGCTTCTCCAGGGCGGTGAAATTCCCCACCGGCGTCTGGTGCTTGGGTTTGCCCATCGACGCGGGCATCTGACGAGCCACCTGGCCGTCGATGCTGACGGTGAACGTGTGCGCCGAGATGTCGGCCACGCCCAGCACGATGGAGCCGGTGCCGAAGGTTCGCGGAATGCCACCGGCCATCATGGTGATCTCCGAATGCGCGGGCCAGTACTGGGACGGCACGAACTGAACCGTCTTGTCGTCGACCCACTCATAACGTCCGGGCACATTGGCCGGCGTCGTGACGGTGATCGATTGCTGGGCGCCCCAGCGATCGATCACCGGCTTGTTGAACGTCACGGTGATCGGCATGGCGACACCCACGACCTGGCCGTTGGTGGGCGCAACGGAGGCGATGGACGCTCCGTCGATCGAGGGGGCGACCGCGGCCACGCTGGTCTGCACCGAAGTCGTCATCGCCAGCACCGCAATCCCTGCGGCGGCAAATGCTCGTCGAACTGCTCTGGCCATGTATACCGTCCTCGCGTGGGCGATCAGCAAAGGCCTAGTCTAAATGGTCGGCACCGATGCGCCCGCCAAACATGCGGGGACGTGAGGGTTATCCGCCGTGCAACCGGTCCCAGATGCGCTCCCGCAGCGACTGCTTGGGTTGCACAGCGGGCGGGGCGGGCGGGTTGATGACGGCAGGAAACGGCGGTGCCACAGCGGCCGGCGGCGCGGCGGCGGGGTCGAGCGGCACATCGGCGGGCGGGGCCTCGGGCGGCGGCATGTTCATCGTCATCGCGACGACCGGCGCTGCGTCGAAGGTCGGTTCGGCTTCCGCCGGCGCGGCAGGCGGGGCCTGTGCTTCGTCGGGGGCCGAGAGCTCGTGTGGGGCCGAGGCAGGAACCGGGGCCTGGGGTGCGGTCTCGGGCCGCAGCGCGGGTGTCTCGGCGGTGTTCACCACGTCACGGTGTTCGGAACGCGTCCCGTGGTTCGGCACCAGTTCCAGACCCACCGCCACTGACGCCGACACTACGAACGCCACCACGCCCCCGGCCAGCAGTGCTGTCGCGCCGCGCATGGCCTTCGATTCGTTCCGGCGGTTGGCCGGTGGGGCCGGCAGGGCGAACAGCGCATCGTCGAACACTCCGATGCCGTTCACCGAGGCCAGGGCCGCACCGCGGGCCAAGGCCAGCTCTGCCTCTGCTGGTGCGAACACCTGGATGCCCAGGATCTCTTCGAGGCGGCGGGCGATCGATTCGAAGCCGTCCCCGGAGCCGAGCAGCACCAGCCCGTCGGGGTGCCATTCGCTGCTGGTCAGCATGTCGGTCAGCCAGCCGATCAGGTCATCGTCGGTTTCCAGGTCGTAGCTGATCGCGGTCTGTACGGCGCCCTCGTGGGCGTCGACGACTAAGGCGACGACGGCATCCGGCTCGACGACGCACACTGCGGTCACGTCAGATCCGATCACCTGCCCGATGCCGCGGGCGAAGGCCTCGGTGGCTTCCGGCAACCGGATGGGGATCACGTTCTCGAATCCGGAGTCGGCCAGCGAGTCGAGCAGCAATGAGGCTTCGACCGAGGCGTCATCGCTCCAGGTCACCCCGATGGACTGCAGACGCTGACCGCCGACGATCGCCTGGGTGCGTGACAGCGCCTCGGCGACGAACTCCGACGTCGTGACCGGGCTGAACCCGCCGCGGCGCACCTCGAACGTGTCGTGCCCCTTCGTGGCGCCGTCGACCCCGTCACCTTGGACAAGAACGAGTCCGACAGTGGTCGGGGTCATCGACAGTCCCAGGACCGTGTCCAACTGAAGTACTCCTCTCCGGTCCTGACTTCGCCGGCCGCACACAGCACGCGCGCAGAGGCATAAACACCTGGTGCGATACGTCGCGCTGGAAGCGCCGGAAGAGAACCGGTACTGCGTGGTCGTCTTCGATCTCCGTGGAGCCTACCCGCAGTCGGCTATACCGGCGAACGAGCACCGTGTGGTCCCGGTCAGGAGACGATCCGATAACGCTCAGTTCTGCCGGGGCGGCAGCGCGGCCACCATCGGGGTGTCCACGCCAACCGGGCCGAGCTCATAGGCCCCGCCCGGGTTCCCGATCGGGGCGTCGCGGCCCGGCAGGATTTCGCTGAAGAAGGCGGCGTTGTCGGCGAGGAACTTCGTCTCGTTTTCAGGCAGGTCGCTATCGAAGTAGATGGCGTCGACCTCGCAGAGGATCGTGCAGGCACCGCATTCCACGCATTCGGTGGGATTGATGTACATGGTGCGGTCGCCCTCGTAAATGCAGTCGACCGGGCATTCCTTCACGCAGGCCTTGTGCTTGATATCGACACACGCACTGCTGATCACGTAGGTCATGTCCGCAGCTTATCTGTGACTCGGCGTACCACACACGAGGGAGAAGGCCCCCGGAACAGGGACCAAAGTCCCCGGCTGGCGGGGACTCGATCGCACTCAGCGCACTGTGGCGGTGACGTCGACCCAACCGGTCGGGTCGGTCCGATGGTCGGTGGTGTCCCGGCATTCGCCGTAGATCTGCATCGTGGCTCGGTCGGTCTGGTCGGTATTGCGGAAGTAGATGGCGGTCACGCCGTCGCGGGTGAAGGCCCGGCCACCGGGGTGACGGTTCGGCGGCATCGCCTCGGTCCAGCCCTTGGCCGTCATCGCCGCCGCGATCGACCCGAAGTACTCCCGCGTGGCCATGACGCCCGGCACATCGAAGTTGAGGTAGACCGCGCCCTGGTAGGGCGGTTCGTCGGCGTTCTTGCACGACATCAGCAGATAGCTTGCGCTGACACCCTTCAGGTTGCCGGCGATCTCCCGGGCCGGCTCGAGGACTTGGCGTTTGGCCTGCTCGTCGGTCAGCGGATGCGCGACCGGATCGACCGCCTCACCGCGCAGATCCCGAAACCGGTGCATCACAACGAAACTCAGCCCGAACACCAGACTGACGAGCAGTGCGGCTGCGATGAGCAGCACTGCGGGTTTGGAGCGAAGGCCGGTCGCGGCAGACATCAGATCAGGACAACGGCGTGCAGCTGTAGGGCCGTTGATCGAAGAAGTGCACGGCGGGCATGCCGTCGACGTAGGTGTATTCCACGCCAGGACCCCAGGTGGTGCCGGGGACCACCCACGGCGGGACACCGGCCGGGTAGGCGACGGTGATATCGGTGAAGAACGCCGCGTTGTCCGGGCAGCCGGCCCGGCCGGGCGCGGGATTCCACGCGCGCACCACGATCGGGTTGTACAGGTGCGGCCCCCGCGCGCAGTTCGGTTGGCACTGAACGGAATTGTCGGTGCTGGCGCCCGTGGCGCCGTCGGCTCCCCATGAACTCCAGGTCATGTCTTCCATGATGCTGGTGGAGTCGCATCCGTAGACCACCCGCTGCGGCTTCTCCTGCAGTGGCTGGCTCGGGTCGTAGCAGCTGCCGAACATGTACACCGTCGCGCCCGGGTCGGCCACTGCAAGGGGGCCGGGGACTCCGGGGACAAACCCCAGGCCGGACGCCATCATCGCCAGTGCCGCGCCACCGATTGACCCTGCGCGCACCATTGCATCTCCTCACCGACACTGACGACGCGCGCATGCTAACACCCAGGTAAGGACCAATGGCCCTACGAGATGTGGGCCTTCGACTCGCGACGCCACCAGGGCAGAGCCCATAACGTCAACGTCGACATCGTGTTTGTGGCGCACACCGGGGGATGCGCCGAGGTGTTACCCGTTCACCCTCAGGTGGTGAGGCGAAGGGCTGGCAGCGAGCTGTCAGCCCTTGGCCAGGGTGAACTGGCAGATGTCGGTATAGCCATCGCGGAACAACTCAGCGCAGCCAGTCAGGTATTTCATGTAGCGGTCGTAGATCTCGCGCGACTGCAGGTCCACGGCCTCTTCCTCGTTGGCCTCCAGCGCCGCGGCCCACAGGTCCAGAGTGCGCGCGTAATGCAGCCGCAGCGGGTGAACCCGATTGACGTTGAAGCCCGCGCGAGCGGCGTGCTCTTCGACATCGGTCACCTTGGGCAACCGGCCGCCGGGGAAGATTTCATCCATGATGAATTTGAAGAACTTCAAGTGCCGCATCGTGATTGGCATTCCGCGCGCGGCGAAATCCTCGTCACTCGGGAGAACGATGGTGTGGAGCAACATCACTCCATCGGCGGGCAATGCCTCGTAGGCCATCTTGAAGAACGCGTTGTAGCGATCGGATCCGAAATGCTCGAACGCACCGATGGAGACGATCCGGTCGACCGGCTCGTCGAACTGCTCCCAGCCTTCCAGCAGGACCCGCTTGGACCGGGTGCTCTCGGACTCGTCGAACAGCTGTTGGACATGCAGCGCCTGGTTCTTGCTGAGCGTCAGCCCGACCACGTTGACGTCGTACTTCTCCAGGGCGCGCATCAACGTGGCGCCCCAACCGCAACCGACATCCAGCAATGTCATGCCCGGCTCGAGGCCCAGCTTGCCCAGTGACAGATCGATCTTGGCGATCTGTGCCTGCTCCAGCGTCACATCATCAGGCTCGAAGTAGGCGCAGCTGTACGTCTGGGTCCTGTCCAGGAAGAGCCGATAGAAGTCGTCGGACAGGTCGTAATGGTGCTGCACGTTGTCGAAACGCGGCTCCATGTACTGGGCTTGTTCGGCGTCAGCCGGTGTCTCTATCAAAATGGCGTCCTGTTCTTGCGTCGCACTCCGGCCCGCCCCCGCAAGACCGGCCACACTCCCCGGGTGACCTAACCCGGGTAGCCTACGTGACTCAACCGCGAAGTCCCCACTTGAGCAAACTGTGAAGCCGCTAAGGGACGACTGTTATGCGGAATTTCCGGCGGCGTCGTCCTTGCCGTAAATGGGTTTGCCTTCGTCGTCGAGCCAATCGTTGATGGCGGTACCGGTAATGGTGTTGTCGGAACCGGGCAAAACGGCGGTAGGCCGGTCCTCGTAGGACTTCATCATTTCTTTCGCCTTGGCCTTCGCACTCTCATCCGGCACCGGCTTCTCGGCCACGCCTTGCTGATCGGGGGCCTGGTCGGAAGGCCTTTCGGAGCTTGCGGGAGTGCTCACGATCGGAGTCCCTTCTCGTCCGGTAGGGCGATGTCGAGGATGGGGTAGAGCAGGTCATTGATGCTGTCGAAGGGACTGCCCAAATGTCAGCTTCACCAAACCGTGATGATCAATCCAGCAACGCGACGAGCGGCGAAAAGGCCGTCCGAGTGCCACTCGCGCCGCTTTTCAGGCAAAGTTGAGCTATGGATGCAAAGCTTCCGCTTCGCCGCGGCCGCCGGCTGATGACCGTGCTGGCGGCCCTTCTGCTGGTGCCGGGTCTGTTGGCAGGTCCCGCGCACGCCACGCCGGCGCTCCTGGGCCCGGCTCCCCTGGCGCCGCTCGACCAGTCCGCGGTGCTCGGGCTGGTCACGCCCGGCCTGGTCGACATCAACACGACGCTGAACTATCAGAGCGCCGTCGGGGCGGGCACGGGCATCGTGCTCGACCCGAATGGTGAGGTGCTGACCAACAACCACGTCATCGAGGGCGCCACCGGGATCACCGCGACCAGCTTGGCCAACGGGCGCACTTACCCCGTGGACGTCATCGGGTATGACCGCACCAGTGACATCGCCCTGGTCCGGTTGCGCGGGGCCAGTGATCTCCCGGTCGCGTCAGTGGGCACCTCGTCGGGCATCGCGGTGGGCGACCCGATCGCGGCGATCGGCAACGCGGGCGGAGCCGGTGGCGCGCCGAGCTTCTCGCCGGGCGACATCACGCAATTGGGCGCCTCGGTGCGCGCCTCCGACGAGTCCGGTGGCGGGACCCGGGAACTCACCGACCTGATCCGGGTGGCCGCCGACGTCCGGCCCGGCGACTCGGGTGGTCCGCTGGTCAACGCGGCCGGCCAGGTGGTCGGGGTCAACGTCGCCGCCACCCTGACCTACCGGATGGGCAACGTCCGCGGCGGCGAGGGCTTTGCCATTCCGATCGACCGGGCACTCGGTATCGCCAATGCGATCCGATCCGGGGGCGGCGCCGGCGTGCACATGGGTGATACCGCCTTCATCGGTGTCGGCATCGCCGACGCGAACGACGGCGGCCCCGCTGGAGCCGTTGTGCGCCAAGTACTTCCGGACACTGCCGCTCGTGGGGTCGGTCTCGCGCCTGGCGACGTCATCACGACGGTGGATGGGGTCGCCATCAATAGCGCCACCGATCTGTCCAACGTCATGGACGCCCACCACCCCGGTGACACCATCCAGCTGAACTGGGTGGACCGTGAGGGTAATCCGCGCAGCGCGCCGGTGGTGCTCGGCGCGGGGCCGGTCGGCTGATCTCAGGTGTGCAGCTCGGCCCGTAGCTGCATGAACCGGAACAGGCCGGGACGTCCCGCCACCGCTTCGTAAGCGCCCACCAACTCGCCGATGAAGTCGGCGCGCTCGGCCTCGGGGACGTGGTCGGTCCAGGCCGTGCAGCCCACCGTGCACCACGCGGTGAATTGCTCGGCGGACTCGAAATCCCACTCGCGATCGCGCACCGTCAGCGAGTCGACCCGAAGGCCGCAGCGCTGCGCCAGCTCACCGAATGCGGCAGGATCGGGATGCACGAACGGCGCGCTGAAGCCGGCGAAGTACGGGGCCCAACGGTGGCCGCGGGCCACCTGCATCGCGGTGGACTCGATGCTGGGGCGCGCACTGCCGCAGACCATCTGGATCAGGGCCCGGCCGCCCGCGCGCAGTGCCCCGGCAATACCGGCGAGCGCGTCGCCGAGCTGTGGAACCCAGTGCAGCGCATTGAACGAGACCACCATGTCGAAGCTGCTGCCGAACGGCAGCCGGCACGCGTCAGCACACACGAACACCGGCCCGGCCGGTGCCGGTGGGTCGGCCTGACCGGCGGTGGCCACCATTCTCGGCGACGCGTCGAGGCCGACGATGTACCCGCGCGGAAGGCGATCGGCGATCTCGCGGGTGAGGAAGCCGTCGCCGCAGCCGATGTCGAGCATCCACTCGCCGCCGTCGACGACGAGTTCGGCAAGGGTCTCGGCGGCCACCGTGCGTTGCAGGCTGCTGACCCGGATGTAGTCCCGGCCGCTCCAGTCCGCCACCGACACAGTTAACGTCAAGGCGGTATCGACGGCAATAGCGAGGATGGAACCCATGACCACTGCCCTGGCGCGCGGCGCCGCAACGATGATGACGATGCTCGCCATCGCGACGGCCGCACCGGCGCGGGCTGATTCACCCGAACCGCTCTACAACCTGGTCGACGCTGCGGCGCAGCGCTTGCAGACCGCTGATGCGGTGGCGGCCAACAAGTGGCTGACCGGCGGCCCGATCACCGACCCCGCCCGCGTCAAGGTGGTGTTGGATGCGGTATCCAAAGACGCCGAAACTCGTGGTGTGACAACCGATTACGCCACCAGTGCGTTCACCAATCAGATCAACGCCACCGAGGCGATCGAGTACGCCCGGTTCGCCGGCTGGAAGTTCGACCCGGCCAGTGCGCCGAGTACGGCGCCGGACCTGTCGGCGTCCCGGTCGGTCATCGACGGGCTCAACCACCAGATCGTCGAGCAGTTCTCGGTGCAGTGGCCGCTACTGAACTCCCCGGGCTGCGGTCCCGCGCTGGCCGCGGCCAAGGGCGTCGTCGCCGGCGAGCGGCAGTTCGACGATCTGTACCGCACGGCGCTGGACGTCGCCACCCGGTCATACTGTCCCGCAAGCTAATTCGCGGGGTGCGGATTGCCGAGATACGGGAAGACGTCGAGTGTGTCGGTGTGCGGAGCGAGCCCACTGGGTGGGCAGTCACCTTTGGTCAGGAACGCCAGCCGGTAGTCGATGACATCGTCGGTGAACACCCGGCCGTTGGGGTATTTCGCCGGCTTGGCCGGGTCGAAGTGGAGCATGTCGGGCAGGGTGCCCTCGCGGTCGATCTCCGCGACGGCTTCCTCGTCGCTGTAGCCGCCGGTGTGCCCCATCAGGTGGACGAACTGTGCCGTCCAACGGTCCCGGTCGTTGACCGGCACGCTGGCGTTGTACTCGAGTTTGGTGTCGTCGGTGTTGAAGAAACTGCTCACCGACGGGTGACCGGCGCGGTCGACGTGGTTCAGTTCGCCGTCCTGCTTCAGGCTGCACCGGCCCCAGATCCGGATGTCGGGGTTGGCGCCGAGTTCGGCGGTCGGCAGTTCGATCGCGATCGAGAACACGTTGGCGCTCAGATTGGAGTCGACGCCGGTCCACGGTGACGTGCCGCCGAGGTGCGGCGCGGTGAAGTTGCGACCGCCGGTGATGTCGAACAGGTTCTTGATGCCGTCGAAGTCGAAGAAGAAAGCGTCGCTGCGCGTACCCGCGGCGAACGTGTAGTCCCCGGACTGATGGACGTTGGCGGTCGGGCCGAATGACACCTCGACAGCGTCGAAGATCTTCTCGCCCACCGGAAGTGGTGATTCCGCCTCGTCGCCGACGACCTTGAACACATCGACGGTCTGGCGCCCGTCCTCGGGTGTCGAGAAGATGAAGCTGAAGGCGATGTTGTTGAGCAGATCCCCGTCGTTGTCGACCGCCAGCCGGTAGATGGCGTCGGGGTGCAGCGCATCGGCGTTCGGGTTGGCGTTGAGGATCAGCACCGTGCGGGTCGGGTCGGCGGGAGCCTGAAACGCATACAGGTCGCACAGATCCAGTCGCTGATCGCCCAGTGGCGGGCCGAGATTCAGGCCGGTGAAATGATTCGACATCGCAAAACTCCTCGGCCACGGGACGTTCGGTATGACATACCTGAGCGGTACTCTGCCGGATCAATTCTGCCGGGGCAACAACTCGTCGATGAAACGGTCGATGAACTCGTCAGTCGGGGTGTCGCCGACGGGCCGGATGACGAACTTGCTGAGCCCCGCGGCGATGAGACCGTCGATCTGCCGGTGCAATTGCGACCAGTCCCCTGCGACGAGTTCGGCCGGATCGACGTCGGGTCTGCGGGTGCGGATGGCGGCGGCGATCTCGTCGCGCAGGCCACCGTCGGCGACACCGAGGCTCAGGCCAAAGTGATCCGGTTCGATCGCACGGCCGGCCTCGGCGGCGGCGGCCTCGATGCTCTCCCTGGCGACACGCGCCTCGGCCGGGGTGAGGAAGCTGCCGAGCCAGCCGTCGGCGAGGCGCCCGATCCGGCGGAACGCCGCCGGCGCTGACCCACCGAGCCAGACGTCGACCGGTACCGGTGGGCGGATGCCCAGCGACACGGCGGTGAGCGCAAAGAACTGGCCGGAGAAGGTCACCTCGTCACCGGTGAGCAGCGCGCGCAGCACTTCCAGTGACTCGTCGAACACCGCGGCGCGCTGGCCGTCGGGGACGGGAAACAGATCCCATTCCGCCGGTGACGCCGGCCGCAGGCCGAACGCGGGCAGCACCCGTTTGGGGCCGAGGGTGGCCAGCGATACCAACGCTTTGGCGACCAGGACCGGGTTGCGGCCGGGCAACACCGCCACCGATGTGCCGACCTTGAGGCGCTCGGTCCGGCCCAGCGTGTAGGCCATGCCCGCGAAGGGGTCGACGGATGGGGTGTAGACCAATTCCGAGAACCAGATTGAGTCGACGCCGGCGGACTCCAGCCGGTCGACGATGCCACCCAGTTCTTCGACTGTGGATCCCAAACTCACGCCGAACCGAATCTTCACGTCGCTCACCCCCGCCACGGTAGCCCTGCCGGAGATCACGACACAGCCACGGATGTGCACGGTTTCGGGGGTTGCGAACCTTAACCTATGGGTGTGACGCATGTTACGGATGTGGCTTCTGGGACCGGCAAGTGGCCGAGGTAACCCGGCGCCAGTTCGTGATCGGACTGCTGGCTTCGGCCAGCCTCGTCGGGACGTCGAGCGCGATCGCGATGTCCCAGACCAATTCGCCGGCGGCAGGTGTCAAGGCTCCCCCGCCGCCGATCGGGGCGGCGCCGCTGCTACCCCCACCCCCGCCGACGGACCGGGTGCCACTGCCCGGCGGCGGTGAGCTCACCAAGCTGCCCGGCAAGGGCGACCTGCTGGCACTCACCGTCGACGACGGGGTGAGCTCCGAGGTGGTCCGGCTCTACACCCAACTCGCCAAGGACACCGGAATCCGGCTGACGTTCTTCGTCAACGGCGTCTACGACTCCTGGCGCGACAACGCCGCGCTGCTACGCCCGCTGGTCGACTCCGGCCAGATCCAACTCGGCAACCACACCTGGTCGCACCCCGACCTGACGACGCTGCCCAAGGATCAGGTTGCCGACCAACTGCGGCGCAACGATCAGTTCCTGCGCAACACGTTCGGTGCCGACGCCACACCGTATTTCCGGCCGCCGTACGGCAGCCACAACGATGACGTGGACAGTGTCGCCGCCGATATGGGGTACCGGGTTCCGACGTTGTGGGCGGGATCGCTGGCCGACTCCACGCCGGTCGCCGAGGACTTCATCGTCAAGATGGCCGACCAGTACTTCATCCAGCAGGCCATCGTGATCGGCCACCTCAACCATCTGCCGGTCACTCACGTCTACCCCGCGCTGGTGGACATCATCCGGTCACGCAATCTGCGCACGGTCACACTCAACGACGTTTTCCTGCAGCCGGAGATCCCGCACGTCACCTCGGCGTAGATTCCCAGTCATGGAAGGCTCCGTGACCGTGCACATTGCTGCACCGGCAGACAAGATCTGGAATCTCATCGCCGACATCACCAAGACCGGCGAGTTTTCGCCCGAGGTGTTCGAGTCCGAATGGCTCGGCGGCGCCACCGGACCGGCACTGGGGGCGAAGTTCCGCGGCCACGTCCGCCGCAACGAGATCGGGCCGGTGTACTGGACCACCTGCCGTGTCACCGCCTGCGAGCCGGGACGCGAATTCGGGTTCGCCGTCCTGGCCGGCGATCGTGCGCTCAACAACTGGCACTACCGTCTCGATGCAAAAGGCGACGGCACCGACGTGACGGAATCGTTCCGGCTCGCCAAGTCTGCGCCGATGCGGGTGTTCTGGTTGTTCGGCGGATATCTGCGGGGCCGGCGCAACCGGCGGGACATGCGCACGACGCTTGAACGAATCAAGAAAGTCGTTGAGAACGACTGAATCTCGGCCACAGCCGCCGACCCGTTTGATACAACCGGTGCATGGGTCGATGGTCACGCGAAGAAATTGAAAAGGCGTTCGAAGAACACAAGCAGGTTGTCGTCGGGATCGGCGAGAGCTGGGACTGGGGTCGGTTCGCCGACCAGTTCACCGAAGACGCCACCTATGTCGAGCACTCCTACGGAACGTTCACGGGGCGTGAAGCGATCCGCAAGTGGATCGTCGGCACCATGAACACTTTTCCTGGCACCGAGATGCCGTTCTTCCCTGCGACCTGGCATTCCATCGATGTCGACAAGGGCTGGGTGATCTGCGAATTCCAGAACCGGATGCGCGATCCCGGCGATGGAAGCATCCACGAGGAGCCGAACCTGTCGGTACTCAAGTACGCGGGTGACGGGCTGTGGAGCTATGAGGAAGATGCCTACAACCCGATGAACTTCATGCCGATGGTGAAGGGCTACATCGAGGCGTCGAAGAAGCTCGGCACCATCTCCGATGACGCGGTGACGTTCGCCAAGAACATGGGCTGGGATCTGGCCTGAGACGGCAAGTCTCACTCACCGGGATGTTTGAGTCCCGCACCGCATAACGGGATCACGACGTCGCCGTTGGCGAGCCGTTCGCGGACGAGCTGCCAGCCCGGCCCCGTTCGGTTCGGGGCGCCTGCCGCCGCGGCGTAACAGACTGCCGCCGTGGGCTCCACGAAAAGGCCTTCGCTTCGTGCCAACGCCCGGCGCCCGGCAATGACGGCGTCGTCGTCGACGGTGACGATCGTGCCCCCGGAGGCCCGCACGGCGGCCAGGATCTGATCGGCGCGCGGCGGTGCGGTGATCGCAATGCCTTCGGCCACCGTTGGCGCGGTGGGGTACTCGGTGCCCTGCCACGCAGCGGCCAGCGGTGCGCAGCCGGCCGCCTGGACTGCCAGTAGTGCCGGCAGCCGCTCGGCCAGTCCGGCCGCGACCAGCTCGCTGAACGCCAGATAGCAGCCCAGCAGCAGTGTCCCGTTACCGACCGGGACCAGCACCGCCGAGGGCAGCGTCTCGCCGCTTTGGCGCCAGATCTCGTAGCCGTAGGCCTTCACTCCGTGCATGAAATACGGGTGATAAACGTGACTGGCATAGAACACCCCGGGCCGATCGGCGATCCGCGCGGCCGCCGCGGCGGCATCGGCACGACTGCCAGGGACCAGGTTCAGCTCGGCGCCGTGGGCCCGGATCTGTGCGAGTTTCTCCGGCGAGGTCGACGCCGGTACGAGCACCTCGCAGTCGATGCCGGCCCTGGCGAAATACGCAGCCGCCGCCGTGCCGGCATTGCCACTGCTGTCGACCACGGCTTTCCCGACCCGAAGCTGTGCGGCCAGCGAAGCCAAGACCGCCGCTCCGCGATCTTTGAAAGATAATGTCGGACTGAAGAATTCGAGCTTGAAGCGGACCGCGGGCAGGGTTTGGGACCGTACGAGCGGGGTGTCGCCCTCACCGAGGGTGATCGATGGGTCGACTACCGGCTGCCACTGCCCGCCGACATCGAACACCCCGCCGCAGGGGCAGCGCCACACCAGCTCCGCGACGTCGAATTCCCGTCCGCACGAACGACATACCAGTGGTGGGAGGTTCACGGCTCGATGCCTTTGCGCTCGTCGATCACGAACATGACCAGCGTGACGAACAGGACGGCGGTCGGCAGCCAGATCGCATGCACGCCCCACGCGTGGGTGGCGAAGGCGCCGACTAGCGCGCCACCGGTGAAGAACAGTGTGAGAGCGGCGTAGATGGTGAAGGCGCGCCGTGCCGTCGCGTCGTGGTCCACGAACCCGGTATAGCCCGACTCCACCAGTCGCATCAGGTTTCCGGTGGTGGCCACCGGCAGGTACACGAAGTCGCCGATAGTGCGGAATAGCCCGATCTGTATTGCCGCGACGAACGAGATCGGGACGGTCACGTAGGTGTGGGCCACCGTCGTCGGTACGAAGCCGATCACGAACAGCACGATGACCTGCAACAGCATGGTCCAGCGCATCGGATGCTTGAGGTGCCGCTCGATCCGGCCCGACTTCAGGTGGGAGGCCAGCCCGACACCGGCGATGAACGCCAGCAGCGGCCAGACATGGGCCAGCGCGCTGGTCAGCTTGCCCTGACTCATGTTGAGCGCGAAGAAGATGACGTTGGCCGTCTGCACGTTCGCGAACACCCCACCGCGGGCCACGTAGGTGTACGCGTCGAGGAACCCGTTGGCCATCGTGAGCAGCAGGCCGAACCGCACTGTCGTCGAGGTGCGCGTCATCGTGTCAGCTAGCTTGCCTGAATCCGGAAACGATGACGACCGTGGGCGACGGACTCTACTGTCGTCGGCATGGGCATCGCCACGCGAGAAAACGGTCAGACGCCACCCGAGATGGCACTCGAGGACATCAATCTGGGCACCTTCGAGTTCTGGATGCTCGACGACGCCGTTCGCGACGGCGCGTTCGCAACCCTGCGTCGCGAGGCCCCGATCAAGTTCTTCAACGAGGTCGCGATGGAGGGGATGGTGCAGGGCCAGGGCCATTGGGCGTTGACGAAGCTCGATGACGTCTTCTATGCCAGCCGCCACCCCGAGATTTTCAGTTCCTACCCCAACATCACCATCGCCGATCAGATCCCGGATGTCGCGGAATACTTTGGCTCGATGATCGCCCTTGACGATCCGCGGCATTCCCGACTGCGCAATATTGTGCGCACCGCGTTCACCCCCAAGGTCGTGGCGCGCACTGAGGAGTCGGTGCGCGAACGCGCCGAGCAGCTGGTGTCGGCGATGCTCGCCAACCATCCCGACGGCAACGCCGAACTGGTCTCGGAGCTGTCCGGGCCGCTGCCCCTTCAGGTCATCTGCGACATGATGGGCATTCCCGAAGAGGACCACGACCGGATCTTTCACTGGACCAACATCATCCTCGGTTTCGGTGACCCCGATCTGACCACCGATTTCGACGAGTTCCTCAAGGTGGCATTGGACATCGGCGCCTATGCAACCGCGCTGGCTGAGGATCGCAGGGCCAACCCCCGCGAGGATCTGACCACCGCGCTGGTGGCGGCCGAGGTCGACGGGGAACGGCTGACGTCGGCCGAGATCGCCTCGTTTTTCATCCTGCTGGCCGTCGCAGGCAACGAGACCACCCGCAACGCGATCAGCCACGGCGTGCTGGCCCTGACGCGCTACCCCGAGCAGCGCCGCATCTGGTGGGGCGACTTCGAGGCAGTCACCGACACCGCTGTCGAGGAGGTGGTGCGATGGGCATCGCCGGTGATCTACATGCGCCGCACCGTCACTCGCGACATCGAGCTCAGCGGGGTCAAGATGGCCGAGGGTGACAAGGTCACCATGTGGTACTCGTCGGCCAACCGCGACGAGGACAAGTTCACCGACCCGTGGCGCTTCGACGTGACCCGCACGCCCAATCACCATGTCGGGTTCGGCGGTGGCGGCGCGCATTTCTGCCTGGGCGCGAACCTGGCCCGCCGCGAGATCGCCGTGGTATTCGAGGAGCTGCACCGCCGGATACCGGATATTCAGGTGACCGAGGAGCCGGCCATGCTGCTCTCGGCGTTCATTCACGGGATCAAACGGCTGCCGGTCAGCTGGGGCTAGCCCTGAGGTGGTGGCGCCGGCGGTGCCGCGCTCGTAGCGTAGGTGAGCATGAGGCAACGGCTGCATTGGCTTGCGATGCACGGGGTGGTCCGCACGGTCGCCAACGTCGCGGCGCGCCGCGGTGATCCGCAAGCCCGGATGGTGGCTGACCCGGCGGTGCGCGCGGACCCGGTGCCGTTCTACACCGAGCTGCGACCGCGGGGGCCGATGATCCGCACCCGCGTTGGCTACCTCACCGTCGATCACGCCGTGGCCCATGAGTTGTTGCGCTCCGACGATTTCCGGGTGATCGTGCTCGGCGGCAATCTGCCTGCGCCGGTGCGCTGGCTGGAGCGGCGAACCCGCGACGATCTGCTGCACCCGCTGCGCCCGCCGTCGCTGTTGGCGGTCGAGCCACCCGAGCACACCCGCTACCGCAAGACCGTCTCGTCGGTGTTCACCAGCCGTGCGGTGAGCGCGTTACGCGATCGGGTCGAGGACAGCGCCGCCGAGTTGCTCGACGGGCTGGCCGCCGGTCCCGGCGTCGTCGACATCGTCGAGCGGTATTGCTCGCAACTGCCGGTCGCGGTGATCGGCGACATCCTCGGTGTGCCCGACGCCGACCGGCCGCGCATTCTGGAGTTCGGTGAGCTTGCCGCTCCGAGTCTCGACGTCGGCCTGTCCTGGCCGCAATACCGGCGAGTGCAGCACGGTCTGGCCGGGTTCAACCGCTGGCTTTCGGCGCACCTGCGGCACCTGCGCGAGCATCCCGGCGACGACTTGATGAGCCAGCTGATCGCGGCATCCGAGGACGGCGCGCACCTGAACGAGGCCGAGCTGCAGGGCGTCGCCGGACTGGTGCTCGCCGCGGGGTTCGAGACCACGGTGAACTTGCTGGGCAGCGGAATTCGGCTGTTGCTTGGGTCCCCCGACCAGCTTGCCCGGCTGGCCGCGGATCCGTCGTTGTGGAGCAACGGCGTCGAGGAGATTCTGCGGCTGGAGTCGCCGGTGCAACTCTCAGCCCGGGTGGCGCTCACCGATACCGAGGTGGCGGGCACACCGGTGAAGGCCGGCGAGATGGTGGTGATCTATCTGGCTGCCGCCAACCGCGACCCCGCGGTGTTCGAGGATCCGGACCGCTTCGATGTCGGCCGATCCAATGCCGGTAAGCACCTTGCCTTTTCGGGCGGCAGGCATTTTTGTCTGGGGGCGGCGCTGGCACGGGCCGAGGGTGAGGTCGGGCTGCGCCGGTTCTTCTCGCACTTCCCCGAGGTGCAGCTGGCCGGGCTCGGTAGCCGGCGCGACACCCGGGTGCTGCGCGGCTGGGCCGAGCTACCGGTCAGCCTCAACTCGGCCTCGTCCCCCGGACGCCCAAACCGACATTTCGCCGAGAAAGTGTGAGCAGATCTCGGCAAAACGTCGGGTTCGGCGAAGGCTAGGACTT
The DNA here is from genome assembly GCF_033804465.1 of Mycobacterium sp. RTGN5. Classification (NCBI taxonomy): domain Bacteria; kingdom Bacillati; phylum Actinomycetota; class Actinomycetes; order Mycobacteriales; family Mycobacteriaceae; genus Mycobacterium; species Mycobacterium sp. RTGN5. The sequence continues at coordinate 640,842 of NZ_JAPZLA010000002.1, forward strand.
GTGCTCGACGTGCTCGACCCGCGGATCGAGCGAGTCAGCCTCTGACCACTTCTCGTCCAGCTCCTCGCGTCGGGTGGATGCCACGTCGCGGTGCTTGGCGGCATTCTCCTGCAGGCGCGCAGCCTCGGCGACCTTGGCCTCGGCTTCGGCTTGGGCCGCACGGGCTTTGGCCTCGGTCTCGTCGGCCAGTGCCTCCCGGCGCTGCACCTTGACATGCTCCTGGCGGACTTCGTCACGGATCTCGTCGGCCTGCGCCGTTCGGCGGCTGATCTGGCGATTACGTCCAACCCAGACCAGCGCTCCGATGACGATCAGTGCCGCAACCACGGCGATGACAATCCACACGGTGTTCGTGGCCATCCTCGGCTCCATTCATTGAGCGGGCCGCCGATGCGGCACCGTCAATTAGCGGCGTTCCCGTCACGGCCGTGCGCCAAACCGCTCAGAGCCGTCAGCATTCCCGCGGCCGCCCGTGGCCAGGTAAATGTCTCGGCCCGCCGCCGCGCCCCGAACCGCCGCTGATGCTCGGGACGGCCCATGACGCCACTGATCGCAGTCGCGATCGCGCGGGGATCGTTATCGGCACACGCCCCGCTATCGGAGGTCAGGATCTCGGTCAGCGCCGAGGTGCGTGACACCACCGCTGGAGTTCCGCACGCCAGCGCTTCCAGTGCGGCCAGGCCGAACGTTTCATGCGGGCCGGGCGCCAATGCGACGTCGGCGGTAGCCAGCAGCGTCGCGACCGCAGTGCGGGATTCGATGAACCCGGTGAAGTCCACCGGCAACCGCGCGGCCTGCCGCTGCAGTCGGCTCCGCATGGGTCCGTCGCCTGCGATCACCAAACGGGCGTCCACACCCGAATTGCGTAGGGCGGCAAGGGCATCGATGCTGCGGTCGGCGCGCTTCTCCACCGACAGCCGGCCGCAGTGCACCAGCAGCGTCTGTTCAGGAGCGGCCCAGCGGCTACGGGTGAGCGTGCAGAACCGGTTGGGGTGAAACATGTCGAGGTCCACACCCAGCGGCACCGTCATCACGTTGGTGGCGCCGATCCGGTCGAACTCTTCACGGGCAAAGCTGGTGGTGCACAGCACCGTGTCGTACATGGCCGCGGTCCGGCGGTTGGCCATGTCCGCGATCCGGCGAGCCAGCCACGTTGGCATGATCTGGCCGGTCAGCCGGTCGAGGCGCTCATGGGAGATCATCACCGTCGTGACGCCCTGCCGTGCTCCCCACCGGCCCAGGGACCGCAGGGTGAACCGGTCGGACACCTCGATCGCGTCGGGCGCCAGCTGCTCCAGCAATGCGGTCACCGGTGCGGGCATCACCGCGCGGTATCCCCCGGTGAACGGAATCTGCCTGGCGGGCATAGTTATTCGCGTGACACCGCTGGGCAGTTCGGTGTGGGCCGCGCCGGACCCCGGAACAATCAGGAAGACTTCGTGTCCGGCGGCGCAGTATTCGGCGCCGAGCCGGTCGACGGCGGTGCGCAGGCCACCCGATCGGGGACCGTAGAAGTTCGCGACTTGCGCGACCCTCATCATGGCCGTATCTGAACCCGTGCCGGTGTGCGCATGGCGACGCCCGCCCCTCGGTGTCCTGAACACGCGGTGAACAGCCACAACTGGACTACCGTTGGTCACGTGCAGATTTCGGCAGTGTTCCAGGCGGCGGCGCGCGCGTTCAACCGGGGTGCCACCACCCTGATCACCTCACCGACGTGGGGCCGCGTCATCGGACTGGGGCTGACCACAATCCGCTACACGGGCCGCCGCAGTGGCCGCACCGTCGAGCTGCCGGTCGGGTATCGCCGCAAAGGCGGGGACATCCTGATCGGGGTGGCCATGCCCGACGGCAAGAAATGGTGGCGGAACTTCACCGGTGAGGGCGCCCCGCTGACCATCCTGCTTGCCGGCACCGAGCGACCCGGTCACGCCGTCGCGACCAGGGACGCCCGTGGCCGCGTGACGGTCACGGTTCGTCTTGCGCCGAGATCGACGTAATGGCGCGATTTACTCGCACTTTCGCGGCCAAACGTCGGTTTGGGCGTAACCGAGGCCGCTAAAGGTTCCGAGAAAACCAGTCCTGCAAGCGAGTCCACGCATCGGCGGCCGCGACCGGGTTGTAGCGCGGCCCGCTGTCGTTGAAGAACGCGTGGTCGGCGTCGGGTTCGACGACGAGGTTGTTGACCGCACCGGCTTGATCCAGCGCTGCCTTGGCGGCCGGCTCGGACGAGGTGACGCGTTGGTCGAGCGCGCCGTACAGGCCGAGCACGGCGGTGTTCTTCGACCCGGCGAAGTCTGGATTGTCGGGCAGCGGACCGTAGAACGGCACCGCCGCCGCCAGCCGTGGCTCACCGGCGGCCAGCAGCCGCCACACCAGCCCACCGCCGAAGCAGAAGCCGACGACCGCCAGCTTCTGGCCCGGCGATCGGCGCGCCAGTTCGTCGAGACCGGATTTGAGATCGGCGATGAACCGCTCAGGCGGGATATTGCCTAACGCGGCGGTCGCCGCAGCCGGGTCGGTGAAGGTAGCGGTGCCACCTTCCTCGGAGAGCAGGTCGATGGCCAGTGCCGAATAGCCGATTCCGGCCAACCGGCCGGCGACCGAACTCACCCAGTCGTTGAGGCCCTTGTTCTCGTGGATGACAAGCACGGCTCCGCGCGGTGTGGCGGCCTGCGCCCAGCTGCCCTGCAGTTGCCCCTTCGGCCCCGTCCAGGTGATCGGTGTGGTCGGAAGCGCGCTGGCCATCCCCGGCGGCGGTGAGGCCGACGTCGGCGCGGACGGTGATGGCGACGGTGAGGACGCCGCGGTCTTGGGTTTGTCGGTGGCGCATGCGGCGATCAACGCGCCGGCCGCGGTGGTACTCACGCCAAGCAATGCCAGGCGCCGCAGTGCTTCTCTGCGGCTCAGCAGGCCGTCGACGTGATCGGTGGCGATCTCTTCGGCGATGTAACGCTGTAGTGGAGTCACCCACGCGAGTATGCGCCAGTTGGGTAAGCGTGAGCTGTAGGCATGATCGTCAAGGGAGGTGGTCGGCATGGCAGAAAACCAGGTACTACCCGGTTCTGAGGCGTTCGAACGGGTGGTCGCGCTGCTGGACTATCCGATGTTCGTCGTGACGACCCGGGTCGGCGATGAGCGTGCCGGCTGCCTGGTCGGGTTCAGCAGCCAGGTGTCGATCAACCCGCCGCGCTTTCTGGTCGGGCTGTCCAAGCGCAACCACACCTACCGGGTCGCCACGGACGGCGCGACGCACCTGGCCGTACACCTGCTGGCCAAAGGACATCGGGAACTCGCACGGCTGTTCGGCGGCCAGACCGGTGACCAGATCGACAAGTTCAGTCGCTGCGAGTGGTCCGACGGCCCGGAGGGGCTGCCGATCCTGACCGACGCCGCCGCCTGGTTCGTCGGCCGCATCCTCGATCGGTTCGATCTGGGCGATCACGTCGGGCACCTGACCGAGCCGATAGCCGGCGCTGCACCCGACCAGTTCGGAGACCTGGTCACGTTCGCCGACGTCAAAGACCTGGAGCCGGGCCACGAGGCCTGACTAGCCTGGGGCTGTGGCGTCGACCGACCGACTGAAGGACCGGATTGCTGTGGTGGCCGGCGCAACCCGCGGCGCCGGCCGCGGAATCGCTGCCGCACTGGGCGAGGCCGGGGCAACCGTCATCTGCACCGGCCGGAGCAGCATGACCGGCCGGGGCGGATCCGACTACGACCGACCCGAAACCATCGAAGGCACCGCCAAAATCGTCGATGAGCTGGGCGGAACCGGCGTGGCCATTCAAGTCGACCACCTAGCCCCCGACCAGGTGCGGGGGCTGGCCGAACGGATCCGGGTCGACTACGGCCGGATCGACGTACTGGTTAACGACATCTGGGGGGCCGAGATTCTCAAGGGTCCCCCACCGACGTGGAATCGCCCGATCTGGGAACACGACATCGACGACGGGCTGCGCATCCTTCGTCTTGGCATCGATACCCACCTGATCACCTCGCACGCCCTACTCCCGCTCCGGGTTATGCGGCCAGGGGGTCTGCTCGTCGAAATCACCGATGGCACAGCCGAATACAACGCGCGCAACTATCGGCTGTCGGCGTTCTATGACTCGGTGAAATCCGCGGTCAACCGGATGGCCTACGCGCTCGGACACGAGCTGACGCCCTACGGCGCGACCGCCGTGGCGGTCACACCGGGGTGGCTGCGCTCGGAGATGATGCTCGAGAACTACCGCGTCGGCGAGCAGAACTGGCAACAGGCGCTGCAACCGGATCGTGCCGACGGAGGACCGACCGCGCCGCCGGGCTTCGCCGAGTCGGAGTCGCCACGCTACGTCGGCCGGGCGGTCGCCGCGATCGCGGCGGATGGGCATCGATCGCGCTGGCATCAGCGCTCGGTCACCGCCGCTGAGCTGGCCCGCGAGTACGGCTTCACCGATATCGACGGCCGGCAGCCGGACTCTTGGTCGCACCCTGAGTAAACAGATCCAAGAAAGTGTCCACTAAATCGTTGACACCTGTCCTGGCGAACGGTTCTATTGACGCTCGTGAGCTACGACACGATCATCCGCAACGGCCGCTGGTTCGACGGGACGGGTGCACCCTCCGGAATCCGGGACATCGGCATCCGGGACGGGCGCGTCGCCGTCGTCAGCCTGCGTCCGCTCGACGTGACCGGCTGCGCCGACGTCGTCGACGCAGGCGGCAAGTGGGTGCTGCCGGGAATGGTCGACATCCACACCCACTACGACGTCGAGGTGCTGGGCGGCCCCGGTCTGACGGAGTCGGTGCGCCACGGCGTCACCACCATCTTTATCGGCTCCTGCTCGCTGTCGACCATCCACGTCGATGGCAGTGAGGCCGGCGATCTGTTCGGCCGGGTCGAGGCGATCCCCCGCGAACACGTCATCGCCGCCGTCGACGGCGCCAAGACGTGGAAGACCGCCGAGCAATATGTCCAGGCATTAGAGGCGCGGGCGCTTGGCCCGAACATCGCGGCCTTCATCGGTCACTCGGATATGCGCACCGCCGTCATGGGATTGGACCGCGCCACCCAGAAAGATGCGCGCCCCAACGCAAGTCAGCAGTTCGAGATGGAACGGATGCTCGCCGAGGCGCTAGACGCCGGCTTCGTCGGGATGTCCTCGATGCAGCTGCTGTTCGACAAGATCGACGGTGAGACCTGCCGCTCGCGCACGCTGCCGTCGACCTACGCCAAGCCGCGCGAGCTGCGCCGGCTCAAGGCGCTGCTGCGCAAGCGCGGCCGGGTTCTGCAGTCCGGTCCGGACATCCAGAACCCGATGAATCTCGTATCCCAAGTGGCACAATCACTTCCGGTTCTGCGGGACAAGCTCAAGACCAGTCTGCTGTCGGCGGCCGACGTCAAGTCCAACCCCTACGCCATCTGGCTCTTGGGCCCGCTTGCCAAGGCGGCCAACAAGTTCGGCGGAGATTTCCGCTGGCAACACCTGCCGGTTCCGTTCGAGGTCTACGCCGACGGTATCGACCTGGTGGTGTTCGAGGAGTTCGGCTCGGGAGCCGCCGCGCTTCATCTGCGTGACGAGGTCGAGCGCAACGCGCTGCTCGCCGACGAGAACTACCGGCGCCAGTTCCGTAAGGACTACGAGACCAAGTACGGGGTGCGGGTCTGGCAGCGCGACTTCTTCGACGCCGAGATCGTCGGCTGCCCTGATGAATCCGTGGTCGGCAAGTCCTTCGGACAGGTCGGCGCGGATCGTGGCGGGGTGCATCCGGTTGATGCGTTCCTGGACCTCGTACTCGAGCACGGCACCAAGCTGCGTTGGCGCACCACCATCTCCAACCACCGCCCCGAGGTGCTCAAGAAGCTGGCCAAGGACCCCGGCATTCAGATGGGCTTCTCCGATGCGGGTGCGCACCTGCGCAATATGGCGTTCTACAACTACGGACTGCGGCTGCTGCGCCACGTGCGCGACGCTCAGCGCAGCGGACGTTCGTTCATGTCCGTCGAGCAGGCGGTGCATCGGATGACCGGCGAGCTGGCCGACTGGTATCAGATCGACGCCGGCCACCTGCGCGTCGGTGACCGCGCCGATCTCGTGGTGGTGAACCCCAATCACCTAGACAGCCACCTCGACGACTACGCCGAGCAATCCGTCGAGCAGTACGGGGGCCTGTCCCGGATGGTCAACCGCAACAACGACGCTGTCGAGCTGGTGCTGATCGGTGGACGTGCGGTGGTCCGCAACGGCGAACCGACCGATGTGCTCGGTGCGCAACGCACCGGAAGTTTCCTGCGGGTGGGCCGGACGACGCCGGCGCCGGCAACGACACCGGCAACGACGACAACGACGGAATCGGAGCTGGCCCATGTCAATTGACACCTCGGCAGTACCCACTGAGGTCGCCCAGACCGTGCTGGGTATGTGGAAGGCGCTGTCCAATCGTGACTGGGAGACGCTCAAGACGTTCCTGTCCGACGACTGCATCTATGTCGACATGCCGGTCGGTCCGATCGCGGCCGCGCGGGGTCCCGAGGACATCGTCAAGCGGCTGAAGATCGGGCTGGAGCCGTTGGCCGGCTACGAGAACCACGACGGTGTTCTGGTCAGCAATGGCGTCGACACGATGTACGAACACTCCGAGACGTGGACGTTCAAGACCGGCGAGCAGGGCGTGCTGAACTTTGTCACGGTGCACAAGGTCGAGGGCGGCAAAATCACGTTGTGGAAGGACTACTGGGACATGAACGGGCTGACGGGCTTCGCCCCGCCCACCTGGCTTGAGGACCTTGCCCAGGCCGACATGTCGTGGATGTTCGACGCCACCGGGTTGATCTGAGACTCAGGGCTTATTGGTCGGGCGCGTCTTCGTCCGCGCCGTGCGGCGCTGCTGCACCGCACGGAAGGAGGCGACGTAATCGACGGCAGCCGTGGCGATGTACCGGAACGGATCAGGACTGCCCGTCGCGTGCGTGAGCATGGTGCCCCCTTGGTGAGCGATGACCAAGACGGCGGACAGGTGACGGGCGTCGGCCGTGTCGATCAACTCACCGCTCTCAATCATGCGGGTCAGACCGGCATGGAACAGCTCCAACCAGCGGTCGTACCCGGAGGCTAGATCGTCGAGCACCCCCTCGTCCGCTTCCAGGAGTTCCCCGGCGAGTGATCCGTACACACACCCGCCGCGCAGGTACACGGTGTCGATATCGGCGATACACGCCTGCGCCCAGGTCTGCAGGGCTGTGATGCTCGACAGCTGGCCGAGCTCCGGTCTGGTGTGCCATGCGACCACGTCGTCGGTGCGGGCGGCGATCACCTGACGGGTCAGATCGCGCTTGTCCGCGAAATAGTGAGCCAACTGCGAGCCGCTTGCACCAACGGCTGTCCGGACGTCGTCCAGGCTTGTGCCGTTGACACCTCGATCGAAGATCAATTCTGCGGCGCCTCGGACGATGCGGGCGCGGGTGGCCAACCCCTTACCCGTGAAGCGGGGAGGACCGGATTCGTCAGACTGCTGTGGTGGTGTCGGGCGGCGGCGCGGCCGCCGCGCTTTACGCACGACCCGTTCTGCTGGGTCGGCGGCGAATAGACGCAGGTAGTTCACCAGGAAGCGGACGGTGTCGGCCAGCGGCCATTCTTGTCGGTAGGCGAACGTCAGGCTTCCCGAGCCTTGATGACCGGCGACGAAGATGTTGGCCAACTGGCGAGGATCTGCGGCGGGCACCAGCGTGCCGCTATCTCTCATTCGGCTGAAAGACTGTTCCAGCAGGTCGATCCAGCGGCCGTAGCCCAGGGCCAAAGCTTCGCGGGTGGACTCATCGGTCTTGGCCAGCTGGCCGGCCAGGGTGTGATAGGTCGGGGTACCGGTGTAACCGATGCGCCGCAGATACTCGACGTTCTGCGTGGCCCAGCGTTCCCAGTCCGCAAAGGTGTCCAGGCCGCCCAGCTTGGGCTGCTGGTGAAAATCCAGCACCACCTCCATCTGGCGGCCGATGACGGCACGAATGAGGGTGGGCTTGTCGGTGAAATAGTGGGTGAGCTGAGACCCGCTCACCCCGGCTGTTTGCCGGACAAGATCGAGGGTCAGGCCTGAGACACCCTGAGCCAGAAGAACATTGGCTGCCGCCTGCAAGATGCGCTCGCGGGTTGCGCGTCCCTTTGCGGTGAAAGCATCCACACCCGTGGCATCTGCACTGGCCATTTGCCAGCAAGATTACTCCGAGGTGCATCGGCTGGTGGTCCACATGGTGTCCCGGGGCAATTCGGCGAGTCGGAGTCGGCCCACGGTGGCCGCCCGCCGTAGCGTGACGGCCACCGTGAACACCCCGGAAACTTAGGCAGCGCCGCGGTGTCGGCCGGAACCGGCCTTGCCGCCGCCCTTTTCGCCATGAGCGCTCGAGGCGCCGCTGGCCTTCTTTCCACTGCTGGTCTTACCGGCTGACGGTGCCTTCGTCGACCCGTGGGCCTTCGGGGTACCAGTCGCAGCACCCGACGACGCTGCTCCATCAGAACCTGCGGTTCCCGCGGTGGAATCATCAGTCTTTGCCGCCAACTTCTTGGCCGCAGCTGCCGCAGGTGGAGTCGGGGCAACGATGGCGTCGGCAATGGCGTCCCGCAACTTCAGCAGCGCCGCGATCGGCCCGCCGCCGCCGACTCCGTCGAGCGGGGTCAGCAGGCCGGGCGTCATGTCATTGCCGTTGAGGAATGCGTTGACCAGCTTTGCCGGTGCATTGATGAATTCGCTTGCCGCCGTCTCGAGATCGCCGGCGCTGGCCGCATCCAACACGGCTTGTGCACTGTCGCCGAACTGCGTGATGGTGGCGTAGATCGGTGAGATCACCGCGATACCGGTCAACAGCAGGTTCACCCCGCCGAGTGCGCCGATGACGTTCGCGACGTTCTGCACGGCGGTCTGGATAATCGGGATCGCCGCGCTGATCGGAATGACCGCCAAAAATACCGGCGGCAGGAGTGCGGTACCCCAGATCGTCTGCACGGCGTCGGCGATATGGCCGGCTGCGACCTGAGTGGCGGCATCGAAGAAGCCCTGCGGAATTGCGGCAAACGTGGACACCGCTTGACCGATGAACGTCGATGCCGTGTCCGCGATCGTGCCGGCGTTCGCCAACAAGTTCGAGGCCAGCTTGCTCAGGATGGGTGTCGGATCGGTCTGCACCTGAGTTCCCAAGGCGCTCAGATTGGTGAAGCTCGTCCCGATGACCTGCACCCATTCTTCGATCGGGTTCACGAACGCCGCCATCTGCACCTCAGCGGACCGAAGCGAGGGTAGCTGGACGGCTGACGAATACGTCACGATCGGAGTCAGCGCGATCGCGCTTGCACCGACGAGAGCGGCTCCCGCGGTGACTGTTCGATTGAGGGCTAGCTGCATGGTGTGCTCCTTCGGGTATTCCACGGACCCCCCAGAGTGGGAACCTACCCGCGAGTAAGTAGGCGAGTTATGTCTTTTTCGAAAAATGGTCGCCCGCGTTCGGCAACTGCTCATATTGTGAATTTGGTGGGGATTGTCTGGGCAAATGCTGTGTACGCCAACCTCATTGAATGCTGTGAGTTGTTAACGCATGCGGCAATTAAATGGCGACAGTGACGGCGCGCATTCACTTGAGTCCCATGGGTAATTAGCTAAATAAATGGGTTCAGTGACGGAATCGCCAGTTCGGATTGACGGGGGTCGCGGCGATCCGGGCGGGGAACTCGTCGACTGCGACCTGCCCTTTCAACCGCCCGGTCGGTAGCCATCGCCGGCGGCCACCGATGGCGGCGCCGCACAGGTAATGAGTTTGCTGTAATGGCGGCTCGGTGGTCGGGACAAACTCAACTCGACAAGGGGGTCGCGGCGCTAGGCTGATCGGGCCGGTAGAGCCGGCCCGATCATCAGGAGACAGAGATGCGGAAGATCGTCATTGCGCCGGCTATCGCGTGCGGACTGCTCAGCGCGACGATCCCGCTCGCCCCGCAGGCGTCAGCCACCTCGTGCCACTCGGCGAGCTGCGTGCCGAATGTGGCGCAGAACGTTGTCGGCGGCACGCCGTGCACGCCGAGCCCCTCATTCGTGTTCGGAATGGACGCACAGAACGGAACGCTGATCTGCGCGGCCAGCGGTGTGTGGGTGCCGACCGGCCCGCTGGTCGGTGAGGCTCAGAATGCGCTGCCCTGCACGACACCCGGTGCCACCGCGCAGGAGCGGATGGCAGCCAATGACCTGCACATCAAAGTGCCTGGCGTACCGCTGCAATGCTCAGGCGCGCCCGGCATTTCGAGATGGATCCACTTCCCCCCTGCCTGATCAACCGAGCCGGTAGATCCGTCGGGCATTGTCACGCCCGATCAGATCGACCACCCGGATCGCGTCGCCTTCGCTCCACTGCCCCCGGGTCACAAACCCGGTCAACACCGCGGCCGTCCCTGCGCGCCACAACGCCGAACCCAGATAGTGCAATTCGGCGGGGCCGAAGGCATCCGAGGAGTAGAGGATCTTGCGAAACGGCGCCAACTCGAGGGTCCGCGCGATGAACGCCTCGGCGCGGGCGCCGAGATGGTTGATGCTCAGGCCGACGTCGAGGTACACGTTGTTGAACGCCTGGGCCAGATAGCCGGCCTCCCGTTCGTAGGGATAGCAGTGCAACAACACGATCGGCGTCGTGCCCGACTGACGCAGAAAGTCCAGCAGCAGCATCGGATTGGTCCGGTGCAGATCGCAGTCGCGATCGCCGAGGCCGACATGGAACTGCAGGGGCTTGCCCAGCCGAAGCGCTTCGTGCATGCCGAATCGCAGGAGAACCCGGTCGGTCAGCCGCACTCCCCCGGTATCGCGCCAGCGGGCCGCGGCGTCGGTGACGGCTCGTTGGTCGGGTTCGGACAGGTCGCCGTCGAACCCACCGCGATACGCCAGCACGGTCTTCGTGGCCACCGCAGTCTTGGTGCGCTCGTGCAGGATCCGTCGGAACGCATCGGCGTAGTCACCCGGGGCTGCCGCTGCCTGCTCGGCCACCTGCTCGAGCCGGACGATCTCGCCGACGGCACCGCCGGATGCGCGCGACACCTCGGGCAGCCCGGCGATCGCACCGGGCAGTCCCGTGTCGACCAGCCAATCACTGACCCCGGCGGCCGGGAGGAATACCCGTGCCAGCTGATCTTCGGTGAATTCGCGGCGGCGTTCCCAATAGCTCTGCGGATCAACATGTACGGGCAAGCCGAGCAGGGGCGCGCAGTGCGCTCGCACCGCGAAGCCGAGCTGAGTGTCGAACCCCGAATCGAAATCGGCCAGCGGCCCGATGTTGGCCTCGTTGAGGCCGTTCTCGAACCGCCGGAGATCACCGGACGTCAGCCAGTAACCGTGTACGTGGTTGTCCACCAGGCGCACACCGCTGATGTGGTCGGCCAGGGCAGACACATCAGCGGACACACACACTCAAATGCTCCATGCCATCCGGAACTTCTCGGTCAGCGCTTCGGGGTCCAGATGCGAGTATGTCTCGTGTTCGTAGCGGCGAACGGCGACCAGCACGTTGACGGCCGCATCGCCGAGGATCGCCCGCAGCCGCGCCGAGCCGTCCAACGCGGCGATCAGCTCGGCCTGGTCGGCGCTGAGCGCCACCGTGCCCGCCACGGCGCGCTCGTCGTCGGACAGGGTGGCCGGATCGACCGGCGTCTCCGGCGGCAGCGCGGCGCTGTTCTCGATCCCGTCGAGCGCCAGCCCCAGGATCGCGGCGGTGGCGAAATACGGGTTGGCCGACGGGTCGACGACCTTGACCTCCACGTTGGCTCCGTACGGGTTGCCGTGCGTGCCACGCACGAAACGCACAGCCGCCTCGCGGTTCTCGGTGCCCCAGCAGGCGTATGCGCCGGCCCAATTGCCCGGCTTCATTCGTAGTCCGGACACGATCGAGCCACAGAAGATCAGCTGCGCCTGCGGCAGTCCACTGATGATCCCCCCGATCGCGCGCTCCCCCTCCGCGGTCATGCCTTGCGCGCCGGTACCGCCGGAAAAAACCGGCGAGTCGTCGCGCAGCAGCGAAAAGTGTTGATGTGCACCTGAACCGACGCTTCCGGCGAAGGGCAGCGGGGACAGGCTCACCCGGAGCCCGTACTTGCGGGCCACCCGGCTGATGATGATCCGGGCCAGGATCAACTGGTCGGCGGCGGCCACGGGAGACCGCGGCGCCAGTGAGATCTCGAACTGATTGATGCCGTACTCGGGATGGAACTGCTCGATGCCCACCCCGGCGGCACCCGCGGCGACGGTCACCTCCCGGATGAAACCCTCGTACTCCAGCACACCGGCGAGGCCGTATTGCGCCCACAGGTTGCCCGGCAACCGGTTGCCGTCGGGATCGACGAGCAAGAACTCGATCTCGTGGCCGACCTCAGCCCGTAGTCCTGCCTGGGCCAACCGGGACTCGATGCGCGTCAGCGTGCCGCGTGCACACGCGGGGATCGGGTTGCCGTCCTGATCGAAGAACGATGCCGGCGCCCACGCCAGACCGTCGCCGATGGTGCGCAGTGCTTCCAGATCGATCCGGATCCGTTGATCACCGACGACGCTGATGCCCTCGGTGAACGCGATCCCGGCGCGATCGATGGCGAATCCGTGGGTGACCGGACTGAATCCCAGCCCCGCATCAGCGAACGCGTTGAGCCGGCGGACCGGCACGGTCTTGGCGTGCGTGAGCCCGGCGGCGGTGACGACCGTCCCGACGACGGTGTCCACGCCATCGATTTCCAGTTGGGCAGCCGGTGTGGTCATGGCAGCTATTCTGCCGACCACACCCCCAAGTTGCGCCCGATAGCCGCTATGCGCGGCTGGGCAGAGTCAGCTTGCAGCTCTGCCCGATGTCCAGCGTGCTGAGCATGCGACCCATGCCGATCCACATCGCGCACGACAACGTCAGGTCGGCCAGCAGCTCGTCGGAGAACTGCGCGTGGGCCCGATCCCAGAAGTCCTCGTCGTACTTGAGGTTCACGTGGTCGGTGCCGAACCGGTGGGCGAACTCGGCGGCGACGCGCTCCTGTTCGCTGTAGCCCGGCCAGGTCTGCCATTCCAGGGCGTGGTCGTAGAGATCCTCGTCGACTCCCGCAGCGGGGCCGTCGGCGTCGCGGGTGTTCTGGCACAAGACGCATTCGTTGTCGTGAGCGATCACCGCGCGGGCGAGCTCCCGCACCCGCATCGGCAGACGGTTCTTGTCGCTGTAGACCGCACCACTGAAGCCGGCCATCGCCGTTCCGATATCCGGGGACTTCACGATCCAGCCAGCGACGTCGTCTTCAGCGAAGTTTCCGATTCGGCTCATGGCGCGATGGTACGCCGGGCAACGCGAATCTGGAACGTGTTCTAGTTTTTTGCGCAGAGGTTTCGGTCAGCTTGGCGGGCGCGACACGCACTGCGCGGAGTACAGCTCGACGCCCAGTTTGTCCATCAGCTCGAGCTGGGTCTCGAGGTAGTCGATGTGGTGCTCCTCGTCGGCCACGATCTCCTCGAAGAGGTTGGCGGTAGTGGAGTCCAGCTTCTCGCGGCACAGGACGATCGCCGGCTTGAGGCGGCCCACCACCTCGTATTCGATCGCCAGATCGCTTTCGAACTGCTCGCGCAGGGTCTGCCCGACGCGAAGCGAGCCCAGCCGCTGATAGTTGGGCAGGCCGTCGAGCAGCAGGATGCGGTCGGTGATGGCCTCGGCGTGCCGCATCTCGTCGAACGACTCGTCCCGGGTGTGCTTGGCCAGCTCGGTGAATCCCCAGTTGTCCTGCATCTTCGAGTGCAGGAAGTACTGATTGATCGCGGTCAATTCGCTGGTGAGCTGCTCGTTGAGCAGGCGAAGAACGTCCGGGTCCCCTTGCATGAAATGAACCCTAATGCAGGGCCGTCACGGGTCTCGCGAACTTTGACCTACCGGGGTGTTGTAGGACGGCCTAACTAAGGTTAGTCTCCACTAACAAGTCCGAGCGGATGCCGTCCTGCGATGAGAGGGAAGCGCTGATGTATGTGTGCCTCTGCGCGGGGGCGACCAGTGCAACCGTCAAAGATGTTGTTGCCGGCGGAGCATCTACGTCCAAGCAGGTCGCCGCCGCCTGTGGCGCCGGCGGCGATTGCGGCCGGTGCCGACGCACCGTGCGAGCCATCATCGAGCAGCACTTCGCCGCAACCGCTGCTGAGGCGCCGTGCCGGCAGTGCACCGGCAATGTTTTCTGCCAGCTGCATACGGCCGGCTCTTCCCGGCGTTCCGCGGCGCGGGCCAGCTGACCGCCCCACCGATCTTTAAGGCTTGCCGCGGTGAAAGTCCGCCAGCGCCTCGGCATTGGCGGCCGCGCCCATCAACTTCTCGAAGAACGCGTTCTCCCGCGCGGTCGCGTCGGCGATCCCTGGACGCAGCGGTTCGACCATTGTCTGTTTGACCGCGATGAGGCTTGAAATAGGCCGGGAGGCAAGGACTTCGGCGTGCTTGCGGGCGTCGGCGAGCAATTCGTCGGGTTCGCTCACCCGCCAGACCAGGCCCATGCGCAGCGCCTCGGCGGCGTCCGCCCACTCCGACGACATCAGCAGCCACGCGGCGTTCTGGCGACCGATCAACTGCGGCAACAGGTATGACGAGGCCGCCTCGGGGGCAACTCCCAGGCTGGTGAAGGGGCACTTCAGTCGCGCCGTCGAAGACATGAACGCCAGGTCCGCGTAGCCGAGGATCGTCGCGCCGATGCCAAGGCCGACACCGTTGATCGCACAGATCAGCGGCTTGGGGAACTGGCTCAGCGCGGTGATGAGGCCGGGGAATCCGTGTGCGCCTTGGACAAAGTCGGGATCGGTGATGCGGGCCTGCATATCGCCAAGATCCTGGCCTGCACTGAACGCGCGACCGGCGCCGGTGATCAGGACGACGGCGACCTCCGGATCGTCAGCCGCGGCCAACAGCGCTTCGGCGGTCGCATCGTAGAGCGCCTCGTTGAACGCGTTGAGGGCCTCCGGGCGATTGAGGGTGATCGTGCGGACCCGGTTCTCGTCTTCGATGAGGAGCGTCACGCGCGGAAGCCTAACCAGGTGACGATGTGCGATGGGCGGAGAGGCCCGGCAGCTGGGACTAGCCGCCTTCGTCGTCTTTCGGCAGGAAGCATTCGGGGTGGTGATAGGTGTTGACGCCGCCGCGGAGCGGCACGCCTGGCGGTGGACTCCATTCGGTGTTGCCGTTGGGCAACTGCTGCGTGGTCCAGCCGTCGTTCTCCACCAAGAGGTTGTCGCATTTACAGGCGAGGGTGAGGTGGTCGATGTCGGTGGTGCCGCCGTGTTTCCAGTCTTTGGTGGCGTGATGGACCTGGCTGTTATAGCCGTTGACGGTGCAGCCGGGTGCGGTGCAGCCACGGTATTTGGCTAGCAACATGATGCGTTGATCGGCTGAGGCCAGCCGTTTCGATCTGCCCAGCCACAGTGACTTTCCGGTGACCCCGTCGAAGACCGCCAGATAAGGGTTCGAGGGCGTAGCCATGCGGATCAGGTCCGAGATCGGGATCAGCGTGCCGCCGGCGGTGACGGCGTGTCCGGCGCCGGCCTGCAGGTCCTGCAGGGTGGTGGTCACGATGACAGTGACGGGTAACCCGTTGTGCTGGCCCAGTTTCGGATCGCCTAGCCGACCACCTACCAGCTCGGCGAGCGCGTCGTGTTGGCGTTGGCTGTGACTGCGTAGATCGTCGGGCTGTGGTGCGGCGAATTTGGCCAGCCAGGCGTCCAGCATTGCGCGCAACTCCGGGGTGGCGGTCAGCTTTCCCACACTCATGCCGTCGGCGCGCTGTCCCCCGCACCAGAGGAAGCCGCGCTTGCGGGCGCGGTCTTCCTCGGAGAACTTCCCGTCGGGGTTGAGGTGGGTGGCGAGGCGGTCGGCGACCTTCTCCAATTGATCGGGCCGCAAGTTCTGGGCGTGCTCGGCCAGGGACTTCTCGGCCTTCTCGATTTCGACCGGGCCGACGTGTTCGGGCAGGTCGCGGAAGAACTTCTGGATCACCTGCACATGCTCACCATCGAGATCGCCGGCCTCCCACGCCTTCGCCGTGTTCGGCAACAGCGGTGGCAGTGCCTGGCCGGTCAAGGTGGTGCGCGGTGTCAGCCGTTCGGCATCACGGACCCGGCGCTTGGCCGCAGGACGGCTGATCCGCAACACATCAGCCAACACGATCGGGATCGGTGGACAACCCTCGTACCGCTCGAGGCGGGTGGTCTGGGAATGCGAGATCGCGACCTGCCGACGGATCGCAGTTTCCAGTCGCCGGAGGGCCTCGAAGCGTTCCGGTGCGGGTAGTTCCTCGATGCCGGTAGCACCCAACAATTCGACCGCGGCGTCGAGCGTATCCAGCGCCGCCGTGATCGAACTCATGTTCGAATTCTATGCCAGGGTGGCGACAAAAAATGATCTCGGCGAGCACTCTGTGGATGAACCCCAGACTGTGGAAAACCCTGCACCGCTTCGGGCTTCGGGCGTGGTCTGCCGACCCTATTGCCAGATAGCCCTACCCGTTGGAGTAGACGCGGGTCGGTGCGACCAGGACAGCGACGCGGCCCTGCTCGGCCATGGTCTGGTCGTATTCGGCCCAGTTGTCATGGGTGCCACCGCAAGCGGTGAACACCTCACGCAGCAGCAGCCGCAACTGGTCTTGGCCGCCCAGCCACCCCGGTCTATCGTCGGGACCCGCCAGCTCGGCGCGGCCCTCCACGGTCGCCCACTGCCAGCCGTCGCGGAAGGTCAGCGTCACCGCCGGCCGCGCCCGCAGATTCGCCAACTTGACCCGCCCGTAGGTGACGAACGCCAGCACCGGCTCGCCGGTGGCCGGGTGCGCCAGGATCCCGGCGTTGATCAGCGAGGCCTGGATGGTGTCGTCGGCGCGCAGGGTGGAGACCACCGCCAGGCCCTGGTCGGCCTGGGCCAGCGCGACGGCCTCGTCCAGCGTGGTCATGCCGGTCCGGCCTGGAATGGGCTCCGGTAGGGGTAGCGGCTGGTGGGCACCGCGTCGATGTTGACGTTGGCCCCGAATGCCGCTGTGCTGGCGACCATCTTCTCCATCCGGTCCTGCAGGTCGGCGTCGTCGGCGGCGCCGAAGAAGGCGTGCAGGCTGCTGACTGCCTCGATCGGGAACAGCTCTTCGACGATCGCGTTGATCACCGGAGCATTTTCGGTGAGCGCGCGCACCACGTAGTTCTGGACGTAGGCGAACGTCGACTGGGTGGCGGTCGCCACCGGTGTGTGGTTGCCGTGCCAGCGGGCCAGCCAGGTCGGCTCGTCCATGTCCGCCGGTCGCCGCAGCAGCGCCATGTTGGCCAGCCCCGGTGCGCGCTCCCCGAGCGGTGTGGGCGGCGGAGGAAGCGGGACCGACTCGGTGACCAGGTAGGCGGCGATCTCCTCGGCCTGGTGGCCGAGCAGTTCCAGCGCCATGAGGACCTGATCGCCGTAGTACTGCTGGGTCCACAAGCTGACCAGCGCCTGCACCGGCGGGTCCAGGACCGTCAACGTCATCATCGAATCGCGGACATCGCGATCGCGGACGTTGATCGTCAGCCCGGGTAGACCCAGGGCGAGCAATTCCTGGGCCACCGGACCACGCAGGTTCTCGGCCCACTCGTCGTCGGCGGCGCTGGTGCGCAGCGTGACAATCACCTTCTCCATGACGCCGAACCTACCCGCCGGCCCGGCGTAGGCTGGCGCGCCTCAGGGGATCGAGAAGTGGTCTCCTCGTGGTCAGGGAGGACCGATGGCGAAATCCTCGCCGCAGCGCAGCAAGGCCAAGTCCCCGAAGACGCCCTCCCCCGGACCCGAGGCGCCGGCAGTGCGCCGCGACGTCCTGCCCATCCCGGACACCCGGCACGTCGGGCTGACCACCTATGACGCCAAGGATCCCGACACCAGCTACCCGCCGATCACCACGCTGGAGCCCCCGAAGGGCGCGCCCAACGTCGTGATCGTGCTCATCGACGACGTCGGCTTCGCCGGTGCCTCCGTCTTCGGCGGTCCCTGCAAAACCCCCGTTGCCGAGCGGCTGGCCGGAAATGGGCTGAAGCTCAACCGGTTTCACACCACGGCATTGTGCTCCCCCACCCGCCAGGCATTGTTGACTGGACGCAACCACCACTCGGTCGGTATGGGCGCCATCACCGAGATGGCCACCTCGGCCCCGGGGAACAGCAGCATCCGTCCCAAAGACAAGGCGCCGATCGCCGAAACCCTTCGGCTCAACGGGTATTCGACCGGGCAGTTCGGCAAGTGCCATGAGGTTCCGGTCTGGGAGGTCTCCCCGGCGGGGCCGTTCCATCAGTGGCCGACCGGTTCGGGCTTCGAGTATTTCTACGGGTTCATCGGCGGCGAGGCCAATCAGTACTACCCGGGCCTGTACGAGGGGACCACGGCGGTGGAGCCGCCGCGCACCCCGGCGGAGGGCTACACCCTCACCGAGGATCTCGCCGACCATGCGATCACCTGGGTGCGCCAGCAGAAGGCGCTCATGCCCGAGAAGCCGTTCTTCATGTACTTCGCCCCCGGCGCCACCCATGCCCCGCACCACGTGCCGGCGGAATGGTCGGACAAGTACCGCGGAAAGTTCGATCAGGGCTGGGATGTGTTGCGGGAAAAGATCTTCGCCCGACAGAAGAAACTGGGCGTGATTCCCAAGACGGCCGAGCTGACCGCCCGCCACGACGAGATCCCCTCCTGGGACGAGATGTCCGACGAGCTCAAACCGGTGCTGGCCAGACAGATGGAGATCTATGCCGGCTTCCTCGAACAGACCGACTACGAAATCGGTCGGGTCGTCGACGCGCTGGAGGACCTCGGCGTGCTCGACGACACGCTGATCTACTACATCATCGGTGACAACGGGGCATCTGCCGAGGGCACACCCGTCGGCTGTTTCAACGAGATGGCCGTCCTCAACGGTATGGCGGGTATCGAGACCACCGAGTTCCTGTTGTCCAAAATCGACGAATTCGGCACCCCGGATGCCTACAACCACTACGCGGTCGGCTGGGCGCATGCCCTGTGCACGCCGTACCAGTGGACCAAGCAGGTGGCGTCACACTGGGGCGGCACCCGCAACGGCACCATCGTGCACTGGCCCAACGGCCTGTCCGACACCGGCGGGCTGCGCAACCAGTTCCACCATGTCATCGACGTCGCACCCACCATCCTTGAGGCCGCTGGAATACCGGCGCCGTTGAGCGTCAACGGTATTGCGCAGGCACCGATGGAAGGGGTGAGCATGCTGGGCACGCTGCGCGACGGCGCAGCGCCGGAATCGCACGTCGTGCAGTACTTCGAGATCATGGGCAACCGCGGCATCTACCACAAGGGCT
This sequence comes from Mycobacterium sp. RTGN5, assembly GCF_033804465.1. Lineage (NCBI taxonomy): Bacteria > Bacillati > Actinomycetota > Actinomycetes > Mycobacteriales > Mycobacteriaceae > Mycobacterium > Mycobacterium sp. RTGN5. Next base: position 660,159 of record NZ_JAPZLA010000002.1, read on the forward strand.
GGACGGCGGCCACCAAACATCGCACGCCATGGAAGGCCGACACCCCGCCGGCGTTCGACGATGACGTCTGGGAGCTCTACGGTCCCGACGACTGGACCCAGGCCCGCAATCTCGTCGCCGACAACCCGGAGAAACTGGCTGAACTGCAACGGCTTTGGCTCATCGAGGCGGTCAAATACAACGTCGTTCCCCTCGACGACCGGTCCTTCGAACGCATCAACCCCGACATCGCCGGGCGCCCCCAGCTCATCCGCGGCAACAGCCAGTTGCTTTTCAACGGTATGCGGGTCAGTGAAAACTGCGTGCTGAACCTCAAGAACAAGTCGCACTCGGTGACGGCCAATGTCGTCGTCCCCAAGAGCGGCGCCGCCGGGGTGCTCATCACCCAGGGCGGCCAGGTCGGTGGCTGGGCGCTCTACGTGCACGACGGGCGGCTGAAGTACTGCTACAACTTCTTCGGCATCCAATATTTCTACGTCACCGCCGACACGCCGCTGCCGAAGGGCAAGCACCAGGTGCGGATGGAATTCGCCTACGACGGTGGCGGATTGGCCAAGGGGGGCACCGTCACCCTGTACCACGACGGCACGCCGGTCGGCAGTGGCCGGGTGGAGATCACCATCCCGATGGGCTTCTCCGCCGACGAGGCCTGCGACGTCGGGCGGGACACCGGTTCACCGGCTTCGCCCGACTACGGGCCGGCGGGCAACGGCTTCACCGGGCAGATCGACTGGGTGCAGCTCGACATCGGCGACGACAACCACGACCACCTGATCACCGCGGCGGACCGGGTCAAGCTGGCGATGGGCAAGCAGTAATCAGTCGCGCAGCCAACGCGGCGTGATGAAGACGCCCTCGGCCTCCACCGTGATGCCTTCGGCGTCGGAGATATAGCCGGAGGCAAAGGTTTTCACGCCGTCGACGCGGGTGATCTGAGCTTCCGCATGCAGCGGCCCGAGCGGGCAGGCCCGCAGATACCGGACGGTGATGCTGCCGGTGAACCGCGGCTTGCCGTCGGGACTGGCCGCCTCACCGAGCACGTGATCCAGAATCAGCGCCGACACTCCGCCGTGCACATGCCCTGGTGGACCTTCGTAGGCCGCGCCGAGATGGAAGTCGGCCCAGCGCCGGTTGTCCTCGTCGCGGTGGATCACCAGCGGCGGGGCGGTCGGGTTGCGCAGGCCGATGACGGCGTTGCCCCAACTGATGCTCTGTCCCGAGGGGGTCCGTTTCACCCCGAAGGCGCCGTCGATCTGATCGCTGCGAAGCCGGGCCGTCGCCGCGTCGATGTCGGCCTTCACCGCGGCGACAGTCTCGGCGTCCACCTGGGTGCGGATCGTCGCGTCGACCAGCTCACGCACCGAGATGGCCAGCGGCTCATAGATGGCCCGAAGCCGTTCGATGTCCTCAGCGGACAGGTCCTCGACGGTGAATTCCAGCACTCCAGCACTAGAGCACGGGGCCGCCGCGGTGTCGAACCGGGGTCTCGTCGCGCGGCTAACACGATTGACACATAACCGACCTCCAGTTGGAACGCGAGCGTCGACAATCCTCTTAGCGACGGATAAGCGACGGAGTAGTCGGCTCGGGTCGCGCCATGCTGTCCCGACGCGCCAGGAGGCCTGCCGATGAGCACTGACGTCACCGAACCCGCACCACCAGCTCCGAGCGAGTTGAAGATCCCCTGGTGGACTCGTGGTGATCTCAACGCGTTCTTCGGGCTCGGCTTTAACATCCTGGTCAACGTCCTGACCCTGACGACACTGATGATCGGCGTGATCAAGATGCCCGCGGACGACGTGCTGGGCACCGTGCTGCCCGCGCTGGGTGTGGCACTGGTGCTGGGCAACCTCTACTACACGTTCCTGGCGCGACGGCTGGCGCGGCGGGAGAACCGCACCGACGTGACCGCGCTGCCGTACGGCCCCAGCGTGCCGCACATGTTCATCGTGGTCTTCGTCGTCATGCTGCCGGTCTATCTGGCCACCAAGGACCCCATCGAGGCGTGGAAGTCCGGCCTGGCCTGGGCGTTCATGATCGGCATCATCGTCATCATCGGCGGATTCGTCGGTCCCTACATCCGCAAGCTCACCCCGCGCGCGGCGATGCTGGGCACCCTGGCCGGCATCTCGATCACGTTCATCTCGATGCGGCCGGCCGCCCAGATGTGGGAGGCCGCCTGGATCGGCCTGCCGGTGCTGGCGATCATCCTGATCGGTTTCTTTACCGACGTGAAGCTGCCGGGCAACATCCCCGTCGGCCTGGTGGCGTTGTTGGTCGGTACCGCGATCGGGTGGGCCGGCGGGTACATGTCGGCACCCGATGTCGGCCAGGCCGTCTCCGACATCGCGATCGGAATTCCCGACCTTCGGATCGACCTGCTGATGTCCGGGCTGGCGCATCTGGCTCCGCTGCTGGGCACCGCGATTCCGTTGGGCGTCTACAACTTCACCGAGGCCATGAGCAACGTGGAGAGTGCGGCCGCCGCCGGGGACAATTACAACCTGCGCAGCGTGCTGATCGCCGACGGCGCCGGTGCGGTCATCGGGTCGGCGTTCGGCTCGCCGTTCCCGCCCGCGGTCTACATCGGCCATCCCGGGTGGAAGGACGCCGGCGGGCGGGCCGGCTACTCGCTGGCCAGCGGGGTGGTCATCGGCCTGCTGTGCTTCTTAGGTCTTTTCGGGGTGCTGGCCGCGCTGCTGCCGGTGCCTGCGATCGTGCCGATCCTGCTCTACATCGGGCTGCTGATCGGCGCCCAGGCCTTCCAGGCCGTGCCTCGGCTGCATGCGGTGGCGGTGGTGGCCGCGCTGCTGCCCAACCTGGCGCAGTGGGCCAGCGGCCTGATCGACAACGCGCTCAACGCCGCAGGGACATCGGCGTCCAAGGTCGGCCTGGACGCGCTGGGCAACGCCGGTGTGGTCTACGACGGGCTGCAGACCCTCGGCGAGGGCGCCATCCTGGTCGGGCTGCTGCTGGGCACCATGGTGACGTTCATCCTGGAGAAGAAGTTCCGCTACGCCGCGCTGGCCGCGGTGGTGGCCGCGGCGCTGTCGTTTATCGGATTGATTCACGCGCCCGAGATCGGGTGGGCGGCCAATCCGCAAGCGGCGCTTGGCTATCTGTTCTTCGCGGTGGTGTGCCTGGCGTACTCACTGCTGCCCGGCGCCAAGGAGCCGGTCACCGTCGACGAGGCCGATATCGTCGCCGGCCACTAGGCGGGGTCAGTCCGGGACGAAGGGGACGTCGACGCCGTCGGCGAGCACGATGTAGATCCGTCGCCACGGGTCGTCGTCCACCAGGCGCCACTGGTGGCCCGATCCGACGGTGTCCTCGGCCAGCAGCACGTCGCCGGGATTCAAGGTGAACTCCTCGGCATCGCGGGTGGTGAACGTCAAGGTTCCGGCGAGTGTGACGACGAGCTGGCGCACCGGCGCGGTGTGCCAGGCCAGCGTGCCGCCGGTGGCGGTCTCCTCCACTGTCACGTGGACCGAGGACATCGCCGCCGACACCAGGTCGTCGTTGCGGCCCGGCACCAGATCGAGGCGACCGATCTCGATGTGGGATTGCTGATCGGTTCCGGTGAACAAACGCACGCAGCGAATCACGGTGTGCACCCTTTCGTTCGGCTCGGTTGCAACGCTATCCGGACCTGCCGCGCTCACCTAGGGTGTGCAGCATGGCGGTTCCGCTCGGCGACACCGAGCCGTACTACGACCTCGGGGCCTACCACCGGCCCGTCGACACCCCGTCGCCGCAGGCGCAGGTTTGGTTCGACCGCGGACTGGTATGGGCGTACGCCTTCAATCACGAAGAGGCGATCAGCTGCTTCGAGCGGGCGCTGGCACTCGACGCCGACCTCGCGATCGCCCGCTGGGGCATCGCGTATGCCATCGGGCCCAACTACAACAAGGCCTGGGACGCTTTCGACCCCGTCGACCTCGCGGCCTCCCTGGCTCGGGCACGGATGGAACTGGACCTGGCCGCCACGAGCCGTGCCAGCGCCGTCGAGCAGGCCCTGATCGCGGCGCTGGCCACCCGATTTCCCACCGCCGATCCCGACGACGCCGAGGCGCTGGCGGCCGGACATGCCGCCTACGCCGACGCGATGGCCGCCCTGGCGCAGACCTATCCCGACGACGTCGACGTGCTGGCGCTGGCCGCCGACGCGCTGGTGAACCTCACCGCATGGGCGTTGTGGGACACCACAACCGGCGAGCCCGCCCCGGGATCGCGGGTGGTGGAAGCCAAACAGTTGATGGACCAGGCGTTGAGCACCGAGGCGGGCCGCGCGCATCCCTTCGTGCTGCACCTGTACATCCACGCGATGGAGATGTCGGCGCATCCCGAGGACGCGCTGCCCGCCGCCGATCTGCTGCGCGGCCTGGTGCCCGACGCGGGCCACCTGCAGCACATGCCGTCTCACATCGACGTGCTGTGCGGAAACTACCGAGACTCGGTGCTGGCCAACCAAACCGCGGTCGCCGCCGACCGGCGCTTCGTCGAACATGCGGGGCCACTGAACTTCTACTCGCTCTACCGGGCGCACGATCTGCATTTCATCGTCTACTCGGCGATGTTCGCCGGCCAGTCCCAGATCGCGCTGCAGGCCGCCGACGAGTTGTCCGGGCAGTTGAGCCCCGAGCTGCTGGCCATCGAGTCGCCGCCGATGGCCGACTGGTTGGAAGCATTCGTTCCGCTGCGGGTGCACGTGCTGATCCGGTTCGGCCGCTGGGACGAGCTGATCGCCGAGCAACTCCCCCTTGACGCCGAGTTGTATTGCAGTACAACGGCAACCATCCACTACGGGCGTGGCGTCGCGCACGCGGCCAAGGGCCAGTTGGCGCAGGCCGCCGCGGAGCGCAACGCGTTCGTGCAGGCGTACGCCCGCGTCCCGGATTCGCGCTATCTGTTCAACAACACCAGCCGTGACATCCTCGCGGTGGCGGCGGCCATGCTCGACGGTGAAATCGCTTACCGCAACGGCAATTTCGACGACGCATTTGAACATCTGCGGCGCGCGATCGCACTCGACGACGCATTGCCCTATGACGAACCGTGGGGCTGGATGCAGCCCACCCGCCATGCCTACGGCGCGCTGCTGCTGGAGCAGGGTCGGGTCGACGACGCGGCCGCGGTGTACGCCGCCGACCTCGGCCTTGACCCGACGCTGAGCCGGCCGTGTCAGCATCCGGGCAACGTGTGGAGCCTGCACGGCTATCACGAATGCCTGCAGCGGCTGGGGCGCACCGCCGAGGCGGTGATCATCGCGCGGCAGCTCGAACTGGCCAAGGCCCGAGCCGATGTCCCGATCCTGGCGTCGTGCGCATGCCGGCTGGAGGTGCTCGAGATCGCGGCCGACGATTGTTGCCACTGATATCGGCCGACGTAACCTCAACACGTGCACGACGGCTCACCACCCCCCTCGCCGGTCCTTCCGTCGCGCCGCGGCTGGCCGCAGGCCGTCGTGCATTTCGTCGGCACTGCCCCGGTGACGTTCACCTGGCTGGCGGTGCTGTTCCTGACGACACTCGCTCAACATCTACTGCCCCGCTGGCACCTGCTCGAGCTGCTGCGTAAGGACTCGACCAACCTGCACCACCTCGCCTCCGACCCGATCCGCGTCTTGATCACCAGCCTGCTGTGGCTCGACGGCGCCGCCTGGTGGCCTTACCTGGTGATGTTCTGCCTCTTCCTGGCACCGGCCGAGCGGTGGCTCGGCCACCTGCGCTTCGTGATCGCCGGGCTGATCGCCCACATCGTCGCCACCTACGCAAGCGAGGGCTTCCTGTACTGGCAGATTCAGGAGGCGATGATCTCCCCGCGCTACCTCGACGCCCGCGACATCGGGGTCAGCTACTTCGCCGTCGGCATCATCGGCCTGTTGACCTATCGCATTGCGCGTCCGTGGCGCTGGCTGTACCTGATCGTCACACTCGGCTATTGCGTCGCAGCGGTGTTGATCACTCCGAGGTTCACCCCGGTCGGCCACTTGATCGCCCTGCTCATCGGGCTTGCGTGTTACCCGCTGGCCCGCAGTCGTCCCGGCTCGCCGGTGGATCCACTGCGGCTGCTGCGCCTTTGGCGCTTCCGGCATCCGCCGACTCCGGTTGCGTAGAGTGAGACAGCGTGGCGCTCGACGAGCAGGACCTGCGGTGGCTCGGCCGCTGTGTCGAACTCGCCCGCAGCGCACTGCAGGCCGGTGACGAGCCGTTCGGCTCGATCCTTGTCGACGCCGACGGTGCAATCCTGTTCGAGGACCACAATCACGTCGCAGGCGGTGACGCCACCGCCCATCCCGAGCTGGCGATCGCGCAGTGGTCGGTGACCAACCTGTCGCCCGAGCAGCGCGGCCGCGCCACCGTCTACACCTCCGGTGAGCACTGCCCGATGTGTGCGGCCGCACATGCATGGGTTGGCTTGGGCCGCATCGTTTTTGCAGCCTCCGGTGCGGATCTGACCCAGTGGCTGACCGACTGGCATGCGCCGCTACCGCCGGTGGCCGCGCTGCCGATCACCGCGGTCGCCCCGCACCTGACGGTCGACGGTCCGGCGCCGGACTACCGCGACGAGATGATGGCACTCTACGCAGCGAAGTTCCGGCCATGAGCGGGCCGGACTGGGTACGCCACGCGATCTGGTGGCACCTCTACCCCCTGGGATTCGTCGGCGCTTTTCCCAACGACGAACCGCCCGGACCCGGCGAACACCGCCTGCGCCGCATCGTCGACTGGCTCGACTACGCCGTCGAACTCGGCACCTCGGGTATCGCGCTAGGCCCGGTCTTCGCGTCCCGCACCCACGGCTACGACACCACCGACCACTTCCGCATCGACCCACGCCTTGGCGACGACGCCGACTTCGATCACCTCATCGACGAAGCCCACCAGCGCGGGCTGCGGGTGCTGCTCGACGGTGTGTTCAACCATGTCGGAACCGATTTCGGCCGTTACCGCCGTGCCGTCGATGACGAAGATGCCGAGTCGATCGGCTGGTTCCACGGCCGCCCAGGCCGGTTCCACAGCTTCGAGGGCCACGGCGAGCTCGTCACCCTCAACCACGGCAGCCCTGCCGTTGTCGACTACACCGTCGACGTGATGAACCATTGGCTGGGCCGCGGCGCTGACGGCTGGCGCCTCGACGCGGCCTACGCGGTGCCGGAGGCATTCTGGGCGCAGGTGCTTCCCCGGGTCCGCGAAGCCCATCGCGACGCGTGGTTCGTCGCCGAGGTCATTCACGGCGACTACACCGCGTTCGTCGACGGTTCCGGCGTCGACTCAGTGACCCAATATGAGCTGTGGAAGGCGGTCTGGAGCAGCCTCAACGACGGCAATTTCCACGAGCTGGACTGGGCGCTGCAGCGCCACAACGACTTTCTCGCCCGCTTCGCTCCCCTGACGTTCGTCGGCAATCACGACGTCACGCGCATCGCCAGCCAGTTGGAACGCCCCGAGCATGTGACGCACGCGCTGGTGCTGCTGTTCACCACCGGCGGCGTGCCCAGCATCTACGCCGGCGACGAGCTCGGATCCCACGGTGTCAAAGAGGAGCGGGCCGGCGGCGACGACGCGGTCCGGCCCGAGTTCGGCCCGCCGCCGCCGCAGCCGGACGCCGCCGGACGCGAAACCCTGAACCTGCACCAGTATCTGATCGGGTTGCGCCGGCGAAACCCGTGGTTGCAGGAAGCGAAAACCACTGCGCTGCAACTGGACAACCGCACCTATGCTTACGAGACCCGCAACGGTGACGACGCGCTGATCGTCGCACTCAACATCGCCGATTCGCCGATGCGCCTGCCGGTCGCCTCGCTCATCGGCGGACAAGCGCAGCTGGTGGGTGGCACGGCGGCGCCGCCGGAGGAGATCGTCAGCGACGTGGTGGTACCGCCGCAGGGCTGGCTGGTGCTTCGGCCCACTTAGCTGGTGCTGTGTCCCACTTAGCTGGTGCTGTGTCCCACCTAGAGCAGTTCCACGGTCAGCGGGTCTTGCTCGCCGTCGTAGAACTTGTCCAATACCACCAGGAAATCGGCATTGTCGGTGGTGGCCTTGGCGAACAGCGTCATCGACGAACACACCTTCAGGTTGTCCGGCCAGGGGAAGATCTCTTTGATCGAGGCGCCTTCGATGGCGGCCAGCAGTTGGGCGCACTCACGCAGCCGCGCCCCGAGCACCGGATGGGCCAGGTAGGCCTGCGCCTCGGCCATCGATTTGATGCCGTAAAGCCTTGCTGTCGAACTGCTTCCGAGCTCGGCGAGTTGCGGGAAAATGAACCAGATCCAGTGGCTGTGTTTGGTGCCGGCTCGCAGTTCGGCGACAGCCCGGTCGTACATGCGATCCTGGGCGTCGACGAAGCGTTGCAGGTCGAACGGGTCATCCATTCCTCCACCGTATCGTTGCCGGGGCGTGACCGTCCCGTTATTGGCGACTAATTCAAAGTTGTTGGGGTGCACCTAGATCCCGAGTCCGGCACGTCTCCTGATCGTTAGCGAACCGCGACTTGGCGCACCGCGGCGCGTACCGAGTCGGCAGTGCCGTGCGTGTTTAGCTACCTGCGCACAGCACTTCTCCGCTTGTGAAACGCTTATGAAAGGTGATGGTTTCCGTCATGAAGATCGTCGAGATGATGCGAGGCACATGGTTGCGCCGCCTGGCGGCAGCCGTTGCGGCCGCACTCTTTCTACCCGGCCTAATCGGCGTTGTCGGCGGGTCGGCGACAGCGGCCGCCTTCTCCAAGCCCGGACTGCCGGTTCTCTACCTTGATGTCCCGTCGGCCGCAATGGGCCGAAATATCCGAATCCAGTTCCAGGGCGGTGGCCCGCACGCGGTGTACCTGCTCGACGGTCTGCGCGCCCAGGACGACTACAACGGCTGGGACATCAACACCCCGGCGTTCGAGTGGCTGAACGGCTCGGGCCTGTCGACGGTGATGCCGGTCGGTGGCCAGTCGAGCTTCTACACCGACTGGTACCAGCCGTCGCAGGGCAATGGTCAGAACTACACCTACAAGTGGGAAACGTTCATGACCCAGGAACTGCCGGCCTACCTGGCCGCCAACTATGGCGTCGACCCCAACGGCAATGCCGTCGTCGGTCTGTCGATGGCCGGTAGCGCGTCACTGACCTACTCGGTCTACTACCCGCAGAAGTACACCTACGCCGCATCACTGTCGGGCTTCCTGAACCCCTCCGAGGGCTGGTGGCCGATGCTGATCGGTCTGGCGATGAACGACGCGGGCGGTTTCAACGCGCAGAGCATGTGGGGTCCGTCGTCTGACCCGGCATGGCGCCGCAACGACCCGATGGTCAACATCAACCAGCTGGTCGCCAACAACACCCGGGTTTGGATCTACTGCGGCACCGGTACGCCGTCGGATCTGGACACCTCCGGTGGTGGCGGCAACCTGATGGCCGCGCAGTTCCTCGAAGGCTTCACGTTGCGGACCAACAAGACCTTCATGGACAACTACCTCGCGGCTGGTGGACGCAACGGCGTGTTCAACTTCCCGACGAACGGCACGCACAGCTGGGGCTACTGGGGATCGCAGCTGCAGCAGATGATCCCGGATATGCAGCGGGTTCTGGGGGCCACCCCGTCCGCTGGCTGATCCAACGCAACAAACCACAGCGAGCCTGTCGCCACCCCCCCGGCGGCAGGCTCGCTGCTTTGTGTCGCCATCCGCCGAAACGCGGGGAACAAAGCGGCAGGCACCAGGGTTGAGCCCATCAGACTGAACTTTGGAGGACTGATGGCTGAAGCCAAATCTGTGCCGGTGCTTTTTGTCAGCGACCCGATCGTGCTGCCCGGAATGGTGGTTCCGATCACGCTCGACGATGCCGCCCGCGCTGCGGTCGACGCAGCTCAGGCGACCGACTCCGGCCAGCTGCTCATCGCGCCGCGCCTGGACGATCGCTACCCCACGTACGGCGTCTTGGCATCGATCGTGCAGGTGGGCCGGATTCCGGGAGGCGGCGCCGCCGCGGTGGTCCGGGGTGAAAGCCGTGCTCATATCGGGTCGGGCACAACCGGACCCGGTGCGGCGCTGTGGGTCGAGGTGGAGGAAGTGACCGAGGGCGAAATAGCCGAGGACACCAAGACCCTGGCCGGGGAGTACAAGAAGCTCCTGCTGGCGATGCTGCAGCGCCGTGAGGCCTGGCAGATCGTCGACGTGGTCAACAAGATCGCCGATCCGTCGGCGTTGGCCGACACCGCCGGCTACGCCTCGTACCTGACTGACGTGCAGAAGCGTCAGCTGCTGGAGACCGAGGATGTGGCCGAGCGGCTGCGCGTGCTCATCGGCTGGACCGGTGACCTGCTGGCCGAGGTCGAGGTCAACGACAAGATCGCCGAGGACGTCCGCGACGGTATGGAGAAGACGCAGAAGGAATTCCTGCTGCGCCAACAGCTCAATGCCATTCGTAAGGAGCTCGGCGAAGGCGAGCCCGACGGTTCAGATGACTACCGTGCTCGCGTCGAATCTGCTGACCTGCCCGACAACGTCCGCGAGGCGGCGCTGCGTGAGGTCGGCAAGCTGGAACGCTCCAGCGAGCAGAGCCCCGAGGGCGGCTGGATCCGCACCTGGCTGGACACCGTCCTTGACCTGCCGTGGAACTCGCGCACCGAAGACTCGACCGATCTGAAGGCGGCCCGGGAAATCCTCGACGCCGACCACCACGGGCTGGACGACGTCAAGGACCGCATCGTGGAGTACCTGGCCGTGCGTTCCCGTCGTGCCCAACGCGGCCTGCAGGTCGTCGGTGGACGCGGGTCGGGTGCGGTGATGGTGCTGGCCGGCCCGCCAGGAGTCGGTAAGACGTCGCTGGGTGAGAGCGTGGCCCGCGCGCTGGGCCGCAAGTTCGTTCGCGTCGCCCTGGGCGGCGTGCGCGACGAGGCCGAAATCCGCGGTCACCGGCGCACCTACGTCGGCGCGCTGCCCGGCCGGATCGTCCGTGCGATCGGCGAGGCCGGTTCGATGAACCCGGTCGTGCTGCTCGACGAGATCGATAAGGTCGGCTCGGACTACCGTGGCGACCCGTCGGCCGCCCTGCTGGAGGTCCTGGACCCGGCGCAGAACCATACGTTCCGCGACCACTACCTCGACCTGGATCTCGACCTGTCCGACGTGGTGTTCCTGGCCACGGCCAACGTGATCGAGAACATCCCGTCCGCGCTGCTGGACCGCATGGAACTGGTGTCCATCGACGGCTACACCGAGGACGACAAGGTGGACATCGCCCGCGACTACCTGCTGCCACGGCAGCGGGATCGGGCGGCGCTGACCCCCGAGGAGGTCACGGTGACCGACGCGGCACTGCACAAGATCGCCGCGGACTACACCCGGGAACCCGGTGTCCGTCAGTTCGAGCGGCTGCTGGCCAAGGCCATGCGCAAGGTCACCACCAAGTTGGTGGACGGGCTGACCAGCCTCACCATTGATGAGCCCGACCTGGTCGGGTACCTGGGCCGGCCGCGGTTCATGCCGGAGTCGGCCGAGCGCACGGCGGTGCCGGGCGTGGCGACTGGCCTGGCCGTGACGGGACTGGGCGGCGATGTGCTCTACATCGAGGCCGGGTCGACCGAGGGTGAGCCGGGTCTGCAGCTGACCGGTCAGCTGGGCGACGTGATGAAGGAATCGGCGCAGATCGCGCTGTCCTACGTCCGTAGCCACGCTGAGCAGCTGGGTGTGGATCCCAAGGCGCTGAACCGGAAGATCCACGTGCACGTGCCGGCCGGCGCGGTGCCCAAGGACGGTCCGTCCGCCGGTGTGACCATGGTGACCGCGCTGGTGTCCATGGCCACCGGACGGCAGGTTCGCTCGGACGTCGGGATGACCGGCGAGGTCACCCTGAACGGCCGGGTGTTGCCCATCGGCGGCGTCAAGCAGAAGCTGCTCGCCGCTCAACGTGCCGGGCTGTCAACGGTTTTCATCCCGCAGCGCAACGAGGCCGACCTGGACGACGTGCCAGCTGAGGTGCTCGCGGCGCTGACCGTGAGGCCGATGACCGATGTCGCGGAGATCGTGGCACTGGCGCTCGAGCCGGTGGCCGAGGTGGCCGCCGCGTAGCCCGTTCTTGCGATTTCGGCGCGCAAACGTTCGCCTAGCGGCGGTTTGCGCGCCGAAATCGCTAACGTCACCCCATGGCCTACGACGAAGATCTGGCGAACCGGCTGCGTGAACTGCTCGCCACCGAACGCGGCATTGACGAGAAGCGGATGTTCGGCGGCCTGGCCTTTCTGATCAACGGGAACATGGCGGTCGCGGCGAGCGGGCACGGTGGCCTGATGGTGCGGGTGCCGCCCGAGGAGACCGCGGCTCTCGTCGCCCGTGACCACGTCGAACCGATGATCATGGCGGGGCGAGAAACCCGCGGCTGGGTGCGGGTCGGCGACGACGGTGTCCGCACCACCCGGCAATTGACGAGCTGGGTCACCCTCGGCGTCAATTACGCGAAATCCCTGCCGCCGAAATAACCTTCGCTGCACGGCCTGGCCGGAATAAATCGCGCGCCGTCCCGCTTGTCGCCTGCATGACCTTTCCCGTACGCGTTGCCGTTCAGATTCAGCCGGCCGAGACCCCTGACTACGCCACTTGGCGGCAGGCCGTCCTGCGCGCCGAGGAGATCGGGGTGGACGTCATCTTCGGCTACGACCATTTCCATGCGCCGTTCATCGAGTCGATCATCGACGCGAAACCGGTGCTGGCCGAGGTGCAGCCGGATGTGAACAACTTCGAAGGCTGGACCGCGCTGGCATCCTGGGGCGAGATCACCACGCGCGCCGAACTCGGGCTGCTGGTGGCGGGGATCGGCTATCGCAATCCCGACCTGCTCGCGGACATGGCACGCACCGTCGACCACATCAGCGGTGGGCGGGCGATCCTTGGCGTCGGCGCGGGATGGTACGAGAAGGATTACACCACTTACGGTTTCGACTACGGAACGGTCAAATCCCGGGCCGACCTCTTCGACGAGGGACTGCTGCGCATCGAGCACCGGTTCGGGCTGTTGCACCCGGCACCGCTGCGCAAGATCCCGATCCTGATCGGTGGATCCGGGCCCAAGCGCACCTTGCCCGCCGTCGCGCGCCACGCCGACATCTGGCACACCTTCCTGCCCATCGACTCATACCGCGAGGCCAGCGCGCGTGTCGCGGAGCTGGCCGCCGGGTTCGGGCGCGCGGACAGTGACATCGAGCGGTCGACGTTCTGGACCGATCCGCAGTCTGCGGACGACTATTTGGCCGCAGGAGCGACGCTGTTCCACACCGAGGTCCGCGCCTCCGAAGGCAAGTACGACCTCAGCACGGCGGAAAAGATGATCGACTGGCGCGACACAAAGCGCTGATCACAGCGGCGTCAATTTTGCGAGGCCTCGCGGTGAAAACTGACGCCGTTTCACTAAATTGAGCCGGGGGTATCGCCTCGCTGTATGGACGATTGGGAGGCTCGGGATTTCGTACGGCGGCTCCGCAAACATGCGGGCACAACCTATGCCGCCGAAGCCGGAATCACCTTGCGGGACGCCCCGATGCCGTTGTTCCAGTTATTGGTGCTGTGCATGCTTGCCAGTAAGCCGATTGACGCCGGCATCGCGATGCAGGCTGCCAAGGAGCTGTTCGGGGCCGGACTGCGCACTCCGAACTCGGTGCTCACCGCCGACCGGCCGACGATACTCGAGGCATTCGGGCGGGCGCGCTACGTGCGCTACGACGAGAGTTCGGCGACGCGACTGACCGAACTCGCCAACCGGGTCGACAAGGACTATCGCGGTGACCTTCGCATGCTGGCCCGGATCGGCAAGCCCGATGTGCGGGCCGCCAAGGTGTTGCTCAAGCAGTTCACCGGTATCGGCGAGACCGGAGCCGACATCTTCCTGCGCGAGGTGCAGGACGTATGGCCTTGGGTGAGGCCGCATTTCGATAAACGAGCACTGGACACCGCCGGTGAACTCGGACTGCCCCACGATCCTGACGGATTGGCCGCACTCACCGGTCGAGCGATCGCACCGCTAGCCGCCGCGCTGGTGCGTGTCTCCCTTGACGACGATTTGCGTGAGCTGGTCGGCTCGGTGCGCGCGTAGCGGTCACTGGTCGAGGAGTCGCTTTCGGGCCGTGGCGAATTCGGCATCGGTCAGATCACCACGGTCTCGCATGGTCTTCAGCGTGTGCAACCGTTCGGCGACCTCAGGTTCGAGATCGGTGGGCTGTGGCGCGGCCCGCAGTATCGGCTCGTCTTCGATGAGCTCGATGATTTCTGGCCGCTCCGGGTCGATGCGAACCACCACCCGGTCCTCGGACTCGGGGACCTCGCCGAGGATGAACGTTCCGGTCACGCGTGCCTCGTAAGAGGCTGCGCCATCGGATGGTTCGACACTGAGCCGCAGGACGCGGCGGCCGGCGTCCTTGTTGACCACGACGTTGAACACCGGCCTGATGACCTCGAGAACCACACCGGTGCCGCGCACGCCGTCGCGGCGCAGCCGATCCACTTCTGCGGCCCGCAGGACCAGCCACGTTGCATAACCGGCGACCAGCACCGTCCACCCAACCAGCCACCACAGGGACAGCGGCGCTGTCCAGTCGGCAGCCCACGGCACGATCGACGCTATGAACCAGCCGAGCAGCACCGGGCGCGGTGACCGGCGCGAAATCATCAGGAAGACAACGAACTGTGCGACGTACCCGACGAGCCAGACAGCGAGCACCCGTCCCGTGCCCGCCGCGGAACCGATGTGGTCGAGCATGCGGCTACCGATCAGGGCCGGCACCACGATCAGTACGCACCACAGCGCCGAGAGGGTTGCGATCGTCCGCCACATCACCGGGACACGGTATACCTCCGTCACGCCCCCACGACTTCGCAGTCCTTGGCAAGCACGGTGATCAGTCCGGCCGAACCATCCACACGGACCCGCATGCCCGGGCACAGCCGCGCGGAGCCGTCGGCGATATTGGCCACGAACGGCACCCTGAGCTCGGTGGCGGCCCGCGTCACGTCGGCCAGCGTGGCACCGCCGTCGGTGAGCACCGCGGCGGGTGTGCCCAGCAGCGTGACGGATTCGATGTCGGCGGTGGTGATGACGGCGATGTCCTGGGACTGCAGGTCGGCTTCGTCGGCCGAGTCGATCACCCGGATGGTGCCCTCCACGACGCCGGGAAACAGCCCGGTTCCGTGCAGCTCGTCGGCGACTTGGGCGACAACAGGGACGGCCACGGGCATCCACGTCGTGTCGATGACCGCGGGTAATCGCATGGCCTGCAGTCGCTCTCGCTCGGCGATGCGGCGCTTGATGCGCAGCCGGCTGTCGGCGGGCGGGGCAAGGGCTTCCTCGACGGTCAGGTAGAAGACCTCGTCGAGCGAGGCCAGCTTGTCCTCGGCAACCAGCCGGCGGCCCCATTCCCGTACCGCAAGCCGCAGCTGGTGGGTGAAACGCATGGTGGTGTCGTAGGCCAGCGCCCGGCACGCCTGCGCGCCGGGCAGCGTCGGCTCGTCGTCTCGCACCGGTGAACTCGGCACCCGCGCGGCCGCTGCGATCACCGCGTCGGGCCGGTCGGACAGCACCGAGGCCGCCAGCTCGGCCGCACCCGGCCCGCGATGCCCGACGTGGGCAAGGGCGGAGTCGAATGCCGCTGCGAGCATGGGTGCCGCGGTGCGCGCGGCCGCCACGTCGCCGGCTTCCAAGGCGCCCCGCGCATAGGGGTGTGCGCGCAGTACCCGCGCCAGCGAGTCGATCTCGGAGCGGATGCTCGCCGTCTCCCCCGCGACGTCCAATTGCGCCGGTGCCACCTCGGCGAGCAGCACCGCATGCGCCGTCAATACCCAGCCTTCGTGAATTCTGTTGCGCAGAAGACGGATTCGGGCGTCAAGCTGCGCGTCACGGAGCAACGCGAGTTTCGCGGTGTCGCGCCGTTCGGCGTCGAACGCGTCGCGGTAGGCGCGAAAATGTCGGCCGTACATCCGTGCTGAGGACGTCAGGCGGGTCGTCGACTTGGCGCCGGTGATCGACGCCAACAGCCCGGGGGTTGCCGTCGGCTCGTCGGCCCCGCGCAGCCGCTGCGATAAGACGGCAGCGCGGGCGGGAAGTCGAGGTTCGGCCGCGGCGAGCGCCGACGCGCCGAGATAGATCCGATGGCCGAAGACCGCGACCAGCCGGCTTTCCCATTCGGCGGCCACCGGGTCGCGCAGATCCAGCAGCTGGGACAGGGCCCGCCCGGCGGTCCGCAGGCCGGTCAGGTGCAGGTCCAGCGACATCGGGGTGAGGGGCCCGGCGGTGGTCTCGCGCAGCGGGCTGGCGACGAACATCGGGAAGCGTGGGTCGATGCGGTCGTCGAATTCGCCGTCGGCACCCTCGGTTGTGGCGCCGTGCATGTCGTCGGCGCCCGCTCGTGGTACACCCGAGACCGGCATCGGGATTCGACCGGGCGCCGCGACGGCACCATTCGGGCCTACCCTTCGGCCTTGCAGGCCGCGCACGGTATCCATGACGGTTTCAGTGGCACCCCAACCACATTCAAACTTCCACTCCCGGCGGAGTGCGGTCAGATCCAGCGGCGGGCACAGCCGGGGCCAGCCGGGCACACCGCGCACCTTGGGCCGCGGGTCGATGCCGCCGAGGATCCGATGGGCCGAGACCGCGGTGGTGGTGTCGGTGGCCAGGTCGACCACGCCGGTGCGCTCGGTGCCCACGGCGAGGACCAGAAACCGGATCAGGTCGTCGACGTGCAGCACGTGCACCGGCCCGGTGGCGTCGGTGTCCAGCAGTGCGGCCACCGAGCGGCACACCAGCGCATCGGCTTGGCGGCCCAGCGGTGCGGCGATGCGCACCACCAGGTTCGGCGCCCAGCACGTGCTGACGAGGTCCTCGGCCTGCTGCCAGGTGTCCGGTGCGAGCAGCGACGGCGACGGGAAGACGACCCGGGCACCGCCGCGGGCGGCGGCGTCGCAGACCCGGGCGACATCAGCCTGTCGTGTGGTGGCGCGGCCCTCGACCGCCAGGTGGACGACGACGTCGGCCGACTCGGCCAGCCGATACAGGATGGGGTGGGTCAGGGCGGCGCACACGAAGTCGACGCCGGGATCGAGGTCGCGGTGCGGGCGCTCGGCGATGCCGTACACGTCGTGGCCGGCCGCAAGCAAGCTCTGGGCAAGGGCGCGCCCCAGTTCTCCGGTGACCTCTGTCAGCAAGATCTGCATACCAGGCCCTACTTCCCCCCTTGCTTTGACGAGAATAGGCAGGTCCAGGGGAAAATATCGACCTTTGTCAGCTTGCCTAACGAGTCAGGCCAGAGTGGCCCGGCCGTCGGCGTGCACCCGCACCGTGGCGCCCGCGATGTCCTCGACCACGGTCACCGCGGCCGCCGCGGGATCGTCGATGAGGGCCATCGCACGGGCGTCGTCGCTGGTCCGGACCGTCAGGAACGCCTTCTCCGGCTGCCCGTCACGGTCGAACGGCGTGGTCCAGGACTCCACCGTGCCCTCGCCCTCCCATTCGACGAGTGCCGGGCGGGTGGGCTCGCGGTCGACTTCGGCCTGGACATCCTCCCAGCGGAAGGCGGCCGGCGGCGGGGTGGCGCTGTAGACGCCGAAGCTGTGCTTGGTGAGGTAGCCGCCGTTGGCGGTGATCAGGCCGTGGGCGGCGGGGTTGGCGCGCAACAGATCGGCCATCGTGGCGATCGAGTGCATGACGTAGTTGTTCCACGGCCCGCCTGCGAAGGTGAGGCCGCCGGTGACGGTCAACGGCCGCTGCGGGTCGTCGGTGGGCAGGCCGAGTTCATGGGCGGCCACCTGCACCGCCGACGGGAAGCATGAGTAGACGTCGATGTGGGCGAGGTCGTCGACGCCGACGCCGGCCAGTTCGAGGGCGCGTCGGCCGCCGATCCGGATCGCCGGGGAGCGATGCAGTTCGTGGCGTTCGGCCACGGCGTAGGTGTCATGGGAATCCGTCCCGGCGTACGGGAAGACCCACTGATCGCGCGGGATCTGTAGATAGGTGGCCTTCTCCGCCGAGCACAGGATGACCACGGCGGCCTGGTTGACCATGTTGTTGGAGTTCATCAGCTTGGGATAGGGCCAGCTGATCATGCGGTTGTCCGGGCTGGGCTGCCCGATGTGCTCGGCGCTGCGTGCCTCGCGGCTCCACGCGTGCGGATTGCCCGCAGCCACCTCGCTGAATCGTGCCCACAGTGTGGCGATGCGGCGTTGGTGCTCCTCGACGGTCTCACCGTTGGCGATCCGCAGCGCTTGCTCGAAGAGTGGATAGACGAACGAGGGCCGGTCCAGGCCGATGCGCTCTTCGGCCGGGCCGGACATGGGCACGTCCTCGCCGCCAGGGGGCACCGGCACCGTGTCGTCCTGGCGGGTCCAGTCCGGCTTGATTCCCTTGGCGCGCAAGCGCATCCGAGTGCGCCAGGTTTCACCGCCGGCCAGCAAGACGGCATCGGCGCGACCGTTCTGGATGTCCAGGCAGGCCTGGTTCACCAGTGACTGCGGCGTGTTGCCGCCGACCCCGGTGTAGCGAGTGGCGGCCTCGGGCGCACCGATGCGCTGACCTAGCAGCAGACCGGGGTCGCGGTAGCGCCACGACAGCAGGTTGACCACCCGAATCGCGTCGACGGCCTGCAGCACCCGCGGATCGGCGGCTTCCCTGGCCGCGGCGGCGATCAGGTCGACGGGTTCGATGTCGGCGTCGTCGTGTTGGTTGACCTGTCCGGCCCCGACAAGTACCGGCGTCCGAGGATCCATCGACGATCCCTTTCTGTAAACCCGACGCCGCTCTTGACGCCTGTCAAAAGCTAGCATCGTCGCCATGACGGTGGTTCTGGTGCATGGCAATCCGGAGACCGACGCGATCTGGGGACCGTTGGTCGCCGCACTCGGTCGCGACGACGTGGTGCGGTTGTCGCCGCCGGGATTCGGGGCTCCGTTGCCCGCGGATTTCCCGATGACGTTCCTGGCCTACCGGGACTGGCTGGAGACGGAGCTGGAACGTTTCGACACCCCCGTCGACCTGGTCGGCCACGACTGGGGCGGCCTCCACGTGATCAACCTCGTGATGCACCGCCCGGAACTGGTGCGCAGCTGGGCCAGCGATGTGCTGGGCATCCTGCACCCCGACTATGTCTGGCACGACATGGCGCAGGTGTGGCAGACGCCAGAAGCCGGGGAAGAACTTGTCGAGGTCATGATCGGCGGTTCGGTCGAGGACCGGGCCGCGCAGCTCACGATGCTCGGGATTTCCGAGCTCGTCGCCACCGAATTGGCCGTCGCGCAGGGTCCGGAGATGGGCCGGGCCATCCTGGCGCTGTACCGCTCGGCCACCCAGCCGGCGATGGCGGAGGCGGGGTGGTCGCTGGGCAACGCCATGGCCCGGCCCGGGCTGTCGTTACTGGCCACCGACGACACCTACGTCGGCAGCGATGAGCTGCGCCGGGATGCCGCCGCGCAGGCGGGCGCCCGCACCGAGGTGCTCGACGGTCTCGGGCACTGGTGGATGCTCCAGGATCCTGCTCGGGGCGCGCAGGTGCTCACCGATTTCTGGCTCTCGCTGAGCTAAACCCTGGCGCGCCGGGGTTTGGTTAGGGGGACGACGGGTACGTGGAAGTGTCCCCCTAACAAGGAAGTGAGGGCCGCATGCCTCTCGGAGCGAGAACGATTTCCAGGGCCACGATGACGTTGGTCGGCGGGGCCGCAGTGCTGACGTTGGCCGTTGGTTGCGGCGGCAGCGGCGACTCCGGCAAGAGCTCGACATCGACGACAACCACAACGCCGACGACGACGTCATCGCTGGTAACGACCACGACCAGCCCGACCGACACGATGGCTCCCGGCGGCACCGGCACTGCGCCCGGCGGCGTGACGGGCACGGCCCCCGGTGTCGAGGGCGGCGCCGGACCCGGCGGTGTCAGCGGATCGGCCCCAGGTGTCGACGGCGGCGCGGGACCGGGCGGTGTCAGCGGATCGGCCCCAGGTGTCCAGGGCGGCGCGGGACCCGGCGGTGTCAGCGGATCGGCCCCAGGTGTCCAGGGCGGCGCCGGACCCGGCGGTGCCGGCGGTTGCGTCAACGGCGTCGGGTGCATTGGAACCGGCGGCTAATCCCACCTAGATCCAGTGGCCACTTGTGGCGCGTTTCCGACCAAGCGCGTCGCAGGTGGCCACCTCAGGTTTGCGCAGGCCCGACCCGGTAGATCGACTTGAGTTCGAAGAACGCGTCCAGCCCTTCTGGCCCGAGTTCGCGGCCGATGCCGCTGGCCTTCACCCCGCCGAACGGCGCACGGAAATCCAGCTGATAGTCGTTGATTCCGATTGTCCCGGTACGCACCGCCCTGGCGACCTCGGTGGCCCTTTCGTCGTCGGTAGACCACACCGTCCCGGCCAGACCGAACTCGCTGTCGTTGGCCAATGCGATGGCCTCGTCGTCGCCGTCGTACGGGATCACCGCGAGTACCGGGCCGAAGATCTCTTCCTGGGCGATGCGGTCGGCATTGTCGACGTCGGCGAACACCGTCGGCGCGACGAACCAGCCACGCGTCTGGTCGGCCGGAACCGAGCCGCCCGCAACGAGTTTCGCTGAACTGTTCTTGCCTGACTCGATATAGCCCAGTACCCGATCGCGCTGACGGGCGCTGACCAGCGGGCCGATGTCGGTCGAAGTATCCAGCGGGTCACCGACTTTCAGGCCGGCGACCATGTCGGCGAGCGCCTCCAGCACCTCGTCGTAACGTGACCGCGGCGCCAGAATCCGCGAACTGAGGTGGCAGGTCTGCCCGTTGTTGACGAACGAGGCCGTGCGCAGCCCCTTCATGGTGGCGGCCAGATCGGCGTCGTCGAGGATGATCGCCGCTGACTTGCCGCCCAACTCGAGGGTGACCGGCCGCAGCAGCCGCCCGCACACCTCGCCGATGGTGCGCCCGGCCGCCGTCGACCCGGTGAACGTGACCTTGTCGACGCCGGGATGGGCCACCAGGTAGGCGCCTGCGGCGGCACCACCGGGCACGACGTTGAGCACACCCGGGGGCAGCCCGGCCTCCGCGGCGGCCTCGGCGAACACCAGGGCGTCCAACGCCGTTTCGGGGGCGGCCTTGAGCACCACGGGGCACCCGGCCGCCAATGCCGGCGCCAGCTTGAACGCGGCCAGCGCCTGGGGGTAGTTCCACGGCACGATCGCGCCCACCACCCCGATGGCCTCCCGGCGCACCACGGTGTGCCCGATCATGCTCGGGCGGATCTCCTCGATTGGTGTTTCGGTGATCAGCTGGGCGTAGTAGCGCACCAGCGCGGCAGGGAAACGGCCATTGGCCCCGCGGGACAACGACATCGGCATGCCGTTCTCCCTGGTCACCAATTCGTCGGTGCCGCGAGCGCGTTGATCCAGTGCGGCGGCGAATGCGGTCAGCACCTCGGCGCGGTGATTGGGTGAGGCGGACTGCCAGGCGGGCAACGCCGCCCTGGCTGCAGCCACCGCGGCGTCGATCTCGGATTCGGTGGCGCTGGCGCCGTCACCCAGCGCCTCGCCGGTGGCCGCCTCGATCACCGGCTGCGCTGCCTTGGCGATCAGGAATTTGCCGTCGATGAAAACCTGTGCCGCCGTGCTCATCTGGTGACTCCTGTGGTCTCGGGATCGGCGACGGGTACGAATAGCACCCCGTCATCGATCAACTGCTCGATGTCATCGCCGGCCATGCCCAGCACGTCTCGGCACACCTGGCGGGTGTCGGCGCCGGGAAGCGGGGCCGGGCGTTGCGGGGCGGGCGGTATGTGGCGGTAGGGCGCCGGTCCGGCCTCGGTGGGCAGCGGCACGTCGAACAGCGGATGGACCATGTCGCTGAACACATTTCGCAACCGAAGCTGTGGGTCGTCGTGCAGATCGGTGGCCCGGTACATCGGGCCGGCGGGAACACCGGCGGCCTGCAGCGCCTCGGCGGCCTGCACCGGCGACCGATCCCGCACCCACGCCGCCAGCTCGCCCTGGCCGATCAGCGTCTCGACCGCGCGCCGATCGGCATCCGACCGGACGGACACGACACACCATTCGTCGTCGCCGGCGCACGGCAGCACCAGGTGCATGGTGGGATCCGGATCGACCTGCTGCGTGCCGGTGGCCGCCGCGGCCAGCGTGACATACAGCGTGTCGAGCTGGTTGATCACCGCTTCGGCCTGGGACACGTGGATACGCGCACCGATGCCGTCGCGCTCGCGCCGGATCAGCCCGGCCAAGGCGCCGATCGCACTGATCCGCCCCACGACATGATCGGGGAAGATGGTCGTCGCGTCGTAGAACGCGTGCCGCGCGGTGGGCGCGGGCGGCTCCTCCGATGTCCACAGCCGGGTCACCCCGATGGTGGCGCGCACCAGCGGGCCGTAGCCCATGCGCTTACTCCACGGGCCGGTGTCGCCGAACGCGCTGCTTTCGGCGAGCACCAGACCGGGATTGAGCTCCTGCAGCCGGTCGAAGGAAAAGCCCAGTGCGGGCAGGGTTCCCGGCTTGAAGTTGGCGAACACGGCATCCGATGCGGAGACCAGGCGGCTGAACAACTCGGCGCCGGCCGGGCTGCGCAGCTCAAGGCCAAGACCGAGGTTGTTGCGATGCGCACGGGCGAACGACTCGCTGATCTGCTGATCCGGGCCCTTCTGGCGCAGCCCGTCGGGATAGCTCGAGCTCTCGACCTTGATCACCTCGGCGCCCAGGTCGGCGAACAGCCTGCTCAATTCCCCACCCGCGACGATGACGCCAAGGTCCAGGACTCGAATGCCTTCCAGCGGCCGCCCGCCCACCGTCCGGATCGCACGCGGGCTGAATCGTGTTGATTCCCAATGGGTGTCGTCGTCACCGAGCGTGGGTGCCGGAGTGCGGTAGCCCGCGTGGCTGCCGTCGACCACCCAGTAGCCCACCGGCACCCGGGCCGTGACGCCGGGCGCCAACTCGGTATCGACCAAGGCTCCGACCGCGGCGAGGTGCTCGGAACCCAATGCGTGCGACGGGGTCAGCACGGCCGCGATCGGCACTCCGTGTGCCTGGCCCTCGGCCACCAGTTGCTTCATCGTCCGGTCGGCGAACAACGTCGCCATCAATTGGCTCAACTCGCCGAATGCTCTGCTGCGCGCCGCGATCGAGTCGAAGCGAGGATCCTGGAACTGTTCGGGCTCCCCCAGCCAGGCCCGCATGCCGTGCCACTGCCGCGGCGCAAGGACGCACAGCCGCACGTAACCGTCCTGGCAGGCGAAGATCGGGTAGGAGTCCTGGTTTCTGGGCCGGCCCCGCCACCGTTCAGCGGCGTTTCGGGCGGTCGCGGCCTGACCCTGCGTGCCGAATGCCGGATCCAGCGTCACGACCACCGCGTCGAAGCGGGAGAAGTCGATGTAATCGCCTGTTCCACAGCGTAATCGGTTGAAGTATGCGACCAACACGGCCCAGGCCGCCTGCACCGCCGCGGTGGCCGAAGCGATGCCGTCGGGGGGCAGCACCGGGGTACCGGACGCCGGACCCGACCGCGACAGGGCCGACGACATCGCATAGAGCACCGCGTCGGTGGCGTGCCAGGACGCGTGCGGACCCTGCGTCCCGAAATCGGTGACCGACATGGTGACCAACTGCGGAAACTGGTCGGCCAGGGCGGCGCACGACGTGCCGAACGTCGCCGTCAGTCCGGGTGTGCCGCTGTCGATGACGATGTCGGCGCCCGCGACCAGCTCGAAGAACAGCCGGCGGCCGGCATCCCCAGATGGGTCGAGCACAGTGCCGCGCTTGTTCGCGTTGTGCAGAGCGAATGGGACGCTGACCCCGTCCAGGGTGGGCCGGACATGGCGTGCTGGGCTGCCGCCGGGCGGTTCGATCTTGACGACGTCGGCGCCGAGGTCGGCCAGCAGACGGGTGACCCCGTCGCCCGTCTCGTCGCACAGATCCAGCACCCGCACCGAGGAGAGCAACACCCCGCCAGCGTAGTAGAGCGGCCCGTGAACAAATGGTGCCCCGCAGGCACGCCCGCGCCGATCGGAGTTGTATGGGGGCATGGAGTCCACAAGCGAAGAGACGATCGCCCAACTCGACGGCTGGTGGCGCGCCGCCAACTACCTCTCCGTCGGTCAGATCTATCTGCTGGACAACCCGCTGCTGCGCACGCCGCTGAGCCGCGAAGACGTCAAGCCCCGACTGCTCGGGCATTGGGGCACGACCCCGGGATTGAACTTCCTCTACGCGCATCTCAACCGCGCCATCTCGCAGCGCGAGCAGTCGACCATTTACGTCACCGGGCCCGGCCACGGCGGTCCCGGGCTGGTGGCCAACGCCTACCTGGACGGCACCTACTCCGAGACCTACCCGGACATCACCCAGGACGCCGAGGGCCTGCGCCGGCTGTTTCGCCAGTTCTCCTTCCCCGGCGGCATCCCGTCGCACGTCGCGCCCGAAACCCCGGGTTCGATCCACGAAGGCGGTGAGCTCGGCTACGCGCTGTCGCATGCCTACGGCGCGGCCTTCGACAATCCGGACCTGCTGGTGGTCGCCGTGGTCGGTGATGGCGAGGCCGAGACGGGTGCGCTGGCCACCAGCTGGCATTCCAACAAGTTCGTCAACACCGCCAACGACGGCGTGGTGCTGCCGATCCTGCACCTCAACGGCTACAAGATCGCCAATCCGACGGTCCTGGCGCGCATCCCCGAAGACGAATTACGCAGTCTGATGGTCGGATTGGGACATCAGCCCTACTTCTTCGAGGTGCCCGACGACGGTTCGGCCGACCACACCGATGCGCATCGCCGGTTCGCCGCACTGCTGGACGAGGTGCTCGACCGAATCGTCGAGATCAAGTCTTCAGCCGGCGACGAGCGGCCGGCCTGGCCGATGATCGTGTTCCGCACCCCCAAGGGGTGGACGGGTCCCGCCACCATCGACGGCAAGAAGACCACCGGTTCGTGGCGTGCGCATCAGGTCCCGCTGGCCAGCGCCCGCGACACCCCCGAACACCTTCAGGTGCTGGCCGAGTGGCTGGCGTCGTACCGGGCCGAGGAACTGTTCGACGCCGACGGCAAGCTGGATCCGCACATCGCCGCACTGGCGCCGCCCGGTCAGCTGCGGATGAGCGACAACCCGCACACCAATGGTGGCTTGCTGCTCAAGGATCTGCGGCTGCCGGACTTCCGGACCTTCGGCGTGGATGTGCCCGCGCCAGGGGCCACCGTCGCCGAGGCGACCCGCGTGCTCGGACAATGGCTGACCGAGGTGATCCGGCTCAATCCGGACAACTTCCGGATCTTCGGACCCGACGAGACCGCGTCCAATCGCCTCCAGCCCGTCTTCGAGGTGACCGACAAGCAGTGGAACGCCGAGTTCGTCGGCCCCGAGGTCGACGAGCATCTGGCCCGCGCCGGCCGGGTGATGGAGATGCTCTCCGAACACCAGTGCCAGGGCTGGCTCGAGGGGTATCTGCTGACCGGTCGGCACGGGCTGTTCAACTGCTACGAGGCGTTCATCCACATCATCGACTCGATGTTCAACCAGCACGCCAAATGGCTCAAGGTCACCAACCACATTCCGTGGCGACGGCCGGTCGCTAGCCTCAATTATCTTTTGTCCAGCCATGTTTGGCGCCAGGACCACAATGGCTTCAGCCATCAGGACCCGGGTTTCATCGACCACGTCGTCAACAAACGCGCTGAGGTCGTGCGGGTGTACTTGCCGCCGGACGCCAACACCTTGCTCTCGACCTACGACCACTGCCTGCGCTCACGCCAGTACGTCAACGTCGTCGTCGCCGGTAAGCAGCCGGCTCCCACCTTCCTCACCATGGAGGAGGCGATCGCGCACTGCACCCGCGGTCTGGGTATCTGGGAGTGGGCCGGCAACGAGACG
The DNA here is from genome assembly GCF_033804465.1 of Mycobacterium sp. RTGN5. NCBI lineage: Bacteria > Bacillati > Actinomycetota > Actinomycetes > Mycobacteriales > Mycobacteriaceae > Mycobacterium > Mycobacterium sp. RTGN5. Next base: position 685,993 of record NZ_JAPZLA010000002.1, read on the forward strand.
GTCGGATCCGAACCCGACGTGGTGATCGCCGCGGCAGGCGACGTGCCGACGCTGGAGGCGCTGGCCGCCGTCGACCTATTGCGTCAGCACCTGCCCGAGCTCCGGGTGCGCTTCGTGAACGTGGTGGACCTGATGCGGCTGCAGGACGAGACCGAGCATCCGCACGGGCTGTCCAACCGGGCGTTCGACGGGATCTTCACCTCGGACAAGCCGGTCATCTTCGCCTATCACGGCTATCCGTGGCTCATCCATCGGCTGACCTACCGCCGCAGCAACGACACCCGCATCCACGTCCGCGGCTACAAGGAGGAGGGCACCACCACCACGCCGTTCGACATGGTGATGCTCAACGATCTGGACCGCTTCCACCTCGTCATCGACGTCGTGGATCGAGTCCCGGGCCTGGGTTCCGCGTGCGCCACCCTGCGCCAGCAGATGGTCGACAAACGGCTGGCCGCCCGCGAGTACACCCGCGCCTACGGCGACGACATCCCTGAGGTGCGCGACTGGGTGTGGCCCGGTGCGCGCGGCGCACAGATAACTGGGTCCGTCGATGCCACCGCTGCCACCGGCGGGGACAACGAATAACAACTGAGCTGGCCATTTGCCAGTCCCAGGTATGCTTGCCCGGTTATGTCCGAGCAGAGCGCGGTGGCCGCGCAGCCCCACTTCGCGCCGCTCGATGTCGCCGGCCTTCCGGCTCCGGTGGCACAGCTGGCCGCACTCCACCATTTTCGGATCTACGCCGACATCGGCATCGTCGTCATCGTGCTGGCGATGACCAACCTGCTCGCGCACTTCACCACGCCGTGGGCCAACGTCGCCGTCGTGCCGGCCGCCGCCGTCGGCCTGGTGTTCCTCGTGCGCTCACGCGGATTGGGCTGGACCGAACTGGGTCTGGGCCGCGAGCACTGGAAGTCGGGCGCCTTCTACGCGCTGGGCGCGGTGCTGTTGGTGCTGACCGTGATCGCGGTGGGCGCGCTGCTGCCCTGGACCCGGCCGATGTTCCTGAACAACCACTACGCCACCCTGTCGGGTGCGCTCGTCGCGTCGATGATCATCATCCCGTTGCAGACTGTGATTCCCGAGGAGCTGGCGTTTCGCGGTGTGCTGCACGGCGCGCTGGACCGGGCCTGGGGCGTTCGCGGGGTGGCGGCCGCCGGGTCGCTGCTGTTCGGCCTGTGGCACGTCGCCACGTCGCTGGGGTTGACCAGCAGCAATGTCGGTTTCACCCGACTCCTGGGCGGCGGCGTGTTCGGCATGATCGCAGGCGTGGTCATGGCGGTGCTGGCCACGGGAGCCGCCGGATTCGTGTTCACCTGGCTGCGGCGCCGCAGCGGCAGCCTGATCGCGCCGATCGCGCTGCACTGGTCGCTGAACGGCCTCGGCGCACTGGCCGCCGCGTTGGTCTGGCACCTGTCGGCGTAAGTCAGCCGCGGCGGCTGCGGCGCGCCCGGAATTCCCGGTTCTTCAGCTTGTTGCCGCACGTGGCCATGTCGCACCAGGTCCCGCCGTGATTGCGGGATCGGTCGTAGAACGCCCACTGGCAGTCCTCGTTGCCGCAAGCCTTGAGATGACTCCAGGTGCCGTCGCGTTGGGCATCGGAGACCACCAGCAGCAGCGAGAGCAGCCGTCCGTCCAGGGAATCGCTGTCGGCCGCCACCTGCAGCGTGCCGTCGGAACCGAGGTGAACCCGGGCGCCGGCCGCACCGGCGAGTTGGCGCAGCGGATTCAGCTGGTCATTGCTCGGCGATGGACCACCCGCGTTGTGCACGAGCAACGCGCGCAGCGCCTCCCGCAGCTCGCGGATGGTGCGTAACTCGTCGGGAGTGGGAACGCCGCCGGGCGGCAGCAGTGCCTGGTCCTGCAGCCAGGGCTGCGCGTCGGTGGCGAGCGCCAACCGATCCGCACCGGACTCCAAGTCGACGGTGTTGACCAGCGCTTGTATCCGAGTCAGCGGCTCGGGTGCGGGCTTGCCCTCGGTATCCCCGAGCCACTCCGCAGGGGCCTGCGTCATGTCAGCCAGCGTAGGAGTTAGTGACCAGTAAATCAACTTGACTGGTCATGCGTGACCGGTGTAGCGTTTTGGTTGGTCATAAGAGAGGGCGACGAGGCCCGTCTCGGAACAGGAAAAGCCCATGGGGCCCAACGAATTTCAAGATAGCATCCGGCTGCCGGGCGGATTCGACGCCCCCACGTCGGCCGACCTCCTCGATAGCGCGGCGCTCAGCTCCCGCGTGAAGGCGCGACTTTTCGCCGGCCGGCTCGACCGCGAAGTCGAAGTGGGCATCGCGCCGCTGCCGGGAAGCTCACTGGCCGTTCACGTCGCGCGCCTGACCTCTGCCGGGGAGCGCGAAGCCCTTGCCCACACACTGATGCAGGCGTTGGCCGAGCTCCGTCGCGATCGTCGGCTCTTCTCCGCGCGGATTCCCGTTCACCCGCAGCGGCTGGCCGGCTGCCGCGGCGTGATCGACGACATCACGTTGCTGCTGCATTCGCCGCGCCCGGTGCGCGCGCGGGGCATGGCCCGGCTGCGGCTACTGCTCTCCGATGGAGCCGGGCCCCTGTACCGCAACGGGCGGGGCAGCCTGGCTGCCGAGCTGCGCGGCGTGCTGGCCGCTCTCTAGGTCGCTACGGCAACAGCACCGCGGCGCCCGCGATGCGCCCCTCGGCCAGGTCGGTCAGAGCCCGATCGGCTTGTGCGAGTGGATATTCCGGAGTGGTCACCTCAATGCGATGACGGCCCGCGAAGGCCAGGAACTCGCGGGCGTCGGCGCGGGTGTTCGATGTCACCGACCGAATCTGGCGTTCCTGGAACAGATGTCGCTGATAGTTCAGCGCTGGGATATCGCTGAGGTGGATGCCCGCGATCGCCAGGGTGCCGCCACGATCGAGTGCCTCCAGCGCAGGCGGCACGAGGTCGCCGACCGGAGCGAACAGGATCGCCGCGTCGAGCTTGACCGGCGGCGGGTCGGCCGCCCCCTGTGCCGAGGCGACGCCCAGGCCCAGCGCGAGTTCGCGGGCATTGGCACCTCGGGTCATGACATGGACCTCGGCGCCCTGCGCCAGCGCGACCTGAGCGGTGATGTGAGCGCTGCCGCCGAACCCGTACAACCCCAGCCGTCCCCCTTCCGGCAACTCGGCACGTAACAGTGACCGGTAGCCGATGATCCCGGCGCACAGCAGCGGCGCCAGCTGGCTGTCGGTGTAGCCGTCGGGCAGCCGGTGCACGAAAGCGGCCGGGACAGTGGTGAAATCGGCGTATCCGCCGTCCGCATCCCAGCCGGTGTAGAGCGAGTTCGGGCACAGATTTTCCGCCCCACGCCGGCAGTAGTCACACACCCCGCAGGTGTGGCGCAGCCAGGCGACGCCGACCCGATCCCCCACCGCGAATTCGTCGCCGGCAGCCGATCCGATCCCGACGACCTCGCCGACGACTTCGTGTCCGGGTGTCACGTGTGGGCGGTGTACCGCGAGGTCTCCCTCGGTGACATGGAGGTCGGTGCGACACACACCGCAGGCGCGCACCGCCACCAGAAGTTCGTCGGGCGCCGGCCGCGGAATCGCTGCGCTGGCGTCCAGCTCCAGCGGCTGAGTGCGCATCGGCCCGGGCCGGCGTACCCGCCAGGCGCGCATCGTTGTCGTGGCCATCTGTCCATCGTGCAACGCGCCCGGGCGGTGCGTCGGGGCGAGCTAGGTCTTGCGGACCTTGGCGACGATCCAGAGCAGGATCACCGATCCGAGGATCGCGGTGAACAGGGTGAACCACCACCCGCCCGCCGCGGTGTCGAGGAAGAAGCTCAGCAGGAACCCGCCGACCAGCGCGCCGATCACCCCGATGACGATGTTCACCAAAATGCCCGAGCCACCGCCCTTGACGATCTTGCCGGCGATCCAGCCCGCAAGGGCGCCGATGATGATGTAGCCGATCCAGCCGACGCTGGTGAGCGTCGTTGAACGGGCGAGGATTTCAGTAGCTGCCACCATGTCCATGACGGTCTCCTCGGTGTCGCTGGCCAGCGTGAATGCTGGCCGCTATCCCTTTGGTATACCGCTGTCAGGTAACAATTGGCCGGTCGATACGGCCACGATCATCTACTGACCGGGTGTCATCCCGGGAACAGGTCCCTCCACCGGGACGGGAACGCCGAGCGGAATCCGGCCACCCGCTGTCGGCGGCGGGGCCACCGGGGCGTTGGGATCGGCGGGCGGCGCCTCCGGCGGAGGCGGCGGGGCGTAGGGCCGGATCGACTCGGCCAGCGCCTTGGCGGCCGCCGGATCGATCGGATCCTTGGCAGTGCCCAGCCAGACCACGAACCAGCGCTGATTGCGCTGATCGCGCGGGGCGTTGGGGACAGTCGTACCGACCACGCCGGCCCAGATCTGGCCGTTGGGCTTGGTGGTGTCGGTGAATTTCACCTCGTAAGAGGAGAAATTGCCCGGCATGTCACCGGCCTGCAGGGCGCCGCTCTGCTGGTTGATCCGGACGCCGGGGAACGGCATGAAGAATTCGCCCATGTCCGAGCTCAGCCGGATCGCGGCCTTGCTGTTGTCCTGCTCGGCACCGGCGAACAGCTTCAGGTCCAGCCGACCGAGGATGACGCTCGTGTCGTTGGCGGTCGGGGCGGGCTGGCCGTTCTCGGCCGGAGCGGTCTGCTTGCTCAGCAGCGCCTGGCCGTAGTTCAGGCGTGACGCATCGGAGACGATCCAGCCCGCAGGAAGCAGGTAGCTGAACCCGCCCGTCGTGTTCGGGACGCGGCCGGGCTCCAGCGGCGGCGGGGCCGGCGGCGCGTTCGGGTCGAGCGGTGGCGGGGGTGGCGCGTTCGGATCCACCGGTGGCGGGGGCGGCGCGTTCGGATCCACCGGTGGCGGAGGCGGCGCGTTGGGATCGAGCGGCGGCGGGGGCGGCGCGTTGGGGTCCACCGGTGGCGGTGGCACCTCGGTGGCCGGCGGGGCGGCGGGGGCCGCCGTCGTGGGTGTCGGCGTCGCGGGATCCGCGAAGGCCAACGGTGATGGCAACGCGATCGTGACGGCGCTGGCGGCGGTCACGGCGGTGACCGCAAACGCCGTCCACCGGCCCGGGCGTCGCGAAATCGGGTCCGACTGCGTCATGGCGATGAACCTACCGTGTTACAGCCGTGACGCAAGTGTGGCCTGCTCACGATGTGGCACCCATGCCGACTGTGGCCGGGTCACAACGTTCCTGTGCGTGCCGCCGCGTGCAAGCCAACCTCCTGCGCCTTGACCGTGAACCACACCTCGTCGCCGGCGGCCAGCCGGAGGCCGGCCGCCGACTCCGCGGTGATGTCGGCGGCCAGTCCGGGCGCGCCGTCGGATTGCTCCGCCGCGCGCACCCGCACTCGCGCGCCGTCAGCGTCCAGCTCCGCGACGCGGATCTGGACACTGTTGCGCGGGCTGCCGTGCGGCAGGTCGCGGTACACCGCGACCGCCGCCGGGGAGAACACCGCGACCAGATCGCCGTCGGCGATCCCGGCCACCGTGTCCAGGGCTTGCCGGCCATGCCACAGCGTGCCGTCGGCGGCCCGCAGGCATTCGGGGCCGCCGCGAACCCCGCGCACCACGTTCACGCCCGCGATGCGGGCGCCGAACATGCTGCGCGGCGCGGCCAGCACGTCGGCGACCGAACCGATCTCGGCGACCTGGCCGTCCTCGAGCACCAGCACCCGGTCGGCCATCGTCAGCACGTCGAGCAGATCGTGGGTGATCAGCACCGTCGCGCGGCCGTCGGCCGAGGACACCCGGCGCAGCAGCGCCCGCACCGAGGCCGCCACCGCAACGTCGAGCCCGGCCAGCGGTTCGTCGAGCAGCAGCACTTCCGGGTCGGACGCGAGCGCCCGGGCGATCGCGACCCGCTGGGCCTGCCCCCCGGACAGCTGCCCCGGTTTACGCCCCGCCAGCTCGGTCAGCCCGACTTCCTCCAGCCAGGTCGAGGCGCTGGCCCGCGCCGCGGCGCGGCCCGCCCCGCGACTGCGTGGCGCGAATTCGATGTTGGCCTGCACGCTCAGATGTGGGAACAGCAGCGGGTCTTGCATCAGCAGGCCGACCCGGCGGTCATGGGTGGCCACCTGGATACCTGCGGCGGTGTCGGTCAGTGCCCGCCCGCCGAGGCGCACCACGCCCGCGTCTGGTGCCAGCAGCCCAGCGATCACGTGCAGCGTCGTCGACTTCCCCGCTCCGTTGGGACCGAGGATCGCCAGCACTTCCCCCGGCGCGACCTCGAAGGACACCTCGAACCCACGCTCGGCCACCGCCGCGTGGAACTGCAGCTCAGCCATCGTTGGTCCAGCCGGACAACCGCCGCACACCGAGCCCGAGGACGACGACCGCGGCGACGGCGACCAACAGAATCGACAGCGCCACCGCCGCGTCCGGGTCGCTCTCGCGCTGCAGATAGATCTCCAGCGGCAACGTCCTGGTGACGCCTTGGCGGGACCCGGCGAAGGTCAGCGTGGCGCCGAACTCCCCCAGCGACCGCGCGAAGGCCAGCACGGATCCCGACACCAGGCCGGGGGCCAGCAGCGGCAGTGTCACCCGCCACCACACGGTTGCCGGTTTGGCCCCCAGCGTCGCCGCTACGACGTCGTAATCGGCCCCGGCGGTGCGAGCCGCACCCTCCAGCGCGATCACCAGGAACGGCAGCGAGACGAACGTCTGGGCCAGCACTACCGCGGTCGTAGTGAAGGCGATCCGGATCCCGGCCGCCTCCAGGTAGCTCCCGAGCAGACCCAGCCGTCCGAACGCGTACAGCAGCGCGATACCGCCGACCACCGGCGGCAACACCAGCGGCAACAAGATCAGCGGGCGCAGCGCCTGCACGATGCGCCCGTCGCTGCGCGCGAGCACCATCGCCATCGGCACGCCGAGGATCAAGCAGAAGGTGGTGCTGGCCGCCGCCGTGCGCAGGCTCAGCAGCAGCGCGGCCTGAGACGGTGTGCTGGTGATCAGCGACCAGAAATGCGTCCAATCGACTTTGACCGCCATGGCCACCAACGGCAGCACCACGAACGCCGCGCCGAGCACGGCCGGTAGGTAGACCCAGCGAGGCAGCGGGGGCTGCGTTCGGTGTGCCCGGCCGCGTCTCACCCGTCACACCCTAGGGCGACGCGACACGCCGTGTCCTGGTCGTGTCGGTACCACATTGGCCGAATTAGCTACCGTCCAGTAACATTTCCCTCCGATCGACACCAACGCGGATGGGATCGCCCCCAGCGGGGTGCACGAGGAGGTCAAAGACGATGGACGTGCTGGTCACTGGTGCTGACACCGAACTGGGGCGCACAGTCGCGGAGGGCTTCCGCGACGCCGGCCACAACGTCGTCATCAGCGGCGCGCGCCGCGACGACCTCGAAGTAGCCGCCAAGGAACTCGATGTCGACGCCATCGTGTGCGACACCACCGACCCCGAGGCCCTGGCCGAGGTGCGACTCCAGTTCGCGCATCACCTGGACACCATCGTTCACGTCCCCGCCCCCGCCTGGATCGGCGGCGACCCCCGCGCCTACACGCTGGCCGACACCGCAAGGGCGTGGCGCACCGGGCTCGACGCCACCGTGCTCTCGGCTGTGCTGCTGGTGCAGAACATCGGTGATCACCTGCGTTCCGGCGGTTCCATCGTGACGGTGGTGCCGGACAACCCGCGCGACGGCGGCGTCGACGCCGCAGTCAAGGCGGCGTTGTCGAATTGGACTGCGGGACAAGCGGATTACTTCGGCACCCGCGGCATCACTGTCAACACGGTGGCCTGTGGACGCAGCGCGGAGCCGTCCTACGACGGGCTGTCCACCACCCCGCCGTCGGTGGCCGCGGAGATCACCCGGCTCTCGCTGTTCCTGACCACGCCGGCCGCCCGGCACATCACCGGCCAGACCGTGCACGTCGGCCGGGGCGCGCTGGCCAACTTCGGCTGACAGCGCTTTACCTGACGTTCGCCGACGGGTACTAACGTCACTTGAGTGACGATTCGACTCGCCCTGCAGATCCCGAATTTCTCGTACGGCACCGGTGTCCCCGAGCTGTTCCCGACCGTTATCGCCCAGGCCCAGGAGGCTGAGGCGGCGGGATTCGACTCCGTCTTCGTGATGGATCACTTCTACCAACTGCCCGCCCTCGGTGCGCCCGAGGAGCCGATGCTGGAGGCCTACACCGCACTTGGCGCGCTGGCCACGGCCACGCAGCGAGTGCAGCTGGGCACGCTGGTCACCGGTAACAGCTATCGCAACCCGACGCTGCTGGCCAAGGCGATCACCACGCTGGACGTGGTGAGCGCCGGCCGGGCCGTTCTTGGCATCGGCACCGGCTGGTTCGAGCTCGAGCACGACTCGCTGGGCTACGAGTTCGGCACGTTCACCGACCGGTTCAACAAGCTCGACGAGGCGCTGGCGATCATCCTGCCGATGCTGAGCGGCGAGCGAGTGACCGTGGACGGCACGTACTACCGCACCAACGAGGCGTTCGCGATCCCGCGCTTCCGCGACCACATCCCGCTGATGATCGGCGGCACCGGCGAGAAAAAGACAATTCCGCTGGCGGCCCGCCATTTCGATCACCTCAACCTCGTCTGCGGATTCGACGAACTGTCCCGCAAGATCGCGGTGGTCAAGGAAAGCTGCGAGGTCATCGGCCGGGACCCGAGCACTCTCGAGACCAGCATGCTCGTCTTCGCGATCGTCGACGAAAACGTCACGGAAGATTTCATCCCGGCCGACGTCAAGCAGCGCATGGTGTACGGCAGCCCGGAGCAGATCACCGAGCAGATCAAGACCAAGGTCCTCGACGCCGGCGTCGACGGCGTCGTCGTCAGTCCGGTCACCAACCTGGACGGCTACCACCCCGGCCGGGTCACCGCGCTTGCCGAGGTCTTACGCCCGGTTCTGGGCGTCTAGCCGCCAGGGGTGGCATACATCACCTGCTCTGCCCGGGGACCGACGCGAAGTCTGTCGGCCGGGCGACTACCGTAGTAAGTGTCCTGTGCATGCTTTGAGGAGCAGAAATGACCCATCCTGGTGCAACTCCAACGGATAAGCACAAGGTCGTCATCATCGGTTCGGGGTTCGGCGGCCTGAATGCCGCGCAGAAGCTCAAGCGAGCCGACGTCGACATCAAGCTGATCGCCAAGACCACCCATCACCTGTTCCAGCCGCTGCTGTACCAGGTGGCGACGGGCATCATCTCCGAAGGCGAGATCGCCCCGCCCACCCGGGTCATCCTGCGCAATCAGGAGAACTGCCAGGTGCTGCTCGGTGAGGTCACCAATATCGACCTGGCGAGCAAGACCGTCGACTCGATCCTGCTGGGCCACACCTACCGGACCCCGTTCGACACCCTGATCGTCGCCGCCGGTGCCGGGCAGTCGTACTTCGGCAACGACCAGTTCGCCGAGTGGGCACCCGGCATGAAGACCATCGACGACGCCCTGGAACTCCGTGGCCGCATCCTCGGCGCATTCGAGCAGGCCGAGCGGTCCAGTGACCCCGAGCGCCGCCAGAAACTGCTGACCTTCGTCGTGGTCGGCGCAGGCCCGACCGGTGTCGAGATGGCCGGGCAGATCGCCGAGCTGGCCGATCACACGCTGCGTGGCGCGTTCCGCCATATCGACTCCACCCGGGCACGGGTGATCCTGCTGGACGCCGCACCCTCGGTGCTGCCGCCGATGGGCGAAAAGCTCGGCAAGAAGGCGCAGGACCGGCTCGAGAAGCTTGGCGTCGAAATCCAGCTCAACGCGATGGTGACCGACGTCGACCGCAACGGGATCACCGTCAAGCGTCCCGACGGCACCATCGACCGCATCGAGGCCGCCACCAAGGTGTGGTCGGCCGGTGTGTCGGCCAGCCCACTCGGCAAGATCATCGCCAACCAGTCCGACGCCGAAATCGACCGCGCCGGACGGGTCAAGGTGGGGCCCGATCTGTCGATTCCCGGGCACCCGAACGTGTTCGTGATCGGCGATATGGCGCTCGTCGACGGTGTCCCCGGCATGGCGCAGGGCGCTATCCAGGGCGCCAAGTACGTGGCCAACCTGGTCAAGTCGGAGCTCAAGGGCGCCGATCCGGCTGCCCGCCAACCGTTCAGCTACTTCGACAAGGGCTCGATGGCGACCGTGTCCCGGTTCAATGCGGTGGCCAAGATCGGCAAGATCGAGTTCGCCGGATTCTTCGCGTGGCTGGCGTGGCTCTTCCTGCACCTGGTCTACCTCGTCGGCTTCAAAACGAAGATCGCGACCATGCTGTCGTGGACCACGACATTCCTGGGCCGCGGCCGCAGTCAGCTGACGATTACCGAGCAGCAGGCGTACGCGCGCACCAGAATTGAGCAGCTGCAGGAAATCGCGGCGACGGTCGAGGACGAGAAAGCCGCCAGCTGACCCAGCGGTGTTGGCTGGGAATCGCCCGTGAGCGGCGCGGAAATCAACGCGTTGGGGCACTGGTGCCCTAGCATGATCAGCGACGACAGTTCCATAACGAGGGGGCCCGAATGACATCCAATCGTTCTGTGCGACGCGCAGCTGCGGCAGCGCTTGGCGCCGCTGCGGTGTTGCTCAGCGTGGCTGGGCCCGCTGCTGCCGACCCGCCGCCCAACTGCACCACCGCAGACATGACCGGAATCATGGCGGGCGTATCGGCGGCGATGTCGGACTATCTGTTCACGCATCCCGACGTCAACGGGTTCTTCAGCGGCCTGCAGGGCCTGCCCAAGGCTCAGGTCACCAGCCAGACCCAGCAGTACCTGAACGCCAACCCGGGCATTCGCGCCGACCTGGAGGGCATCCGCCAGCCGTCGACCGATTTCCGCAGCCGCTGCGGCCTCATCCAGCGTCCGCTGGCCCCGGGCATCGTCTAGCACCGCTTCGGCGTGGCCCGGCGCCGTTTCAGCGGCGCACCCTAAGGTTGTCGGCGTGGTCGTAAAGCCCGACGAGATCGTCTACCGCGTGCTGCAACGACTCCCCACCCGCATGCTTTCGCTGCGCACCATCGTGATCGTCGCGGCGCTGTCCGTGGTGATCCTGGTGCTGACGCTGGGCACCTGGGTGTGGGTGGGTGTCACCAACGACCAGTACAGCCAGCTCGACCGGCGGCTGGATTCCGTCAGCAGCCTTGGCGACGTCAGCTCGCTGCTGACCACCGCAGGGCCCGGCGGGGCCGGCTCGCCCACTCCCGACGGAAACCTGGTGCGCACGATCCGGGTCGGGGCGATGGCGATGTCGGTGCCCACCGACGTGGTACTGCCCGCACTGAGCGACGGCTATGCCAACACCGCCATCGACGGTGTCGAGTACCGGGTGCGCACCTTCTCGGTGGGCGGGGCCACGATCGCCCTGGGCGCCCCACTGGCCGAGACCCAGCGCCGGATCGCCGAACTGCACCTTCGAGTGCTGTTGATCTGTGCCGGGGTGATCGCAGGCACCGTGGTGATCGGCTGGTTGATCTCACTGATCATGATCAACCCCTTCCGGGTGCTGGCCCAGCAGGCCCGCGCGATCAACGCCCAGTCCAACCCCGACGAGGTACAAGTGCGCGGGGTCAAGGAGGCGGTGGAAATCGCCGAGGCCGTCGAGGGCATGCTGGCCCGGATCGGCGACGAACAGGCTCGCACCAAGGCCGCCCTCGAGTCCGCCCGCGACTTTGCCGCCGTGGCTTCCCATGAGCTGCGGACCCCGCTGACCGCCATGCGAACCAACCTCGAGGTGCTCTCCACCCTGGATCTCGGGCCCGAACAGCGCACCGAGGTGATCGGCGACGTCATCCGCACGCAGAGCCGCATCGAGGCCACGCTGACCGCCCTGGAGCGACTCGCCCAGGGCGAGCTGACCACCGCCGACGACTTCGTGCCGTTCGACGTGACTGAACTGCTCGACCGGGCCGCCCACGACGCCGAACGCATCTACCGCGACCTCGAGGTCTCGCTGGTCCCGTCGCCCGCGGTGCTCATGGTGGGCCTACCGGTCGGGCTGCGGCTGGTCATCGACAACGCGATCGCCAACGCCGTCAAACACGGTGCCGCCACCGAAGTCCAGCTGTCGGTGTCCAGCTCCGCCGATGGCGTGCAGATCACGATCGACGACAACGGCAGCGGGGTGCCCGAAGAGGAGCGCGCAGCGGTGTTCGCGCGGTTCTCCCGCGGCTCCACCGCATCGCGGTCGGGATCGGGCCTTGGACTGGCCCTGGTCGCTCAGCAGGCCGAATTGCACGGCGGCACAGCCGCGTTGCACGCCAGCCCGCTCGGCGGTGCCCGGCTGGTGCTCAACCTCGCTGGTTCGCGCGACTAGAGCCGGGCGCCCTGCCAGGTCGAGATGCTGCCGCCGGCGGCCAGTGTCAGGGTGATGCCCGCGGCGTCCTCGGCCGGCTCGGGGTAACGCAGTTCGCTCACGCAGGCCAGCGGAGTGCCAAGCGCGTCGTCGGCCACCGCGCCCGGTCCCAGCTCGACCCGGTGTCGCAGCAGCGGCGTGCCGGCCACGTCGGCCCGCATGGCGCCGCTCCAAAAACCCTCGCGCTCACCGGTTCTGCCGATCTGTACCCGCTCCCGGATCCGCAGCCGGGACGTTTCGGCCAGACAGACCGTGAGCTCACTGAGATGGCGGGCATTGGCGGCCACGACGGTCGGCTCGGGATCGACGTCCAGCTCGCCGTCGGTCTCGATGTGCCAGCATGCCTGCGACTGTGTGGTCGCTGCGCCGGGCAGTGCCACCGTGGCCGCGACACTGCGAAGGCGCAGTCGCGCACCAGGTTCCACGATCAGCCGGATCGAGATGGTGTCCCCACCCAAGGGGGTGGCCGCCGCCGACACCAGGTGCACGGTGTCGGGTTCGGTGTGCCGTGCGGCCAGGCCGCCGCGGCACTCGATGCGGGGCAGCCGCCCGGGCTGGGCCACCACCAGGACGTCGGAACGCATTGCTCAGGCCGGCTGGTCGACGCGCAGTTGCTCGCGCACCCACGACAGGACCGGGGATGCCGCGGGATCCTCGGTCAGTGAGATCAGCACGGTCGGCCTGCCCTCGCGTACCTTGGCCGCGTCGGTGCGCATCACGTCAAGGTCGGCACCGACCAGCGGCGCCAGGTCGGTCTTGTTGACCACCAACAGATCCGAGAACGTGACGCCCGGCCCGCCCTTGCGCGGCACCTTATCCCCGCCGGCCACGTCGACGACGAAGATCTGCACGTCGACAAGTCCGGAGGAGAACGTCGCGGTCAGGTTGTCGCCACCCGACTCGACCAGGATGAGGTCCAGCCGTTCGTGGCCGGCGATCAGGTCGTCGATCGCGTCGAGGTTGGCGGTGATGTCGTCGCGGATCGCGGTGTGCGGGCAGCCGCCGGTTTGCACGGCCGCGATCCGGTCGTCGGGCAGAACCGCATGGCGGCGCAGGAAGTCGGCGTCCTCGGTGGTGTAGATGTCGTTGGTCAACACCGCCAGCGACAGTTCGTCGCGCAGCTGGCGGCACAGCGCAGCCACCAGCGCGGTCTTGCCCGAACCGACCGGGCCACCGATCCCGATGCGCAGCGGTTCCCCAGGCAGGCGGGTGCGCTTCGGCCGGTCGGTATGGGCGTGCGGTTGGCCGTCAATGAAATGTGGAGGCATACAAGCTCTTTCAGGAGACGAACAGGGGACGTTCTCGTTGCGCATGGCGCTGCGCCACTTCATCGAGCAGCGGGTCGGACAGGTCGGCAAGCGCGGTGGCGGCCAGCTCGGCGGTTTCTTCGCACAGCTGCGCCAGATCGAAGGTCAGCACCGCGACATCGGCGGGATCCAGCGCGAGCAGCCGCTGTGCGGCGGTCGCGGAGCCGGTCATCGTGGTGTACACCAGCGACAGCGCGGTCTGCTCGGGCTGCAGTCCACTGGCGGCGCCGACGCGGCCTGCGGTCACCGGCAGATGCGGGCGGGGGCCGAGTGCGTCCCACTGTGCGGCTGGCCAGACGCGACGGGCCAGCCGCAGCAGCCCCCGGCCCTGCGCGCGGGAGGCCTGCCGGGCTGCCGGTGCCGGTGTGCGGGCATCGGTTTCGGCATCGGCGGCGGCCACCGTCAGGTCGCCGCGGTGCACGGCGGCCGCGATGGACGCCGTGACCAGACCGCTGGTGCGGATCCGGCGGCGCAGGTAGGCCTCCAGCGTGGTGAGGTCGGTGACCAGCCCGCTGGTGATCGCCTCCTCCACTCCGCCGGAGTGCACGTGTCCCCCGGTCGGCAACCGCGAGTCGGCGAGGGTCAGCAGTGTGGTCAGGGCGGCCATCAGAACGTCATCAGAACAGGAAGTAACGCTGAGCCATCGGCAGCTCGGTCGCGGGTTGCTCGGCCCAGACCTCGCCGTCGATGCGCACGGTGAAAGTGTCGGGATCGACCTCGATGCGGGGCCGGGCGTCGTTGAGTGGCATCTGCGCCTTGCCGACGGCACGCACGTTGCCCACCGGCACCAGGCGGCGGCTGACCGCGATCCGGTCGGCCAGCCCGTCCTCGATGGCCTGCGGGGCGACGAAGTGCAGCGAGGTGGCCGCTGCCGCGGCGGGTGCCGCCCCGAACATCGGGCGCGGCAACACCGGCTGCGGGGTCGGAATGGAGGCGTTGGCGTCGCCCATCGCGGCCCAGGCGATCATCCCGCCCTTGACTACCGCGTGCGGGCGCACCCCGAAGAACGCCGGTTCCCACAGCACCAAGTCGGCCAGCTTGCCAACCTCGACCGAACCGACCTCGTGGTCGAGACCATGGGCGACGGCCGGGCAGATCGTGTACTTCGCGATATAGCGGCGCACCCGGTGGTTGTCCGCCGCACCGTCGCCCTCCAAGGCTCCACGTCGGCGCTTCATCACGTGCGCGGTCTGCCAGGTGCGCAGCACCACCTCACCGATGCGGCCCATGGCCTGGGCGTCGCTGCCGATCATCGAGATCGCCCCGATGTCGTGCAGCAGGTCCTCGGCGGCGATGGTCGACGGCCTGATGCGGCTCTCGGCGAACGCCAGATCCTCAGGCACGCTGGGGTTCAGGTGATGACAGACCATCAGCATGTCGAGATGTTCGTCGAGGGTGTTGATGGTGTGCGGCCGGGTCGGGTTGGTCGAACTGGGCAACACATAGGACTCGGCCGCGACGGTGATGATGTCCGGTGCGTGCCCCCCGCCCGCCCCCTCGGTGTGATAGGCGTGGATATTGCGGCCCTTGATCGCGGCCAGGGTGTCTTCGACGAAGCCGGCCTCGTTGAGGGTGTCGGTGTGGATGTTGACCTGTACCCCGGCGGCTTCGGCCACCGTCAGGCAGGCGTCGATCGCGGCGGGGGTGGTCCCCCAGTCCTCGTGCAACTTGAAACCCGCTGCTCCCGAACGCAACTGCTCCCACATCGCCTCGTGGCTGACGGTATTGCCCTTGCCCAGTAGCGCGATGTTCAGCGGCCAATGGTCCAGCGCTTCCAACATGCGGGCCAGATGCCATGCACCCGGCGTCACAGTGGTGGCCTTCGAGCCTTCGGCGGGCCCGGTGCCGCCGGCCACGATCGTGGTGATGCCGCCGCCGATGGCCTCCTCCATGATCTGCGGGCAGATCAGGTGCACGTGGCAGTCGATGGCCCCTGCGGTGACGATGCGGCCGTTGCCGGCGATGATCTCCGTCGACGGGCCGATCACCAGATCGGGGTGCACGCCGGACATGATGTCGGGATTGCCGGCCTTGCCGATGCCGACGATGCGGCCATCACGAATGCCGATGTCCGCCTTGATGATTCCCCAGTAATCGATGATCACCGCCCCGGTGATCACGGTGTCGGGTGCGCCGTCGGCGCGGGTGGCCCGGCTCTGGCCCATCGATTCGCGCAGCACCTTGCCGCCACCGAACACCGCCTCGTCGCCGGCCAATCCCGGCCCGCCGCTGCGGTCCTCGGTGATCTCGACGATCAGGTCGGTGTCGGCGAGCCGGATCCGGTCGCCGGTGGTGGGGCCGAACAGCGCGGCGTAGCGGGCCCGGGACAGCTCGGTCATTCAGCATCCAGCTTTCCGGGTGGGTTCAGGCTCAGGCCGTGCACCTCGCGCAGGCCGCCGAGGGGCACCAGGTGAACCCGCTGCGCCACACCGGGTTCGAAGCGCACCGCGGTGCCCGCGGGAATGTCGAAGCGATGCCCGTGGGCGGCCGTGCGGTCGAAGGACAGCGCGGCGTTGGACTGCGGCAGGTGCACATGGCTGCCGACCTGCACCGGCCGGTCGCCGGTGTTGACGATCTCCAGTTCGATGCGTGGAGCGCCGGCATTGATCTCGATGTCGCCGTCGCCGAGGAAGACCTCGCCCGGAATCATGCTGTCTTCCACAAACTCACAGGACGGGGGCTCACGGGATCGGGTGGTGGACGGTGACCAATTTGGTGCCGTCCGGGAACGTCGCCTCGACCTGCACGTCGTGCAGCATCTCCGGCACGCCCTCCATCACGTCGTCGCGGGACAGGACCTCGCGTCCGCTGATCATCAGCTCGGCCACGGTGCGGCCGTCGCGCGCACCCTCCAGGACGTGGTCGGTGATGAGCGCGACCGCTTCGGGATGGTTGAGCCGCAGACCGCGCGCCTGCCGGCGGCGGGAGAGGTCGGCCGCATAGGAGATCAGCAGCCGGTCGGTTTCATGCGGTGAGAGTCGCATAGAGCGCGATCCTGCCATGGCAGGACGGGATCAGCAGGGCGGCGGGCGCCCTTACGCCTGCGGCGGCTCGGGCTCCAGGTTCTGCAGGCGCACCTGGCCGCGGGCGACCAGCCGGTCCTTGTCGTCGCGAATGGTCACCAGCCACAGCTGCTGCCTGCGGCCGCGGTGCACCGGTTCGGTGGCTCCGTAGACGGTGCCGCCGGAGATCGCCCGCAGGAAGTCGGTGTTGTTGTTGACGCCGACGACGTTGCCGCCGCCATTGGCGGCCAGCCAGACGAAGGCCGACGTGCTGGCCATCGACTCGATCATCGAGCAGTACACCCCGCCGTGGACGATGCCCATCGGCTGCAGCAGCTTGGGCTGGACTTCCAGCTGCGCCTTCGCGCCGTCCGGTGTCAGCTCGGTGAACACCAGGCCAAGCTCGTTGTCGAACGGGGCGGAGAAGGCGATCTGCTCGATCGGCGACTGCTCTGATTGCACGCATCTGTGTCTACACCAGGCAGGTGCCTGAGATGAGGGACGGGCCCCGCGCATAAAACGCGGGGCCCGTCCTCAGCACGGACCGTGGTGTCTCTGCAGCCCTCAGGACATCCGGCTCGGTCCGTTCGTCTTTGTTGGTATCACCATAGGCAAGGCTTGCCTAAGTCACAAGACCTACCCCGTTCGGCGCAGTGTTCGCACCGGAAGGCCGAAGCCGCTGAGGGCGTCGAGCACCAACTGGCCGCGGCGCATGCACGTGACCTCGCCACTGCCGGTCAGCACGGGGACCTGGGTGGCGGTGATGACCACCGCCGAACCAACCATCCGCCACATCGCCGCCGGCGTGACCGAGCCACGGCTGAGCTCGTGCAGATACTCGAAGATCGGCTCCAGCGAGCGGTGGGAGCGGTGTGCTGTCCACGTCGCCAGCGCGAGCTCGTTGGGCAGCCGGACCACGCCGGTCAGCGCGGGATCGTCGGGCAGCACCCGAAGCGTCGGGTCCACCACCGCGGTCCAGTCGATCGCGCCCTCGGAGTCGACGTGCATCCAGAGGTTGCCCGGCCCGGTGTCCCATACCCGGCCCTCGAGCACGAAGAGCGTGACCGCCCGGCCCAGCACGGCGTGGGTGAACGTGGCAGCCAGCTGGGTGGCGACGGCGCGGCGGTCGCCCAGCTCGGCGACGGCGGCCTCGAACATGTCGGCCAGCCGGCTCGTTGTCCGCACCGAGTCCAGTGCCCACCAACGGCGTCGGGATACATCGGCCATGACTGCCACCCCGTGCACCCGCGGGGAATCCGGGCTCAGCGCGCGTACGCGGCTGCTGGATTCGTGCAGGGGCAGCATGCGGCGAATGGTCATTCCGTCGATCAACGGGTCAACCACGGCTGTGGTCACGGACACCTCCTCGATTACAGTTAGGTGAGCCTAACCATAAGAGGCGTAGGAAGGTTAGCATTGCCTAATGTGAATGCCGTCACAGTTGGCTCAACGGTTCGGCGGCCTGTCCTGCGGTTACCAGCCCCAGGACCGGGGCGGGGGAACGCATCGGGGCCGCCCGGAGTTGATCCGGAAAGTTACATACGACGCCCGGTAGTAACCGGGAGTACTCTGGCTTCACTGCTACGAAATGAACGGAAATAGCCAAGTTGACTCGTCTCGGCGAACTTGAACGCGCGGTGATGGACCACTTGTGGGCAGCTGGTGAGCCGTTGACGGTTCGTCAGGTCCATGAGGCCCTCTGTACCGAGCGCGATCTCGCCTACACCACGGTGATGACGGTCCTGCAGCGGCTTGCGCGCAAGAACCTGGTATCCCAGATCCGTGATGACCGGGCTCATCAGTACGCACCGGTGCACGGTCGCGACGAACTGGTCGCCGGCCTGCTGGTCGACGCGCTTGATCAGGCATCCGATTCCGGCGACCGGCAGGCGGCGCTGGTGCACTTCGTCGAGCGGGTCGGGGTCGACGAGGCAGACGCCTTGCGCCGCGCGCTGGCGGAATTAGAATCCAGGCACCGTTCAACCTGGCCCGCTGGCGGCGCACCCAGCGTCTGAGGGACACTGTCAGCGTGTCCGCGCTGGCCTTCACCTTCCTCGCCTTGATGCTGGTTGGTCCTGTGCCTGCGCTGCTGGCCCGAGCGTCTTGGCCACTGCGCGCGCCGCGGGCGGCGATCGTGCTGTGGCAGTCGATTGCGGTGGCCGCGGTCCTGTCCGCTTTCAGCGCCGGGCTGTCGATCGCGAGCCGGCTGTTCGTCCCTGGCCCCGATGGGCGCCCGACGGCGACGATCACCAGTGAGATCGCAGTGCTGGGCTGGCCGTTGTGGCTGGCATATGTCCTGGTGTTCGCCGTAACCCTGTTCATCGGTGCCCGGCTGCTGGTCGCCGGCGTTGAGGTTGCGGTAGCCACCCGGCGCCGCCGGGCGCACCACCGGATGGTGGTGGATCTGCTCGGTGAGTGTCGGCACGGTGTGAGCGGGTTGCGGGTGCTGGACGTGGCCGAACCACTGGCCTACTGCCTGCCCGGGGTGCGCAGCCGGGTGGTGCTCAGCGAGGGCACCCTGGCGGCGTTGAGCGACAACGAACTAGCGGCGATCCTCAGCCATGAGCGTGCCCATCTGCGCGCGCGCCACGATCTGGTGCTCGAGGCGTTCATCGCCGTGCATACCGCCTTCCCCCGCTTCGTCCGCAGCGGCAGCGCACTGAACGCGGTGCGGTTACTCGTCGAGTTGCTCGCCGACGACGCGGCGGTGCGGACCGCCGGACCCACTCCCCTGGCCCGCGCCCTGGTGGCCTGCGCGTCGGGACGCACGCCAAAGGGTGCGCTGGCCGCGGGCGGCCCTACGACGGTGATCCGGGTGCGCCGGCTGTGCGGCCGGGGAAACAGTCTGCTGCTGTCGCTGGCCGCCTACGCCACCGCCGCCGCGGTTCTCGTGGTGCCGACGGTCGCGGTCGCGATGCCGTGGCTGACTGAGCTGCATCGGTTGTTTCTGTCTTAAAACTGTTCTGCCACAATAAAATTCACACAATCGAAAGGCGCCAGATGAGCTCACCGCAGACGAACGGTACCGCACAGATCGGTGTTACCGGATTGGCGGTGATGGGCTCCAACATCGCGCGCAACTTCGCCCACCACGGCTACACCGTCGCGTTGCACAACCGGTCGGTCGCCAAGACCGATGCCCTGATCGCCGAGCACGGCTCCGAGGGCAGCTTCGTGCGCGCCGAGACGATGGCCGAATTCGCCGCCGCGCTGGAACGGCCGCGCCGCGCGCTGATCATGGTCAAGGCCGGCGATCCCACCGATGCGGTGATCAACGAACTCTGTGACGTCTTCGAGCCGGGCGACATCATCATCGACGGCGGCAACGCGCTCTACACCGACACCATTCGCCGCGAGAAAGCCGTGCGCGAACGCGGCCTGCACTTCGTCGGCGCGGGCATCTCCGGCGGCGAGGAAGGTGCCCTCAACGGGCCCTCGATCATGCCGGGCGGTCCCGCCGAGTCCTACAAGTCGCTGGGCCCGCTGCTCGAGGAGATCTCCGCGCACGTCGACGGCGTTCCCTGCTGCACCCACATCGGCCCCGACGGCGCCGGCCACTTCGTGAAGATGGTGCACAACGGCATCGAGTACTCCGACATGCAGTTGATCGGCGAGGCCTACCAATTGCTTCGCGACGGGCTCGGCAAGACCGCACCCGAGATCGCCGACATCTTCGCCGAGTGGAACAAGGGCGACCTGGACAGCTACCTCATCGAGATCACCGCCGAGGTGCTCAAGCAGACCGACGCCAAGACCGGCAAACCACTGGTCGACGTCATCCTCGACGAGGCCGAACAGAAGGGCACCGGCCGCTGGACGGTCAAGTCCGCGCTCGACCTCGGGGTGCCGGTGACCGGTATCGCCGAGGCCGTGTTCGCCCGGGCGCTGTCCGGCTCGGTCGCTCAGCGCAAGGCCACCACCCGACTGGCCTCCGGCGACTTGGGTGAACGCCCCACGGACGCAAAGCAATTCATCGACGACGTCAGCAAGGCGCTGTACGCGTCGAAGATCATCGCCTACGCCCAGGGCTTCAACCAGATTCAGGCAGGCAGTGCCGAGTATGACTGGAACATCACGCTCGGCGACATGGCCACCATCTGGCGCGGCGGCTGTATCATCCGGGCCAAGTTCCTCAACCGCATCAAGGAAGCATTCGACGAGGATGCGCAGCTGGCCACGTTGATCTCGGCGCCGTACTTCCGCGACGCCGTCGAGGCAGGCATCGACAGCTGGCGTCGGGTCGTGGTCAAGGCCACCGAACTCGGCATCCCGGTCCCCGGCTTCGCCTCCGCGTTGTCCTACTACGACGCGCTGCGCACCGAGCGGCTGCCCGCGGCACTGACCCAGGGTCTGCGCGACTTCTTCGGCGCGCACACCTACGGCCGGACCGACGCCGATCCCGCCGCGCGCTTCCACACCCTGTGGAGCGGCGACCGCACCGAGGTCCAGGCCTAGCCCCAGTATCCTGAGGTACGTGCAGTTTCTCGACGGCCAGCGGCCCCCGTACGACCTGACCTACGACGACGTCTTCATCGTCCCTAACCGGTCCGACGTCGCCTCCCGGTTCGATGTCGACCTGTCGACCGCCGACGGCACCGGCACGACGATCCCGGTCGTCGTGGCCAACATGACCGCGGTGGCCGGGCGGCGGATGGCTGAGACGGTCGCCCGCCGCGGCGGGATCGTGGTGCTGCCGCAGGACCTGCCGATCGAGGCCGTCAAGCAGACCGTCGACTTCGTCAAGAGTCGCGACCTGGTGGCCGACACCCCCGTCGTCCTTGCGCCCGACGACTCGGTCTCCGATGCCGTCGCGCTGATCCACAAGCGAGCTCACGGCGTCGCGGTGGTGGTGTTCGAGGGCAGGCCCGTCGGCCTGGTCACCGAGGCCGCCACCGCGGGTGTCGACCGGTTCGCCCGGGTGCGTGACATCGCGGTCACCGACTTCGTCAGCGTGCCGGTGCACACCGAACCCCGCCAGGTGTTCGAACTGCTCGAGCACGCGCCGGTGGACGTGGCCGTGCTCACCGACGCCGACGGCGCACTGGCCGGGGTGCTGACCCGCATCGGCGCGGTGCGCGCCGGCATCTACACCCCCGCCGTCGACAGCGCAGGCCGGCTGCGCATCGCCGCGGCGGTGGGGATCAACGGCGACGTGGCCGCCAAGGCGAAGGCGCTGGCCGAGGTCGGCGTCGACGTCCTCGTGGTCGACACCGCCCACGGCCACCAGTTCAAGATGCTCGACGCGATCAAAGCGATTTCGTCGCTGGACCTCGGCATCCCGCTGGCGGCGGGCAACGTCGTCTCCGCCGAAGGTGCCCGCGACCTGATCGGGGCCGGAGCATCGATCGTCAAGGTGGGCGTCGGCCCCGGCGCGATGTGCACCACCAGGATGATGACCGGCGTCGGCCGCCCGCAGTTCTCCGCGGTACTCGAATGTTCCTCAGCTGCACGGGAACTCGGCGGGCACGTGTGGGCCGACGGCGGGGTCCGCCATCCCCGCGACGTGGCATTGGCCCTGGCGGCCGGTGCCTCCAACGTGATGATCGGGTCGTGGTTCGCCGGCACGTACGAATCGCCCGGCGACCTCATGCGCGATCGCGACGGCCGGCCCTACAAAGAGAGCTATGGCATGGCCTCCAAGCGCGCGGTGGCCGCCCGCACCAGCGCCGACGGCGCCTTCGACCGGGCCCGCAAGGCGCTGTTCGAGGAGGGCATCTCGACCTCGAGGATGGCGCTGGATCCCGACCGCGGCGGTGTGGAAGACCTGCTCGACCACATCACCTCCGGGGTCCGCAGCACCTGCACCTACGTGGGCGCGGCCACCATCGCCGAGCTGCACGAGCGGGTGGTGGTGGGCGTGCAGTCGGCGGCCGGCTTCGCCGAAGGGCATCCGCTGCCTGCGGGCTGGTGAGCCGGGGTGCGGCGAGTAAGGGCGCTAACATAGGGATTTGTTTGCCCCATCGAGGAAGGGATCCCGTGCCGCAGGCACCCATCGAGGCCCCCGCGGATCGGGCTGCCTGTGATGAGCGGTTCGCAGACGATTCCCCTGGGGACGATTCCGGGGCAGAACCTTCCACTAGTCGGCCGGGCGCAGGGCCCGGCGAGTTCAAGGCAGTGAGGGCACGCGCCCGGTGACCGTCATGTTCACGTTGTTGAGCGTGTTGGCGATCGTCGTGCTGACGCTCGGAACGGCACTGTTCGTGGCCGCCGAGTTCTCGTTGACCGCCCTGGAGCGCAGCACTGTCGACTCCAACGCCCGCACCGGCGACCGCCGGGACGGCCTCGTTCAGCGCGCCCACCGCACATTGTCGTTCCAGTTGTCCGGCGCGCAGCTCGGGATCTCGATCACCACCCTGGCCACCGGCTACCTCGCCGAACCGGTGCTGGCACGGTTGTTCGACCCGGTTCTGGAGTTCCTTCACGTGCCGGACCGCGCGGCGACGGGGATCGCGCTGGCGCTGGCCATCCTGATCGCCACCTCGCTGTCGATGGTGTTCGGCGAGCTGGTGCCCAAGAATCTGGCGGTGGCGCACGCGGTGCCGACCGCGCGGGCGACAGCCGGATTCCAGCTGGCGTTCTCCACCGTGATGACACCGGCGATCAGGGCCACCAACGGCACCGCCAACTGGATCCTGCGCCGCCTGGGCATCGAACCGGCCGAGGAGCTGCGTTCGGCGCGCTCTCCCGAGGAACTCGGTGCGCTGGTTCGCAGTTCGGCTCAGCACGGTTCACTCGACGAGGCCACCGCGGCGCTGGTCAATCGGTCGTTGCAGTTCGGCTCGCGGATCGCCGAAGAGTTCATGACACCGCGCACCGAGATCGAAGCGCTGGAGTCCGACGACACGGTCAGCGATCTGGTGACGGCCTCGTTCAACACCGGCTTCTCCCGCTTCCCCATCGTCAACGGCGACCTGGACGAGACCATCGGCATCGTGCACGTCAAGCAGGTGTTCAGCGTGCCCGCCGCCCAGCGGGCAACGACGAAATTGATGACGCTGGCGATCCCGGTGCTGACCGTGCCGTCGAGCCTTGACGGTGACGCCCTGATGGCTCAGCTGCGCACCCACGGATTGCAGACCGCGATGGTGGTCGACGAATACGGCGGCACCGCGGGCATGGTCACGGTGGAGGACCTGATCGAGGAGATCGTCGGTGACGTCCGCGACGAGCATGACGACTCCACGCCCGACTTCCAGAAGTCCGGTCTGGGCTGGCAGGTGTCGGGCCTGCTGCGCATCGACGAAGTGGCCGAGGCGACGGGGTTCCGGGCGCCCGAAGGCGAATACGAAACCATCGGCGGACTGGTGCTCGAGAAGCTGGGTCACATCCCCGAGACGGGTGAATCGGTGGAACTGACCGCCTTCGACCCCGACGGCCCGTTCGACGATCCGGTCCGCTGGCGCGCCACCGTCGCCGAGATGGACGGCCGCCGCATCGATCAGCTGGTGCTGACCGACCTGGGACGCCCCAGCGACAGCGGGGAGCACTGATGGGTGCCGACGTCCTGGGTGTACTGCTGACGATCGTGCTGCTGGGCGCCAACGCATTCTTCGTCGGTTCCGAGTTCGCATTGATCTCGGCCCGCCGCGACAAGCTGGAAACCCTTGCCGAACAAGGCAAGCGGAGCGCGGTCACGGTGCTGCGGGCCGGTGAGCAGCTGTCACTGATGCTGGCCGGCGCCCAGCTGGGCATCACGGTGTGCTCGATCCTGTTGGGTCGGGTCGGCGAGCCGGCGGTGGCCGGGTTGCTGGAGGACTCGTTCGATCTGGTCGGGGTGCCCGACGCGCTGCTGCACACGGTGTCATTCGTGGTGGCGCTGGCCGTCGTGGTGATCCTGCACGTCCTGCTCGGCGAGATGGTGCCCAAGAACATCGCGATCGCCGGTCCGGAGAAGACGGCGATGCTGTTGATGCCGGCCTATCTGCTGTACGTGCGATGCGTCCGGCCGTTCATCGGGTTCTACAACTGGGCGGCGAACAGCACGCTGAAGGTGTTCGGTGTCGAAGCCAAGGACGAACTCGACGTCACCGTCTCCACCGTCGAGCTGGCCGAGATGATCGCCGAGTCCCGCTCCGAGGGCTTGCTCGACCCCGAAGAACACATGCGACTGACGCGGGCGCTGCAGATCCGCAACCGTGTCGTCAACGATGTGGCCGTCCCGCTCAGCGAAATCCGCGCGATCCCGGTCGCCGGGCCCGGTCGCGGACCCACGGTCAGCGCGGTCGAGCAGGCGTTGCGCGAGACGGGCTACTCCCGCTTCCCGGTGGTGGGTGCCGACGACAGCCTGATCGGCTATCTGCACATCAAGGATGTGCTCAGCCAGATCGACGACCCCGATTCGGTGATCGACGTCTCGGTGGTGCGTCATCTGCCCCGGGTCGCCGCCGATATGGCGCTGCCCGATGCCCTCTCGCAGCTGCGCCGGGACAACAGTCACCTGGCGCTGGTGACGGGCACCGACGGGGCGGTGTGTGCGATGGTCGCGCTGGAAGATCTCGTCGAGGACCTGGTCGGCACGGTGCGCGACGGGATGCACCGTGACTGACGTGCTCACCGAGCACGAGTGGACGGCCAGGGCGGCGACCCACCGAACCCGGGTCGAGACCTTCACCGGCCCGCACGGCCGTCGGGCGCAGCGTGGTGAGGCGCACCCGGTGTGGGATTTCCTGTTCAGCTACTACAGCCTGCGCCCCCGCCAGCTGCGGGTCTGGCACCCCGGCTACGGCACCACACTCGCGGGATCCGCGGCCGCCGAGTACCTCGACCGCGCGGGCTACACGGCGAGTGCGGACGGCGTCACCGTCAGCGCGGACTACCTGCGTTCGCGGTTGGACACCGTCGGCTTCGTCGCCGACCTGCTGCGGGCCACCGAAGACCGCGCACCACAATTCGGCTGCTTCGGCATGCACGAGTGGGCGATGGTCTACCGCACCGACGCGGTTCGGCACGGCCGGCTGCCGCTGCGGCTGGGCGCGGCCGGCACCGATGCCGTGGTCGAGTCGATGCCGTTGCGCTGCACCCACTTCGACGCGTTCCGGTTCTTCACCGACGCGGCCGCGCCCCGCAACCGCGGCGTGCCGACCCGGGCCGACCAGCGCGACTGGGAACAGCCGGGGTGCCTGCACGCCAACATGGACCTCTACAAGTGGAGCTACAAGCTCGGCCCGCTGGTCGACTCGCAGCTGCTGGTGGACTGTTTGGAACTGGCCGCCGAGGCGCGCGAGCTGGACATGCGCGCCAGCCCCTACGATCTGACGAGCCTCGGATTCGAGCCGATCGCCGTCGAGGAACCCGCCGGACGAGCCGAATACGTGCGTCGCCAGACACTCATCAGCGAACGCGCGGCACCCTTGCGCGCGGCACTGTGGCGGACGTGCGAACGACTGCTGGCCTGTGACCGGCGCAACTGCGCCTACGACAGCTTGTCGGAGGGGTTCCTACCTGCGGGTAAGATGAATTGATTTGCCGTGAGGGAGGACAGATGACCGAACGAGTGTCCGTGGGCAATCTGCGTGTGGCGCAGGTGCTGTACGACTTCATCACCAACGAGGCGCTACCCGGCACCGGGATCGACCCCGACAGCTTCTGGTCCGGTGTGGACAAGGTCGTCGCCGACCTCACTCCCCAGAATCAGGACCTGCTCGCTCGCCGCGACGATCTGCAGGCCCAGATCGACAAGTGGCACCGGCAGCGGATCATCGGCGGTATCGACGCCGGTGAGTACCAGCAGTTCCTGCGCGATATCGGCTATCTGCAACCCGAGCCCGCGGACTTCACCATCACCACCTCCGGTGTCGATGACGAGATCACCACCACCGCGGGGCCGCAGCTGGTGGTTCCGATCCTCAACGCCCGCTTCGCGCTGAACGCGGCGAACGCCCGTTGGGGCTCGTTGTACGACGCGCTCTACGGCACCGACGTGATCAGCACCGACGGCGGCGCCGAACCGGGCAGCAGCTACAACAAGGTCCGCGGCGACAAGGTCATCGACTACGCCCGCAACTTCCTCGACCAAGCGGTGCCGCTGGCCGACGGCTCCTGGGCCGACGCCACCGGAATCAGCGTCACCGAGAGCGCACTCGAAATCGCCTTGGGCGACGGGACATCCACCGGCCTGGTCAGCCCGGAGAAGTTCCTCGGCTACACCGGCGAACTCGGCTCCCCGGCGTGGTCGGTGCTGCTGGTCAACAACGGCCTGCACATCGAGGTCCTGATCGACCCGGAGTCCCCCATCGGCAAGACCGATCGGGCCGGCATCAAGGATGTCGTGCTGGAGTCGGCGATCACCACGATCATGGACTTCGAAGACTCCGTGGCCGCCGTCGACGCCGACGACAAGGTGCTCGGCTACCGCAACTGGCTGGGCCTGAACCGCGGCGATCTGGCCGAAGAGGTCAGCAAGGGCGGCAAGACCTTCACCCGGGTGCTCAACGACGACCGCACCTACAAGACTCCCGACGAGGGTGAATTAACCCTGCCCGGCCGCAGCCTGCTGTTCGTCCGCAACGTTGGACACCTGATGACCAACGACGCGATCGTGGACGCCGACGGCAACGAGATCTACGAGGGCATCCAGGACGCGTTGTTCACCAGCCTGATCGCCAGCCACGGCCTGCGGGCCGAGGACGGCAGCCCGCGCCGGAACAGCCGGACGGGCTCCATTTACATCGTCAAGCCCAAGATGCACGGGCCTGACGAGGTCGCCTTCACCTGCGAACTGTTCAGCCGCGTCGAGGACGTGCTTGGCCTGCCGCAGAACACCATCAAGGTCGGCATCATGGACGAGGAACGCCGCACGTCGGCCAACCTCAAGGCCTGCGTCAAGGCCGCCGCCGACCGGGTGGCGTTCATCAACACTGGCTTCCTGGACCGCACCGGCGACGAGATCCACACCTCGATGGAAGCCGGCCCGATGATCCGCAAGGGCGCCATGAAGACCCAGCCGTGGATCTCGGCCTACGAGGACCAGAACGTCGACGTCGGCCTGGCCACCGGGTTCTCCGGCCGCGCCCAGATCGGCAAGGGCATGTGGGCCATGACCGACCTGATGGCCGACATGGTCGAGCAGAAGATCGGCCAGCCCAAGGCCGGTGCCACCACGGCGTGGGTGCCGTCCCCGACGGCGGCGACGCTGCACGCGATGCACTACCACCTCGTCGACGTCTACAAGGTGCACAAGGAGCTGGCCGGAGAGTCCCGCACCACCCTCGACGAGTTGCTGACGATCCCGCTGGCTCAGGAACTGGCCTGGTCGCCGGAAGAGATCCACGAAGAGGTCGACAACAACTGCCAGTCGATCCTGGGCTACGTGGTGCGCTGGATCGATGCCGGTGTCGGCTGCTCGAAGGTGCCCGACATCCATGACATCGCGCTGATGGAAGACCGTGCCACACTGCGTATCTCCAGCCAGCTGCTGGCGAACTGGTTGCGTCACGGCGTCATCACCTCCGACGATGTTCGGGAGAGCCTGCGCCGGATGGCCGCGGTGGTCGACGAGCAGAATGCTCACGACCCCGAATTCCGCCCGATGGCACCGGATCCCGATGGCAGCATCGCCTTCCAGGCAGCTCAGGAGCTGATCCTGGCCGGCGCCGCGCAGCCCAACGGCTACACCGAGCCGATCCTGCATCGGCGTCGCCGGGAGTACAAGGCCAGCGCCGGCGCCTGACCGCAAGCCCGCACCGCACGACCGTTCGACGAAAGAGGATCAAGCACCGCCATGGGCAGGCACAGCAGACCCGGTCCCGGGGAGTCCTTCGGCGAACAGGACGAGCCTGCTGACGTGCCGGACAGCCCGACGGCCCGATTCGCCCGGCCCGGTGACGATCTCGCCGACGGGGACACGGGCGACGATGCCGGTGATGCCGGCTACGAGCCGTCACCGCTGACCGACACCGCTCGCCGGCGGGCCGCCGTCTTCGAAGGTGGCCACCGCAGCGAGACCGGCCGTCGCGGCGTGAGCCTCAGCGTGATCGCCGCCCTCGTCACCGTGGTGGTGGTCGTCGGCGCGGTGATCCTCTGGCGGTTCTTCGGTGACGCGCTCTCGCACCGCTCGACCGATGCCGCTTCGAAATGCCTGGCCGGCGCCGTCAACGTCGGGGTGGTCGCGGATCCGTCGATCGCCGCCGACGTCAGCAAGTTCGCCGAAAGTTTCAACGCCGTCGTCACCCCGGTCGGCGATCGCTGCGTGAAGATGGTTGTGACGGCGGCCGATTCGGACCGCGTGGTCGACGGGTTTGTCTCCAGTTGGCCCGGTGATCTCGGCGAGCGGCCGGCTCTGTGGATACCTGCCAGTTCCAATGCCGAGGCACGACTGCAGGCCACCGCCGGTAAGGAGGTGGTCAGCGACGCCCGCTCGCTGGCCAGCTCGCCGGTGGTCCTCGCGGTGCGCCCGCAGCTCAAAGACGCGTTGGCTCAACAGAGTTGGGCGGCGTTGCCGGGCCTGCAGAACAACCCCACGGCACTGGACGCGCTGAACCTGCCCGGTTGGGGTTCGCTGCGGCTGGCGCTGCCGACCGCAGGCAACGCCGACGCCACCTATCTGACCGCCGAGGCCGTCGCCTCCGCGTCGGCTCCGGCGAACGCGCCGGCCACCGCGGGCCTTGGTGCCGTCAACGCGCTGGTCGCCGGTCAGCCCAAGCTGGCCGACAACACCGCCGACGCAGCATGGAAGGCGCTACTTGGCGCCGGTGACGCGGCCGGTGCGCCGGTGCATGCCGTGGCGACCACCGAGCAGCAGCTGTTCGGCCGGGCATCGGCACCCGACGCCAAGAACACCGTCGCGGAATGGCTGCCCTCGGGGCCGGTAGCGATCGCCGACTACCCCACCGTGCTGCTGTCCGGAACGTGGCTGTCCAGCGAGCAGGTCAGTGCCGCCAGCGAATTCGCCCGGTTCATGCGCAAACCCGAGCAGCTGACCGCCTTGGCGAAGGCCGGTTTCCGGGCCGAGGGCACCACCCCGCAGGGCAACGACGTCGTCACCTTCCCTCAGCTGGGTGCGCCGGTGTCCATTGGCGACGAGTCCGAGCGGGCCACCCTGGCCGCGGCGCTGTCCAGTCCGGCCACGGGGTCGGCCACCACGATCATGCTGAACCAGGCGATGAGCGCCGACGAGGGCGGAAAGTCACGGCTGGCCAATGTGGTGGCCGCGCTGAACAACCGCATCGGTGCGCTTCCGCCGAACGCCGCCCTAGGGCTGTGGACGTTCAACGGAGTCGAGGGCAAGTCGGTGGTGCCGATGGGACCGCTGACGGACCAGATCGACGGGCAGCCGCGCTCCGCAGCGTTGACCGGCATGTTGGCTGGTCTGTCGCCGTCCGGAAGCGGTGCGGTGTCGTTCACCACGCTGCGCCTGGCTTACGGCGAAGCACTGGCCAACTTCCGTGACGGACAGTCCAATTCGATGCTGGTGATCACCCAGGGTCCGCACAGCGACCAGACGCTGGACGGTCCCGGCCTGGTGCAGTTCGTCAAGTCGGTCGTCAATCCGGCCAAACCGGTGGCGATCAACATCATCGACTTCGGCGACGACTCCGACCGGGCGACCTGGGAGGCGGTTGCGCAGACCTCGGGCGGTGCGTATCAGAACGTCGCCACATCGGACTCGCCGGATTTGGCGAGCGCGGTCAGTCAGCTGCTGTCCTAACTGAGGCGCAGTAACTGCTGTGCGCCGGCGGTGAATTCGTCGGGTACCTCGATCTGCGGGTAGTGGCCGATGCCCGGCAGCTCGATCACCTCGGCGGCGGGCCGCAGCTCGCGCAGGCCGGCCAGCACGTTGGTGGTCGCGACGGGATCACCGGTGGCCCAGAGGAATCCCAACGGCTTGTCCCAGTCACGCACGGCGCCGTGCCAGCGTGGCGCGAAGCGCACCCGCTCGTTGAGGTAGGCGCACAGCAGGTTCAGGATCCGGTGGCCGTCGTCGCGGGCCAGCAGTGCCCACTGGGCCTGTGCCTCATCGTCGGACAGCGGGTGTGCGGCGCTGAACAGTCGGGCGAAGCCGCGCAGGAAGCCCCGTTTATTGGTCAGCCGCGCGAGGATCGGGCCCAACGGGCCGCGCAGGATCTTCTGGCTCGGCCGCAAGCTGGCTCGCTCGATGATCACGCTGCCATTGGTGAGCACAGCCCGCTGAATCTCGAAGGGCAGCACGCCGGAGACGTCACGGGCCAGCAGTTCGGTGGCCACCGAGGTGCCCATGTCATGGGCCAGCAGCACCACCGGGCCGGGTGCGACGTCGGCAACCACCTGCTGCACGATATCGGCCTGCTCGAGCAGGCTGTAGCGATGCGGGCGGGGTTTGTCGGACAAGCCGAAGCCCAGGAAGTCCAGGGTCAGCCAGGCGCGGTCACCGAGACGATCGACGACCCCGCGGAAGTCGTAGGAGCTGGATGGGAAGCCGTGCAGCAGAAGGACAGCCGGTCCCCGACCCGATTGGGATCGGACGAATACCGACCCTGCGCTGGTGGGCAGCATCCGTCCACCCTCTTGCCACTGGCGAACGCTGGCGGGCAGCACGAGGGTGACGCTATCAGCTGTCGGACGAATCCCGTTCGCCGTCAGGCTCTTCGACGTCGTTGCGCCGGCGTCTCCGTGACTGCACGAAAGCGATCACGCCACCGACGGCCAAACCGGCGATCCCCGCGTACAGCATCGATCTCGTGGAGTCCGATCCACCGGATTCCGCCGTGGCGGCGGCCACTGGGCTACCCAACAACCAGAAGGTCAGGGCCGTCAACGTCGTCACGACGACGCGCAGCGTGAGAGTCACCGGGCTCCTTCCATCAGGCCGCAGGCACGGCCGAGTCTACGTTTCGGCGTAACGAATGCCTTTTGTCTTGCGACAATGACCACATGTCAAAGAAATTTGCAGCGATTCTGCTGAGCGTGGCCGCAATGTCGGCAATCCCTGTGGTGATCGCTCCGGCGGCTCAAGCCGATGTATGCGGCGATATCGGTGGACGGCGCGTGAACGTCGGCGGATGCACCCCGGGTATCGCCGGCGACGCCGTCGACGCGGCGGTGGCCGGTGACTGGGTGCGCTACGGCTTCCCGGAAAGCTACGCGTACGCCCTGGTTCCCTCCTTCCCCGGAGAGGCGCCGTGTATCTCGCCGACCGGGCTGGAGTACTACACCCCTGGCGCGGAGCCCTGCTACGCCCCGTAGCTGAATCCCGCCGTGTTCTAGGCGTATGCCTCCACAGGCGGGCATGAGCACACCAGGTTGCGGTCGCCGTACGCGCCATCGATGCGGCGCACCGGCACCCACACCTTCGGGCGGAAGTGCTTACCCAGCGGGTAGGCCGCCTGCTCGCGGGTGTACGGGTGCGTCCACTCGTCGACCAGCAGGCACTCGGCGGTATGCGGCGCATTACGCAACGGGTTGTCCTCAGCCGGCCACTCCCCCGAACCGACCTTGTCGATCTCGGCGCGGATGGCGATCATCGCCTCGCAGAACGCGTCCACCTCGGTCAGGCTCTCGCTCTCGGTCGGCTCGACCATCAGCGTGCCCGCCACTGGGAAACTCATCGTCGGCGCGTGAAAACCGAAGTCCGCCAACCGCTTCGCCACATCGTCGACGGTGACGCCGGTGGCCTTGGTGATGCCCCGCAGATCGAGGATGCACTCGTGAGCCACCATGCCGCTCTCGCCGGTGTACAGCACCGGGTAGTACTCATCGAGGCGACGGGCGATGTAGTTGGCTGACGCGATCGCCGTCAGCGTGGCGTTGCGCAGCCCGTCGCCGCCCATCATCCGGATGTAGGCCCACGTGATCGGCAGGATCGACGCTGAACCATAGGGTGCCGCCGACACCGGGTGCCCCTTCGGCAGCTCCTCGGCCAGCGGGTGCCCCGGTAGGAACGCGGCGAGGTGCGAACGCACCGCCACCGGCCCGACGCCAGGACCACCGCCACCGTGCGGAATGCAGAACGTCTTGTGCAGGTTCAGATGGCTGACGTCGCCGCCGAACTTGCCCGGCCGGGCCAGCCCCACCAGAGCGTTGAGGTTGGCGCCGTCGATGTAGACCTGCCCACCGGCGTCGTGCACCGCCGCGCAGACGTCGGCGATGTCGTGTTCGTACACCCCGTGCGTCGACGGGTAGGTGATCATCAACGCGGCCAGCTTGTCGGCATGCTCGGTCACCTTGGCGCGCAGGTCATCCAGGTCGACGTCGCCGTTCTCCCGGCAGGCCACCACGACTACCCGCATCCCGACCATCGCCGCCGACGCGGCGTTGGTGCCGTGCGCGCTCGACGGGATCAGGCAGACATCGCGGGCGGTGTCGCCGCGGCCCACGTGGTAGTCGCGGATGGCCAGCAGGCCCGCATACTCACCCTGCGATCCCGCGTTGGGCTGCAACGAGATTGCGTCATATCCGGTCAGGCCGGTCAGCCAGGTCTCCAGGTCGGCGATCAGCTTGCGCAGTCCAGGAGTGTCGCCGGCCGGCGCGAACGGGTGCTGGCGGCCGAACTCGGGCCAGGTGACCGACTCCATCTCGGCGGCAGCGTTGAGCTTCATCGTGCAGGAGCCCAGCGGAATCATGCTGCGATCCAGTGCGATGTCCTTGTCGGCCAGCGTGCGCAGGTAGCGCATCATCTCGGTCTCGGTGCGGTACCGGTGGAACGCCGGATGGGTGAGGAATTCGCTTGTCCGCGAATCGATCTCAGGGCCGGTGTACTTCCCGGCGGCGGATGCGCCAAAGGATTCGAGGACCAGTGCGACGTGTGCGGCGGTGGTGGCCTCGTCACAGGTGACCGACACGTGGTCGGCGTCCACCCGCCAGATGTTGATGCCGCGGCCCTTGGCCTCGGCCTGCACCGCGGCGGCCCGGTTCGGGACATGCACCAGCACGGTGTCGAAGAAGCTGTCGTGCACCACGTCGACGCCGGCCGCACCCAGGCCGGCGGCCAGCGACCGGGCATGGCCGTGCACGCGTCGGGCGATCCCGGTCAGTCCTTCCGGACCGTGATAGCTCGCGTACATCGCCGCCATCACCGCCAGCAGCACCTGCGCCGTGCAGATGTTGGACGTCGCCTTATCCCGGCGGATGTGCTGCTCGCGGGTCTGCAGCGACAGCCGGTACGCGGGTGCGCCATCAGCGTCCACCGACACCCCGACCAACCGGCCGGGCAGCTGGCGGGCGTGCTTGGAGTGCACCGCAAGGAAACCGGCGTGCGGACCGCCGAATCCCATTGGCACACCGAATCGTTGGGCACTGCCGAACGCCACGTCGGCGCCGAACTCGCCGGGCGGGGCGATCAGTGTCAGCGCCAGCAGGTCGGTGCCCAGCGCCACCAGCGCGCCGCGCTCGTGGGCCGACTCGACCAGCTTCGACCAGTCGGTCACCCGGCCGCTGGCACCGGGCAGCTGCGCGATGACACCGAAGAATTCACCGTCGGGCAGCCCGTTGCGCAGATCGGTGGTGACGATCTCGATGCCCAGCGGCTCCGCGCGGGTCGCCAGGATCGCCGCGGTCTGGGCGAACAGGTCTTCGTCCACCGCCAGCCGGTTGGCCGGTCCCCGCGTCGCGCGGTGCATCAGGGTCATCGCTTCGGCGGCGGCGGTGGCCTCGTCGAGCATCGAGGCGTTCGCGAGATCCAGCCCGGTGAGGTCGGCGATCATGGTCTGGAAATTCAGCAGCGCCTCGAGCCGGCCCTGGCTGATCTCCGGCTGATACGGCGTATAGGCGGTGTACCAGGCCGGGTTCTCCATGATGTTGCGCAGCAACACCGGCGGAGTCAGCGTGTCGTAGTAGCCCTGCCCGATCATCGAAACGCCGATCGTGTTGGTGTCGGCCAATGCCCGCAGCTCGGCCAA
The DNA here is from genome assembly GCF_033804465.1 of Mycobacterium sp. RTGN5. Lineage (NCBI taxonomy): Bacteria > Bacillati > Actinomycetota > Actinomycetes > Mycobacteriales > Mycobacteriaceae > Mycobacterium > Mycobacterium sp. RTGN5. The sequence continues at coordinate 720,434 of NZ_JAPZLA010000002.1, forward strand.
CGCCTCATGCTCGCTGGCCGCGGCGGGCAGGTGATCGAGACCGGGTGCCAAGCCATCGGCGAGTGCGTCGAGGATGCCGGCCGGCAATGCCTTGGCCGCCAGCTCGTCGAGTGAGGCGACCCCGATGACCTCAAGCATGGTCGCTAACGCATCGGAATCCGGTCCGATATGACGATCGGCGAACGTGGGCTGGGTGTGATCGGACACTGTGTGATCGGACACTAGGGGGCTCCTGACTCGGGCGGACGCAGCCGTCAGCGGCGTCCTCTCCCTCTGTCGTCCACCCAAAACCGGGCGCCTGAGAGATTCGGCTTTAGGGCCTTTCCCCATGGGCGGGCAACCGAGGTCACCGCTTTCCAGAGGCATCGTGGCCAGGCGCGGTCCTGGGGCCTGAGAGGTTGACGGAGAGGTGTTGCTCCTTCGGCGTTCGTGACTGGCAGCCACGAAGCTCTCCCGCGCGCGGGCGATACGCCGCCGATTCTAGCCGATCTTGCGGTCGCGGCTCTTCCGCCGCGAGGCCAGCTCATCCTCCGGCGAGGCGATCGATTCGCCGCCGTCGGCACGCTCGCCCGGGAAGTCCGCGATCGCGCCGGAGAGCTCGCGCATCGCGCCGCTGACCGCGATACCGAATACGCCCTGCCCACCCTGCAAAAGATCGACGACCTCTTCGGCCGAGGTGCACTCGTAGACCGTTGTGCCGTCAGAGAACAGCGTGATGTTGGCCAGGTCCGAAACACCGCGCTGACGCAGATGGTCGACGGCAACCCGGATGTTGTGCAACGAGATGCCGGTGTCGAGCAGACGCTTGACGATCTTGAGGACCAGGATGTCCTTGAAGGAATACAGCCGCTGGCTGCCGGAGCCGGCTGCGCCGCGAATGGACGGCACCACCAACGAGGTGCGGGCCCAGTAGTCCAACTGGCGGTAGGTGATTCCGGCGATCTGGCAGGCGCTGGGCCCGCGATAGCCGACGAGTTCGTCGGGCACCGAATTATCGGGGAACAGACCGGGCTGGACCGCCTCACCGACCGGTGTGCCGGCGGCTGAATCCGCCTCGAAAGAACCAGACGTCGCGCCGGCAAGGTCTAACTGTCCCTGACGTGGCTGCTCGCCCACGATGCTTCCTCTCGCCGTTCGAACTATGGCCCGTTAACCGCTTCACCAACCGCGTAAGCCCTGCGTCCGAGTTCATCAGCATACGCTTGTCGACGGGCAGTCGTGCTCGTCGTCGTGATGAAAGTATGGCTGCCCTTGGGCGTGCTCCGCGGCATCCGTCGCGCGTGTCGAACCGGTCCCGCCCAAGTGAGACGCATCCGTGATCTTGGTCTTCACCAGCCACGGGTGGGCATACCCGGTCAGGTCGCCTTGAAATCGTCGGGAGAGACGCTGTCGAGAAACTCCTTGAATTTCTCGACTTCGTCCTCGCGGACGGCGCCGGTGGACTCGTCGTCGCCCTCGTCGGGAATCAGCAGCCCGGCCTCGGCCAGCACCGCCTCCTCCACATAGATGGGCACACCCATCCGCAGTGCGATCGCCACCGAGTCCGACGGCCGAGCCGACACCTTGATGTCGCGGTCGAAGATCAGGTCGGCGTAGAACGTGCCTTCCTGCAAATCCACGATGCGCACCTCTTTGAGCGAATGCCCAAGTGCGCCAATGAGATCTCGGATCAGGTCATGGGTGAGCGGCCGCGCCGGCTCGACACCCTGCTGTTCCAGGGCGATCGCGGTGGCTTCGGACTGGCCGATCCAGATGGGCAGGTAACGGTCGCCGTTGGATTCCCGCAGCAGCAAAACCGGCTGGTTCTGGGGCTGCTCAACACGGATGCCGACGACACGAACCTCACCCATTTATGTCTGACCTCCGCGCTCCCGTTGCCGTCATCCGGAGTCTAGTCCTCAGCGGTCGAGAACGTCTCGTACAGCGGACTTGATCAGCGACGTGTGCAAGGTGATGGCCAGGGCCGCCACTTCGCGCGCCAGGTCGTCAGCGCGGTCGCGGGCACCGGTCTTCGTCGCCTTGCCCACCGGGCCGGCGATCTGTGCGATCAGGTCGGATTGCCGGTCGGCCGCCGACCGGAATGCCCGCAGGTGTCGCGGTTCGACGCCGTACTCCCCCAGTGCCCGCGCGCACTGCGCGATGACCACCGAATGCTCGTCGAACAGCCCGCCCGGGCCGGTGGTGATGACGCCCGCCTTGCACAGCGCGACCACCAATTCCTCGTCGACCCCGGATCGCTCCAGCAGATCCTCGCGGCTCAGGCGAACCTGGGTGCGCGCGGCGTCTTCGGCGCCGTCTGATTCATCACCGGAGATCGTCACCAAACGCGGTCCGGCGTAAGGCGATCCGGCGTGCGGCAGTTGGCCGTCCGGTAGCGCGTCGAGCTGCGCCTTGATGACTTTCAGCGGCAGGTAGTTGTCGCGCTGCGCGGTCAGGATGAACCGCAACCTCGCACAGTCGTGGGCGGTGAATCGCCGATATCCCGATGCGCTGCGCTCCGGCGTGACGAGACCTTCGGCTTCCAAGAACCGAATCTTGGAGATCGTCACGTCCGGGAAGTCCGGTCGCAGCAGGTCCAGGACCGCTCCGATAGACATCCCGGCAAGCGCGGGAGTATCGGGCGCGCTCACTAGCTTCCTGGACCGCCTTCGTCGTCGGACGGCTTCGGACCGGTCAGGAACACCAGCCGGAATTTGCCGATCTGTACCTCGTCGCCGTTGGCCAGCGTGGCCGAGTCGACGGGCTCCCGGTTGACGTAGGTGCCGTTGAGGCTGCCGACGTCGACGACCTGGAATTCGTTGCCGTCCAACCGGAACTCGGCGTGCCGACGGCTGACGGTCACGTCATCGAGAAAGATGTCGGAGTCTGGATGGCGGCCGGCCGACGTCGTCGCCTGGTCGAGGAGGAACCGCGAGCCCGCATTCGGTCCGCGCTTGACCACGAGCAGCGCCGAGCCGACCGGGAGGCCTTCGACCCCGGACACCGAGCTATCGCTGCTGGAGCTCGCCGGGGCATCCAGTTCGTTGAGAAAGTCGGCACGGAAGACGGATGTCGTCTCCACGGTGACTTCCTCAGACGCCTGGTCCGCCCCAGAGTTCTGGTCCTTGTCCGTCACCCGCTGCTCCTCACTGGCTGCCGTGGCGATACTTGGCGGGGTGCCCGCACAAGGCGCCCGTCCGCCTCCACCATCACTTACGTCGACCGTACCGCGCAGTGGTCGCCGTTGTGCCCACCACCGCCGGATCGGCGGTTGGCAGGCACCCTAACAATGTCATTCCGTCACTGTGCCCCGATAGGCGTCCGCATCGAGCAGCGCCGCCAACCCCTGGTCGAGCGTATCGCCGTCGACCTGCAAGTCCAACAGCCACCCCTGACCATAGGGATCGGAGTTCACCAACCCGGGGTTTGCCTCCAGATCGCCGTTGACCGCAATCACTTTGGCGGTGACGGGGGCGTAGAGATCCGAGACGGACTTGGTCGACTCGACCTCCCCGAACGACTCGCCGGCCGCGACGTTGCTGTCGACGTCGGGTAGCTGCACGTACACCACATCGCCCAGCGAGGACTGAGCGAAGTCGGTGATGCCGACCCGCACGGTGTTGTCACCGGTGCGCTGCACCCACTCGTGTTCGGCGGTGTAGTGCAGGTCGGCTGGGATTTCGCTCACAGTGCTCCTCGGTGTCGATCGCTATTTGTCGGGCTGCTCATTTGACGGGCTGAGCGTATTGGCGGGCTTTCGGTTGCCGCAAGGTGGTGATCTCCACCCGGTCGGACTGCGAGACGGTCATCTGCCCGCCCACCCGTTCGACGCTGTCGACGGCGCCACCCGGGATATTCATCGCCGCGGCCAGGGTGGGTGGATCACCAATGGCCAGAACAGAATACGGCGGGCTCAAAGTTTGCGCGTCGATCTCCAGTGCGCCTGCGCTGCCGACCACCCAGCTGTCGACGCCGATCCGCACGGCGCGCTGCCCGGAACGGATCTCCATCGCTTCGGCTCCCGCGGCGCGCAGTTCGTTGATGACGTCGAGCATGGTTTCGGGGGCGACGCCGGGTCCGGGATCGGCGATGGTGATGGTGACGCCCGGCCCGCTGGCGCCGACGGTGCCGATCAGGATCGACAGTGCGGCCAGCCTGGCCTGCGCGTTCTGGATGGCCGCCTGGTCGCTGCTGCCCGCGGTCTGCATGGCGGCGAGGTTGCGCTGGAGCTCGGCGACCTCGGTGTTGAGCGCGGCCTCGCGCTGCTGCAGCGAGCCCAGCAGGACCAGCAGATCGGCCGGACGCGCGGTGTCCAGCGCGTCGCCGGACTCGGTTTGCCGGACCTGGGTGGCGATGCCGACGCCGAGCACCACGCACAGCAGCACGCCAAGGACACCGAACACCAGCTGCGTGCGACTTTGGGGCCGTCGCACCGGGGGTGGTGCGGTGCCGGGCAGTTCGTGGCGGCCGTGCTCGGTCGCCCCGTCCTCCCCCGCGTCCTGCCCAGCCTTGTCGGTCACCTCAGGCCCCGAACAGCTTGCGGCGCAATGCCGCGGCATTGCCGAAGATGCGGATGCCCAGCACCACGATGATCGCCGTCGAGAGCTGGGTGCCCACGCCCAGCTGATCGCCCACGTAGACGATCAGCGCGGCGACGAGCACGTTGAACACGAACGAGACGACAAACACCTTGGCGTCGAAGATCTTCTCCAGGTAGGCCCGCAACCCGCCGAACACCGCGTCGAGCGCGGCCACGACGGCGATCGGCAGGTAGGGCTGGACGACCTCGGGGACGCTGGGGTGCAACACCAGGCCCAGCACGATGCCGACGATGAGGGCGGCGATTCCAATCATTGGTGCCGAACCATTCCTTACCTACCTAGGGCCCGATCTGCTTGGCAAATTTAATCTCTCGTACTGCGCCAGCGGGTAACGACAGGCCGTCGCCGTTGACCACGCTCACCCCGACACCGTAGGACGCCTCCAGCAGCCGCAGCCGCTGCAGGCCGCCGCTGTGGTCGAAGGTGTCCCGCATGTCGTTCGGCGGGCCCACCGCGAGAATCGTGTACGGGCTGCTGATCGGATGATTGTCGACCAGGATGGCGCCACCCGCTTGGCGGATCGTCACGTTGGGACCCATCCGCACACCGCCCACCGAGATCGCCTCGGCTCCACTGGCCCACAGCGAGTTCACCACGAGCTGCAGATCGCGATCGAGGATGACCTGGCGGCTGCCCGCCACCCGCTGGTTGGCGACGTCGGACAGACCCCGGCCCATCCCAGGGTCGGTGACCGTGATGGTCAGGCCGGGTCCGATGACGGCGGTGGTGGCTGCCGCCAGACTCAGCGCATCCAGCCGGCTGAGCAGGTCTTGTCCGGTCGCGTCGTCGCGCAACTGACGGCGCTGGATGTCGTCGGCCTGGGTGGCCAGCTCATCGCGACGGCGGGTGAGCCGGTCGGTGGTGCCCTCGGCGGATCGCACGCTGGCGGCGAGCACCTGCTGAGCGGCGTTGACGCCGGGAGCGGTGGTCCGCGCCTGCGCCACCGCGGCGGCGAACACCGCCGCGATCAGCAGGGCGGCCAGGGCCTGCCACGCGTGGGTGGCGACGGGTCGGCGGGAGTGCCCGGCGCGCTCGCGTTCGGCGGCGGCCGCGGCATAGCCGGGGTCGAGGTGGTCGGTCAGCAGCGATCGCAGTAGCCCCGGCAGCGGGATCAGCGTCGGCCGCTTTGTGTGGCGTTCGCTGCGGCCGGCCAGCGGGTCGTAACCGCCCAGCGCGCTGTCAGGCGTGGGCATCGCTGACGCCTGCCTTGGGCAGCGTGGTCACCACCAGGCGTACCTGCAGCAGGTAGAGAACCGCGGACCACAGGTACATGCCCACGCCCCAGATCAGGAATCCCCAGCCGCACGCGCCGATCACCCGGCTCCACAACGCGTCCCACTGCCCCAGCAGCACCAGCGGGAAGCCCGACATCAGCGCGAACGTCGCCGCCTTGCCGATGTAGGTGACCGGCAGTGCTGTCAGCCCGCGGCTGCGGACCACCGGCAGCGTCGCGGCCAGCACCAGGTCGCGCCCGATCAGCGTGCCCACCAGCCACCACGGCACGACGCCTGCCGCGCCGAGGCCCAGTGGAACGGTCACCATGTAGACCCGGTCGACCAGCGGATCGAGCAGCTCGCCCAGCCGCGACGACTGGTTGGCCACCAGCCGCGCGATCTTGCCGTCGGCCCAGTCGGAGAACCCGCCGAACATCAGGATCGCCACGGCCCAGCCGTACGCGTGGGTGACCAGCAGCAGATACAAGAACACCGGCACCAGAACGAGCCGGATCACCGACAGGACGTTCGGGATCGTGAGCACCCGATCGCCAAGCGGCTCCGTCATGAGGAGAACCTAACGGAAAACCCCGGGCAGGCTCAGCGCGGACAACGTGTCGTCGTTGAGCGGGTTGTCGTGGACCATGTAGGTCCATGTCGAGGTCGGGCGGGCCAGTTTCGACAGGTCCAGGCCCTGCTCCTCTTCGAGGATGTTGGCTGTCTCGAACGTCTGCTGGGATGCCTCGATCGCATCGGCGGCCAGGTTCGCGAACGCGTCGACAGCCATCCGGTGGAACTCGTCGAGCGGGTTCTGCCGGCCCAGCGCCCGCAGGTGGATGCTCTCCCGGATATCGGCCAGGTAGGCGAGGTGATCGGCCCAGCCTCGGTCCAGGTGGAAGAGCATGATCTGGCGGCAGATCGTCTCCAGCTGCTCCTCGCTGGATTTCTCGGCCAGCTCCTCGTAGCGGTCCGGCGACAGCTCCTTGAGCTCGTTGCGGGGCGCCGACGTGCTCAGCAGGGTGTTGCGGCGTTCCACGATGATCGCGCGCTGCTGGGCGATGAGCTGGTTGTAGCGCCAGGTGTTGGCGTGCACGTCGAGCAGCCGGCCCTCGGCCACCCGCTGGGCATGGTCGAGCAGGGTGCCGGCCTTGGGGCTGGTGATCTGCCCGGCGTCGTCGGCGTCGGTGGGCAGCTTGCCCGCGTCCAGATGCGCGACGACGACGTCGTCCTCCCAGCTGGCGAAGAACACCGACGAACCGGGGTCGCCCTGGCGTCCGGCCCGGCCGCGCAACTGGTTGTCGAGTCGTTCGGTGAGGTGCCGCCCGGTGCCGATGACGTGCAGCCCGCCGAGCTCGGCGACCTTATCGTGGTCGGTTTCCTCCGACCCGCCCAGGCGAATGTCGGTGCCGCGGCCGGCCATCTGGGTGGAGACGGTGACCGTGCCGAGCTTGCCGGCCTCCGCGATGACGGCGGCCTCTTCCTCGTCGTTCTTGGCGTTGAGCACGACAGCCGGGACGCCGCGGCGGATCAGCCGTTCGTGCAGTTCCTCGGATTCGGCGACGTCATGGGTGCCCACCAGGATCGGCTGGCCGGTGGCGTGCACCTCGATGATGTGCTCCATGATCGCCTCGATCTTGGCCGCCGAGGTGATGTAGACCCGGTCGGCGGCGTCCTCGCGGACAAGGGGCGCATTCGACGGGATCGGTGAGACCCCCAGCTTGTAGAACTGGCGCAGCTGCTCGCCGGCGGCCAGCGCGGTACCGGTCATCCCGCACACCGTCGGGTAGCGGTTGATCAGCGCCTGCACGGTGATGGTGTCGAGGACCTCGCCGGTTTCGGTGGTCTCGATGCCTTCCTTGGCTTCGACCGCCGCCTGCAGGCCGTCGGGCCAGCGCTGCAGCTGCGCGATCCGGCCGCGGGAGGAGTTGATCAGCTGCACCGCGCCGTCGCGGACGATGTAGTGCACGTCACGCAGCAACAGCACATGCGCGTGCAGGGCGACGTTCACCTCGGTCAGCGTGGTGGTGACGTGCTCCTCGGAGTACAGGTCGATGCCGCCGAGAGCGGCTTCAAGTTTCTTGGCACCCTCTTCGGTGAGGTGGACGTTGCGGCTCTCGGCATCGGTGTCGTAGTCGGTACCGGCCGCCAATTCGCCTACCAGGCGGACGATTTCGACCTTCGGGAGCTCGCGGTGTGTGGTCCCGGCCAGCACCAGCGGCACCAGTGCTTCGTCGACGAGCACCGAGTCGGCCTCGTCGATCAGGGCGACATCGGGGTTGGGCGACACCAGATCGGCGTCGTCGGTGACCAGCTGGTCGCGCAGCACGTCGAACCCGATCTCGTTGACCGAGGCGTAGGTGACATCGCATTTGTAGGCCGCGCGGCGCTCGGCGGCCGTCGACTCGGCGGTGATCCAGCCGACGGTCAGACCCATCGCCTCGATCAGCGGAGCCATCCACTCGGCGTCGCGGCGGGCCAGGTAGTCGTTGATGGTGACGACGTGCACGTTGCGCCCGCCCAGCGCGTAGCCGGCGGCGGCGATGGCACCCGAGAGGGTCTTGCCCTCACCGGTGGCCATCTCGACGACATCCCCGGCGAGCATGCGCAGTGCACCGAGCAGCTGTACGTCAAAGGGGCGCAGGGTCGTCGTCCGCTCGGCGGCTTCCCGGGCGATCGCCAGGAACTGCGGGACGTCGGCCGCGGCGGCGAGGTCGCCGAGTTCGAGCAGTTCAGCCGCCTTGAGCAGCTGATCGTCGTCGAGGCCCTTGGCCTTCTCGTCGAACTCGGCCGATGCCGTCACCTCGGCCATCGACTCGGCTTTGGTCTTCTCGGTGCTGGCACCCAGCATGCGCCAGAAGCCCCGGCTGATACGGCCAGGTCCGGCAGTGCTGCTCTTGCGATCTTTTGCCACGGGTCAACGGTACCGTCGGCGCCATGACCGATGTCGACGTGCTCGTCGCCGGTGCCGGACCGATCGGGCTGACCGCGGCCCTTGAGCTCACCCGTCACGGAGTGCACTGCCGGATCGTCGACCCCGTAGTCGAACCGCCGCTGTATGCGAAAGCCATTGGCGTGCAACCTCGTACCCTCGAAATCTTCGAGGGAATGGGCCTGCTGCACCGATTTCTGGACGCGGCGATCCCGCTGTACGGCCAGCTCATCTACGTTAACGGCGCACGGGTGGCCGAACTGGACATGAGCGTGCCCGCCGATGTGCCGTTCGGATTCGTCGGCATCCCGCAGTACGCCACCGAGCACATCCTGGCCGACGAGCTGGCCGCCCTCGGGGTGCAGGTCGAGCGCGGTGTCCGGCTGGACACTTTTGACCAGGACGCCGACGGGGTGACGGCCACGCTGAGCAGCACAGAGACCGTGCGGGTCAAATACCTGATCGGGGCAGACGGCGCACACAGCGCGGTGCGCAAGGCGCTGGGTCTGTCTTTCGAGGGTGGTGCGTTCACCGAGCAGTACATGCTCGGGGACGTCGAGGTCGACTGGTCGCTGCCGCGTGGGCACGTGGTGCGCAGCATGAAGCAGACCGACGGGGTCACCGACGACATCCTGGTGGCGGTTCCGCTGCCCGGCCGTCGGCGCTACCGGGTGACGATGCTGGTGCCCGACGAACTCACCTCCGGTGAGCGCAAGCCCGAACTGCAGCACCTTCAGGCGGTGCTCGACCGGCTGTCGCCGGAGCCGACGACGGCGACCAACCTGCGCTGGTCGTCGGTGTTCGGGATCAGCCACCGCATCGTCGACAGGTACGGCAGCGACCGGGTGTTCGTGGCCGGCGACGCCGCCCACATCCATCCGCCGACCGGCGCGCAGGGCATGAACACCGGCATCCAGGACGCCCATAACCTGGCCTGGAAGCTCGCCCTGGCACTGCAGGGTGTCGCCTCGCCCGGCCTGCTGGCCAGCTATGACGCCGAGCGCAGAGCGGTCGGCGAAGAGGTGGTCGGGCGGACCGTGCGGCACGCCCAGCAGGGCATCGGCGCCGGTGAGGTCGATCCCGACTTCATCTTGCGCCGCGAGGCCCAACTGCTGATCGACTATTCCGACAGCCCGATCGTGGCGGCAACCGAGCGCGCCGATGGTCTGAACGCGGGCCGGCGTGCCCCCGATGCGGCGGGCCTGACCCGGGCGGCGGTGACCGGGCAGGTCCGGCTGTTCGAGGTGTTGGACCGCCGCAGGCACACCACGCTGATCTATGCCGGCGCCGGGGCGGCCGACCTACCCGGGCTCGAAGCCCTCGCGGCGGCTGCGGTCGAGGCGGCACACGGCCGGATGGACGTGTATCTGGTGGCCGACCCGGACGCCGCCGTCGCCGAGACCGAACTCGCGCTGATCCGCGATTCCGCAGGCGAGTTCGCCGCGAGGTACCGGCCGGGCGCCTGCGCGGTCTTCGTTATCAGGCCCGACGGCTATCTTTGCTTCACGGAACGTGACTCATACACCGGCGCGGATCTGAAGGCGGCGGTGAAGCTCACATTTAGCTAGTCATCTGACCCAGGCGCGCGCGTTAGCCGGGATGCAAGGGTAGGTTCGCCGGAAAGCCACACGGATCGGTCGTCGTGCGTGACGCCGACGCAGGAGGAGAAACGCGTTGGAGAAGTTCACCCCGTCCATGGACTGGGGACACGAGCTCGTCCCGTCCCTGATCTGGATTTCCAAGGCGTGGGCGATCAGCGCCGTTCTGACCCTGGTGGTGCTGTTTCTGCTGGCCCGCTACACCGTCTGGGGTCGCCAGTACTGGCGGATCACCGGTGATTACTTCAAGGGCCGGCAGAGCCTCGTGGTCTGGATCTGGCTTGCCGTGGTGTTGCTGTCGACGATCATCTCGGTGCGTCTCGACGTGCTGCTCAGTTACTACAGCAATGACCTGTACACCTCGCTGCAGGTGGCGTTCCAGGGCGCCGGCGGCGGCAATGACGAAGTTCGCCAGTCCGGTATCAAAGGCTTCTGGGCAGCGCTGATCCTGTTCGGCATCCTGGCGACCATCTACATCACCCGGGTGATGCTCGACATCTACCTGATGCAGCGGTTCATCATCCGCTGGCGCGTGTGGCTCACCGACCGGCTCACCTGCGACTGGCTCGACGATCACGCCTACTACCGCACCCGCTTCACCGACAGCGATATCGACAACCCCGACCAGCGGATCCAGTACGACATCGACCTCTTCACCGCCGGGGTGGGCACCTCGCCGAACCAGCCGATGATCGGCAGTTCCAGCACGCTTCTGTTCGGGGCCATCAACTCGTTGGTGACGGTCGTTTCGTTCACCGTGATCCTGTGGAACCTGTCCGGTCCACTGACGTTCCTCGGCGTCACCCTGGGCCACGCCTTGTTCTGGGTGGTGCTGGTCTACGTGGTGTTCGCGACGATCATCGCGTTCTGGATCGGCCGCCCGCTGATCAAGCTGAGTTTCCGCAACGAGCTCACCAACGCCGTATTCCGCTACGCACTGGTCCGGCTGCGTGACGCCGCCGAGGCCGTCGGCTTCTACCGAGGCGAGGATGTCGAGCGAACCCTGCTGCGCACCAAGTTCGCCGCGATCATCGCCAACTACCGCCGGTATGTGAACCGCACCATCGCGCTGACCGGCTGGAACCTGTCGATGAGCCAGATCATCAATCCGCTTCCGCTGGTGATCCAGGCGCCGCGGCTGTTCTCCGGCGCGATCGATCTCGGTGACGTCACCCAGTCGTCCAGCGCATTCGGGTCCATCCACGATTCGCTGTCGTTCTTCCGCAACGCCTACGACTCGTTCGCCGCCTACCGTGCGGCCATCATCCGTCTGCATGGGTTGGTGGACACCAACGCCGAGGCGCGCGAGCTGCCGAAGCTGACCACCGTTGCCAGCCACGACGGCTCGGTGGAGCTGCGGCAGGTGGAGGTTCGCAAACCCGACGGCAGCCAGCTGGTCGACCCGATCGACCTGCGGCTGGAGCCGGGCGAGACCCTGGTGATCACCGGATCCTCGGGGGCGGGCAAGACCACCCTGCTGCGCAGCCTGGCCCAGCTCTGGCCCTACACCTCGGGCACCCTGTGCCGCCCCGACGACCACGACACGATGTTCTTGTCGCAGATGCCGTATGTGCCGTTGGGTGATCTGCGCACGGTGGTGTCGTATCCGGCGGCCACCGGCGATATCAGCGACGACCAGTTGCAGCGGGTGCTGGCCAACGTCGCGTTGTCCCACTTGGCCATCCGCCTCGACGAAGTCCAAGACTGGGCCAAGGTGCTCTCCCCGGGAGAGCAGCAGCGCATCGCGTTCGCTCGCGTGTTGCTGACCCGGCCGAAGGCGGTCTTCCTCGATGAGGCCACCTCCGCGCTCGACGAGGGTCTGGAGTTCGCCCTCTACGAGATGGTCCGCAGTGAACTGCCGAACACCATCCTGGTCAGCGTCAGCCACCGCAGCACCGTTGAGCAGCACCACGCCAAGCATCTCGAACTGCTCGGCGGCGGCGAATGGCGGCTGGGCAACGTCGAAGGCAACGAACCCGTCACGGTGTAGTCGCCGTGACGGGCTAAGGCCTTCTGGCGGTCAGCCTTTCGCGGTCGCGGCGGCGTGCGTTCCGGCGCGGCGACCGAAGAACGAGCCCTCCCCCAACTGGGTGCCGCTCGCGTAGCCCTTGCCGTCCTGGGCGATGTTGGATGCGCAGGCCCCGGCCGCGTACAGACCATGGATCGCGCTGCCGTCGGCGCGCAATACCTCGCCGTTGATATCGGTGGCCAGACCGCCGACGGTGAACCCGGAGTACATCGCCTTGCCCAGTGTCAGGTCGAAGGCGCCCCAGGGTCCCTTGTCTTGCGGCGCAAGGAATTCCGGCTGCTTGTGGAACTCCGGGTCCTCGCCGTTGGCGGCGTGCTTGTTGTAGTTGCTCAGCGTCTCGACCAGATTGCCCGTCGGGATGCCCAGCGCCGCCTCCATCTCTTCGACGGTCTCCCACCCGTCGATGAAGGTGATCAGCGGGATTTCCGGGCGCTGCATGTGCGCCTCGTCGACGATCAGGAACGCCGCGCTGTCCGGCTGGTCCATCACGTAACCCGAAGTGCGCGAATGGTACCCGTCCTCAGTGACGAACCGCTTGCCGAACTTGTTGACGATGATGCCGGTAAGCAGGATGGACGGCGGGTAGACGGGGGCGGTGATGAACACCTGGTCCATATGCTTAGTGGCGCCACCCACCGACTCGCCGAGCCGGATGCCCAGCCCGTCGTCATAGGTGTTGCCAAGCACGAACGGCTTTTCGGCCAGCTTGGGAGTGAACTCGGCGACCATGTCGGGATTCATCACGAACCCGCCGGCCGCGATCACCACCGACTTCGCCCGGATCGACCCCGTCTCGTTGAAGCGCTTCCACGCCACCCCGACGACGGAATCGTTGTCCACGACGAGGTTTGAGGCGCCGGTCTCGTAACGGATCTGGACGCCCAACTCGGCGGCCCGCTTGAGCAACAGGTCGATCACCATGGCCGCGCCCTGGGTGTCACCCGGAACCGGGACCTTGTGACCGCGCGGGGCAGGCACCGCCATGTTCTTGTACGGCCACACCTTCTCGTTGCCGGTGAACATCAAGCCTTCGGTATTCGGCTGAATGACAGCCTTTTCCGGGTAGTAGGTGCGCTCGAAGGCGACCCCGAGCTCTTCGAGCCAGTTGAAGTGGTCGACGCTGCCCTCGCAGTAGGCGCGGATCTTATCGAGTTCGGGTTCGCGGGACACCGCGACGAGGTACTTATACATTTCCTCGACGCTGTCGCTGTGACCGGTGGCCTGCTGCACGGCGGTGCCACCGCCGAGGTAGAAATGCCCGCCCGCCATCGAGGTGGTGCCGCCTGCCACGGCGGCCCGCTCGAGCACCAGAACTCGCGCACCGGCCGCCGCGGCGCTGACCGCAGCACAGCCCCCGCCGATGCCGAACCCGATCACCACGACATCGACGTCGTCGGACCACTCGGTCACTGCTGAGGCGTCGACGGTCGTGGGGATGTCCAGGCCACTCATTGCTGCTCCTTTTTCACATAGTCGTAGAAAGCGCGGATCGTGTCAGAGACGTACGCGATCTCTAGGTAGGGCACCCCGGCGGTCGGGGCGGCCAGGTAGGCGAACAGCATGCCCCCCGGCATCGAGCCGCGGGCGACGACCGGGGCCGTCGCTTCGGCGTCCGCCAGCGCGGCCTCGAAGGCCTCAGCATCGGCAACCTCCACACAGATGTGGTGCAGGCCGGGGCCGCTTTCGTCGAGGAACTCGGTGTAGATGTTCTCACCGCGGGTCGGCGCGATGAGCTCCAGCTGGGTGTCGCCGGCGTAGCTCAGCGAGATGTCGGCGTGGTAGTCGGCGGGCGCGCCGCGGTGCACGCAGGTGTCCGGCCCGAAATGCACGTCGGGCATTCGTATCCATTTCCTGGCCCCGAGCAGCGTCGTCAAGACCGCTTCGGTCGCGTCCAGATCGCGGGTCACCCAGGCGATCTGGACAGGTGTCTGGCTAGTCATCGGTTTGAGGATATCCCCGGCCTGCCGGTGTGGCTAGAACGTGTTCTAGTTTTGCGGTCCCGCCGTCAATAGGTCGAGGGCAAGGCGAATCTGTTCGTCGAACAACGCACCTGTATCGCTGAACGTGTCGGTGCCGTACTGACCGAAGATCTCGAGGCTGACAGCGCCGACCATCAGGGCCCAGACTGCGGTGCATCGGATCACCAACGCGTCGTCGCCGGGGAACCCGAACTCGTCGCGCACCCGGACCAGATCGGCCGACATCGGTTGCGCGGCATGGTGTTCGGTGAGCGCAATGTCTCCGGTGATCACGCCGCTGGCGACCGCGTCGAAGAGCATGCCGATCACCCGGGTGCCCGGTCCGGTAGTCAGTTCGGCAGGGGCCTGGTAGCCGGGCACCGGAGTGCCGTACAGCAGCGCCCAGTCGGCCGGCTGGTCGGTCGCCCACTGCCGCAGCGCGTGGGCGATCGTCGCAACGTCGGCTCGCCAGCCGGCGTCGGTGCCGGCCCGGGCCCGCCCGACGGCGTCGGCCAGGTCGGAGTACGCGTCGACCAGGAGCAGGGTCAGCAGGGCGTCGCGGCTCGCGACGTAGCGGTACACCGCCGACGACACCATGCCCAGTTCGCGGGCGATCGCGCGCACCGACAGCCCGGCCGCGCCGGCCGTGGCCAACTGCTGTCGTCCCAGCTCGACGATCTGCGTCTCGATGCGCTGCCGCGACTCCTCCCGCTTGCCCATGCGCCGAGTCTCGCACATTCGAGATCACCGCTCTTGCTTTTACTGAGCGTGGCTGGCATTCTCAAAACAAGAGCACCGCTCTCCATCCTGAAAGGACCGATCGATGAATCAGCACTACGACCGCCCGAACGCCGCCGCACGTGCCTTCAATGCCGTCATCCGACGGCTCGCCGAGGCGGGCGTCAGCATCGCCGGCACCCGCGCGCTGCGGGTGCGTGGCCGCAAGTCGGGGACATTGCACAGCGTGGTCGTCAACGTGCTGCGTGTCGACGGCACCGACTACCTGGTCTCGCCCCGCGGGAACACCCAGTGGGCGCGCAACGCCAGGGCGGCCGGGACCGTTGAGCTCGGGCCGCGCTGGCGGCACACGCCCGTTGCGCTCACCGAGATCGCAGACGATGACAAGCCGGCACTGCTCAAGCGCTATCTGGATCGGTGGTACTGGGAGGTCAAGGGACACGTCGCCGGTTTGACGCCGGACTCGAGTGCCGATCAGCTGCGTGCGGCTGCCCCGGTGATCCCGGTGTTCGCCCTGGCGGGCTAGTTCGCGTTGGCGTCCTGGGCCGCGGCCACGTTGACCACGCCGATGTCCGCACTGGCCTGCTGGCTGGTGGCCACCCAGGACACCGCCGCGGGGAAGGTGCCCCACGTGCTGTTGAACAGCCCGATGATCACGGCCTTGTTGCCGCCGACCGGCTGGTACACCGGGCCGCCGGAGTCACCCTTCTGGCTCACCACGCCGTTCTCCATCGTGAACCAGCCGTTGTTGACCCGCTCGATCGAGCCGCAGCTCTCGCCGGTGACGACCCCGAAGTGGCAGACCGGCTGGCCGGCGGCCATCGCCGGGGCGGCTTCGGCGACCAACTGACGGCCGCCGGGCAGGATGTTGTTGACCACGACGTCGGCGGCCAGGGTGATCGTCTCGTAGTCCGAGATCACCTGGTCGGTACGCACGACGGTGCCGTCGGGGGTGTTGTCCTGGGACGTCGAGACCGTGCCGATGAAGTGGCCATCGCGGTCGGTGACCGGCCCGTCGGCGCGGCAGTGGCCGGCCGAGTAGGCGATCCGCGCCGCCGGGTCGACGTAACCGAGCGTGCAGACATTACTGGCCTGGCGAATCTCCATCCCGGGCGAGACCACCACGCCGGGCGTCGCCTGAGCCGCCGGTGCCAGCGTCGCGGACACGGCCAGAGCCGCAGCGGCGACGAGAATGCCCCCCTGAGAAAAACGCCTCTGAGAAAAACGCGACACGGTACACCCCGATCGGTCGGCGACACATCAAGGACGCGCCGCGAAAGTATCTCGACTGTGTATCGGCGCCGATTTCAAATCGTTACCAACGAACAAACACGTACCCGGCGTGTCGCCGCGGCAATCCCGTCAGGAGGGGTTAAGAGTCGAACCCCAGGCCCAGCCGGTCGAGGGTGCGCAGGAACACGTTGCGCTTACCGGCGTGGTGATCGGCCTGGTTGAGTGACCACCGGGTGGCCTGAATACCGATGCTGGCCGCCGGTTCGGGCGGGAACGGCAGCGGTTTGCGGTTGACCATTTCCAGCTCGGTGCGCTCGGTGGGATGTCCGTCGAGCAGGTCGAGGCAGACGTCGGCGGCGAAACGGGCCGCCCCGACGCCGAGCCCGGTGAACCCGTTGACGTAGGCGATCCGGCCGCGCCCGGCCAGCCCCCAGTGCGCACAGAACCGGGTGTTGGTGTCGATCGCGCCGGCCCAGCGGTGGCTGAACCGGACATCGTCGAGTTGGGGGAACGTGATGAAGAAGTGCGCGGCGAGCGTGCGGTAGGTCTCGGCCCGGTCCTCATAACTCGGGTCGACGCGACGGCCGAAGTGGTAGACGGCGTCGTAGCCGCCCCAGACGATCCGGTTGTCCGCCGCGAGGCGGTAGTAGTGGAACTGGTTGGCGCTGTCGCCGATCCCCTGCCGGGATCGCCACCCGATGCGGTCCAGCTGATCCGCTGTCAGTGGCTCGGTGGCCAGCACGTAGTCGTACACCGGAATGGTGTGCAGCCGGTTGCGCTTGAGCAGGCTGGGAAAGACGTTGGTGGCCAGCACAACCTGGTCCGCCTCGATCACGCCGGCCCGCGTGCTCACCGCAACGCCGGCGCGCTCACGGTCCACCGACAGCGCCGCGGTGTGCTCGAAGATCTGCACGCCGGCCTGCGCGCACGCGCGGGCAAGCTCGAAGACCAGCCGCGCTGGATGGACGATCGCGCAGGTTTCGGCAGCGAACAGCCCACCCTGATACGTCGGCGAATCCACCTCGGCGCGGACCGCCGCCTGGTCGAGGAACTGTCCGTCGCCATCGTCGGCACCCTCGCGCAACCACTCCACCTGATGCGGTTCGGTGGCCACGGTCAACATTCCGGTGCGTTCCCAGTCCACCGCCATCGCGTACTTCGCGATATCGGCTTGCATACCGTCGAGGTTGGCCAGGCCGAGCTTCTCCAGCTGGTCGAATTCGGTTGGCCAGCGGGATTTTCCGTTCTCCGCGCCGTGGGTGATGCTCGCTTCGACGAAACCGCCGTTGCGTCCGGATGCCGCCCAGCCCACCCGTTCGGCCTCGATCAGTACCACCCGCGCGCCGGGATTGCGTTCGATGGCGTGCAGCGCCGACCACAGGCCGGCATATCCGCCGCCGACCACGAGCAGGTCGCAGCTCAGCCCGCCGGTCAGCGTCGGATATTCGGGGCGGGGGATGTCCAGCCACATCGATCCGAACGACGTCGACTTCAGCGCCCGGGCGATCAGATCGGGGTCGACTCGGCGATCGAATACGGTCTGCACCTTCGCATGGTGCCACGGCACGGCGCGCTACTTGGCGAATCGCGCCAGCAGAGGCCCGACGGTGGCCAACACGAATACGTATGGCGTGGCGATGGATCCGATCGCGGCGACCGACGTGCCGGCCAGCCCGATGATCACCAGGGAGAACTCGCCGCGGGCGATCAGCGCGGTCCCGGCACGCAGCTGGCCGGGCCGCCCCACGCCGTCGCGCCGGGCGGCGTACACCCCGGTCGCCACCTTGGTGACCGCCGTGACCGCGGCGAGCAGCGCGGCCGCGGGCAGCATCGGCACCAGATCTTTGGGGTCCACCGACAATCCGATCGCGAGAAAGAACACCGCCGCGAACAGGTCACGCAGTGGCGTCAGCACGGCGCGGGCCCGTTCGGCGGTCTCCCCCGTCAGCGTCAGCCCGACCAGGAACGCGCCCACCGCCGCCGACGCGTGCAGGTGTTCGGCCAGCGCGGCCACGATCAACGTCAACCCGAGGATGCGCAGCAGCAGCTGCTCGTCGTCCGGGTGAGCGATCAGCCGTCCCACGTGATGGCCCCAGCGGTAGGACGCCACGAACGCCGCGCCCAGCGCGACGACGGCAACGCCCATCGACAGCAGCGCCTGCCACCAGGTGCCGCCGGCCGCCAGCACGGCCAGCAGCGGCAGGTAGGCCGCCATCGCGAAATCCTCGAGCACCAGGACCGACAGCACCGAAGGGGTTTCCCGGTTACCCAGCCGGCCAAGGTCGTTCAGCAGCCGGGCGATCACCCCGGACGAGGAGATGAAGGTGATGCCTGCCATCGCCAGGATGCCGACGAAGTTCAAGCCGAGCAGCCAGCCGGCGACCGCACCCGGGGTGGCATTGAGGACCACGTCGACGCCCGCGGACGGCAGATGGCGCCGCATGCTTGCGGCGAACTCACCGATCGAGAATTCCAGGCCCAGGGTGAGCAGCAGCAGCACGACGCCGATCGAGGCGCCGGTGGATACGAACGCTCCGGCCGCGGGTACCGGTGCGATACCGCCGGTGCCCAGGGCCAGCCCGGCCAGCAGATACAGCGGGATCGGTGACAGCGCGAATCGGCGGGCCAGGGAGCCCAGGATCGTCAGGGCCGTGAGGATGACGCCGAGCTCGAGCAGGAGCGCCACCGACACAGCCACGGGGGTCAGCCTTGGTCGACGATGCGCCGGACGCCGGAGATGCCGTTTTCGGTGCCGATCACCACAAGGACGTCGTCGGCGTGCAGTATCTCCGCGGGTCCCGGTGAGGCCAGTACCTCTTCGTCGCGCACGATCGCCACGATGGACGCGCCGGTGCGGGTTCGGGCCTTGGTATCGCCCAGTGGGCGGTCGACGAACGGCGAGGTCGCCACGATCTCCACCTGACCGGCGTCCAGGCCGGGCACCTCCTTGGTGAGGTCGGCGAAGCGTTCCACCAACCGTGGGGCGCCCAGGATCTGGGCCAGCGCGTCGGCTTCCTCGTCGGTCAGCCGGAACACCGGGCGGGCCTGATCGGGGTCGGCGCCGCCGTAGACGACGACTTCGAAATCACCGCTGCGACGGGCGATCACGCCGATGCGTTTGCCGTCGGCGTTGTCGAACTCGTAGCGCAGCCCGACGCCGGGCAGCAGGACTTCTTTGACCTCCATGGGCTCCATCCTCGATGACGGCACCGCTGTTGGTGACTACCTTGTGGACACCGTAGTGGATTGCGCGGCGACAGTGGGCGCCCAGCCGGGCGGCCCGAAGACGTAACCCATGCGATCGCGCCAGCGGCTTGCCGCGCGCACGTCGTGGGCGATCGCCACGTACTCGCGGGTCTGCAGCTTCCAGATGTTGAACGTGTTGACCGGCTTGGTCAGCCCGTAGTGCGGGCGGAACAGTTCGGCCTGAAACGACCCGAACAGCCGATCCCACAGGATGAAAATGCCACCGTAGTTCTTGTCCAGGTATTCGGGATCCATGCCGTGATGCACCCGGTGGTGCGACGGTGTGTTGAACACGAATTCGTATGCCCGGGGCAGCTTGTCGATGCGCTCGGTGTGCACCCAGAACTGGTAGATCAGGTTGATCGAGAAACCGGTGAACACCATCCACGGCGGAACGCCCAAGAGCGGCAAGGGAATCCAGATGATGATCTCGCCGCTGTTGTTCCACTTCTGGCGCAGCGCGGTCGCGAAGTTGAAATACCGGCTGGAGTGGTGTGCCTGATGGGTGGCCCAGATCAGCCGCACCCGATGCGCGATGCGGTGGTAGGCGTAGAACAGGATGTCCACCCCGACGATCGCGATCACCCAGGTGTACCACTGCGTCGCCGACAGATGCCAGGGTGCGACGTAGGCGTACAGCGCCGCGTAACCGAGCAGGGCCAGGAACTTCCAGGCGCCCATCGTCGCCACCGACACCAGCCCCATCGAGATCGAGTTCCAGGCGTCGCGACTGAGGTAGGAGCCGGACGCGGGCTGGTCGGCCTCGTCGGCCAGCTGCTCGAGCTTGCGTGCGGCGGTCCACTCGATGATCAACAGCAGTAGGAAGAACGGGATCGCGGCCAGCACCGGGTCACGCATCTGCGGCGGTAGAACGGACAACCATTCTCCGATTCGGTCCACTGCATACCTCCGACGTGCAGTCTAACGCCAGGTCAGCGGAAGCTGAGCACCTCATCGCCCCAGGCCAGCCGAATCTGGCGGTCCAGGTCGTCGACGACGCGGTCGTCCCTGTCGATGACCAGTGTCGCGCGGTCGTCGCTGCGGTAGGGCGCCCACTGTGGTTGACCCACCGGCACGTTGGGGTCGCCGGTCGCCGCAAACCTGGTCCACCGGGTACGCATGCGCTCCGACAACGCCTCGCCGGTCTTGAGCCCGCCGAGTTTGAAGGTCACGTCGCGGGAACCGGAAACCAGGTTGCCCCACACATAGATCAGTTCGGTGGCATGCGCTGCGCCGAGCCGGATCATCTTGAAAATCGGTGTAGCCCAATCGAATCGGTACAGATAGACCGGGGCGATGGCGCCGTGCCCTTCGGCGAACCACACCGTGGGCATCCGGAAGCCCATGTCGCTGGCCACGCCAAGGCTGCGGGCACGGGCCCGCCGGGCCGGGTAGGCCGTCCCGATCTGCTCGGGGGTGGGCAGCTGCAGACCGGGCTGGTCATCCGCGATCTCGTTGAACATCGTGCGAATTGCCTTGGGCGCGATGGGCATCAGCGGTGAGCGCATGAACCGGAACAGCGCGGCCTCGTCCTTGTTGGTGCCGATCAACAGCGGCACCGGGTGCGTCTTGCCTGCGCGGGCCAGCGTCACCGGATAGTCCGGGACAAGGTCGCCGTCCACGGTCGGTGCGAACGCCAGCCGTCCCGGCGTGGCTGTCGGGACGTGGTCGAACACCTGCATCGATGCGTCGACCAACGCCTGCACGGGCGCCCGGTGGGCCTCGGCGGCGGTCATGCCGAGACGGTCGAGCAGCATCTGGGCGACCGCACCGGCGCGACTGGTGTCGTAGATCGACGTGGCGGGCGAACTCTGGGCGATCGCGCGCGAGAACAGTCCGGCGGCCTGGGGCACGGCCAGCAGTGTCGTGACGATCCCGGCCCCGGCGGACTCGCCGAACAGCGTCACCCGGTCCGGATCACCGCCGAAGCCGGCGATGTTGTCCTGCACCCAGCGCAGCGCCGCCAGCACGTCGCGCAGTGCGACGTTGCTGTCGAAGCCGGCCGAGGAGAGATCGATGAAGCCCAGTGCGCCGAGCCGGTAGTTGATGGTCACGACGATGACGTCGGAACCCTCGGCCAGCACCGATCCGTCGTAGAGCGGCTGGCTGCCGGAGCCGAAGATGTAGGCCCCGCCGTGCACCCACACCATCACCGGCATGGGCTGGGGGTCAGCAGCGCCACGATCTGATGGCGCCCACACGTTCAGGAACAGGCAGTCCTCGTCGGCGCGGGTACCCAGGCCCATCGGGATGGGGCTGTGCGGCTGCGGGCTCACCGGTCCGAACGCCGTCGCGTCCAGGACCTCGGTCGATGGCTCTGGAGGCACCGGTGCACGCCAGCGCAGGTCCCCGATCGGGGCGGCGGCGTAGCGAATGCCCTTCCACGTCTTGACCTGGCCGTCGTCGGCGCCGCGGACCGGGCCGTAGCTGGTCGCGACGACCGGCCGGTCGACGACCTC
Organism: Mycobacterium sp. RTGN5; assembly: GCF_033804465.1. NCBI lineage: Bacteria > Bacillati > Actinomycetota > Actinomycetes > Mycobacteriales > Mycobacteriaceae > Mycobacterium > Mycobacterium sp. RTGN5. The sequence goes on from NZ_JAPZLA010000002.1 coordinate 742,418, forward strand.
CCGAATATTCGCTTCCGTACTCATCCCATCCACGTTACCGACGGGTAACGGCCACCGCCCCGTCACCCTGCTCACCGCGGGCGGCAGCTATGGCGGCGACCACAATCCCCCACCCGGCTATCCTGACCAGGCTGATAGCCGATGGAGGTGCCGAGCGTGCGGAAGTGGGCGCTGCTCCTGGCCGCCATCTGCGTCGAGGTCACCGGCACGTTGTCGCTGCGGGCCTCTCAGGACCACCGGATCTGGCTGATCGTCGTGGCGGTCGGCTATCTCGCCTCGTTCTACTTCCTCGCGCTAGTGCTGCGGGCAGGCATGCCGATCGGGGTGGCCTATGGCGTCTGGGGCGCGGTGGGAACCGCGGCGACGGCGGCGCTGGCCGCGGTGATCTTCGGTGACCCGTTCACCACACCGATCATCGCAGGCATCGGGCTGATCATCGCCGGGGTGCTGTTGGTCGAACTCGGTTCACGGCACCAGGAGACCCCGCCATGATGTGGCTGACGTTGGCGGGCGCCATCCTCGTCGAGGTGTGCGCGACCCTGTCGTTGCGCGCCTCGGACGGCTTCCGCAAAAAGGTGTGGATCGTGCCGATGGCGATCGGCTATCTGGTGTCGTTCACGCTGCTCTCGGTCACGCTCTCGCTGGGCATGCCGGTCGGCGTCGCCTACGGCGTCTGGTCGGCGGCCGGTGTGGCGCTGATCGCCGTGATCGCACGGGCGCTGTTCAAAGAACCGCTGACCCCGCTGATGGTGGCCGGCATCGGGCTGATCATCGCCGGTGTCCTCACGATCGAGCTGACGGGTTCCGCGGGCTGAGCGCCCGCGCCAACGCCACCGCCGCCAGCCCCGCCACCACAACGCTGAGCAGCCCCACCCGCAGTGACACCGCGTCGGCGATCGCGCCGACGATGATCGGTGAGCCCAGGAAACCCACGCGCATCAGCCAGGTCAGCACCGTCAACCCCGTGCCGGGGCGCAGACCCGGAAGCTCGTCGGCGGCGTGCATCGCCCCCGGCACCAAGGTGGCCGAGCCGAATCCGGCCGCGGCGAACCCGGCGATGGTGCCGGGGACGCTGGGGAAGGCCAGCGCGGTCCCCATGCCCAGCGCGATGATCACGCCGCCGGCCCGGGCCACCGCACATTGCCCCCATCGGTCGACCATGCGATCGCCCAACGCCCGGCCGATGAACTGGAAGCCCACGACCGCGACGTAGCCGAGCGCGGCGATCGCGGCGGGAGCCGACAGGGAGTCATGCAAATACAGCGTGGCCCACGAACTACCCCCGTCCTCGACGACGGCGCCCGCGATCGCGACGGCCACCAGCGCGGCGAGCACGAGGTACACGGTGCGGCCGGCTCGGCTGCCCGGCGCGGCCCCGTCGTGCGGATGAGGTTCGGCATGGTCGGCACCGGGCAGCAGGAAGCGGTACCCGATCAGGCAGACCGCGCTGAACAGCAGACCCGACGCGCACAACTGCGCTGACCGGGGAATGCCGAGATAGATTGCGCCCGCGCCGATCAGACCACCCAGCACCGCGCCCGACGACCAGACCGCGTGCAGCGAGTTGATGATGGACCGTCCGTAGGCGCGCTGAAGCCGCAGCCCGTGCACGTTCTGGGCGACGTCGGTCACCGAATCGGCCGCCCCCGCGCAGAACAGCGCCGCCGCCAGCGTCACGCCGCTGGGTGCCAGCCCGGCAGCGAGGACGAACACCGCGATCATCACGCTGCAGGCCACCGCGACCACCGCAGAGCGGTAACGGCGGATCAAGGCGGCCGCGGTGAGACCGGACAGCAGCGCACCCGCCGAGAACGCGGCCACCGCCAGGCCGAAGGCGGTGTTGGACAACCCGAGGTCCGCCTTGATCTCGGGATAGCGCGGCAGCAGGCTGGCGAACAGCGCGCCGTTGGTCAGGAACAGCGCCGCCGTCGCGACCCGGGCTCGGCGGTAGCGCACGTCGAGTTCGGGGGTGCCCACGTGAGGCGAGGTTACGGGTAACCAAGCAAGATGGCAGCCATGACTGACTCGTCGCTCTCCGAACTGGCCCACCGGTTCGGGGTGGCCACCGACTATCACGACTGGACGGGACGGCTCGAGGCGGTCGACGAGGCCACGCTGGTGGCGGTGCTGGCCGCGCTTGGTGTCGACGCCGGCACCGAAGAGGGTCGCGCAGCGGCACTTTCGGCCGAGGACGCCCGGTACTGGTCGCGGTCGCTTCCGCCGACGATCATCGGCCGTGGCGGCACCGAGACGTCGTTCTGGGTTCACGTCAGCCACGGCGAGCCGGCGCACGTCTGGGTTCGGCTCGAGGACGGCACGGTCCGCACCGGCGTGCGGCAGGCCGACAATTGGACGCCGCCATTCGATCTGAACGGCCGGGTGGTGGGTGAGGCGACCTTCGTGCTCCCGGCGGATCTACCGCTGGGCTATCACCAGGTCCATCTGCGCTCGGGCGGTCAGGAGTCCAGCACGCCGCTGATCATCACCCCGGCCTGGCTGGGGCTGCCCGCGCGACTCGGTGCGCGCCGCACCTGGGGGCTGGCCACCCAGCTTTACAGTGTGCGCTCGAAGAACTCGTGGGGTGTCGGGGATCTCGGTGATCTCGCCGATCTGGCGGTCTGGGCCGGGGCACGCCACGGCGCCGGGTACATCCTGGTCAACCCGTTGCAAGCCGCCGCGCCCACCCAACCGATGGAGCCCTCCCCCTACCTGCCGACGTCACGGCGGTTCACCAATCCGCTGTACCTGCGGGTCGAGAACGTCCCCGAATTCGCCTTTCTGCCCAAACGCGGTCGGGTGTGGAAATTGCGTGCCGCGGTCCAGGGGCGCGCGCGCAAGGTCGACACCATCGACCGCGATGCCTCGTGGGCGGCCAAACACGGTGCGCTGAAAGCGATTTACCGAGTACCCCGGTCGGCGGGCCGCCAGCTTGCCTACGAAGCGTTCAAGGAGCGGGAAGGCCGCGCCCTCGACGACTTCGCCACCTGGTCCGCGCTGGCCGAGAAGTACGGCGGCAACTGGCACGAGTGGCCGGAAGCGCTGCGGCACCCGGCCAGCCCCGAGGTACTCGAGTTCGCCGAACGGCACAGCGCCGCCGTCGACTTTCACCGCTGGCTGCAGTGGCAACTCGACGATCAACTCGCCGCCACCCAGTCCCAGGCGGTCCGCACCGGGATGGCGCTGGGCATCATGCACGACCTGGCCGTCGGTGTGCATCCCGACGGTGCCGATGCCTGGGCGTTGCAGGATGTGCTGGCGCTCGGCGTCACCGCGGGCGCGCCGCCCGACGAGTTCAACCAGCTGGGTCAGAACTGGTCACAGCCGCCGTGGCGCCCCGATCAACTCGAAGAGCTTGGCTACCAACCATTCCGGGAGCTGATCCAGACGATCCTGCGGCACGCGGGCGGCGTCCGCATCGACCACATCATCGGGTTGTTCCGGCTGTGGTGGATTCCGGCGGGCGCGTCGCCGACCAAGGGCACCTACGTGCGCTACAACCACGACGCGATGATCGGCATCGTCGCGCTGGAGGCCTACCGGGCCGGCGCAGTCGTCGTCGGCGAGGACTTGGGCACCGTGGAGCCGTGGGTGCGCGACTACCTGCGTGCGCGCGGCGTGCTCGGAACGTCGATCCTGTGGTTCGAGCTGGATCGCGACGGGGGCGGCGGCCCGCTGCAGGCCGAGCGGTGGCGCGAGTTGTGCCTGTCCTCGGTGACCACCCACGACCTGCCGCCGACGCCGGGCTATCTGGCCGGCGAGCACGTACGGCTGCGCGACGAGCTGGGCCTGCTCACCCGGCCCGCGGAGGACGAGCTGGCCGACGACCGGGCCGAGCAGGCGGCGTGGCTGGCCGAACTGCGCCGGGTGGGCCTGCTGGGCGCAGATCCCGACGAGGAACAGGTGATCCTGGGCCTGTACCGGTATCTGGCCCGCACCCCGTCGCGGCTTCTGGCGCTGGCACTGACCGACGCGGTGGGCGATCGCCGCACCCAGAACCAGCCGGGCACCACCAACGAGTATCCGAACTGGCGGGTTCCGCTGACCGGACCGGACGGCGCACCGATGCTGCTGGAGGATGTGCTGACCGACCCGCGGGCGCAGGCGCTGGCCGCCGCCCTGCATGCGGCCACCGTGCCGCGTCCGGAGTAGCGGTGCCGAAATACAGTGCGGGCGTGCTGTTGTACCGGGTCGCCGACGGGGTCACTGAGGTGCTGATCGGCCACCCCGGTGGACCGTTCTGGGCCCGCAAGGACGACGGCTCGTGGTCGATTCCCAAGGGCGAGTACGAGCCCGACGAGGATCCGTGGTCGGCCGCACAACGCGAGTTCGCCGAGGAACTGGGTTGCGCAGTCCCCGACGGTCCCCGGATCGCCTTCGATGCGGTCAAGCAGCCGAGCGGGAAGGTGCTGACGGTGTTCGCCGTAGAAGCCGACCTGGACGTGACCGATGCGCACAGCAACACCTTCACGCTGGAATGGCCCAAGGGGTCGGGACGGCTGCAGGAGTTTCCCGAACTGGATCGGGTGGGCTGGTTCCCGGTGGCGCACGCGCGACGGAAACTACTGAAGGGGCACGTCGTGTTCCTGGACCTATTGATGGCTCAGCTGACGGGACTCAGCGAAGGCGATCCGGGTCCGGAGGGTTAGCCTCACGACGTGAAGTTCGCCGTCGTCGCTCCCGTCGCGGCCGGGGTCACCGCGGACCCGGCGTGGATGGGCGAATTCGCCCGCCATCTCGAGGCGTGTGGTTTCGAGTCGATCGTCGCAGTCGAGCACACGGTGCTGGTGACCCAGTACACCAGCGTGTATCCCTACGATCCGTCCGGACGGGTCGAGCTCACGCCGGCCGGCCCGGTGCCCGATCCGCTGGATCTGCTGGCGTTCCTGGCCGGTCAAACCACGACATTGGGGCTGGCGACCGGCGTGCTGGTGCTGCCCAATCACCATCCGGTGGTGCTGGCCAAGCGGGCCGCGACGGTCGACGTCCTCTCCGGCGGACGGCTGCGACTGTGCGTCGGAGTGGGCTGGCTGCGCGAAGAGGTCGAGGCCTGCGGAGTCGATTTCGACACCCGGGGCCGGCGCGCCGACGAACAGATTCACGTGCTGCGCGAGCTGTGGGCCGATAACCCCGAAGGGATCAGCCACCACGGCGAATTCTTCGACTACGACCACGCCATGTCCTACCCGAAACCGGTTGCCACCCATGGTGTTCCCATCCATGTCGGTGGACACAGCCGGCTCGCCGCACGCCGGGCGGGACGCCTCGGTGACGGCTTTCAGCCGCTCGGGGTGGCCGGCGGGGAGCTCGCGACACTGGTCGAGGTGATGCGGGTGTCAGCCGAGGAGGCGGGCCGCGACCCGGATGCGCTGGAGCTGTCGCTGGGCCACCTGGTCACCAAGGTCGACGCTGACCGCGCGGGCCGGCTGGCCGAGGTCGGTGCGCAGCGGCTGGTGCTGGCGATGCCGTCGGTCGCCGACATCGACGAGGCCAAGGACATGCTGTCGGCGTGCGCGGAGCGACTCGGGTTGCAGCCGTGAGCTTTTCGACAGCGGATCGCTTCGCGCTGTCGGATCTGGTGCATCGGTACGCCGCCGCCGTTGACGATCAGGATGGCGAGACGGTGCTCGGGTTGTTCATCGGCGACGGCGAATTGGTGCTGCCGGACCCGCCGGATGTGCTGACCCCGGTGCGCCGCCACCAAGGACTGGACGCCATCGGAGCAGCGCTGGCCGCAGCGACCAACGTCGGGCGGACACATCACGCCATCGATTCGGAGGTCTACACCGGCGACTCGAATCCCGATCTGGCACAGGGGCGTATCGCGGCAACCGCACATCATTGGAGCCGGCGCGACGAAGGGATCGTCGACCTGGTGTGGTACCTGCGCTACGACGACGAGTACGTGCGCGGCGAGTCGGGTTGGCTGGTGGCCCGACGGGCCCTGACGATCAACGCGATCGAGACGCGTCCCACCCGCCGCCTGCGCTAGCGCGCGTTCCTATCGAACCCCCGCGGCGGCTTCGGCGAGCGCCTCGGTGGCTGCCTTGCGGCGCATCTCGATGACGCCGCCGATCTGGCGTGCCAGCCGCGGATTGTTCTGCACCACCGCGTTCATGGCGTCGCGGGGCACCGACACGATGGTGGTGTCGGTCAGCGCGAACACCCCGGTGATCATCCGCTGGCGGGTCAGCGACGTTCCGCCGATGTACTCCCCCGCGTCGAGGGTGCCCAACGACAGCTCGCGGCCATCCTCGGCGTAGACCATCATCCCGACCGATCCGGCGGTGATGAACCCGACCGCGTCCGGAACGCTGTTGGTCGGCTGGATGATCTCGCCCTCGGCGTACAGCAGCTGGCTGCTTTGTCCCGCCAACGTCGCGACCGCATCCTCCCCCAGTCCCAGCGCGGCCGCGATCCGATGCAGCTGAGCCTCCACGTAGGTCGTGGCGATTGCGGGGTCGGGCCTCGCCTCGTCGAGATGCAGCCCGGCCCGCTGGCCGGCATACCAGGCCCGATGCATCAGCAATGCCTTGGTTCGCCCCTCGTCGGCCGGCGAGAGGATCGGCACTGACACCTTGTACTTGGACTCGCCCAGCGCGACTACTTTGGGCGGCAAACTCGCCAGCCGGGTCGGCAGGCCGTTGGCCACCGACAGCAGCGCCGCCGCCACGTCACCCGGTGCGTCGTCAGGACAGAAGGTCAACGTAGCTGTCGCCTGGTAGGAGGCACCCTGGACCCGGCTGAGGTTGGTGAACGATCCGGTGGCCAGCGTCGCGTTCGGCACGATCTGGATACCATTGCCGGTATCGATATGTGCGGCGCGCCAATTCACTTCCACGACACGGCCTTTGGCCTCATCGGTATCGAGCCAGTCACCGATGCGGAACGGCTGCTCGAACAGCAAGAGCAACCCCGCGATGACCGGGCCGACCGCGGTCTGCACCGCCAGGCCGATCACGATCGACGTCACGCCGACAGCGGCCACCAGCCCGCCGATATTGGCGCCCCAGACCCACGACAGCAGCATTGCGACGCCCAGGATGATGAGCACCAGCCGGCCCAGGTCGATGAAGATCCCCGGCAGGCGTTCGCGCCAGCTGCCGGCCCGCGCCTGTCCGAACAGCGCGGCGTTGGCGCCGGACAAGAGCAACAGCATGATCAGGAAGCCGAAGACCGTCGCGGCGATCTTCGACCACGTGGCGTCGATGTCGGCCTGCTCCAGTTGCGAGATCAGCAGGTAGACCGCACACGCGGGAAGCACCCAGTTACGCAGCAGGGCAACTGGTTTGGCGTAGGAGCTGCCGCGGCGCGCCAGGAACCCCTGCAGTTCGTTGAGCAGCAGCAGGGCCAGCGGTAACCCGATGATGACAACGAGCGCCGGCCAGAACCACGGTTGCGAGGTGAAGGCGTTCATGCCGACTGCCGTGTTCCGACGTCCAGTCGCCATACGGTTTCGTTGCCCTCGGCCCCGCTGAGCGTGCCGGCATCGGTGAACGAGTAGATGCCGACCACCGCTTCGTGCACCCGGTCGCTGACGAACACGCCTGCTGTCTTGGTCGACGCGTGGACTCGGTTGGCCAGGTCGACGGCCTCACCCCACAGCGCGTAGATCTTGGAACGCTGACCGACCAGACCGCTCGTGACGGGTCCGCTGTCGATCCCGGCCCGGACCGCCAGCCGCGCGTCGTGCTGGTCGTTGAAACGGGTGACGATCTCGGTGAGCTCGTTGGCGAAGGCAATCGTGCGGCTGGCGTGGTCGACGCGCGGCACCACGAGACCGCAGGTGGCCAGCAGTCCGTTGTCCTGCATGCTGCGAACCTGCTCGACGCCGTGTCGTTCGGCCGCCCCGTCGAAGGATTCGACCAGCGAATTGAGCATCGCGACCGATTCCCCGGATGGCATCGAGCGGGAGAATTCGTCGAACCCGAGCAACTGGATATAGATCACCGAGACGTCGCGGTAATGCGTGCTGATGTTCTCCTCACCGTCGCGGTAACGCCGCGCGACCGATTCGGGCATGAGGCTGGCGAGCAGGTCGTCGTTCTCGCGCCGCTGCTCGTCGATCAGCAGTTGCTTGGTCTGCAGGCTGGCGCTCATATCGTTGAAAGACGAAGCCAGCTCGCCGATTTCATCTCGGGCGTGGACCGGAACCGATATCCCGAGCTCACCGCCGGCGACCCGGCGCACCGCGGCGCCCAGGCTCTTGATCGGCCGGGTCAGGATCCGGCTGAAGAGCAACGCCAGCAGTGAGACCACCAGAACGATCGCCGCCGTCGACAGTGCGATGTTGCGCGCGAACGTGTCCACCGGCGCCAGTGCCTCGGCTTTGTCGATCTTGGCCACCAGCACCCAGTCCAGACCGGGGATATCCAGCGGTGAGTAGGCGACCAGCGCCTCCGGGCCGATGTAGTCGCGGGCGGTGGTGACCCCGGTCTCGCCGGTCAGCGCGCGGTTGACCGCGTACTTGTCCACCGGCTGCAGCAGCACGCTGCCCTTGACGTCGACCTGGCGTTGGGCGACCTCGTCGGGGGTCCCGTCGGCGATCACCTCTTCGGCGTAGTGCTTGGGGTCGGTCAGCAGCTCCCGGGACACCGACCGCATCAGTTTGTCCGGGCCGGCCAGATACGTCTCACCGGACTGCCCGAGGCCGTCGTCGACCCAGTGGCCCTGCCCGGTCATCACATCGTTGATCGAGTCGAGGGACAGTTGCAGGGCGAGCACGCCGGCGATGACGCCGTCCCGGCCGATCGGCGACAGCACCCATTGCGTCGGTTTCCCGAACGAGGGGGAATATCGCTCGAAGTCGCTGATGAAGGTCTGGTCCACCGAGGTCGCCTGCAGCGCTTGGCGGTAGGTACGCGCAAGGACCGTCGTGCTGTAGGGACCCTTACCCAAGTTCGTGCCGAGGTCGACGCCCTTGTATGCCGTGTAGATGACATTGCCCTGGGCGTCGAGGATCATCGCGTCCTCGAACTTGAATCGCTGGGTCAGGTCAGCGAAGAACGGCTGATAGCGGTCATTGATCGCCGACCAGGCGCTCGAATCACCCGCCGACATCACCTTGATCGCCGCCTCATCGTCGCCCTTGGCCGGAACGGTGTACGCGTTCTGCAAATACGTCGCCGCATTGCTGGTCGGCTGGAACAGGGTGGCGTCCACGGGTTGCCCGGTCTGCTCGGCCAGGGTGGGGCCGAAAATGGTCGAGTAATAATTGGCCACCGCTTGCTGGGCGCCCGGCGGCAGCGGCGTCGTCTGAAGTTCGTTGAACGCCTTGCTGAATTCGTTGGCCGCGGAGATCGTCTGCGTGCCGTGGGTGACGATCGACGCCGCGTCGGTGACCTCCGTGTAGAAGGCCTTGATCTCCCGCGCGCGTGACTCCCGCAACTGGGTCAGTCGCTGGAATTCGGCGTTGCGCAGCGACGTGGTGCCGGAGGCGTATCCGATGGCACCGGCGATCACGACGGAGACGATGCTGACCGCGAGCAACATGATCAGCAACTTCGACTGGAACCCCAGCGATCGCACCCGGCCACCTCGTGACAGCGCACCCGACAGTCGGACCACGTAGGACCCCCACTCGCTAAATACGGCATCGCCGCTGATCGAGCGGATGTTAGCGCATCTAGGGGAACCGAGGAGTCAGTTGCGGGACTGCAGCGCCTGCTGGCCGAACGTGCCGACCTGCGCGGAGCCTTCCGGCAGCACCAGCTCCCCGCTGTCCAGCCGAGACCTCAGGTAGGCGAAGGTCTGTGCGGTCTGAGCGAACAGGTGCTCCCCGGCCACCAGCGCCGCCCGGGCAGGGCCGTCGGCGAACTGTGGCAGCGGCTGCACGACGGTGTGATAGTCGACGTTGAAGAACAACGGGAACGAATAGCGCTCCTCCTTGACCTTGCGCACCCGGTGCGAGGTGGCGACGAACGCGCCGTTGGTCCACAGCTCGAGCAGGTCACCGACGTTGACGACGAACGTGCCGGGGATCGGCGGCACGTCGATCCACTCGCCGGCGCCGTTGAGTACCTCGAGCCCAGGGGCGGTCGGCTTGAGCAAGGTGAAGCACTCGTAGTCGGTGTGCGCCCCGATGCCCTGGGCGTCTTCGGCCTCCGGGTTGTGCGGGTAGTAGATCAGCCGCAGCTGGCTCGGCGTCTTGGTCGCGTGCCGAGTGAAGGTGTCAGGATCTTCCGACAGCGCTACCGCGAACGCCCACAACAGATCCTGGCCGACGTCCAAGACTGCTTGGTAGTACTCGGTGACGGTGTCGGCGAAACCGGGAATGTCGGGCCACACGTTGGGCCCGAGCATCGGGTTGCCGGCCAGATGATCGGGGTCGTCGGCGGGCAGATCCAGCGCGGTGTCGAAAGCCTCCTTGAAGTCCGGCTTGTCGCCGTAGAAACCCTCCTCACCTACCGGCACGTAGCCGCGGTGACAGGTGGACAGCCCGATGTAGGACGCCATCTTCTGATCCGTTGGCAGCGCGAAGAACTGTTTGGTCGCCGACAACAGCTTCTCGAACAAGTCGTCGCTGACGCCGGTGCCGGACACGTAGAAGAACCCGACCTCACGCGCCGCCGCGCCGAGTTCGGCTGCCACCCGGTCCCGCTCGGTGCGATCCGGCGATCGCAAACCACTGATGTCGATGACGGGTACCGATTGGAATGCCCCACTCACAGTGCCACGCTTCCTTCGCTTTCCTTGATCTCCCAGACGATGTCGTCGTCGACTCGTAGCTGCCCTGATGCCAATCGGGGGGCCACAACCGTGCCCACCCGCGACGAATCGGCGGACACCGTTATCCGCCAGGAACTTCCGGTGACCACACCGAGTGAGACGTCCGCTGTGCTGCCCCACCGATAGGCCCAGCCGAAGCGCTCCCCCACCCGCACCAGCACCCCAGCCGCGTCATCGGGGCCCGAAACAACCAACCCCCAGCACGGTTCCACCGGCCCCGACTCACGCTCCCAGTGTTCGCTGTAGTCGGCGTGCACCCCGACCTCCACAAGGGTGTCGCCGGCCCAGCTCATCCGCCCCGCGTCGGGCAGCCCGGGCGGCTGCATGTCCACCAGCCTGGCCCACTCGAAGACGTCGAGGCGCTGGTCGAGCTGGCCGGCGAAGCCCGCGCCGGCGCCACGCACATCGACGAACAGCGAAAGCCCCTGCAGCCAGACAACATTCGTCCCGGTATCACGAGAGCCATCGGCCTCGATCAACAACGTCCGCCGCCACAGCCCGGCGCATTGTGCGATCGCGGGCGTCACAGTGCGGCCTCCCACCGGTCCCGAAGCCGGGCCAGCCCAGCCTCGGTGGGCCGCCCCAACGCCCTCACCCGGGCGATGCCACCGTCGGGGTAGGCCTGCACCCGGATCGCGGTGATCGCGGCCGCGTCCACCACGAAGACCTGGCGGGCGTCCGCGAGGAGCCGGGTTCGGGGCACCACGACCTCGTCGAATGACAATGCCCACCAGGGCCGCCCGGCGCTGGGCCGATCGCGGGTGCCACGCACACACACTTCGCGGGAGGCGTTGAACACGAAATACGACGTGTCGATCTCGACGCGGTCTAGATCGGTTGGCGTCAAGAACGAGATGGTCACCGCGTCGTGGGTATCAGGGCCGATGTCACGCCGGCGCCGGGCCTCCCAGCCCGCCCCCATGTCGTGCGGCCGGTCGGCCGAGATGAGTGCGTGCGCGTCGGAGTAGAACGTGTCGCTGCAATGTTCAAGGCGCCCGCCCTGCTCGGCACCCGACACCTCGACCGTCACACCCGTCCACAAGGCCGGGTCGGGCACGGGATCACCGTGCGCACGCAGCCTGGCCACGCCGCCATCGGAAGCGATCACCAACTTGAGGTGGGTGTACCGCCGAGGGTCGGTGACCGCGATCGGGTTGTGCGCGTCGGCCTTCAGCGGTGTGGCCGGCGCCAGCGGCCGCCAGTCCACGCCCGCATCGCACGGGTCGTCGGCGGCTGCCAGCGTGGCGCCGTACAGCGTGCAACCCGTGGGATGGTTGCCGGTGAAGAAGCGGGTGTCGACGTCGATGGTGCGCAGCCGGCCAGGGACACCGAGCCGGATGATGGCCCAGTCCCCGTGCGGCGCGTGCCTGCGGGTCTCCCAGCCGTCGACCACCTCACCGCGCAGGTCGAACGTTCCGGGCACGAAATTCGGTTCGGCCGGGTCGATCAGGCGTTCCTTGAAACCGAACGATTCATCGCTGGCCGCGACGACGCTGCCGCCGACAGTGCGGCAAGCCAGATCCAGACCTGCATCCCGCTCGATAGTCATAATCCCAACGCTTTCGACAGCGGCCAGTGTGTGCGCGGGTTGTCCGGTCCCGGTGCGAACGTCCCGGTCTTGCTGGTGGACAGACCCAGCCCGACCAGCATCTGGGCCAGGCCAACGGCTGCGGCAACCCCGTCGACGGCGGGCACGCCGAGCGCGTCGGTGATCGCGCCGGTTACCCCGGCCATACCGGCACACCCCAGGCAGATCACGTCGGCGCCGTCCTCGGTCACCGCCCGTTCGGCTTCGGCGACGATCGCCTTGACCGCGCCGTCCGGATCCGCGTCGATCTCCGCGGTGCCCAACCCGCATGCCCGTACCGACGCACAGTGTGCTGCCAGCCCGGCCAGCAGCAGCCGGTCCTCGATCGGGGCGATCGAACGGGCCAGGGTGGTCACCACGGAGAACCGCCGGCCGATCAGATGTGCGACGTGCGCGGCGGATTCGGCGATATCGAGCACCGGAACGTCGAGCATCTCCTGCAGCGCATCCTTGCCGTGCTCGCCGAATCCCGCCAACACCACGGCGTCGGCGTCGAAAGTCCCGCTCGCCAACCGGGCGGCGATGGCGTCCATCACCCCGACCGCGGACAGGTAACTCTCCGCCGCGGAGTCGATCGCGGCCGCTCCGAAAGATGGTTGGGTGGTGAGTATTTCAGTTCCCGGACCGGCGGCGGCCCGGGCTGCGGCGTCGATCTCGGCGCTCATCGTCGCCGACGTGTTGGGATTGAGTACCAGGATCTTCACGCCGGCTCCCGCATTCCCGCGCACAGCAGTTCGCCGTGGGTGTCCTCGTCCATCACCCGGCCGCTGCGCCACATCTGGCGCACCGCGCCGTTCAGCGCGACACCCTCATAGGGCGTGATCGGATGGCGGTGGTGTAGATCGGTGCCGCGCACGATCCAGGCCGCGTCGGGGTCGAACACACAGAAGTCGGCGCGCTTGCCCGGCGCAATGACACCGCGGTCGGTCAGGCCGGCCAACGCGGCGGGTGCCTGCGCCATCCACCGGCACACGTCGGGCAACCCGAACCCGGCGCCAACGGCTTGGGTCCACAACGCGGGCAACGCGATCTGCAGCGAGCTGATCCCGCCGAACGCGCGGCCGAAGTCGCCGCCGTGCAGATCCTTGTGCTGCGGGGCGCACGGCGAGTGGTCGGAGACCACCATGTCCAGGGTGCCGTCGGCCAGGGCCGCCCACAGCAGGGCGCGGTTGTCTTCGCCGCGAATGGGTGGGCACACCGCGAACTCCGTGCCACCGTCCGGAATGCTCTCGGCGGCGAAAGTCAGATAGTGCGGACAGGTTTCGGCGGTGACGGGCAGCCCCGCGCGTTTGGCCTCGGCGATCAGCGGCAGCACCGCCGCGCTGGAGACGTGCACGATGTGGGCCCGCGCGCCGGTATCGGCGACGGCGTCGAGCACGATCCGAACCGCGTCCTGCTCCGCGGCATCGGGACGCGATCGCAGGAAGTCGCCGTAGTCGCGGCCTACCGGTGGTGGGCAGCCGGCCAGCACGCGCGCACTCTCGGCGTGCACCAGCAGCACCGAATCCAGCGCGGCGACAACCGCCATCGCCCCGCGGAATTCGGCCACGTCGAGCGGTGGGAAGTTCGGGTTACCCGACTCGGACAGAAAGCATTTGAACCCGAGCACCCCGGCCGCGGCCAGTTCGCCGAAGGAGCCCAGATTGCCGGGCACGATGCCGCCCCAGAACCCGGTGTCGACGCGGCACACCCCCGCGGCCGCGGCGCGTTTGGCGTCCAGTGCGGCAACCGTCGTCGTCACCGGGTCACTGTCCAGCGGCATGTCCACGACGGTGGTGATACCACCGGCCAGCGCCGCCGCGGTCGCGGTGGCGAATCCCTCCCAGTCGGTGCCCGGATCGTTGATGTGCACGTGGGTGTCCACCAGGCCCGGCAGCAGCACAACGTCGGGTTCCAGGACGGTCTGTTCAACGGAATCGAAAACCGCGTCGATCTCGCGAACGACCCGAATCATGCCGTCCGCCAGGCCGATTGCAGCCGAGCGGACCGTGCCGTCGATCACCGCGCGCCGGGCGCGAAGGACGTGCTCGACGGCGGGCCCGCTCACCGCGGCCGCACCGGCCCGAACCGCTCGTCGAGCCGCTGGGTCAGTTCCGGCCAGACGTGCGGGTCGTGGCCGGGAACCAGCTCGTACCCCAACTCGGCGGCCAGCTTCTTCAGCCGTCGGATCGGCTCTATGGTCTCGGCCGGGTCGACGTCGATGAACCCGCCGATCGGCAGCTCGTGCTCGATGTTCTCGGTGAGATCGGCGGCGTCGAACGCGAACACGAAACCCCCACCGCCCACCGACGGGTCGAGCTCCACGACGAAGCTCTGATGCCCGGGTGTGTGCCCGTAGGTGGGTACCGCGGTGATACCGGGTGCGATCTCGGCTTCACCGTCGGCAAGCACCCAGTCGATACGCGGATCGTCGAAGTCCACCCGGATGATCGCATTGTGTTCGGGCTCAGGATGATTCGACAACCCGTACTCCAGCTCGCGGCGCTGCGCATGCACCGGAACCTTGCCGGCGAACAGCTTCACGCCGCCGGCATGGTCGTGGTGCAGATGCGACAGCGCCACGAGGTGGATGTCGTCGACGTCGATGCCGATGTCGTGCAACGACTCCTCGATCGGCTCGCCCGGTCCTGGGAGCACCGGGATGTACTCGACGGTCGGGAAGAACCGCCGGTACAACGCCGGATCACGGATCAGCGCGGTGTTGAACCCGGTGTCGAGCAACACCCAGCCGCCGTCGGTCTGCAACAGCACGCCCGGCACCGGTTCCCGCATCCGCAGCTCCGGTGGCGACCCGTACACCGACACCGACTTGGGCAATTCCTCCCAGCCGAGAGTCAGCAGGACGATACGGCGAACTTTTCCGTCTCCCAGGACCATTCGGGTCAGCCTACCGACAGCGCGGCCAGCCGAAGCGAGTTCGGATTGGTCACCACGTGGGCCTGTTCGACCCCCTTCAGCCACGGCTGGGCGACCATGAAGTCGTCCACGTCGGCGATGTTGAGCCAGCAGCCCGTTTTGACCGCTTCCTCGCCTGCGGTGGAGAAGTCCGGGTCCGAATCGTTGGGCAGACCCTTGTTCAGAGCCTCGGTGACCGCCGGCGCCGAGCACCCGAAGAAGTTCAGGCCGCCATCGGCATCCCACGAGATATGCCCCCAGGTGTACGGCGACGGCGCATCCGGCCACCCCAGATAGGTCATGATCTCCGGCGCGGACTGCCCGTCGCTGCCGACCCAGCCGTAGATCTCCGACGTCGGATAGGCCTGCACCTTGGCGTTCAGGCCGGCCGCCGCCAACTGCGTCTGAATCAGGTTGCTGATCAACTGGTTATCCGGGTTGCTGGAGTCGTAGCCGATCGTGACGGACTTCTGGTCGGCAGGCAGTCCGCCGGCGACACCGGACAGCACCGACGGATCGTGCGCCACATTCTGCTTGCCGAACTCGGCGGCCATCATGTTCGGCGGGTAGATCTGCTCGGCCGTCTTACCGCGCCCGAAGTACGTCTGCTTGACCAGTTCGTTGGTGTCGATGGCCTGCAATACGGCGGTGCGATTCTTGGGGTCGGTCATCATGCCCTTGCGCGGGTTGATGTACACGTAGTTCGACATCATCGTCGGCAGCGAGTAGTGCGAGTACTTGTTGTCGTTGAGGTACTGCCCCACCGCCGAGGACGGCAGGTCGTGCAGGATCGCGGCGACCTGACCGTTGTTGAACTGCAACTGCTGTGCCGACACGTCGGTGATCACCGGCAGCTCGACCTTCTCGAAATACGGCTTGGTGCCCCAGTAATCGCCGAAGGCGGTCAATTCGTACTTGGAGCCGACCTCGGCGGCGGTCAGCGTGTACGGGCCGGTGCCCAGGTCGTGGTTGGTGAGATAGCCCTGAGCATTGTCGGTGCCGCCGTTCGTCTTCAGGCCTTCCGGGCTGAGGATGCGGGGTCCGTACGGGCACGCCAGGTAGTCCAGGAACGCCGAGTTGGGCGCCTTGAGCGTGACGGTGACGCCGTAATCGCCCTGGGTTGTCACCGAGTCGATGTCGGTGACCATGTACGCCGGGCCCTGGTTCACCGCCGCGCGTCTGTCGAACGAGGCCTTGACGGCGGCGGACGTGAACGGGGTGCCGTCGTGGAACTTGACGCCCTCGCGCAGTTTGAACGTGAACACCTTGTTATCGGGCGAGGCATTCCACTCGGTGGCCAGCAGCGGTTCGAGTACCGGCTTGTCGGTGCCCCCCTTGTACTGCAGCAGGCCCTCGTAGGTGTTCGTGGTCAGCAAGAGCCCCTGGCCGGCGTAGTAGACGTCGGGGTCCGGCGGCTGGCCCGGGTCCTGCAGGAACGACAGGTGCAGCACCTTGTCGGTCGGTGCGGCGTTAGGTGTGCCGCCCGACGAGTTGGATCCGCCACCGCACGCGGAGGCGACGAGCAGGACCGCGGTGCCTGCGGCCAGGACGGCGAATGGGCGGAAACGTTTCATCGGGTGGCTCCTTCGAGGACGGGTGCGCCGAGCTGCTCGAACGCGGCGATGATCTCGTCGCCGGTGCGCATCGCACCGGCCTGTAGGTACTCCATGGCATCCAGCGCGGCATCGTGCCGATAGACCGACGATCCACCGACGCAATCGGTCACCACCCGGACATAGAAGTCCCGCTGGTGCGCGTCGGCGAACGTGTAGTGCACGCAGACGTCGGTCAGGCCGCCGATGAGGATCAGCGTTTCCGCCTTCAGCCCGGACAGCACGATCTCGAATTCCGTTCCGATGAAACCGGAATAGCGCCGCTTGACGAGATGGAACTCGTGGTTGGGGCCGTTGAAATCGGGCAGCAGCCTCGGGTGCAGCGGCGTGCCAGCCCTGCCCTCGACGCAGTGCTCTCCCTCGTCGCCGTCGAGTTCACGGCCGAAGTCGATGCCGCTGGGCCGGTGCACCTCCTGGAAGAACACGATGGGGATTCCCGAGGAGCGGGCGGCGGCGATCAGCCGCTCGGCCAATTCGATCCGGTCGTCATAGCCGGGCATGTGCGCGATGCCGACCTCGGCGGCGGGCATGCCGCCGCTTTCTTGCATGTCGACGACGACCAGAACCGGATTGCCCACGATCAGTGGCTGTTTCGGCACCTACTTATCCTCCTGTTGCTGCGATGCGGGGGTCTGCGGCGGCCTGGAGAAGATCCACGGCCGTATTGATGAAGACGTAGAGGGCGCCGAGCATCAGCGTCACTCCGGCGATCGCCGGGAAGTCGGCGACCGGGATGCTCTGGGCGATGTACTGGCCGATGCCCGGCCAGCCGAAGACCTGCTCGACCACCAGCACGCCGGAGAACATCAGGCCGATCTGCAGGCCGGTCATCGACAACGCTGAGCCGATGCAGTTGCGCAGCACGTGACCGGCCACGATCCTGCTCTCCGACAAGCCTTTTGCCCGTGCGGTGCGTGCATAGTCGCTGTCCATATCGGTCAGCAGGCTCGAGCGCAGCACCCGGCCGATCGCCACCGCCGGGCCAAGCGCCATCACCAGCGCCGGCAGAATCAGGTGGTGCAGCGCATCGGTGACGACGTCGAAGCGACCGCTGAGCAGACCGTCCACCGTCAGCAATCCGGTGGGCCCGGTCGGCGGGTTGCTGATCCCGGTGCGGCCATTGGCCGGCACCCAGCCCAGCTTCTGGTAGAACACGATCAGCCCGAGTATGCCGAGCAGGAACATCGGCGCCGACGCGCCGGTGAACAGGATCGCCCGCAGCACAGCCGATCCCCGCCACTTCAAGGTGGTGCTGAATGCCAGCAGTACGGCCAGCAGCAAAGCGATACCGAGGCCGTAGAGCGCCAGTTCCAGGGTGGCCGGGAAGAAGCTGCCGAGATCGGAGGCGACGGCGTGGCGGGTCCGGTAGGACGTCCCGAGGTCACCGTGCACCGCCCCGGTGAGGTAATGCCAGAACTGGGTGAAGATCGGGTCGTTGAGGCCGAGCGCTTCCCGGCGTGCGGCGACCGCTGATGCCGAAGCCTGTGCGCCCATCTGGGCCTTGACCGGATCCAGCGGCGAAATGTGTTGCAGCACAAACATCACCGCGGTCAGTGCGACGAGGATCGCCGCGGTGGCGCCCAGTCGGGAGACGATGAATGTTCTCATTCCAGGCCTCCTAGCTCGTCTTCATCAGGTTGCGCAGGCTGTCGCCGGCGATGTTGCCGATCACCGCGAGGACCAGCACCCCGAGGCCGGGCATCACCGGAACCCACCACTGCTGCAGGAAATAACTGAGATTGCGTGCGGCGTCGGCACCGAGCTCGGGAGCCGGGGCGGATTGGCCGAGTCCCAGGAACGACAGCGCGGCCAGGGTGAGGATCAGCGTGCCGAGGTCCAGGCTGGCGGCCACCAGTGCGTTGGGTACCGCGCCGGGCAACAGGTGACGCACCGCCACTCGGATCGGTCCTACGCCGGCCAACCGGGCGGCCTCGACGTGCGGTCGCGCGGCCAGCCGGGCGATCTCGCCGCGAACCAACCTGGCGTAGAACGGCCACCACACGACCGACACCGCGATCAACGTGTGGATGAACCCGGGTCCCAACGCGGCGACGACGGCGATCGCGAGGACCGGTGCAGGCAGCGAGAGGAACCCGTCGGTGATGCGCATCAGGGTCGCATCCACCCAGCCGCCGGTGGCCCCGGCGATCAGCCCGACCACGCCGCCGATCAGCAGCCCGACCCCGACCACCACCAGCGCCGCGAACCAGCTGGACCGCACACCGAACAGCACCCGGCTCAGGATGTCGCGCCCCACGCTGTCGGTGCCGAGCAGGAAGCCGTCCTTGCCCGGCGCCTGCAGCGGCATGCCGACCGGAATCAGTGGATCGTGCGGAGAGAGCACGGGCACGGCGACCGCGATCAGGGTCACCAGCAGGATCAGTGACACCCCAAGCCAATTCAGGATCAGCGCACGGTCTCCTGCTAGTGCCGCCATCCGCTTCTCGCGGCTGCGCAGCAGCGCCGGGGCGGGCATCGCGATGGCCATCAACGCGCCTTTCGTTCGATACAGGCGACCTGGTGCGGGCTACCAGGTATGCCTTCCAGCCGCACGTCGAGTTCGGTGTCGCTGCACGTGTCGATCGCGATGGGGCACCTCGGATGGAAGGCGCATCCCGTCGGCGGGGACAGCGGGCTGGCCGGTTCGCCGGCCAGCACCCGGCAGTCGCGGCCCAGGTCGGGGATCGCGTCGACCAGCGCCTGGGTGTACGGGTGGGTCGGGCGCCCGATCACGTCTTCGGCGGGACCGATCTCGACGATGCGGCCCAGGTACATCACCGCGATCCGGTCGGCGACCACCCGCGCCACCGACAGGTCGTGGGTCACGAACACCACCGACATGTCCAGTCCGCGGCGCAATTCGCCGATCAGGTTGAGCACCGAGGCCGCCAGCGACACGTCGAGCGCACTGGTCGGCTCGTCGCACAGCAACACCTGCGGCGGGATCACCGTGGCCCGCGCCAGCGACACCCGCTGGCGTTGGCCGCCGGACAACTGGGCGGCCCGGGATTTGACGATTTCCTGCGGCAGGCCGACCCGTTCGAGCACCGCGGCGACGGCGTCCTTGCGTTCGGCGCGTGACATCGTCGTTCCGCGGAGCCGCTCACCGATCAGCTCACCCACCGACAACCACGGCGTCAGTGACGCGCCGGCGTCCTGAAAGACCATCTGCGGGCGTTGGTTTCCGGCCAAAGCGACCTCGCCGGTGGTCGGCTTCTCCAAGCCGGCGATGATCCGCAGCAGCGTCGACTTGCCCGAGCCGCTCTCCCCCACCAGGGCTACAGATTCGCCGTGCGCGACGGTCAGCGACACACCGCGCAGCGCCTGCAGTTTGCTCTGCCTGGCGCCCGAGCGGTCCAGCCAGCGCCTGCGCACGGTGAATGCCTTGGTGACGGTGCGGGCGTCGACGGCGGCGGGCTGCTCAACGTCTATCTCGGCGCGATCGGCGAATGCTTCGGTCTCGGCGGCGACGATCCCGGCCAGCTGGGCGCGCATCTGCTCGGGGGCAATGATGCAGGCGCTCACCCGATTCCCGGCGACGATCACCGGATCCGGTGGTGTGGCCGAACATTCGGCGTGGGCCAGTGCACACCGCGGCACGAATGCGCAGCCGGGCAGCGGGGTGGTCGGGCTGGGCACCTGGCCGGCCATCGCGGCCAGTGGACGGTCGCGTGCCGTGTCCAACGTCAGCCGCGATTGCAGCAGACCATGCGTGTAGGGGTGCGCGGGCGTGGCAAGAACGTCTGCGGTCGGACCGATCTCGGCGATCCGCCCGGCGTAGAGCACGGCGATGCGGTCGGCGATCTGCGCCGCGACTCCGAGGTCGTGGGTGATCAGCACGATGCTGCAGCCGATCTCGCTGCGCAGCCGCTGCAGCAGGGCCAGCACCTGAGCCTGCACGGTGACGTCGAGTGCGGTGGTCGGCTCGTCGGCGATGATCAGCTCGGGGTCACCGGCCACCGCGATCGCGATCATCACGCGCTGCCGCAGGCCACCGGATAATTCGTGCGGGTAGGCCCGCATCCGCCGCTCGGGCTCCGGGATGCCAACGGCGGTCAGCAGTTTCAGCGCCTCTTCGCTGCTGCCTGCCACCTCTTCGACCTGCTGGCCGATTCGCATGGTGGGGTTCAGCGACGTCATCGGGTCCTGGAACACCGCGCCCAGGTCCAGCCGCCGGACCTTGCGCAGCTGCTTGGCCGCGCCGGTGAGCATGTCGGTTCCGCAGACCTGGACGCTGCCGCCGGTCTTGGCTGCCCCGAGCAGGCCGAGCATGCTGAATCCCAGCACGCTCTTGCCCGATCCGGATTCGCCGACCAGGCCGACGATCTCGCCGGGGGCGATGCTCAGTGACACGCCACGCAGCGCGTGCACGTCCTTGCCATTGCGACGGAACGTGACGCGCAGATCTTCCACCGCCGCGACCACGTCGCCGGCCGGCGTCGTCGCCGGAGCGTCAGGTCGTAGCGCAACACTTGCGGCGCTCGCCATGCGGAATCTCCCCGAGGGTCTCAAAAGGTCACGAGGATGAACTCACCGGTGAGCCATCAGCCTGTCGATTGACAGTTTTGCGGGCGCGATGTCGCGGTGGGTGTCGCTGGCGTAACCAAACCTTGCCGTCGCGTAACCGATAGGTATCGCGCGTTTCTGTCGTGTGACAGAAAATGCCCGGGTCTGTCTTTTCGCAGGTGATGTGGGTCAACATCAGATTCATGGAGACAACGCGGGCGGGCCGTCCGCGCTTGACCGAACGGCGCAGGCCCGGCACGACCGCCCGGGAGGAGATTCTCGACGCCGCGGGGGAACTGTTCACCACCCGCGGTTATGCGAGCACGTCCACCAGGGCGATCGCTGAGGCGGTCGGCATCCGGCAGGCCTCGCTGTACCACTACTTCAAGACCAAGGACGAGCTGCTGTCGGCGCTGCTGCATCAGACCGTCACGCCGACGCTGGCGTTCCTGTCAGCCGTGCAGGAGGCCGACCCGTCGGCAGCGCAGTGCCTGCACGCCCTCGCCGCGTTCGACGGCGCTCAGCTGCTGACATCGCGATGGAACCTGGGCGCCCTCTATCTGCTGCCCGAGCTACGGGAAGCCCGGCTGGCGACGTTCTGGACCGAACGCGAGCGGCTGCGGCTGGCCTACCTCGACGTCAGCCGGACCATCCTTGGCGCGACGGGGGTCGCCAGTGACGCCGCCGACCTGCCGTTCCGCCTGGTCGAGTCGCTGGTGAACATGTGGACGCGGGACCCGCAGCCCGATCACGCCACGCTGGCCGGCCACGTCGCCGACGCCTGTCTGCGGGTACTCGGCGTCACCGACGACGGTCTCGGCGGTCTGCGGGCCAGCACACAGCACTACCTGGCCCGCTACGGCGAGGCCGACGGACGGAAAGACGTGGGAGTGGGCGTCGGCTGACCTCTAGGATCGGGCCATGCCGCTAGCCGAAGGTGAGACATTCGCCGGCTATACGATCATTCGACTTATCGGCGCGGGCGGGATGGGTGAGGTCTACCTGGCCCAGCATCCCCGGTTGCCCCGCCAGGATGCCCTCA
This sequence comes from Mycobacterium sp. RTGN5, assembly GCF_033804465.1. Classification (NCBI taxonomy): domain Bacteria; kingdom Bacillati; phylum Actinomycetota; class Actinomycetes; order Mycobacteriales; family Mycobacteriaceae; genus Mycobacterium; species Mycobacterium sp. RTGN5. Next base: position 764,787 of record NZ_JAPZLA010000002.1, read on the forward strand.
AGGTGCTGCCGTCCTCGGTCAGCAGCGACACCGAATACCGCGCCAGGTTCGACCGCGAGGCTGATATCGCGGCAACGCTCTGGCACCCGCACATCGTCGGTGTCCACGACCGCGGCGAGTTCGACGGGCAGCTGTGGATCGCGATGGACTACGTCGACGGCACCGACGCCGCCGAGCTGCTGAAGACCTTTCCCACCGGCTTGCCGCAGCGGGAGGTGCTCAACATCGTCTCCGCGGTCGGCGAGGCGCTGGACTACGCGCATCAACGGCATCTGCTGCACCGCGACGTCAAGCCTGCCAACATCCTTGTGTCGAAGCAGGACACCGGCGAGGAACGAATCCTGTTGGCGGACTTCGGCATTGCCCGCTGGGACAATGACGCCAGCGGGCTCACCCAGACCAATATGACCGTCGGCACCGTGTCCTACGCCGCCCCCGAGCAGCTGATGGGCCGCGACCTGGATGGGCGGGCCGACCAGTACGCGCTGGCCGCCACCGCCTATCACCTGCTCACCGGAAGGCCGCCGTTCCAGCACTCCAACCCCGCGGTGGTGATCAGCCAGCATCTGTCGGCATTGCCGCCCAGCGTGGGCGAGCACCGCCCCGAGCTCGCCAACCTCGACCCGGCGCTGCGCAAGGCGCTGTCCAAGGATCCCGCCGACCGCTTCGACCGGTGTGTGGATTTCGCGCGTGCCCTGGCCCACCACATCACCACGCCGCTGTCCGGTGACGGCCTGACCGACACCGATGCCACCCACCTGACGCCCATCGCCGACGCCGCACCGGGCGGCGGCGAAGCCGGACCACCGGCCCACAAGTCCTGGTTGCGGCCGGCGATCCTGATCCCGGTACTGCTCGTGCTGCTGATCGCGGTGGCCGCGGCGTTCATCGCCGGGCGTGATCGCGGTGAGACGGTCGCCGACGTTCACACCAGCACCACGGTGGCTACGACGACGGCGACCACCAGCGTCGTCCCGCTACCGCCACCGCCGCCGCCTTCCACCACGACGACCACCACGACGGCGACAACCACCAGCACGCCGACCGATACCGTCACCGTCGAGCCGACGCCCACCGCGGTCATCGGGTCGGATTGCACCGAGGCGGGCGCCACCGGCACCACCGCCGACGGGGCCACCGCCTACTGCACGCAGCTGCAATACACCAACCGCTACCTCTGGTCGGTCCATCAGGACGTGATCCCCAACCCCGTGGTGACGTCGTCTCCGACGACCGTCCCGCCGACCGAGGCTGAGTCGCCGGTTCGGGTCTGTATGCAGGAAACCGGGCACTCCCGGTTGCGCTGCGCCGCGGAGATCCTGCGCGGCAACGGCGGCTGATTGATGTGATCTGCGCCCAAACCAACAAACGGGCGCACTTTTGCGAGTGGAACGCACCAAAACGTCGAGTTCGGCGCGCACTGAAACATTCGGAGGCGCTTGTGACGATAGAGGTCGCAAGAGGCTGGTGGGATCCGCTCGAAGAGCGACCTCGAAGGTCCCTGGGCTATGTTCGACCGGAGACACAGACGGAGGTTCGAGTGAAGACGCTCATCCTGGCAGCCGCCGGAGCGCTTGCCGCAGGCTCGGCAGTAGCCGCCCTCAGCATGGGGTCCAGCAACGCCGACCCGAACGCCGGCGGAACGATGAACATCCTCGGCGAACCGTATTACAAGGCGGTCGCCATCCTGCACGCCCAAGGTGTTTCGTCGGTGTTCGGCGGCTCCGTGGGCAGTGATGTGCCCCAGGCTAAATGCATCGTGCAGAGCCAGAAATACCTGGCCAGCGGCAAGATGTCACTGATGCTCAACTGCACGAAGGCCGCCCAGCCCGATGCCCCGCCGCCCGGCTCAGGTGGCGCTTTGCCGTCGGCGCCGATCCCGGCCGACGGCGGCAGCCGCCCGACACCCGGCGCGCCCGGCGTCGTGACAGTGACGCCGACTCAGGTCGGCTGATCACCCCGCTCGGCTAAACTTCCGGACAGCCACTGCCGGGAGGTTCCGCCCATGCTGCGCCCACGTCATTTCGACCATGAGATCGATCCTGGCCGGGTACAGATCCAGGCCCGCAAGGTCGACTTCGACGTCTCCGACGCCCCGTTGCACTGGATTCCCGGCCATCCCGTCGCATCGAATGTGATCGGGCTGCTCAACCTGGTGCTTCCGGTGGCCGAACGCTGGTTCGTCGCCACCTACAACGAGGCGTTGCCGCTGGTGAAGGATCCGCGGCTGGCCGAGGACATGCGCGGGTTCATCGGTCAGGAGGCCACCCACGCGGACGTCCACGAGCAGGTCCTGCAGGAATTGATGGTCGCTCGCGGGGTGGATCCTGAGCCCATCCTGCGCCAGCTCGACTATGTCTTCGGCCAGGTTCTCTCGCCAAGCACGTCGAGTGATCCGCAGCGCCGGCTCAACCACCTGTGTGATCGGCTGTGGCTGATCGCGGCCATCGAGCACTACACCGCCGTGCTCGGCGACTTCGCCCTCAACAGCAGCTGGGACGACTACGGTGCCGATCCCACCCTGGTCGACGTGTTCCGCTGGCACGGCAGCGAAGAGGTCGAGCACCGCAACGTCGCCCACGACGTCGCGGTCTACTTCCACGACAGCTATCTCGACCGGATCCGGTCGATGGGCATGGCGGGGATGTTGATGGCAGGCTTTTTCAACCGCGGCATCTGGTATCTGTGCCGCACCGACCCCAGCCTGAACATGAGCTGGTGGCGGATGCAGCGGCTGCGGGCCAACGACTCCAAGCGCGGTCTGCTGCCCAAGTACCGCAAGCTGTTCGGCTCCACGACGTTGACGTATTTCCGGCCGAACTATTCGCCGGAGGACGTCGGCTCCACGGCACAGGCGGTCGCCTACCTGGCCAGCTCGCCGGCCGCCCGCGCCGCGCACCTGTGAAACCGCTGGCCCGCTTGCGTGCCGTCCCGCCGAGCGCGTCGGGACGGACCCGCCACGACGTTCCCCTCAGCGTCGCCGATGCGGCCATCAGCACGCTGTGGGCGATCAGCGGTGCGATCCGCAAGCCGGCGGCTCCCCCGGGCCGCGACCACACGCTGACGCTGCAGATCGTCGACCGCCACGTGGTCGCCCGCGATCAGAACGTCGTCGCGCTGACACTGGCCGCCCCCGACCGGCAGCCGCTGCCGCCCTGGCATCCCGGAGCACACCTGGACATCCACCTGCCCAGCGGACGGATTCGGCAATACTCGCTGTGCGGCGAGCCGGGCCTGCGCACCTGCTACCGAATTGCGGTGCGGCGCATCCCCGATGGTGGTGGCGGCTCCATCGAGGTGCACGACGGACTCGCCGTCGGAGCGACGGTGACGAGCAGCGGCCCGCGAAATGCGTTCCCGCTCACCGTTCCTGGCTACGGCTCCCCCGCACAGCGCCTCCGGTTCATCGCCGGTGGCATCGGCATCACCCCGATTCTGCCGATGCTCGGGCTCGCCGAGCGCCTCGGTGTCGACTGGTCGATGATCTACGCCGGACGCAGCGAGGAATCGATCCCCTTCCTCGATGAGGTGCGCCGGTTTGGCTCGCGGGTGCAGATTCGCACCGACGACGTGCACGGGGTGCCCACCGCCGCAGACCTGCTGGGCGACTGCCCGGACGGCGTCGGGGTGTACACCTGCGGCCCGGCGCCGATGCTGACCGCCATCCGTGCGGCGCTGGTCGGACGTGACGACGTGGAACTGCATTTCGAGCGGTTCGCCGCCGCGCCGGTGGTCGACGGCACCACCTTCACCGCGACGGTGGCCTCGACAGCGGTGACGGTGACGGTCCGGCCCGACGAGACACTGCTGTCGGCGCTACAGCGTGAACACGTGGCCGCACCGTACTCCTGCCAGCAGGGCTTCTGCGGCACCTGCCGAACTCGGGTGATCAATGGTGTTGTGCAGCACCGGGATACGCTGCTCACCGAGCCGGAACAGGCCGCCGGGATGATGCTGACCTGTGTGTCGCGCGCGCCAGAGGGTGGTCATCTGGAGCTGGACCTGTAGTCAGTCGGGCGAGAACTGCGCATCCGGTTGATTGGCCAGCCCCATCGACACCACGGTGCGCGGGAACATCAGGTCGGTGAGGTAGGCCAGCCCGACCGCCCAGCGGTTGACCGCGCGCGGAATCGCATACAGGTGATAGGCACGGGTGACGACCTTGGCCGGCAGGCCGGACAGCGGGATGTTGAGGGGGTTGGCGACGGCTTTGCGCGGACCGAGGTCGACGACCAGCCCCATGTTGCGGTGCCGGTAGTCCTTCGCGGTGCCGATCCCGAGGCTGGCGGCGACGTTGCGGCCCAGCGCCTTGCCCTGCCGCACCGAATGCTGTGCGGTGGGTGGGGTGATCGTGCCCGGCTGGGTCAGATCGGGGACCGCGGCCGCGTCGCCGGCGGCGAAGACGTCGGGATGGCCCGGCACAGATAGGTCCGCACCGACTTTCAGCCTGCCCTTCTCGGTTGGCAGCCCAAGGGTCGCGATCAACGGCGCGGCGGCCACCCCCGTCACCCACGCCACGGTTCGGGTATTGAGACGCGAATCATCGCTGAGCACAACGTGATCCGCATGCACTTCCTTCAACGTCAAGCCGAGTCGCACCTCGATGCCGCGGGCATGCAGAACTTTCCTCGCGGCCTTGCCGAGTTTCTCGCCCACCTCGGGCATGACCTGCTCGGCCAGGTCCATCAACACGAAGCGCACCGAATCGGCGTCGAATCCCATCTGCTTGGCCGCGGCGTCGGCCAACGCACGCAGCTGCGCCACCAGCTCGGTGCCCGAATACGACGCGCCCACCACCAGGATCGTGCGCCTGCCCGCGGCCACCTCAGGATCGTCGTCGATGCTGGCCAGCTCGAGCTGCTCGAGAACGTGGTCGCGCAGATACAGCGCGTCGGCGGCGGACTTGAGCCCGCGGGCGTAGGTGGTCAGGCCGGGAATGTCGAACACCCGGGTCACGGAGCCGGGGCTGAGCACCAGCCGGTCCCAGGCCACCTCGTGGATGCGGTTCTCCGGATCGGTGTAGCTCAGCGTGTGCGCTGACAGGTCGACGCTGTCCACGCTTCCCCTGATCGCCCGCACCCCGGGCAGCGTGCCCGCCAACGGCACCGTCACGAACCGGGCGTCGACCACACCGCCCGCCACGTCGGGCAGCAGCGGTGTGTACAGCATGTAGTCAATCGGCGAGATGATGGTGACCTTGACGGCACTGTGGTGCCGGCGAAGCTGCCGCTGCAGTCGTCGCGCGCACTCGAAACCGGTGAACCCGCTGCCCACTATCACCACAGACGTCATCAACGTCCATTTATACCCTGGGCCGCGGATTACAAACGTACGCAATGACTCTTGCGCCGCACCGTGCGGACCGAGCAGGATGGGTAGCCCTATGCCACCTTCTTTGGGGCCACGTTCCCTGGGCCTTGCTCGCTGGGATCTCCTGCGGCCACTGGACATGTTGTCCTCGGTGTGGTCGTCGTCGGCCGTGAGCTCCGGGGCCGCGGTGGCGTATCGGACCCTGTTCATGACCGTCAAGCGATTGGTGGTGGGTCGCACCCTGACCGTGCGGCTCGACACCGGGGACATCACGCTGACCGTCACCGAATTCGACTCCCGCCTCGACGTGCGCCGGCTTGCCGTCGGCCAGCTCAACGACGTGCGGCTGGCCGCCACCGATATCCGTTGGGATGAACGGTATTTCGAACGCGCCTCCGTGGTCCTGCACAATGTCCATCTGCAGCCGGGAATGCCACCGGTGTTGGTGGCCGCACCGGTCGAGGTGAGTATGGACGTCTCGACGCATGCACTTGACGAGGTGTTCTCCGACGCGCTGCCCCGCTTGTCGGGCCAGGTGGACGACGACGGCGTCGCCCGGCTGCGGTGGGCTCGTCGCCCCGGACTCGGCAGTGTGGAAGTCGAGGTGGAACTCGACGGCTCCACCCTGTGGCTGCATCCCCGGGCCGTCCGAACCCGCCGGCGCCGATGGCCACTGCCGGCCAAGACACCGGCCTATCCGGTGCGCTTGCCCGAGCTGGCCAGCGGGCTGACCTTGACGAGTCTGTCGTTCGGGCCCGGCGCTCTGCGCCTGACCGGAAGTCTCCCGGAATGGCGCGCCGAGGTCCCTACGGGGCGCATCGAGGACGTCCTCACCCAGCTCAGCGCGGTGGGCCTGCCACTGAATCTCACCGGCAGGCCCCGTCGCGACTAGTCCCAGGCAGACGCGACGGCCTCGACGACGTCGATGACTTTCGCTTTTTGCGCTCCCGGGCTGTCGATCTCGTCGGCGACGTAGGCCGCGACGAAACGGCGGATCTCGGCGTCGACTCCGGCGACGAGCCGAATTATCTCGCCGCGCATCGATTTCGACGTCACGTTGACGGAGATGTCGGAGGACCGCGGCTTGGCGACGTCGATCACCAGCAACAGTGGCTCGGCCGCCCGCGCGGTGGCCCGCAACGCGATGTCACCGTCGACCGTGAACCGCTGCTTGTCCACGCGCAGATCGACGATCAGCTCGATCACCAGCGGGATGCGGACGTTGAAGGTGATGGTGTCCCCCACGCTGCGCCGGGCGACCGGTTGCTGGATCTTCACCTTCGCGGTGACCTTGGCCAGCCCGCCCGGCCCCTGCGCCATCGGGCCCATCTCGAACTCGCCACCGGCGATCTCGGCGAATGCCGCCGCAACACGCTCCTCGGTCACCGCTACCTCGAAGAATCGGCGACCGAATTCCTCGTAGGTGACGAAGCTGTGAGTGTGCATAGAGGTCTACGGTCTCACGCCGGAGGTCGACCGCAGGGCGCGGACCGGTAACGAATCGGCTCAGCGCGCCGCGATCGCGTGCCACGCCAGGTCGGCGATGACGTCGGAGTAGCTCTCTTCGATCGGGTCCTTGGTGTAGAGGGCGCGCACGTTGATCGGCGCCAGCACCAGCTGCATCGCCGCGATCATGTCGATACCCTCCCGAATCTCGCCGCGTTCGGCGGCCCGATCGAACACCGAGCGGATGCCGGCGAACCGCCGCATCCAGAACTCCATCCGGGTGTCGTCGGCGAATGCAGCGCGGTCGTCGACCACCATCGCGCGGAGCAGACTGCGGCCGGTGCCGGTATTGACCTGACGGGCCACGGCGGCGGCCAACGCCCGCAGATCTGTGCGCAGGGATCCGGTGTCGGCCGGGGTGAGAATCTCGTCGCTCCAAAACAGCAGCGCATCGAGGGCAAGCTTGCGGCCATCACCCCAATATCGGGTGACCAGCGCCTCGTCGATCTTGTGGCGAGCGCACATCGTGGGGATGTCGAACCGCTCCAGTCCCCACCGGGTCAGCTCGTCGTAGGCTGCGGCTAATACGGTTCGGCGGACCTCTTCGGGTACATCGGCGGCTACGTATTCCGAATCGGTTCCGATTGCTCAACCTCCTCTTCCGTGCGCCGGGCTCCACTCACCAGTCAACCACTGGCACCTGTGCACCACGACGGGATCACAGGGGTGAACTGGTACGCGCGTGTGCCAGCCGCTCAGAACACCCCGAGGTGCCGAAGGGTGTCGCCGTAGGCGTTGACGTCGGCGGCGAACAGCTCCGGTTGTTCGAATGCGGCGAAGTGTCCCCCGTTGTCCTGCACGCTGTGGTGCACCAGGTTGTAGCGCCGTTCCGCCCACACGCGGGGGGTTTGCAGTAGCTCAAAGGGATACACCGCATAACCCGTTGGGACGTCGACACGCCCATCCCAGTCGCTCAGCGCGGAGGTGCCTGATCGGCTCGCCTCGCAATACAGTCGCGCCGCCGACGTTGCCGTTCCGGTCAGCCAGTACACCATCAGGTTGTCGATGAGCCGATCGGTGCGGATCGGCATTCCCGTGCTGATGTCGCACCAGGCATGGAATTTCTCCAGAATCCAGCCCGCCAAGCCGAGCGGTGAATCGTCGAGTCCGTAGCCAAGCGAATGTGGTCGGGTGGCTTGAATCTGCATGTACGCGGTTCCGTCCGCGATCCGTTCGGCCGACGAAACAATCGCTGCCAGCTCGCTTTCCGTCACTCCATTCATCGCCTCGGCGGGGTCACCGTCGAACGGCGCGAACAGCATGTTGGTGTGGATGGCTGCCACCCGCGGCGCAAAATGCTGCCCGAGATGCCGGACGACGAGTGCGCCCCAGTCGCCGCCTTGCGCGAGGTACCGGTCATAGCCGAGTTGGGACATCACGTCGTCGACAGCGGCGGCGACCTTCGGAACGTCGACGCCGCGTTGTGTCGTCGGACCCGAGAACCCGTAGCCCGGCATCGAGACGACGACCACATGGAAACGGTCGCGCAGCAGCGGTAGTGCATCGAGGAATTCGACGATCGACCCCGGCCACCCGTGCACCAGTGCCAAGGGAATCGCGTCGGCATTTTCCGAGCGCACGTGCAACAGATGCACCCGCTGATCGGCGGCGGTCGCGATATGCGAACCCCAGTGATTGAGCTCGGCTTCCGTCGCCCGCCAGTCATAACCGTCACGCCACCGCTCGACGACGGTCCGCAAAAAGGCCTGCTCGGTTCCGTAATCCCACCCGCATCCCGGCAGCTCAGCCGGCCATCGCGCGCCGTCGAGGCGCCGTCGCAGGTCGTCAAGAACCGACGCGGGCACCGCGATGGGAAACGGCGTCACCGTCGATGTGTTGGTCATCGTGCCTCCAGTGTGTGGCGTGCCCCGTTATCGTGCTGATGACTTCGATTGCGGGAGAACAGACTTTGCCGACCGATGATCACATAGCGAACACATCATCCTTGCGCCGGGTGATCACGGGCGCGTCGATCGGGAACGCCGTGGAGTGGTACGACTTCGCGATCTACGGCTTTCTCGCCACGATCATCTCGGTGAAGTTCTTCCCTACGGGCAATGAGACCGCCGCACTGTTGAACACCTTCGCAATCTTCGCCGCGGCCTTCTTCATGCGGCCGCTGGGCGGCTTCTTCTTCGGCCCGCTCGGTGACCGCATCGGCCGGCAACGGGTCCTGGCCCTGGTGATCCTGCTGATGTCGGGCTCGACGCTGGCGATTGGTCTGCTGCCCACGTATGCCTCCGTCGGCGTGCTGTCCCCGCTGGGACTGTTGCTGCTGCGCTGCCTGCAAGGGTTCTCCGCGGGCGGCGAATACGGCGGCGGCGCGTGCTATCTCGCCGAGTTTTCCGCCGACCGCCGGCGCGGCGTGGTGGTGGCGTTCCTGGTCTGGTCGGCTGTGCTGGGTTTCCTGCTCGGTTCGGTGACCGTGACGCTGCTGACGACCGTCCTTCCCGACGGCGCGATGGAGAGCTACGGATGGCGGATTCCGTTCCTGCTGGCCGGTCCGCTGGGATTGGTCGGCCTCTATATCCGGCTGCGGCTGGAAGACACCCCGGCGTTCGCCGAGCTGTCGGAGGCCGACGAGGTCGCCGCCTCACCGTTGCGGGAGGCCGTCACCACGGCGTGGGTGCCGATCCTTCAGGTGATCGGCTTGATGATCATTCACAACGTCGGCTTCTACGTGGTGTTCACCTATCTACCAACGTATTTCATCAAGACCCTGCATTTCTCCAAGACCGCCTCGTTCGTCTCGATCACCACGGCCAGCGTCGTCGCGCTGGTGCTGATCCTGCCGTTGGGTGCGCTGTCGGACCGGATCGGGCGACGGCCGTTGCTGATCGCCGGGGCGGTCGGTTTCGCGGTGCTGGCGTATCCGGCGTTCCTGCTGCTGAATTCGGGTTCGCTGGTCACCGCAATCCTCGCCCACTGCCTGCTTGCCGCAATCGAAGCGGTGTTCGTCTCGGTGTCGCTGGTCGCCGCCGCCGAACTGTTCGCCACCCGGGTGCGTTACAGCGGACTGTCGATCGGCTACAACGTGTCGGTCGCGGTGTTCGGCGGCACCACACCGTATGTGGTCACGTTGCTGTCCGCACGCACCGGCAACGACTACGCCGCAGGCATTTACGTGGTCATCGCCGCGGTGGTGTCGCTGGTCACGGTGCTGACGCTGCGCGAGACCGCCACCAAACCGCTACAGACCCTGGGAGTTACAGTTCCAGCAGCACCGTGACCGGGCCGTCGTTGACCAACGCGACCTGCATGTCGGCACCGAAGACCCCGGTTTCGACGTGGGCGCCCAGCGCGCGCAGGGTATCGGCGAACACCGTGACCAGCGGCTCGGCCACGACACCCGGCGCGGCCGCGTTCCAGGTCGGCCTTCGCCCCTTCACCGTGTTGGCATACAAGGTGAACTGACTCACCACCAGGATCGGCGCATCGATGTCGGCCGCCGACTTCTCGTCATCGAGAATCCGCAACTGCCACAGCTTTTCACCCAACCGACGGGCAATGTCATCGGTGTCGGAATGGGTGACACCGACCAGAGCCAGCAGGCCCTGGCTCGGTGGCCGGATTTCGCCGACCACCTCGCCACCCACCGACACCGACGCCGACGTCACCCGCTGCACCAGCACTCGCATGAGTGCCGATGTTAACCGCCGCTACTCCGCGGTGGCCGGTGCGTAGCCCAGCACGGACTTGGACTCCAGGAATTCGTCGAACCCCTCTTCGCCCCACTCGCGCCCGTTGCCGCTCTGCTTGAAGCCACCGAACGGCGCACTGATGTCGAACGCGTGGTTGATGGTCACCGCGCCGGCCCGGATCCGCCGCGCCAGAGCCCGCGCCTGGTCGATGTCGGCCCCCGAGACATACCCGTACAGGCCGTAATCGGTGTCGTTGCCGATCTCGATGGCTTGATCCAGGTCGTCGTAACCGAGGATGCACACCACCGGTCCGAAGATCTCCTCGCGGGCGATCGTCATGTCGTTGTTGACATCGGCGAACACCGTCGGGCGCACGTAGTAGCCGGTGGACAACCCGTCCGGGCGGCCGGGGCCGCCGGCGACGACGGTCGCGCCCTCGTCGATACCCTTCTGGATCAGTCCCTGGACTTTGTCGAACTGGGTGCGGGAGGCCACCGGCCCGATCGCCGAATTGTCCGACAGGTCACCCACTTTGACGCCTTCAGCGGTCGCCTTGGCAACCGTCACGGCTTCCTCGAGCCGGGTCTTCGGCACCAGCATCCGCGACGGCGCGTTGCAGCTCTGGCCGGAGTTCACCATCATCACCGCGATGCCGGAGGCGACGCTCTGCGCGAAGGCCTCGTCGTCGAGCACGATGTTCGGGCTCTTGCCACCGAGTTCCTGGGCGACCCGCTTGACCGTCGGTGCGGCGTTGCGGGCGACTTCGATTCCGGCGCGGGTGGACCCGGTGAACGACACCATGTCGATGCCGGGGTGGCTCGACAGCGCCGTGCCCACACCGGGGCCGTCGCCGAAGACCATGTTGTACACACCGGCAGGCAGCCCGGCTGCGTCGACGACCTCGGTGAAGATCTGGCCGGAGAACGGCGCGACCTCGGATGGCTTGAGCACCATGGTGCAGCCCGCGGCCAGCGCCGGGAACACCTTGCAGGCGATCTGGTTGATCGGCCAGTTCCACGGTGTGATGAGCCCGCAGACGCCGATCGGTTCCTTGACTACCATCGTGGCGCCGTGCGGCTCCTCGAAGGAGTAGTTCTTCAGCACGTCGATAGCGGTGGCGAGGTGCGCCACACCCATCATGACCTGCGAGTTGGATGCCAGCGACGGTGGCGCACCCATCTCCTCGTGCACGGCGTCGGCGAGGTCGCCTGCGCGCTTCTGATACTCGGCCAGAATGGCCTGCAGGACGTCGAGGCGTTCCTCGCGAGTGGACTGCGACCAGGCGCCGAACGCCTTGCGGGCGGCCTTGACCGCCTTGTCCACGTCGGCCTCGGAGCCGATGGCGATCTTGCCGGCGACCTGCTCGAGTGTGGGGTTGTCGACGTCGAGCGTCCGCAGCTCGACTGGGTCAACCCACTGGCCATCGATGTAGAACTTCAGGTATTCACGCATGGACACATCTTCCTCAATCTCAGCGGGTTATTGGGTGCCTTCGGCGTACCAAGTCCTGAATCGGTCGTACTTTGGCATTTCCTCGGAGTTGGCCTTCGGGTCGATGCACACGTGCACGACACCGACCTTGCCACTGGCGTAGGCGCGAGCGATCGCCGGGCCTATCTCGTCTTCCTTCTCGACATACTCGCCGTGGCAACCGAAACCCTCGGCGATCTTGTCCATCCGGACGTCCTTGCTCCAGTGCACACCGGGCTGCGGGGACGGCTGTTCGAATGTGCGCTTGTAGACGCCCACTTCGAGGCCCCACTGGTGGTCCACACCCACCACGCACACCAGCGGCAGGTTCAGCCGCGCCGCGGTCTCCAGTTCCGCGATGTGGAACAGGAAGGCCGAGTCACTGGTGAGCAGCATGACCGGGCGCTTGCCGCCCTCGGCGACCGACGCGCCCACCGCGTACGGAAGCCCCGTGCCCAGGTGCCCGAAGTTCTGATTCCAGATCACGTCGCGGGGTTTGGTCTGCGAGTACGTCCACTGGAAGATCACGGTCGCGCCGCCGTCGCGCACCATGATGCCGTCCTCGGTGTACTCGTCGAACGCCTTGGTGGCTTCGACGACGTAGCGCGCCGGGTGGATCGGCGAGCGTCCGGACGGTGCCTCCTCGGCCACCCGCGCCAGCTCGGCGGCGTCGGCCTTCACCAGCGCGTCGAGGTTCGCCGACGGAGCGCGCGGGGTGTCGCGAAGCGCCTCGACCAGCTGCGGCACCACGCCGCGCAGATCGCCGACCAGCGCCACGTCGACCGGCCGGTTGACGCCGATGGCGGTCGGGTCCTGCTCGACGTACACCCATTTGCGGGTCGCGTTGTTGGCCGCCCAATGCTGAGTTCGGCCGTAGTGCATGGGCTCTCCGAGTTCGGTGCCCAGTGCGACGCACAGGTCGGATTGCTCGACGGCCTCGTTGGCGGCCGGCGAGAACAGGTACGGGAAGGTCCGGTCCTGCAGGCCGGGGATGAACGACGTGCCACCGGAGGTCTGGATCACCGGGCAGGCCATCAGCTCGGCCAGCTCCTTGACCTCCTGCTGAGTGCGCGAGGTGTGCACCCCGTGGCCGACCAGCAGCACCGGGCGCTCGGCTTCGCGGATCAGCCGCACGGCCTCGGCCACCTCGCGGCTACCGGCGCCCTGATTGACCAGCCGGTAGCTGGACGGCGCGGGCGCCGCGTCGACGTCGAGTTCTTCGAGGATCACGTGGGACGGGAACTCGACATAGGTCGGACCCGGGGTGCCGGACATCGCCTTGCGGATGGCCTCGTGGATGATCTCGTCGGTCTGATCGGCGTACTCGATCGAGCTGCTGTACTTCACCGATGCCGCGAAAAGCGGCTCCTGCTGGACGAATTGAATGCGGCCACGCCGCACCCGGCGCTCAGTGACGCGGGCCCGCTGGCCGCCGAGGAAGATCACCGGCGAGTTCTCGACGAGTGCGCACTGGATTGCGCCGGCGATGTTGGCCATACCCGGGCCGAGTGTGCCGATGCACAGGCCCGGCTTGCCCGTCATCCGCGACGCCGCCTCGGCCATGAACCCTGCGCTCAACTCGTGGTGCGGTGCCACCACCGACCAGCCGCGTGCGTCGGCTTCGGTGAACATGTGCACAAAGTTCGGGTCAGGAATGCCGAACAATGTATTGACACCCTCGGCCTCGAACAGGTCGAGAATGCGCTTGTAAACGGGTACACCCATGCGAAACTCCTTGATTGCTTTACAGATAACGGTGGGAAAGTTCTTTGCGGTACGAGGCGGGCGAGCCGAACAGCGAACGATTCAGCGCGGCCCGCTTGAGGTAGACGTGGATGTCGCTCTCCCACGTGTAGCCGATGCCACCGTGCAGTTGCATGGCCTTGCCGACGATGTCGACGGCAGCGCTGCAGGTGTACGACTTCGCCATCGCCGCGGCCACACTGGTTTCGGGCCGATCGGCAGCGACGGCTTCGACTGCGGCACTGACCAGTTGGCGCGAGACCGCGATCGCCACATGCATGTCGGCGCAGGCATGCTTGACGGCCTGGAATGACCCGATAGGCCTACCGAACTGCTCGCGCACCTTCACGTAGGCGACTGTCGCGGCGAGCATGGCCTCGGCAACCCCGAGACTGTCGCAGGCCACCGCGACGGCCGCCCGGTCACGCAGGCGGCGGGTCTGGGCGTGCGGATCCCCGGCGAAGCGGTGCACTTCGGCCACCCCGCCTGCGGTCACGGCGGCCAGCCTGCGCGTCTCGTCGAGCACGGGCTGTGGGGTGACCGTCATATGTGCCTCGACCACCGTGTCGCCGTCGATCATCAGGATCCGGTCGGCGCCCTCGGCGTCGGGCACGAACTCGAACGGCGCGAAGGCGACGGCCACCCGGGTGGCGCCGGAGGCGATGTCGGTCAGCAACCTGTCCCGAGTGGCGCTGGGCTGCAAGGCGTTCACCACTCCGACGGCAAGCACGGCACTGCCGAGAAAGCTGTTGGCGCTCGCCGCGCGGCCGATCTCCTCGCAGACGACAGCCACCTCGGCGAAGGTCGCCCCGGCGCCGCCGAGTTGCTCGGGCACCTCGAGCCCGACCCACCCCGCGGCGGCGAGCATCGGCCATGCGACCGACCTGTCCTTGGCGAGCAGGTCACCCGCCACCGAGCGCAGCTCGGCATGGAATTCATCGAATTCTCCTGCCATCAGACTCTGCCTGACTCTCGTGGCAGGCCGAGGCCACGTTCGGCGATGATGGTGCGTTGGATCTCGCTCGCGCCGCCCGGAATGGTCCACTCCCAGGAGCCGATGAAGTCCAGCAGCCACGATCCGGACTCCCAGCCGCTCGAGGCCGGTTTGGTGAGTTGGGTGTGCGCGGCCATGCCACCGATCTCGGTCCCGAAATCGGTCATCCGCTGCAGCAATTCGCTGTAGAACAGTTTGACCACCGAGGCATCGGCCGGGCCGACCGAGCTGGTCTCGCTGCGCTGCACCAACTCCCGGCACAGTCCACGCAGGCCGGCGATCTCGATCTCGAACTGCGCCAGCCGGTCGGCGACCAGCGCATCGTCGATCGGCTGGCAGGCCTGCACGAGCCAGCGGAAGCCCGCATTGCCCAGCCGCTCGGCCAGTTCCAGCATGGTCATTCCCCGCTCGGCACCAAGCGTGGCCTGCGCGACCTGCCAGCCCTGATTCTCCGCGCCGATCAGATTGGCGGCCGGGATTTCCACCCCGTCGAGGAAGATCTCGCAGAAATGCGATTCGCCGACGGCGTTGCGGATCGGTCGCACATCGACGCCCGGGCTGGCCATATCGAGCAGGAAGTACGAGATGCCGTGCCGCTTTGGAGCCTCGGGATCGGTGCGGGCCAGCAGCAGGCACCAATCAGCGTGCAATCCG
Source organism: Mycobacterium sp. RTGN5 (assembly GCF_033804465.1). Taxonomy (NCBI): domain Bacteria; kingdom Bacillati; phylum Actinomycetota; class Actinomycetes; order Mycobacteriales; family Mycobacteriaceae; genus Mycobacterium; species Mycobacterium sp. RTGN5. Next base: position 780,105 of record NZ_JAPZLA010000002.1, read on the forward strand.
CCACTGGCCCAGAGCTTCTGCCCATCGACGATGAACGTGTCGCCCACCCGTCGTGCGGTGGTGCGCAGGCTGGCCAGGTCGGATCCGGCCTCGGGCTCGGAGAACCCCTGGACCCAGATCTCGCCGTCGAGGATCGCGGGGAGATGGCGCCGCCGTTGTTCGTCGGTTCCCGCCACCAACAGGGTGGATGCGGCGTGATGGATGCCGACAAACGCCAGCACCAGCCGCGGAGCGTCATGGGCGGCCAGTTCGGAATACAGCACGATCTGCTCATCTACCGGCATGCCGCCGCCCCACTCGGCCGGCCAGTGCGGCACGGCGAAGCCTGCGGCGTGCAATTCGGCGAACCAGCCCTTCTGGAACGCCGCAAATTCCGCATCCGTGGCTCCGGTTTGGGTTTGCCGCCAGTCGGACGGAATGTGCTGCACACACCACGCGCGCACACGCTCGCGAAACTCGTCGAGTGCCGCCGTCATGAGGCCGTGGCCCGCAATTGATCCATCGTCCGTGCGACCGCTACTCCGTCGTCGAACGACGGCGTGATCTGAGTTCCGGTGCGCAGCGCCTCGGCCACCTCAGCCAGAAATGACGACAACGCAGGCGGCGGCGACCGCCGCGGGGCGGGCGGAAATTCGAATGTCTCCGGATCCTCACCGGGCCGGTGGACGACGAGCGTCGTGTCGGCCGTCAACTCGATGGAGCCGGCGCTCCCCGTGAGCGTGGCCCGCGGGGTCGTCGGCACGGCCGCGGCGAAACCGGTGTCATGGGCTGCCGTGCAGCCGTTTTCCAGCACGAACCACGCCGAATACGCGTCCTCAGCGGTCGCCTCGGGCGGCGATCCCTCGATCCGGGTGACTCCCCCGCAGGCGGTGACCTCGCTGGTGAACAGCCACCGGGTGTAGTCGATCAGGTGCGATCCGTAGGCGCCGATCCAGCCGCCCCCGAGTTCGCGGTCGTTGATCCAGCCGTACTTGCGGCCGCGCAGTCCGCTTCCGAAGAAGGTCCAGCTGAGGTGCGCAGGAGTGCCGATCGCCCCGGAATCCGCCAGCTGCTTGGCCCTGGCCCACGACTCGTTGAAACGGAACTCGAAGTTCAGAAAATTCAGGATGCCTGCCTCGTTGGCGCGATCCCGCATGGCAACCGCCTCGTCGGCGTTTCGCCCGAACGGCTTGTCGCATAACACCGGATGCCCATTGTCGATCGCCGCCATCACGTGATCGAGATGCATGAACGGCGGCGAATGCACCGACACCAGGTCGACGTCGGACGCCAGTGCGCCTTTCACTGCCGCATCGTCGCGGGGGCTCACCACCTCGACGTCGAAACCAAGCGCCTGATATGCGGGGGCGGCGGCGTACTTGCCGAACCCGGTGCCAATGACGACGACCCTCATACGAACAGCCCTTTCAGTCCAGCCCCGCCCACGCGTCGGGTCAGCAGATCCCGTGTCGCGGAAAGGCCCAACGGGAGACGCCGCAACGGCTGGCTATAACGCGAGAGCCAAGACAGAGTCGTTTCGTCGCAGAAGCCGACCGCACCGTGCAGCTGGTGGCACACCCGGAAGACGACCTCGGCCGCCTCGATGGCCGACATCCGCAACGCCAGTGCGTCATTCAGCGCATCATTCTGGGCGTCGGCGCCGCCGCTCCCGACGCTCCACAGTGTGTACTTGGCGAGGATGTCCAACCCGCTGCGCTCGACCTCGGCGTCGGTGAGCTGGAACTGCACGCTCTGAAAGTCCGACAGTGTCTTACCGAACTGCTTGCGCAGGCTGACGTGCGCGATCGTCAACTCGATCGCCCGGTCCAGCATGCCGAGCAGCGTCCAGCACTGCAGTGTCAGCGCAAGGGCGATGTCTCCCGCGCCGTTCTTGTCGATCGCCGACAGTTGCAGCTCGGTGACGAATGCCGGCCCCTCCGCGGGGTGGCCGGTCACCCTGCTCCTTGCACCGTCCAGTGTCACAGCGGCCCAGCGGGAGTCGAGTCCGGCCAGCGCGGCCGATGGCCGGGTGTCTGCCACGACCACCAGGCCGTCGACGTCGAGGTCAGTGGGTGCGGCCAGACGCTCGGCCACCGGGTAGGGCAGCGCCCAGTAGCCTGCGCTGCGGCACAGAGCAGCGGCGGCTTCCAGTCCGTCTGCGTCGGTGCGCGGGTCGAGTTCCCATGCGCCGAGTCCGGCGAGGATCGGGCCGACGAGCGACTCCCGGCTGTCGGGCTTGGCCTCGGCCTGCTGCACCAGCTGGTCACCGGCTGCCGCCTCGAAGGCCCGAAGTGCCTGATGCCCAAACTCTTTGGCATCCTCGCTGAGGTCCAGCACCATCCCTGTCATTTCGCGGCCGCGAGGAGTGAGCGGGACAGCAGGATGCGCTGCATCTCGATGCTGCCGGAAGACACGGTCGAGGCCTGCGAGTACTTCCAGTGGTCGTCGACCTCGTCGAGGAACCATCCCGCCCGCGCGTCGTCGTGTGACACCGCGGCGGCGATGTCCATCAAGACCTCTGCGCTGTCCTGATCCAGCTTGGTGACCGCGATCCGGTACGCGGCGGCGTCGCCGGGTTTGACCCGCCCCGTGCTCTGGAGTTCCACGATGCGATAGGCCATCAGACGCGCACGGCGGCAGTGCGTCAACATCCGCACCCAGCGACCGCGCAGTTCGGCGGGCAGTTCGTTCCACCGGTCGCCGAGCACCGTTGGTGCCGCCGCGAGCAGGCGTTCGCACCGTGCGTAACGGGCGATTCCGACCCGCTCGAACGAGGTCACCTCCTGCACGATCGACCAGCCCTCATCGACCGTGCCGAGCACGTCGGCCTCGGTGACCCGCAATTCGTCGAAAAACACCTCGTTGAGGTGGTGCGGGCCCATCATGCAGCGGATGGGTCGGACCTGGATGGCCGGATCGTCCATCGGCACCAGGAAGATCGTCAGACCCTGTTGCTTCTTCTCGCCTCGCGTGGTCCGGGCCAGCAAGAAGCACCACTGCGCCATCGTGGCGTAGGACGTCCAGATCTTCTGACCGCTCACCAACCAGCCGTCACCATCGCGGCGGGCCGTGGTGCGCAATGAGGCCAGGTCGCTGCCTGCCTCCGGTTCGGAGAAGCCCTGGCACCAGATCACTTCGCCACGTGCAATGGGCGGAAGATGCTTACGTTGCTGCTCTTCGGTGCCGTGCCGCATGATGATCGGCCCGACCCAGTTGACGCCCATGTACTGGGCACCGCGCGGCTCGTGATGGGCCCACATCTCCTCGCGAACCACGGTCTGTTCCCACACCGAGGCGCCGCGCCCGCCGAACTCCTGCGGCCACGCCAGGCAGAGCAACTCCTGCTCGGCGAGTGTCCGGCAAAACTGTTGCGCGACTGCCAGATCCGCGGGGTCATCGGTGAACGCCCCGAGAAAGTCGTCGGGCACATGCTGTTTCACCATGTTCCGCAGTTGTGAGCGCAGCGCCGCTGCCGGGGCACCCATGTCGAAGCTTAGGCTCATACGCCGCTCCTCCTCATCGCTCGTGCCTCGCTCTGCATCGGTCGCCGGCGGGCCTCATGCGCTCTCCACGCTCTCCACCTCGGCAAGCCCCAGCTCTGCCAGCACACTTGCGGTGTCGGCTCCGAGTTCAGGGGCGGGCCCCGCGATCCGGCCCGGCGTTCGGGAGAACCAGGTCGGCACACCCGGCATCCGGACCGGGCCCTGCGCGGTGGGCACCGTCTCGAAAAACCCGACGGCATTGAGCTGTTCGTTGTCGAACAATGCCTGCGGCGTATTCAGCGGTGCGGCCGGAATCTCCAGTTCGACGAACAACGTCAGCCACTCCTCGGTGGTCCGTTCGGTCAAGGTCTGCGCGACCAGTGAGTACACGGTGTCGATGTCGGCGGCGCGGGCCTTGAGCGTGGCGTAGCGCTCGATGTTCCAGGCGGGCTGAACCGCTTTGATGAAGCTGGCCCAATGTCTGTCGTTGTAGATCAGCGCCGAGATGTAGCCGTCCTTGGTCCGATACGGCTTGCGGTTGGGTGCCACGGTCCGGTGATACATCGCCGGACCCAGCGGCGGGTCGAACATGGCGCCGTTGGCGTGCTCGACCAGCATGAACGAGGCCATCGTCTCGAACATTGCGACCTCGACCTCCTGGCCCTCACCGGTGCGCTCACGGTGGAACAACGCCATCGTCGTCGCGTACACCGCGGTCAGCCCGGCGACCTTGTCCGCCACGATGGTCGCGACATAGTTTGCCTCACCGGTCAATTCGGCCTGCACCGCAGGCAGGCCGCACTCGGCCTGAATGGTGTCGTCATAGGCGGGGCGGTCGCGGTCGGGCCCGCGCCGGCCGTAGCCGTAGCAGTTGGTGTAGACGATCTCCGGCTTGATGGCGGCGACATCGTCGTAGCCGAACCCGAGTTTCGTGATCGCCTTGGCGCGCATCGAGTGGATGAACACGTCGGCTCCGGCGATCAGCGCTCGCAGCGCGGCCCTACCCTCATCAGACCGAAGGTCCAGCACGACACTGCGTTTGCCGCGGTTGACGTTGACGAATACCCCGCTCATACCCGGCGCCGGACCGACCGACACGTAGCGGGTGTCGTCGCCGGCGGGCGGCTCGATCTTGATGACGTCGGCACCCATATCGGCCATGATCTGGGTGCAGTACGGACCCATCACCATCGCGGTGAGGTCGATCACCCGCACTCCCGTCAGCGGGCCGGTGCTGTTCATGCTCTGCCCCTTGCCATCCCGAAGCTGTGCCCGATGTGAGCACTGTGCCCGTCGGGTACCACCGGGAAGACCCGCTGGTCGCTGATATCGCGGATCTCCTCGATGCGGGCGCCCACCTGGTCGACGGTCCACTCCGGCTGGTAGACGCCGGCGGACTCCACGACGGCCACCCGGGCGACCCGGCCTGCGATGGCGGTGAGGATCTCGCCGGTGACCGAACACGATTCGTGGGCCAGCCAGCCGACCACCGGGGCGACGAGATCGGCACCCATCGGCGGATAAGCGGACGTGTCGATGCCTTCGGCCATCCGGGTCACCGCTGCCGGAACGATGACGTTGCAGCGCACCCCGTGCTCAGCACCCTCCAGTGCGACGACGTTCGACAGCCCGATGACCCCGGCCTTGGCGGCGGCGTAGTTGGCCACCTTGTGGTTGCCGTACAGCCCGCCGATCGACGATGTCAGGACCACCCGGCCGTATCCGGCCTGGCACATCACCGGAAACGCCGCTCGCACAACGTGGAACGCGCCGCGCAGATGGACGTCGAGCACCGCGTCGAAGTCCTCGACGGTCATCTCGGCAAGCGGCGCGTGCCGGACGATCCCGGCATTGTGGATCAACACGTCGATGCGGCCGTACCGATCGGTTGCGGCCGCGACAATCGCCTGGCCGCCGGCCGGCGTCGCCACCGACTCTGTCGATGCGATCGCCTCCCCGCCCGTCGCGATGATCTCGTCGACGACCTGCTGGGCCGGCCCGCTGTCGTCACCGTCGCCGCTCAGCGCTCCGCCAGGGTCGTTGACCACGACGTTGGCTCCGAGCCGAGCGAGCAGCAGCGCGTACTCGCGGCCCAGTCCCCTGCCGGCGCCGGTGACGACGGCGACGCGATCGTCGAATCGTGCCTGCGTCGTGTCGAATCGTGGTCGTGTCATCTAGTGCCCGAGCTCCAGGCCGTCGAGATCGCCCTTGGCGCGCCATTCGGCGATCAGATCCTCGAAGGCGTAGAAGCCGGGCGAATAGAAGTCGCCGAGGAACGACCCGTTGCCTTCCCCGCCGCCGCGGCCCTCGTTGTTGTAATAGCCAGGCGTGCAGGACAGTTCGAACGCCGAATTGTCGATCGACAGTTCGCGAACGGTCGCAATCCAGCCGTCCTGGCCCTCCTGGCTCGGCTCGACGGTGATCGCACCGCGCTTCTGCGCCTCGGCGATGATGTAGGCGATGTGTTTGGCCTGCTGCTCGAACATCGCGGTGGTGTTGGCCGATACACCGCCCTGCAGGAAACCGGTGAAGAACTGGTTGGGGAAGCCGCGGCTGGTCATGCCGTGCAGCGTCTGGTAGTTGTCCTTCCAGTATTCGAAGAGCGACAACCCGTCGCGGCCCTCAATGGTGTCGATTGCGTAGCGCCTGCTGATCTCCGTGGAGATCTCGAAACCGCTCGCAAAAATGACGCAATCAACCTCGTACTCAACGCCGTTGGCGACGATCCCCTTCTCGGTCAGCCGCTCCACACCTTGGGATTCGGCCACGTCGATCAGCGTCACGTTGGACCGGTTGAAGGCGGTCAGATACTCCTCGCTGGAACACGGCCGCTTGCACATGAAGCGGTAGTACGGCTTGAGCGCCTCGGCGGTGTCGGGATCGTCGACCAGGCCTGCGATGCGCTGACGCAGGCGCTCCATGATTTTGTAGTCTTCTTCTTCCCGGAACGCCATGATCTGCTCGATGCCCACCGATGCGGGATCCTCGCTGCCCGCGATGCGCGCGGTGAGGTTGCGTCCGAGTTCGGTCCAGAAATCGCAGACCAGGTCCGGCTCGCCGAACACCACGCCGACGAACGGCGACCAGTTGTGGAAGTTGCGCTTGCGTTCCTCCTGCCAGCCGGGCTGCAGTGAGTCGGCCCACTGCGGATCGGTTGGCGTATTGGCCCGCCCATCGACCGACGACGGTGTGCGCTGGAACACGAAGAGTTGCTTGGCATCTCGACCGAGGTGCGGCACCAGCTGGACCCCGGTGGCCCCGGTGCCGACCAGCGCGACCCGCTTGTCGGCCAGCTTGGCCAGGCCGCCGTCCGCGTCACCGCCGGTGTAGTCGTAATCCCAGCGTGCGGAATGGAACACATGCCCGCCGGCATCGCGATAGGCCTTGATACCGGGGATGTTCGGCAGCTTCGGGCGGTTGTACGAGCCTTGCGCCATCACGACGAACCGGGCCCGGATGTCGTCACCGCGATCGGTGCTGATCCGCCAGCGGTTGAGCTCATCGTCCCAGCGCAGCTCGCGGACCTGCGTGGAGAACAGCGCCCCGTCGTACAGGCCGAAGTGCTTCCCGATATTGCGGCAGTGCGCGAAGATCTCGGCGCCGTCGGCGAACTTCTTCGACGGCATGAAACCGAGCTCTTCGAGCAGCGGGATGTAGCAGTAGGCGTCGTTGTCGCACTGAATCCCCGGGAACCGGTTCCAGTACCACACCCCGCCGAAGTCGCCCGCCATCTCGATGACCCGGACACCCTCGACGCCTGCCTTTTTCAGGTACGCCCCGGTCAGCAGCCCGGCGAACCCACCACCGAGGACTACGACGTCGGCGTCTTCGGCGAGCGGATCACGCGCTGTCACCGTCGTGTAGGGGTCGACCTCGTAGAAGTCCGCATAATCGCCCTCAAGCTCCAGGTACTGCGCGGATCCTTCTGGGCGCAGCCGCTTCTCCCGCTCGACGCGGTACTTCTCCCGCAACGCGTCGATGTCGACATCGGTGGGTGTCTGGGTGGGGCCGCAGTCCGCGGTCATCAATCGTTCTCCTTTGCGAGCGCGCGGGGTGCCCCGGTGCCCATGTACTTCGACAGCTGGTAGTGCAGGTTGACGGTGCTGCGCTCGCGATACGGATTGGGTTGCGTGCCGGGGAAAGCAAACGATTTCATCCCCTGCTGCACCGCCGCCATATTGGAGAAGTCCTGCGGTAGCACGCTGCGCCACCGTGGATCGCCGACCGGGGTGTACTCCCAGTCTGCTTGTGGCTCGGCCCCTTTGGGATAGAGCTCGAACACCGACACCTCGAAGATGCACTTGTCCGGGTCATAGCCCGGGTCGGGGCGCGCGCCGTAGCACAGCGCGCTGGTCAGCCCCTGCCCGATCTGGAAGTTCGGGAACAGCTGCCAGGCGGTTCCGCTCTGGCCGAGGATGTCGGCGGGGATCGTCGGCCACACCACGCCACGGGCCTCGTCGTCGCGGCGCGCCGACGCAAGCCAGTGCTCGAGCACTTTGCCTGCCGGAGTGTCCTCAGGCAGTTCGTCCACCAGTCGCAGCGCGGCGTTCACCAGCGTCTGTGTGGTGGTCGCGTTGGTCTCCTCCATCGTGTACACCTGCATCTCCGCGGTCGAGATGCGCGGGTCGCCGGTGCCGAGTCGGATCTTCGACTTGGTCTCGGCCATCTCCTCGGGTGCGTCATAGCCGATGTTGCTATGCCGGCCCTGTGCCTTGGCCCAGCCCTTGAATTCACCGAACTTGTTGAATTCCGGATGCGTGGTGAAGACGTGGTAGGTCTCGTTGAACGCCTCGAGGGCGACCTTCCAATTGCAGTCGAAATGCACCCATTTGCGCCACTTGCAGCGCATGTTCTCCAGCCCGAACGGATCGAGGATCTTGGCCGCCGGGAAAAGGTAGTCGGCCAGCGGTTCGCAGTCGGGGTCCATGTTGATCCACAGCCAGCCGCCCCAGGTGTCGACCTTCACCGATCGCAGTCGGGTGCTGGCCGGGTTCAGCGCACCCTTCCAGTCGGCTTCCTCACGGATGTGCGTGCAGGCACCGTCCAGATCGTAGGACCAGCCGTGGAATCCACAGACGAATGACTTACGGGCCCGGCCGACAGCCTGTTTCGCGCCGGGCGGGGTGTCGACGAGCCGTCGGCCGCGGTGCATGCAGACGTTGTGGTGAGCCGCAAAGGTGTCCGCGCCCGTCCGCACCACGATGATCGAGTCGTCGAGGATGTCGTAGGTCAGATAACTGCCGACCTCGGGCAGTTCCTCGACCCGGCCGACCTGCTGCCAGACCTTGCGCCACAGCTTGTCGCGTTCGGCGCGGGCGTACTCCGGCGAGATGTACGCCTCCACACCGATGGTCACCGGTTCGGTCAGCTCTTCACTACTGTCCAGATCGCCCATCGCCAACTCCTTTCAGGGTCTTCTGATTTCGTTGCGGAAGTCGCCGTCTTTGAGAAACAGCGACGTGTTGTCCGCGCCGACGTGGCTCCACCGCAGATCCAAACCCCCGTCGACGAGCAGGGTTTGGCCGGTGATGTAGCTCGACAGGTCGGACAAGAGGAACAGGATCGCGCCGGCTTGCTCCTCGGGACGTCCGCGCCGCCCCATGGCGATCGCGGCTTTGTCCCGATCGGCATCGGCGTCGACGTAGGCGTGCGACGCCGCGGTCTCGGTGACCCCGGGCGCGACGGCGTTGACCCGGATATCGTCCAGCGCCAGCTCCAGCGCCATGGTTCGGGTGGCCGCCACGATCGCCGCCTTGGCGGTGCCGTAGGCGATGTGGAAAGGCGCAGTGTTCATCCCGCTGATCGACGACACCGACACGATCGAGCCCGGCCCGCCGGCCGACCGGATCTCGGCGGCCACCGCCTGGCTCATGAAAAACATGGTCTCGAGGTTGGCGGTGAACAGCTCACGCCAGTCGGCGCGGCTGACCCGAGTGGCGGGCATCCACGTCGAGGGCGCCGCACCGCCGGCGATGTTGACCAGTCCGTGCAGCCGCCCCTCGGCCCGGCGCACCGCGTCGAGGACCGTGGCGATCCCGGCATCGGTGGCAGCGTCCGCGGCGACCGGCACGATCGGCAGCCCGCCGTCGACCAGCGGCCCGACGTGTTGGTCGAGGTTGTCTTGTGAGCGGCTGACAGCGACGACGGTGGCGCCGGCCCGGGCCACCATCTCGGTCACGGTCGTTCCGATGCCGCCGCCTCCGGCGCCCGACACCACCACGATGCGGCCGTCGAGTCTCAGGAGATCCGCCATGACCCACTTTCGTTTGCAGCAGTATTGTCCGGACAAATAGTTGGACTCTGCTGACTGGAGAACATGATTCCGCAGCAGTTATAGCACCGTCAAGGGGGTCCATGAAGATAAGTCGAGACTATTGTCTGGACTAGGTCGGCTTGGTACGGTCACGCCAATGACATCGCAGCAGGATGGGCGCTTCACCCTCGCCCAGCCCCCGGTCCTGGCGGACGGGTGGCGGATTGACCGCCGCACAAGGCCAAGCCGGCTCTTCGGCGCCAACGGCCTGCGCACCGGTCCCGACGGCCGCGTGTACATCGCCCAGGTGACCGGCAGCCAGATCAGCGCACTGGACATCGACACCGGCTCGGTCGCCACCATCAGCGCCAAAGGCGGCGACATCATCGCCCCCGACGACGTCGCGTTCGATGACGCCGGAAACCTCTACGCGACCGAGGTGATGGACGGCCGGGTCAGCGTCCGGGCCTCCGACGGAACCACCCGGGTGCTGCGCGACGACCTGCCCTGCGCCAATGGCATCACCGTGCACCGCGGCCGGTTGTTCATCGGCGAGTGCCGCGAGGGCGGCCGGCTGCTGGAGCTGGATCCGGCGAACGGCCAGACCCGCATTCTGCTGGAGAACGTGCCCTCGCCCAACGCCATGGAGGTCGGGCCGGACGGGCTGCTCTATTTCCCCGTGATGGGTGCCAACGAGATCTGGCGCATCGGTCCCGACGGTGGCAGTCCCGATGTGGTGGCGACGGGTCTCGGCGTGCCCGATGCCGTCAAGTTCGACTCCAAGGGGTTCCTGGTCTCCACCCAGGTGCACAGCGGTCAGGTACTGCGGATCGATCCGCGCACCGGCGAGCAGACGGTGTTGGCCAATCTCAGTCCGGGACTGGATAACCTGACCTTCGTCGATGACCGGCTGTTCGTCTCGAACTTCACCGGTGAGATCACCGAGGTCCTCGACGGCCTGCAGACCCGCGCGGCGCTGCCAGGCGGACTGAACTGGCCACTGGATCTCACGGTCGGGCCCGACGGCGAGCTGTACGTCGCCGACGGCACCTATTTCTACGAGCTGCGCACCGACGGCACCCTGCGCACCCTCGGCATGCTGTTCAGCCCCGGTTACCCCGGCTTCATTCGCGGTGTTGCCGCGGCCGGCCCTGGCGAGTTCGTGGTGACGACCTCGGGTGGTCAGGTGGCGCGGTTCCGCCCGGCCGAGGGTGAAAGTGATTTCCTCGCTGACGGATTGGATCAGCTCTACGGCGTCGCGCTGGGCCCGCGGGGAATCGTGGCGGTCGAACAAGGCACCGGCCGGCTGCTGTCGGTGGACGCCGGGCGCACCGAGGTGCTGGCGACCGGCCTGGACACCCCCGTCGGGGTGGCGATCGGACCCGACGGCAACCCGCTGGTCAGCGAGCGCGGCAGGGTCGTCAGGCTCAACGGCGCCACCAATGAGCCCGTGGTCGACGGATTGGGTTGCCCCCAGGGCATTCTGGTCTCCGGCGACCTGCTTTATATCGTCGACACGGACACCAAGTCGCTGATCGAGGTGGATCTCGCCAGCGGGGTCCGCACCACCATCGCCGCAGGCCTTCCGGTCGGCGCGCCGCCCGGGGTCACCCCCAAGCCGCTGCGCGGTATGCCACCGTTCTCGGGGCCGCAGGGCCCGTTCGCGGGGATCGCCGCCGGACCCGACGGCACCTTGTATGTCTCGGCGGATTCGGACGGCAGCGTGCTGGCCTTCCAGCGGACGGGCTGAGATGACGCACGCCGAGTCCGGGGATCACCGCTATATCCAGGTGGCCCGCACGCTACGCAAGGAGATCGTCGACGGCATCTACCCTGTCGGTTCCCAACTGCCCACCGAACACGAGCTGTGCCAACGGTTTTCAGTAAGCCGTTACACCGTTCGGGAAGCGCTGCGCCGCCTGCGCGAAGACAACCTGGTGTCGTCGCGACCGCGGGCGGGCACAATGGTGGTGCCTCGGCCGTCGTCACACTCCTACGTCCAGGACGTCGTGTCGATCAACGACCTGCTGGCCTTTGCCACCGGTGCCCGGTTCGCCATCGAGTCGACCGCGATGGTCACCGTCGATGACGAGCTGGCGCAGCGCAGCGGCCTCAAGGTCGGCGAACAGTGGCTGGCGGTGCGCGGATACCGCCGCGCCGAGGGCGCTGACGCACCGGTTTGCCGGACGGAGTACTACATCAACCGCGCGTTCGCCGCGGTCGGCCGGATGCTGCAGAACCACACCGGGCCGATCTTCCCCCTCATCGAGGATCTGTTCGGAATCAGCATCGTCGAGGTGCGCCAGGAGATCTCGGCCGTGCAGGTCGGGGTTGAGCTGGCGGATGCGCTCAAGGTCGAGCCGGGCACGCCCGCGCTCGAGATGCAGCGCACGTACTCAACCTCGGACGGCGAGATCGCGCAGGTGACGGTGAACACGCACCCCGGCGCCCGGTTCCGCCACTCGATGACGATGCGACGAGTCAAGGGCTAGCGGGCGTGCGTACCGCACAGCGGGATTCCGAGCTGGCCGCCCAGTCCTACGCAAGCGGGCTGTGGGTGCGGGAAACCTTGGCCGACGCCCTGGCCACGGCCGCCCGAGACACCCCGCGCCGGGAGGTCCTCGTCGACGGCTCGGTGCGCCTGAACTGCGAAACGCTGCACACCCGGGCCAACGAGCTGGCCGCCGCGATGTCAGCCCGCATGGCTTCCGGCAGCGTGGTGTCGTTCATGCTGCCCAACTGGCACGAGGCGGCGATCGTCTATCACGCTGCAACGGTGGCCGGCATGGTGGCCAACCCGATCCTGCCATCGCTGCGCGATCACGAGCTGGCCTTCATCCTCGCCGATGCCGACGTCCGAATGATCTTCATCCCCGCCGAATTCGGCGGCCACGACTATGCGGCGATGCTGCAGCGCGTCACGACGGGGATGCCGTCGCCGCCCACGGTCGTCGTGGTGCGTGGTCAGCCACAGTCGGGACAGGTCCGCTTCGACTCGCTCGAGGCTGAGGCGCCCGCGCTGCCCGCCACACTGGACCCCGACGCGGTCCGGATGATCCTCTACACCTCTGGCACCACCGGACGGCCGAAAGGTGTTCTCCACAGCCAGAATTCGATCCATGCGTTGATACGCCAGCTCGGCGAGCAGTGGCGGGTCGAGCCTGGGTCGGTGTATCTGGTGCCCTCCCCCATCGCCCACATCGGCGGGTCGATCTACGCCTTCGAATTCCCGATCCTGCTGGACACGACCGCGGTGCTGATGGACCGCTGGGATCCCGACGCCGCGGTCGCGCTGATGGTCGGTGAGCGGTGCACGCACATGTCCGGCGCGACACCGTTTCTGCAGCATCTGCTGGGCGCCGCCGAGCGGGCCGGCACCCACTTGCCGGACCTGAAGGTGTTCATCTGCGGCGGCGCCTCGGTGCCACCGGCGCTGATCCGCAGCGCCGCCGGCTATTTCGACAGCGCCGTCGTCACCCGCGTGTACGGCTCGACGGAGGTGCCCGTCATCACCGTTGGCGCAGACGGCGACCTCGATCATGCCGCCGACACCGACGGTCGGCCCGGAATCGCCGACGTCGTGATCGCCGGGGACGGCGAAATCCGTGCCCGCGGACCGCAGATGCTGCTGGGCTACCTGCATCCCGAGGATGAGGCCGAAGCGTTCGACGCGGACGGCTACTTCCGAACCGGCGACCTCGGCCACTGGGTGGACGACCATTTTCTCGTCGTCACCGGGCGAGCCAAGGACATCGTGATCCGCAACGGGGAGAACATCGCGCCCAAGGAAGTCGAGGACGTGCTGCTCGGCCACCCCGACATTCGCGAGATCGCGATAGTCGGGATTCCTGATCCGCGTACCGGCGAGCGGGCGTGTGCGGTGGTGGTCGCCGACACTCTGCCGGGGCCGGGCATCGCCGATCTGCGAGACTTCCTGCAGGCCACCGGTGTCGCAAAATTCAAATGGCCCGAACAGGTCGCCGTCTGGGACTCGTTGCCCAAAAATGACGCGGGCAAGATACTCAAACATCGGATCAGAGCAAGGTTGGTCGAGGCGGATGGGTGACATGCAGGTAGCGGTGGTGACCGGCGCGAGCAGCGGAATCGGATTCGCCTGCGCCACACAACTCGCCGGGATGGGAATGGCCGTCGTCGGGACCGGACGCGACACCGAGCGCCTGACCGGACTAGCCGACGCGATCGGTGATCCCGACCGGATCGCCACCCTCGCCGTCGACCTCACGGATGACGATGCCCCACAACGCATTGTCGACCTGGCGGTTTCCCGGTGGGGCCACATCGACTTCCTGATCAACAACGCCGGGCTCGGCAGCCCCAAGCCGTTGCACGAAACCGACGACGAGACACTGGATTACTTCCTCGGTGTGATGCTTCGTGCCCCGTTCCGGCTGGCTCGCGACGTGATCCCGCACATGCGGCCAGGATCGGCGATCATCAACATCACCTCGACCTTCGCGGTGGTCGGCGGCCTTCGCGGTGGCGCCTACTCCGCCGCCAAAGGCGGCCTGACCGCATTGACCACACACATCGCGTGCCAGTACGGCGCACAGGGGATCCGCAGTAACGCGGTTGCCCCCGGGGTGACAGTGACCCCGATGGTCGAGCACCGCCTCGAAGACCCGGGATTCAAGAAAATGCAGACCGAGATGACGCCACACACCCGGTTGGGGCGCGTCGAGGACATCGCCGGCACGGTGGCGTTCCTGTGTTCCCCCGCAGGCAGTTTCATCAACGGGCAGACCATCGTCGTCGACGGCGGCTGGAGCTCCACGAAATACCTGTCAGACTTCGGGCTGTCCTCGGAGTGGGTCGCGCGGTGAACCTGTTCGCCACCCTCGATCAGGCCGCCGCTCGATTCGGAGACCGGGGTGCGGTCTACCGCGGTGAGCAGCAGCTCCACACCTGGGATGAGTTGCGGGAGCGCGCATTGCGGCTGGCTGCCTCATTGCGCCGCACGTACGCACCGGGGCAGCGGATCGCGATCGCCAGCGAGAACCGGGCCGAGATCGTCGAGTTGTTCTACGCGGTGTGGGCCGCCGAGTGCGTCGTCGTCCCGGTCAACTTCAAGCTGCATCCCCGCGAGATGGTGCAGATCCTCGAAGATTCTGGTGCCGCAACCGTATTCGCCTCACCGAAGATCGCAGCCGAGCTGGCGCCGCAGTCCCCCGTCGTCGTCGAGCTGATCGGTGGGCCGGACTACGAGCAGCTCTTCAGCCCGCCGCCCGCGGCGATTCCCTCGACGGACCCCGCCACGCTGGCCTGGCTGTTCTACACCAGTGGTACGACTGGCCGCTCGAAGGGCGCGATGCTGTCGCACCGCAACCTCATCGCGATGGCAGTGTCACACCTGGCCGACATCGACTCTCCCGATGAGAACTGCAGCCTGCTGCACGCCGCCCCGATGTCACACGGGTCGGGGCTCTACATCGTCCCGTATGTCCTGCGCGGTGCCCGCCAAGTGGTGCCCGCATCGGGAGTCTTCGATCCCGACGAGTTCCTCGACCTGTGCGATCTGCATCCGGGATCGTCAGCGTTCCTGGCGCCCACCATGATTCAGCGCCTCGTCGGTACCGGACGCAACGCGCCGGCCGCGCTGCGCACGATCGTCTATGGAGGCGGCCCGATGTACGTCGACGGCCTCAAGAAGGCGATGGCGGCGTTCGGTCCGATTTTCGCCCAGATCTATGGTCAGGGCGAAGCGCCGATGACGATCACCGGACTACGCCGTGCCGATCACGAGTCGGACGACGACGCGGTCCTCGGCTCGGTGGGCTATCCACGCTCCGGGGTCGAGGTGGCGGTGCTTGGCCAGGACGGCGCGCCGGTCGAGCCGGGCCAGATCGGCGAGATCGCCTGCTGTGGCGATGTGGTGATGTCCGGTTACTGGAACAACGCCGACGCGACCCGCGCCACCCTGAAGGATGGCTGGCTCTACACCGGCGACATGGGCTCCTATGACCAGCACGGGTACCTGACGCTGCGGGATCGCTCCAAGGATGTGGTGATCAGCGGCGGCAGCAATATCTACCCGCGGGAGGTCGAAGAGGCGCTGCTGGAGCACCCCGGTGTGACCGAGGCATGTGTGGTCGGCGCCCCGGATCCCGAGTGGGGCGAGGCCGTCGTGGCATTCATCGTGGGCTCGGCCGCCGACGGTGCTCTCGACGCTCACCTGCTGGATCGGATCGCCCGGTTCAAGCGCCCCAAGCGATATGTCTTCGTCGACGAGCTGCCCAAGAACAGCTATGGCAAGGTGCTCAAGCGGGAATTGCGCGCCCGGCTCGGGTAACGACATTCTCCTCTGCATAGAATGCCGCTATGTCCCAGGATTACCGCTTCCTCACCTATGAAGAGCTCGATGACGGCCGCATCGCGCGCATCATGCTCAACCGGCCCGACGCGCGCAACGCTCAGAACCGCGGCCTGCTGGTGGAACTCAACGAAGCGTTCCTGCACGCCGAAGCCGACGACAAGGTCCGAGTGGTCATCCTGGGCGGTCATGGCCCGATGTTCTCCTCCGGCCACGACCTTGGATCCGCGGTGTCGCGCGCCGAGTACACGCCGGGGCCGGACCAGCACCCGAGCTTCCAGGGGAATGGCGCCACCCGCGAGGGTGCGGAGAAACTCATGCTGCAGGAATGGCAGCACTTCTTCACCAACACCCGCCGCTGGCGCGACCTGCGCAAGATCACCGTCGCGCAGGTGCACGGTGACGTCTACGCCGCCGCGCTGATGCTGATGTGGGCGTGTGACCTGATCGTCGCCGCCGAGGGCACCCGATTCGCCGACGTGGTGGGGACCCGGCTGGGCATGTGCGGTGTCGAGTACTTCGCCCACCCGTGGGAGTTCGGCCCCCGCAAGACCAAGGAGCTGATGCTCACCGGTGACGCGATGGAGGTCGACGAGGCCTATCAGCTGGGCATGATCTCGAAGGTTTTCCCGGAGGCCGAACTCGCCGACAAAACGCTGGCATTCGCCCGCCGGATCGCCGAAGTGCCGACCATGGCGGCGCTGCTGGCCAAGGAGGCGGTCAACCAGACCGTCGACAACATGGGCTTCTACAACTCGCTCAATGCCTGTTTCACCCTGCACCAGCTCAACCACTCGCACTGGGCACAGGTGCACGAGGAGGGTTGGCCGGTGGGCCTCGAGGAAGACGGCCTGCCGAACTGGAAAACCGCTCCGCCGATCGTGCCCGCGGTCAAGGATCAGGTCCGCGCCGAGGGCTGAGCTCACCTTCTTTCTTCGCCGGCTGTGCGGTCTCAACCGCGCGGCCGGCGTCGTATTTGCACGCCAGATCGCGATCACGGCAAAGCACCGTTTTCACCTCACCTGAATCGATCAAGTCATTACATACGCATCACGGCTGCGCTCGCGCAGTTCGCCGGCCCACTCGCAGCTGTGTAACGGCTGATAAAGCCGAGTTGCCGAAAGATGCTGGTATAGCGTTTAATTCACAGACCGCGCAAAGCCGCAGCATCCGATTAGCTTCTGATTTCTCACTGAAACTGTTAGGTGCGCCACACCATTTCACGAAAAGTGGTGGAAAGCACAGACTTTGGTATGTGCGCAAATTAGTTGTTAGCTTTTGCCACATGTTTGCAATCGCGACCTTGATGAGTCTGATCAGTCAGGTGTCAGGCACGCCGTACATCCCCGGTGGGGACAGTCCGGCTGGCACCGACTGCTCAGGGCTGGTCTCCTGGGTGTCCAATGCGGCTACCGACAGGCCCGTATTCGGCAGCCGGTTCCACACCGGCAATGAGGAAGCCGCCCTCCTCGCCCGCGGCTTCCACTATGGAACCGCTCCGAACTCGCTCGTGATCGGCTGGAACGGCGGACACACCGCTGCCACCCTGCCCGACGGCACCCCGGTCTCCAGTGGCGAGGGCGGCGGTGTGCGGGTCGGTGGCGGTGGCGCCTATCAGCCGCAGTTCACCCACCACATGTACCTGCCAATGCCGGCCGACGACATGCAGGATCCGCTGGCGCCGCCGCCCGACGCCCCGGCACCGGATGCTCCCCCGCCGGATGCGCCCGTGTTCGTCGACGCCGCGTTCGACGCGCCACCGCCCGCGGATCAGCCGCTCCCGCCTCCCGCCGGTGACATGGTGCCCGCAGGTGCCGAGATGGCACCGCCGGCAGGCGATCCCGTTCCCCAGCCCGCCTAAAAACCCCACGCTTCAGAAGTCTTGCGGCACTCAGGCTTCCGCATCGAGGCTCAATGCCCCCTCCGGGCAGGCGGCCACGCCGTCCCGGGTGCGCTGTTCGTCCCCCGGCGCGACGTCATGGTCGGCGAGGATCGAATAACCCATGTCGTCGATCGGGAACAGATCGGGGTCGACTCCATAGCACTGTGCATGGCCCACGCATCTGGACCTTTCGAGACGGACCCGCATCGGATCAGGCTAGCCGCGATCGTCAGGGGTTGATTGTGTTCTCGCCGACCTGACGGCCCCACACGTATTCGGTGAGCAGCGGCTGGCCGAGTTCGAAGTGGTTGTACGGCGCCAGCGAGGCGCCGTCGTCGACCACCAGGTAAGGCGCCGGCCAGAAATTCCTGTCGACGGTCTGCCAGCACCCTGGTGCACCGCCGGGCCCGCCCCTGCCATTGGTTCGCGGCAGATTGTCCGGATAGACATAAGGATTGGGCGCGCCAAGGATCTCGGTCATCGTGGTGAGCGAGTATCCGTTGCCGCCGAAGGCATCCAGCGCAGCCGGTGACACCTCGGCGATATTGCGGATGCTGCAGAAGAGCTCCGGGCTGTACGTGTCGAGCAGACGGCTACTGGTCACCAGGTCGGCCATTGCGCGCACAAAATAGGGACTGCCCCGTTCGAAGATGTCGGCACCGGTATTGCCGAACCCGATGGAGGCCAGCAGTGCGGCGTCGATGTCCTTCTGCTGGGCGTTCAGCGAGTGCGCGGTGATGACCAGGTTGTCGAGCGCGTTCCACAGGTCCGGGCTGGCCTTGGTGTAGACATCAGCCAGATCGGCCAAGCGCTGGACGTCGCGACGGATCTGCGGCATTTGCGGATTGACGTCGTCGAGCACCGCGTTGCCGTTGACCAGGGATTGCCCGAACTTGGTGCCCAGACCATTCAGTGCCTCGGCGGTCGCCGACAGCGTGAGGTTGAGCTTGACCGGGTCCACCTTTTCGGCGATCGAGGTGACCGTCTCGAACAGCGTATTGAACTCGGTGGTGACCGAGGAGGCATCGATGACGTCGGAACTCGTCAGCCGATTGGTGGCCGGGTTTTTCGGCGTCGACAGCGCTACGTACTTATTTCCGAATACCGTGCTGGCCTTGATGTCGGCGTGCACGTTTGCCGGGATGCTTGCCAGATAGCGGGGGTCGACGTCGAGCGTCACCTTCGCCATCATCTTTCCGTCGCGCTCAGCCGAGGCCACCTTGCCGACGCGGCCGATGATCACGCCGTTGTACGTGACCTTCGATCCCGCATCCATCACCAGGCCCGCCCGGCCGGACATCAGCGTCAGCGCCACCCGCGGGGACAGGTCACCGCGGAATTGCAGATAGATCACCGTGACAACGCCAATGATGAGGGCCAGGAACGCAATGCCTGCGGCCTTGAGCGGGGGCCGGTCGCGCCGCGTGCTCATCGCAGCGCCCAGCTGTCGGGGTCGTCATCGGCCGGCCAACCGCCGGACATATCGCCTCCTTGACCCCGACTCTCGAGTGAAAAGGACCCCCGTCACACTGACCGTTGGTCAGTGACGTGGACCACAGGAATGTACCCGATTTTGTATCCGAGGAGAACGGCATCGGTGCAATTCGCCGCAATGGCGGTTGGGGCCTTAGGCTTTCGCTGCCGTCAATAACCGGACGGCTGCGCGGTAGATCGTGGACCCTGTTGGTGCACAACACATTTCGGAATCAGATCCAAACCACTTCGCCAGCGGCCCAAACGACGCCGCGAGGGGGTCCGCCACATTTGCTGGGTGCTCGGCTCGCACTGCCCCGGCCGCCAGGGTGCGCCAAACCCACTCCAGCCAGCGGCGGAGTCGGGATAATCGAAGTCGCCGCCCGGGGGCTGTCGCCGGCGGGAACCTGCTCAGCGAGGAGCGTGAGATCCATGTCCACCATCGAAGCGGACTCAACGACCCAGTCACCGTTCGACCGTGAGGTCACCGAGGTACAGCGATACTTCGACAGTCCGCGGTTCGAGGGGATCACTCGGCTCTACACCGCACGGCAGGTTGCCGAACAGCGCGGCACGATCCCGGTGGACCAGACCGTCGCTCGCGAGGCCGCCACCGCCTTCCACAAGCGCCTGCGCGAACTGTTCGCCGTCAAGAAGAGCATCACGACCTTCGGCCCGTACTCGCCGGGTCAGGCGGTGACCATGAAGCGGATGGGTATCGAAGGCATCTATCTCGGCGGCTGGGCGACGTCAGCCAAGGGCTCGACCACCGAGGACCCCGGTCCCGACCTCGCGAGCTACCCGTTGAGTCAGGTGCCCGACGAGGCTGCCGGCCTGGTGCGCGCATTGCTGACCGCCGACCGCAACCAGCAGTACCTGCGCCTGCAGATGACCCCTGAGCAACGCGCAGCACAACCCGCTGTCGACTACCGCCCGTTCATCATCGCCGATGCCGACACCGGTCACGGCGGAGATCCGCACGTGCGCAACCTGATTCGGCGGTTCGTGGAGGCCGGTGTGCCCGGCTATCACATCGAGGATCAGCGCCCCGGCACCAAGAAGTGCGGCCATCAGGGCGGCAAGGTGCTGGTGCCGTCCGACGAACAGCTCAAGCGCCTCAACACCGCTCGTTTCCAGCTCGACATCATGAATGTGCCGGGCATCATCGTCGCCCGCACCGATGCCGAGGCGGCCAACCTCATCGACAGCCGGGCCGACGAGCGCGATCAGCCGTTCGTGCTCGGCGCCACCAATCTCAAGGTCCCGCCATACAAGTCCTGCTTCCTGGCCATGGTGCGGCGGTTCTACGAGGCCGGCGTCACCGAGCTCAACGGACATCTGCTCTATGCACTGCCCGACGGCGAATACGCGGTGGCCGACGCGTGGCTACAGCGTCAAGGCATCTTCGATCTGATCGCCGCGCAGGCCGCCGCCTGGGCGGACGGCCAGGAACGTTCGCTTGACGCCCTGTTCGACAAGGTCGAGTCGACGTTCATCGACGCCTGGCAGGACGACGCCGGGCTCGACACGTATGGCGACGCGGTGGCCGAGCTGCTGAAGTTCCGCGAGGGCGAAGGCGAACCGCACGAGATGAGCGCCGCCGATTGGCTCGCGTTCGCCAAGACGGCGTCGCTGTACGCCGCCCGCGAAAAGGCCCGCGAGTTGGGCGTGGATGCGCCGTGGGACCCCGAGCGCGCCAAGACCCCCGAGGGCTACTACCAGGTGCGCGGCGGAATCCCATACGCGATTGCGAAATCCCTTGCGGCAGCGCCCTTTGCGGATCTGCTCTGGATGGAGACCAAGACCGCCGACCTGGCCGACGCCCGCGAGTTCGCCGAAGCGGTCCACGCCGTGTATCCGGAGAAGATGCTGGCCTACAACCTCTCCCCCTCGTTCAACTGGGATACCACCGGGATGAGCGACGAGGAGATGCGCGCCTTCCCAGAAGAGCTGGCCAAGATGGGCTTCGTCTTCAACTTCATGACCTACGGCGGCCACCAGATCGACGGTGTCGCCGCAGAGGAGTTCGCCACCGCCCTGCGCCAGGACGGCATGCTGGCACTGGCCCGCCTGCAGCGCAAGATGCGACTGGTCGAGTCCCCTTATCGCACACCGCAAACCCTGGTCGGCGGTCCGCGCAGTGATGCGGCGCTTGCGGCGTCCTCGGGCCGTACCGCGACCACGAAATCGATGGGCAAGGGCTCCACCCAGCACCAGCATCTGGTGCAGACCGAGGTGCCCAAGAAGCTGCTCGAAGAGTGGCTGGCGCTATGGAGCGAGCACTATCAGCTCGGCGAGAAGCTGCGGGTCCAGCTGCGGCCACGCCGCGCCGGCGGCGAGGTCCTCGAGCTCGGCATCTACGGCGCCAGGGAGGACGGCGGCGAGGAAGAGCTACTGGCCAATGTGCTCGTCGACCCGATCAAGGACCGGCACGGCCGCAGCATTCTCACGGTGCGCGACCAGAACACGTTCGCCGAGAAGCTGCGCCAGAAGCGCCTGATGACGCTGATCCACCTGTGGATGGTGCACCGGTTCAAGGCTGACGCCGTCTATTACGTCACGCCGACCGAGGACAACATCTACCAGGCCGACAAGATGAAGGCGCATGGCATCTTCAGCAATGTCCACAAGGATGTCGGCGAGATCATCGTCGCCGACGTCAACCAGGACCGGATCGCCGAGCTGCTGGAGCCTGACCAGGCCGCACTCAAACGGCTGATCGCCAAAGAGGACTAGCTCGATACGACGAACGTCGAGTTGTTGTTGGGAAATCGGCCGTCGCCCGACAACAACTCGACGCTCGGCGCAGCGAACTGAAAGCCCAACAGTATCGGTACGGATTCGGTTGGGTGAACGGAAAGTGAACACGCAGCTCAGGGCGTTGATTCGGGGTCGATTTCAGTCCCGGCGCAAAGTCTCAGGGCAGGCGCGACAGCAACATCCCATACCGTCGATAGCCCGTCTCACGCCCGGTCCGACACCGGACGGAAGATAGCGAACGGTATTCATTCGCCGGAATTGTCCAGGTAGAGTGCCGCCCGTGGGCAAACACCGGTTAGCCAAGCCTCGGCGCCGTTGGTCGGTCGCCGTGGTCGCGCTCGCCGCACTCCCGGTGGCCGGCATTCTGACCGCCAGCTCCGGCGGGCTGCCCAACAAGGTGGCGCCTGCGAGCCTGGAGTGCTGCGCCGAACTCGTGGCCGCCGGACCTCTCAACCTCGGCGCCGCACCGATCGGCGCGCACTACGTCGTCATGACCCAAGCCGATCTGGTGGCGAGCAGAAGCGCGGTCAATCGCACCACTCTGCATGCGCTGCCGGCGGGCGCCGGTATCGAACAAGGCCTGCAGATCAAGACGATCCTGGCCGAACGTCTCGTCAGCGCCTACTTCCCCGAGATCCACAACATCGGCGGGGTGCGGCCGGACTCCTTGAAGTGGCACCCGATGGGAATGGCCATCGACGTGATGATCCCGAACTATCAAAGCCCGGAAGGGAAAGAGCTGGGCGACCGTATCGCGGCCTTCGCTCTGGACAACGCCGACCGGCTGTCGCTGAATCACGTGATCTGGCGGCGCATCATGTACGACAAGGGTGGGAAGCCCTTCCTGATGGGGAATCTCGGCTCTGACGATGCCAATCACTACACTCATGTGCACATCGCCACCGACGGTGGCGGCTATCCCACCGGTGGCGAGAGTTATTTTGGCTGATCCCAAGCATTTTGGCGCGCTTGCCCTTCTGCTGAGCGGTGCGCTGATCGCAGCGCCGGTCGCACATGCGGACGAAGCATTCTGGGGCGGCACGTACAAGATCACCTTCCACACCGACCAGAAGTCGGGCACCAGCATCGCGGCCTCGCAGCAGGAGACGGCCTACACCTCCTCATACAAGATCACGACGGACTGTTCATCGGGCACCTGCATCGCCTCGTTCCTCGACGGCCCGACACCCAAAGACAATGCCGCGCAATCCACCACGTTCGCGTGGACCGGTTCGCAGTGGACGCGGTCCAACAGTTGGCGCTGGGACTGCACACTGCCGGACGGCACGATCACCTACGACCAGGCCAACTCGGTGACCACCTATCAGCCACAGCCGGACGGTTCGCTGGCGGGGACGTTCCAGACCACCATCGACGATGGTGCTTGCCAGGGCACGGCCATCATCCCGGTGACCGCGACCCCCTCTTCCTCCTGACCTGAAATTCGCATGACGGCAGCACCGCGAGTTGGCTACCGTCGGCGCTCGTGACGGATGTTGTCGAGATTGACGCGAGCCAGACAACTCGGGCGGCGGAAGCAATGTTGACGCTGCGGCCGCGTTGGCAGACCTGCGATGGGTCTGCGCCGAGGCTCAGAAACTGGATTGCGAAGCGATCCACTTGGATTCCGGCGTGGGTGCAGACCGGGCCGCAGCCCATCGTCTGTACATGAGGAATCGTTTCACGATCACCGCGCACCATTTCGCTCGCGAAACCATGACCTAGTCTGTCGTTATGCGCATGCTGAAGGTGTCGACGCTGGTCACGGCGATCGCGGTGGCGGCGACTCCCGGCATCGCGGGAGCCGCACCGAAGAACTACTGCGCCGACCTCAAGGGCGTCGACAATGGCCAGGCCTGCCAGATCCAGCAGACTGACCCCTCCTACCAGGTCAGCATCAGCTTCCCCAGCGGCTACCCGGACCTGAAATCGGTCGCCGATTACGTCAGTCAGACCCGGGACGGGTTCGTCAACGTGGCCAAGAGCTCCAACCCGCTCAACATGCCCTACGAACTGGACATCACCGCGACTAGCTACACCTCGGCGCTCCCGCCCCGTGGCACCCAGTCCGTCGTCCTGCAGAACTACGAGAACATCGGTGGCGCGCACCCGCAGACGTCGTTCAAGGCATTCAACTGGGATCAGACCCTTCGCAAGCCGATCACCTACGACACACTGTGGCAGCCAGGCGCCGATCCGCTGAAGGTGGTCTTCCCGATCGTGATGACCGAGCTGCAGAAGCAGACCGGCCAGCCGATCTTCGTCGACCCGGTCACGGGCATGGACCCGGCCAGCTATCAGGACTTCGCGATCACCAACGACGGGGTGATGTTCTTCTTCAGCCAGGGCCAACTGTTGCCCGAGTCGGCCGGTGCCACCCAGGTGCTGGTTCCCCGCGCGGCGATCGACGCGCTACTGGCGTGAGCTCACCGGTGGCGTGACACACGCCACCGCGCTCCACATCTTGTTGCCCGGATTGCGCGGATCGGGCTGCGGCAAGCGGGCCGCCAGCGCCATCAGTGGCGGCAGTCGGCGAAACCGGCGGGCGGCCGTCATCAGCGATTCCGCTTCGGCGATCGACCAGCCGAGGTCTTCGAAGAAGGCCAGCCCATTCGGCGGGGCGAACTTGATCGGCGCGTTGCGCATCATGCCGGCGGTCCTGTTGTTCATCGTGGTCTTGACGCCTCCAGCGCCGAAATCGAAGGTCCACCAGCCGATCTCGGGTCGCTGAAGCGCGCGGGACAGACCGATGACATCCGCCTCTGCCAGATACATCAGCAGGCCCTCGGTCAGTACGAAGGCCTTGGTGGCACCGGCCAGCGCTTCGT
This sequence comes from Mycobacterium sp. RTGN5, assembly GCF_033804465.1. Taxonomy (NCBI): domain Bacteria; kingdom Bacillati; phylum Actinomycetota; class Actinomycetes; order Mycobacteriales; family Mycobacteriaceae; genus Mycobacterium; species Mycobacterium sp. RTGN5. The sequence continues at coordinate 805,090 of NZ_JAPZLA010000002.1, forward strand.
CCAGGAAGGCGTCGCGGGCACTCGGATCGGACAGGTCGACGGCATGACGCGACAACCGGCAGCGTGGGGTCTGGTCGGCCAGTAGCTGCTCTTTCTCGGCGACCAGCGGCGCAAGGTCGGCCTCGACCCAGAGCAGGTCTGCCGGCAGCTCGAGTCGGTAGGGACGGGTGTCGAGACCGGCGGCCAGGTTCAGCACCCGATCGCATCCCTGGCTGATGGCGTGGGCGATGAGGTCGTCGATGATTTTGGTGCGGGCGACCAGCCACCAGCCGTGGCGGATGCTGCGCGGCGCGGCGGCGACGATCGCATGGCCTCGCTCGCCGGCCAGCCGTTGAGCCAGCGGGTCGTGAAACAGGGCGTCGGGTCGTGCCGATTCCGTGGCGCGATGTGCGGTCACCCAGCGGGCGGTGTCGGAGACGTTCGAGACCAGCGAGTCCATAGCCACAGTGTCACAGACCGCCGGCTCAGAAGACCGGCAGGTGCGCCGCGGCCACCAGCGGCAGACGTCCGGCGCTTCGGGTGCGGCCTTCGTCCATCGCGGAGATGCCCCAGAAGGACGCACCATAGGACGCGTCGATCGGGGTCAACGGTGTCGCGCCGCCGAAGCTGCTGCCGGCCCGCTCAAGCCAACGTGTGATTCGAGTCTTCATGGCGAACCTCTTCGTTTCGATGTTGTCGTTGGCACTGACTCTCCTGGGTCGCGAGCCCGGGTGGCATCGGGTGACTGGTGGATGCGCGGGATGAATCGCATGTCCACCGATCGGGGGACTTCGCGCCTGCAGCGGGAAACGATGTTGTGCTGCCATGCTGTTTTCATGCCCCGACTCCCCCGCCGGATCGCATCGGATCTCAACGCGAGGCTGCGCAGCCCCGAGACTGCCGCAGTGGTGGCTGGGCTGGAGAACAAGCTGACCGAGCGGCGCCGCGACTACAAGATGCAGTCCGGGGCATTCCGCGGTGTCCGGGTGGTCGTCTACCGCGGATTCGTGGCCGACGACGTAGCCAAGGTTCGGGTCCGGGTGATCGAGACTCCAGAGCTGCCCGGCGATAGCCGCATCCCGTACTGGGAGGTGGCGCAGAGCAATCTGCGCCGGCACGCCGCGCTGTCGATCGTGGGCGCGGAGGTGGAGTTGCGGGTCGGCCGGCACCGAGCCACCGAGGTCACCGACAGCCACGGCTTCGCAAACTTCTCGCTGCCGGTACCGAAGCTGCGCACCGGTTGGCATGCGGCCGAGGCAGTTGCCGCGGGAGTCGGTGACGACGAGCAGGCCGTCGGTGCCGGATGGGTGGTCAAACCATCGCTGGCCGCGCCGTTCCTGGTGATCTCCGATATCGACGACACGATTCTGCTCACCGGCTTGACTGAGGGCCTGACCATGGTGGCCCGAACACTGCTACGAGATGTGGAGCAGCGCAGCGCGATTCCCGGGATGTCGGCGCTCTACCGCGGACTGGCGCGGGGCATTCCCGGCCGCAGCGGAAAACCCCGCGCGGAGCCGGCGTTCTTCTATGTGTCCACCGGAAGCTGGTCGTTCTACTCGATGTTGGAGCAATTCGTCGAACTGCGCGCCTTCCCGCCGGGGCCGATGTTCCTCACTGACTGGGGTCCGACCGAGCGGTATTTGCGGCGCAGCGGTGCCGAGCACAAACGTGCGGCGGTCCGGCGACTGTTCGAGGCGTATCCAGGCATGCGTTTCGTGCTGATCGGTGACAGCGGCCAGCGCGATCCGCTCATCTATGAGGAGATAGCCCGCGAGTTTCCCGGCCGGGTGCTGCTGGCCATGATCAGACAGGTCGGTACCGCGGCCGACGAGCGCAACACCCTGCTACAGGACCACACCGAAACCCTTCAGGGCGAAGGTATTCCGCTGCATCTGGTGGCCGACGCCGCGCAGGCCGCGCAACTAGCTGCCGACCTCAAGCTCTGCGCTGCGGACACGGTGGCGGACGCCGTGGCTGAGCTGGACGAATCCTGAGCTACCGCGAATTCGCCCACGCGACGGCAAACGCACTCGCCACCGAGATCACCGTCAGGGGAATCCCGAATCGGACGAATGTCCCGATGCTGTAGCCCCCTGGCTTCATCACCATCAGATTGGACTGGTGGCTGAACGGATTGAGGAACGTGAACGAGATGCACGTGCCAATCAGCGTCAGCAACAGAATCGGATCCAGGCCGGTGGCACCGGCCACGGTCAGCGCCACCGGCGTGAGAATCGCCGCGGCCGCCGCGTTGGTGACGACGTTGGTCAACACCGTGGTGACGATGGCGATGACCAAGATCACCAGTGCGGTACTGCCGGTCGAAAGCGTCAGGATCGCCGACGAGATGTGGTTGCCCAGACCGCTGTTCACGACGATCACACCGAGACCGATCGAACCGGCGATGATCGCGAGGATGTTCCAATTCAGTGCCCGCACGGCCGAGCGCGGAGTGAGCACCTTCGTAAGGACCATCAGCGTGGCCCCGGCGACGGCAATCAACTCGATCGGCGCCATGTTGAATGCCGCGGTCGTGATGACACCAAGCAGGATCGCCAGCGCGATCCATGTCTTTGCGGTCTGCGGCGCCGTACCGGCGACCCGCTGCCATAGGCCGACCAGTGGGTGGTCGGCGAGGACATCGGCCGAACTCGTTGTGACAAGGCACATCTCCCCCGGTAACGCCGGTGTGTCGCGCAGCAGTTTGGCCGACTGGGCGGCGACCACCTGCACATCCTCGTCTTCTTCGAGATCGCGTACGCTCGCCGCCTCGTCGGTGGCGATGGAGACCAGGTAGAGAGCCTGCGCGGCGTGGCCGAAACGTGGGCTGGCCCAAAGCATCCGGACACCGGACTCGGTGGCGCGGTAGACGAGCACGTCACCGGTCTGCACGACGCTGTCAGGCCCGACGAAGTCGCCCCAACGCTGAATCTCCACCAACTCGAATTCGGGGGTGTCGCGCACGCCGAGCTCGGCGGCAGTGCGGCCCAGCGCATTGGCGCCTGCGGCGACCGGAATTTCAGCGCGCCAATCCAATTCGGGCTCACCGCGGGTGGCCTGGCCACGCAGCATCAGCGGTGCGGCGATCACCAACACCACCCAACCGACCAATGCCACGGGCACGGCAATCGGGACGAACGAAAACATTTTGAGGTCGACGCCCGCTGGTGCGGCCAACCCGGCGATCAGCAGATTTGAGCTGGTGCCGATCAACGTGGCCGAACCGGCCAGGGTGGTGGCATGCGCGATGGGCAGCAGGACCCCACGCGCGGGCACGCCCGACTGCTGCTCGAGCTCCTTGGTCGCGGGGATCAGCATGGCCACGATCGGGGTGGTGTTGATCAGCGCGGAAACGACCCCGACCGGTGGGATGAGGCGACGCAACACCTGCCCGGCGGACTGCACCCCGGCCAGCAGGCGGTAGGTGACACGGGTGATCACCCCGGTTTGGAGCACACCCTTCGCGATGACGAGCATGGCCGCGATGGTGATCACCCCGCCGTTGCTCAATCCGGCGAACAACTCGCCGGGGGTCGCGATCCCGGCGATGCCAGCAACCACGAGCGCGCAGATCAACGCCAGCACCGCCGGTTGCCGCCCGGTCGTCATCACGATGAGTGTGCAGATAACGATCACCGCGGCGAGGATGGTCATCACTGCATTCTGACGTTTACCACTTCCTGCGGTGTAATCTTCCGTCCATCACTGACGAGAGTGGGGGCACGAAATGTCAGATCCAGATTGGACACAACCCGCGGCATTGGCCATCCCGAAAGAGGGCTACTTCGAGCTGGAACGCGGACGGTACGGGCCGGTCTTTCCCCGGACGCCCGCGTGCTACGGGTTCTCCATCATCGCCAAGGTCAAAGAGGGCCGCGAGGAGGCGCTCCGGGCCTACGGAAATCAGATCCAGGAGACGATCGCCGCCAGCCCCCATGCCCTCGCCCCGCTTCGGCTGCACTATCTGCGGTGGGTTCTGTTCGACGTCGGCTCGGGGTTGCACTTCCAGTACCAGGGCATCTTCGACACCGACTTCGACAAGTACACCGAAGATGCGGTGCAGTTGTTCAGTCAGACCGGTATCACCACAGCGTTCACGAATCTCGAAGGGTTCCCGGAGGATTGGAAGGAGAACCCGGCGTCATTCGTGAAATTCGTGCGTGACCATCAAGTCCCCAGCTTCTTGGAGTACGGCGAATACCCTTACGTCACCGCCGACGAGATCAAAAAGGCGTTGCGGCTCAAGGACGCATTCTCGACGATGCTGGACCAGATGCAATGACCTCGGCGCCGGGGCCAGCGCTGGAACTCGACGACATCCAGCACATCATGTTGACCCGCACGCCGGCCATCACCGGCCGCTACGAGTTCCTGACCTTCGACACAGCGGCCGGCGGCCGGGCCTGGCTGACTGAATTGCTCGACAAGGTGCAATCGGCCGCGGACGTACACGCGACGATGGACAGCTCGGATCGCTGGGTCACGTTGGCCTTCACCTGGACTGGGCTGCGGGCGTTGGGGGTGCCCGAGGAATCGCTGGCGTCCTTCCCCGACGCGTTTCGGGAAGGGATGCCCGCCCGAGCGGGGATCCTCGGTGACACCGGCACCGCTGCGCCGGAGCATTGGGTGGGCGGGTTGGCCGGCGACGATGTGCACGCCATCGCGATCCTGTTCTCCCGCACCGACGAGCAGTGCGCGCGCTCCATCGAGGAACACGACAAGCTGCTTGCACGGACCGAGGGCGTACGGAGCCTGTCGTACCTCGACCTCAACGCCAGCCCGCCATTCAACTACGCCCATGACCACTTCGGCTTTCGCGATCGGCTGTCGCAGCCGGTCATGAAGGGCTCCGGAGAAGAACCGACGCCGGGCTCGGGCGATCCGCTGGAACCAGGTGAGTTCATCCTCGGCTATCCAGACGAGAACGGACCGGTGATCGACCTACCCGGTCCGGAAGTGTTGTCCCGCAACGGAAGTTACATGGCCTACCGGCGACTGGCGGAGCATGTCGGCCTCTTCCGTGACTACCTGCGTGCCAATGCCGACACCCCGGAGGGCGAGGAACTGCTGGCCGCAAAGTTCATGGGCCGCTGGCGCAGCGGTGCGCCCCTGGTGTTGGCGCCGGACAAAGACGATCCCGAGTTGGGTGCCGATCCGATGCGCAACAACGACTACAACTACAAGGAGATGGACCCCCTCGGTTATGCGTGCCCGCTGGGATCCCACGCGCGCAGACTCAATCCACGCGACACCGCCCACTACATGAATCGTCGCCGGATGATCCGGCGCGGTGCGACGTATGGGCCTGCGCTGCCGGACAACGCCCCCGACGACGGAGTGGAACGCGGCATCGCCGCGTTCATCATCTGCGCCGACCTGGTGCGCCAGTTTGAGTTCGCCCAGAACGTCTGGATCAACGACAAGACGTTCCACGAGCTGGGTAACGAGCACGACCCCATCTGCGGAACCCAGGATGGCACACTGGATTTCACCGTCCCCAAACGGCCGATCCGCAAGGTTCACAAAGGCATCCCGGCGTTCACGACGCTGACGGGTGGGGCGTATTTCTTTCTGCCCGGATTGAACGGCCTGCGCTACCTCGCCACACTCGGCACGTAAAGGGGTCATCATGCGGGCACGCACCTACAACCAGAGTCACGTCGCACGCACCCACGATGGGCGCCGCCGAGTCAGCATCTACTGGACCTGGAGCTATCCGTGGGAATCCCAACGGGATCCGGCGGAGATCTACAACCGCTTCTCGACCATCACCGAGGTACGCAACGTCGCCTGGCCCGCGTACGAAACACCCGAGTACGCGGCGGCCAACTTCCTGCAGGGCATCGCCGGAACGCTCGAGCTGTTCCACCGGTCCACGCTGTCGTTCCAGGAGATCGCCGAGGAGGCCACTGGGCATCCCGTGGCGGTGTTCCAGCGCATCGACCAGGCCGGCTACCGGCTGCCGATCGACGAACGCATCCTGGCCGATACCGACACTCTGATGGTGTTCGGGCTCGACCACCTGCTCTCCGAACAGGACGCAGCGCCTGAGGAGATCGCCGCCATCGAGCGTTGGCTGCAGCGGGAGGGCACCTGCCTGGTCCTCGCGCCGCACCACGACGTCGGCTTCACCGACGACTTCGCCCAGCGCCAAATGGAATACGAACACCACGGCGATCGGCTGGTCCCCCGCCAACAACGCTTCAGTCAGTACACCCGCTCACTGATGAAGGCACTGGCGGTGCCGGTGCACAACACCTGGGGTCTGCGTCCCGCAGTGACCGAAGGCACCCAGGAGATCGCACCGCTCACCGGCTTTCGTGATCTCGACTCGTCCCGGCTGCTCGACAACGTGACGACGTTCAACTTCCATCCGCACCTGCCGCACTATGAACTGACCGCACCCGAAGGGCCGGAGCTACGGGTCCTGGGCCGCCAAAAGGTCGACCCGAACCGGCCGCATCCGTTTACCCAAGCGGGCAATTCCGAGTTCAACGCGCTGATCTGGATGCCCCCATCCGGAACGCGCGCCGGCGATATCGTCCTCATCGACTCGACGCACTTCACCACCTTGTTCGGTGGGACGGACAGCCTTCGGAATCTGTGGCACAACCTGGTCACGATGGGCTGATTTCGTCGATTCCAGGAAATTCACAGGCCCGCTGGTAATCTCCGGCCTGAGCCGCCTAATGGGCGCGGCCGGATGGGGAGAGCAACGACATGGACTCTGCACGCACCGGAATGGTCGTCCCACTCACCGCGGCCGCTTTGGCGCTCGGATTGGTCCTCGCCGGCTGCGGTAAGGACGAGTCGTCAACGACGTCATCGGCATCGGCATCGGCATCCACTAGCTCGTCGACGTCCGCCGCCGCCTCGGCGACCAGCAGCGCTTCGAGTGCGCCGGCAACGCCGGGCGCCACACCGAATTATGCGTCGCTGCTGATGAAGGTCGAGGACATTCCGGCCACCCCGGACGGGCCTTTCACAGCCGTTGGCGAGCCGGTGTTGAGCACGGACCAGCCGAAGGACATTTCCCAGACCTTCAAGTCGGGGACCAACGCCATCATGTCGTCGGTCGTCATCAGCGCGACCGCCGCCGACGCCCAGCAGTGGAACAGCGCAGTCCAGGCGAGCCTGCCGACCCACCAGACCGGCACACCGGTGCCGGTGCCCTCGGTCACTCCCGACGCCACCCTCACCAGTGGTACGTCACTGGACGGCAAGAGCGCCAAGGCTGCGCTGCTGTTCACCGTGGACTACACATCGGTGATGATGTTGTTCGCCAGCGCGGACGGTGACACCAACCCGGTACCGCAGGATTTCGCCGAATCCGTCGGCAAGGTCCAGGCTGCGGCGATCCAAGCAGCGCTGCCCGGCCTGAAGTAAAGATCAGAGGTCGCGGCGCAGGAGGACAGCTCCTGCGTTGGCGGAAACGATTTGGACAGAAGCGATTTGGTCGATCGGTATCGAGGTGCTGCCTTCTAACGATGCCGATATGCCGGTGTGCGCCGTCCAGGTTGCCAGCTGGACATGGCTACCGTCGCGCCCCACCGCGATCATCGCCAGCTTGCTGTCGTCACCGTTGTAGTCGGTGTCCGACTGCGCTCCGGTGTAGCTGCAGTTGACGTCGATGCGAGTACCCCATGCGCGGCTGCTGAGAGTGACTGTGGCAGTGAGTGGTACCGGTGCGGTCGCTGTCATCGTGAGTGCCGAGCCCGCGGCTTGCTGGTGCACGGGATCCGTGGCCACCGGGTTGGATCCCATCGCGACGAAGACGCCGATCGCCAGCGCCGCGGCTGCTGCCAGCGTCCAGGTCAGCGCGCGCGAGCGACGCCGGTGCGAATTCACCATGGCCAGTACCTCGTCCCGAAGGGGCGGCAATCCGAGATGAGGCCCGTGCTCATCGATGGTGTCGACGTAGGTGCGGTCGATCTGCGACAGGAGCGCCGGCACACCGCCGAGCTCACCGACAGCGTCGGTGCACGGCTGGCAGGACCGCAGATGTGCCTCATACTCGCGACGTTCTGGAGCCGATAGGGAGCCCAGCACATACGCCGCATCCCACAGTGCGTACCCGTGGGTGCCGCCGGGCGAAGGCGAGCCGTCAAGCGTGGTCATCACGTCACCCTCGACGCCATTCCCTCGATCAGCCGGGTGATCAGCATGAGGACGAAACTGTCGAAGTCGCCGCGGAAGCGCGGAGCATCAGTCACGAACGGACGCTGCATCGACATGCCTAGCAGCACGGTTTCCATCAGCCGCACCGACTCGTCGATCAAGTCGTCTGGCGCGTAGGCGCCGGTAATCGTGCGGAGCAATTCGGCGAATTGCTGACGCTGCGCGTCGCGAAAGTCGAGGTATGCGGTCCGCAGGAAATCGTTGTGGTTGGCCGCGGCCCCGAATTCGACGACAAAGGTGACCGTGTCGAGGTTGTCGATGAACAGGGTGTACAGCAGACCGGCCGCGTCAGCCAGTCCATCGGGCACCGACGCGGCATGCGTCAGTTGGGCTTCGGCCGTGGCGAACAGTTGCTTGGCCACGTCGTTGATGGCCGCGTCGAACAGCTTCTCTTTGGTCTCGAAGTGATAGTGCAGCAGCGTCTGGGACACCTTGGCCGTGGTCGCAATCAGCCGCATCGACGATTTCTCGTACCCGTAGGCACGGAAGCACTCCACAGTCGCCTGCAGAATGCGCTGTCGGGCGTCGGCGGGCGTGACCTCAGGTACCCCGGCACCGTCGTGCGCCGAAACCGCTGGTGTCAACATCGACGCTCCTTGTTCTCCGATGACGTTCTCCCTGATCACTCAGTCAGTGTCCCCCCTAGTGTGAGACACGAGTGACGAGACGGGTTGGTTCAGCAGGAGACCAGGAATCTCACAAGTTCGCAGCGTATTGGCGAATTCCGGCTACGAGGACGATGCGGTCAGCTCGCCGGAATGCAGTTTGAGTACCCGGCGAACCTTGGCGGTACGACGTAGCGTCCTGCCCCAAGCCACCGCGAACGCGGTGAGGACCAGCACCAGCAAGGCCACGAGCCACGGATAGCCGCCGTGCCCGTGCACCCACATGACCACGGTGCTCTGGATCCGCCCGGCGATGGAGATCACCGGGTCATCCGGAGCGGCGGCGCCGTTGAAGATGCGGATCTCATAGACACCGTAGTAAGCGACGTACAGCCCGACGATCAGGACCAGAGCGCCACCGATCCTGTTGGTGTACGGCAGGATTCGGCGCATCCGATACATTCCGATGGGGTTGGCGAACGCGGCGGCGATGGCCAGCACACCGACGATCAGCGACATCCCCGCGGCGTAGACGAGGTAAGTCAGCAGGCCATCGACGATGAGACCGGTGCGGAAGCTCGCCGCGGTAACGGCCAAGAAGGGCCCGATGGTGCAGGACAGCGACGCGATCGCGTAGCCGATCCCATAGCCGAACATGGAGCCACCGCGCACCGTCGGCGCCCATCGGCCACTCCGGATGACCGGATTAAGTCCCGGCAGGTGTCGACCGGCAAGTGACCAGATACCCAGGCCGACGAGCACGACGCCAATCACCACGGTGACGTACGGCAGGTATTGCTGGACGGCCGAGGCGGCGGACACGGTGAGCAGGCCGAAAGCGCCGAACACGGTCATGAAGCCCAACACCATCTCGATGGTGGCCACAACGGCGCGGCGAAGCGCGCTGAGCTGGCCGGTCGCATCGCCGCGCACCACCAGGGTCATGTAGACGGGCAGCATCGCGAAGCCGCACGGATTGAGTACTGCTACCAATCCGGCGCCGAAGGCCAGTCCCATCAGGCTTTGTTCCACGATGCGCGGTGCTCTAGCTCATCCCGATGTCACTCTGCCGGTCTCCGCATCACATGCCCCTATCTCTTGGCGGCCCGGAACGTCGTCTGGGTAAGACACGAGCGAAGGCGCTCACGGGTTCAACGAAGTTTTATTCGGTACAGGTAACGCTCTCGACCTCCAGAAATCATCCATCTACTCCGCTGCCAGCCCCGGGGCGGCACTCGCCCGTAAGGGTCGCTACTCGGCGTCGAGGTACTGGCCCACCCGGGCCAGCGCCTCGGCGAAGGCGTCCACCTTTTCCTCACGCTTCTCGTTGGCGGGCTGGGCAGCACCGCGAGCACCTTCGGCCTCCACTCGGGCCGCACCCTGACGCCGCAACAGGCTGAAGTTCTTCTCTCGCGCTTGCCTGAGGCGACTCTGCAGTTCCTTCAACTGCTTCTCGTCCATGCGAGCCAGCGCATCGGGATCGCTCTCGGCGATCAACGAGTTTTCCTGCGGGGTCAGGTTCACGTGGTGGTTGCTCACCGTAGATACATAGCCTGCGCCGGCCGGGTCTATGCAACGAATCGCCGAGCACCTCGCCGAACCGTCACGACGGAGCCACGTCCAGTTCACGTTGACCGCGGCAGCGACTACATCATTTGACCCATGCCTGCGCGTCGGGACCACATAATTCGCCCGAAGTGCCGCCCCTGGGGGGGCGCCATACGTTGACCACCATGAACACCACGACAACCCTCAAGGGCATCAAGAAGCTCGCCGTTTACAGCGCCCTTTTCGGCGGCGTGGGCGCCGCCGTTCTCGGTGTCGGTTCCGGCCTGGCACACGCCGACTCCGCGCTAGGCTCGGTCGGCGCCGTTCAGATCGTTCAGCAGGCTGAGCCCTCGCGACAGGACGGAGATCAAGAAGTCGTTCGACGGGGCACCGTTATCCCGGTGCACGGAGACGACGAGCACGCTGGGGTCGGCTTTCACATCTCCGCGCCCGCGCGCGCGGCCCACTGAATCGCAGGATGAGACCAATGACAAAAGCACTTGCAACCAATGAGCCCGGTGACGAATTCTGCGAAGACTGCGGCTACGAACCGGAACTGAAGCGAACTCTGAATGGCTTTCAGGTGTTTGCCATTTCGTTCGCTTCCCTATCGGTGGCCGTCGCCATCTTCGCCACCTACGACGACGTGCTGCGCGACTCCGGCCCGGTCGGGATCTGGCTGTTCCCGATCGTTGCGATCGGACAGATTCTGGTGGCGTTGGTGTACGCGCAATTCGCCGCCCGCATACCACTGAGCGGCTCCTCGTATGCGTGGGCGTCGCGACTGGCCAGCCCGAAGGTCGGCTGGGCGTTCGGCTGGCTCGCTGTCCTTGCCGCCGTCGCCGGTCCCGTGACGATCGACAACGCGCTAGCCAGTCAATGTCTGATGCCACTGTTCAACATGGAGCCCAATGAGACCACCGCCCGGGTGATCACCGTGATTGTCTTGGTGATTCAGTTCATCCTTGCGATAGCCGCGACGCGGATCGTCGGTTGGGTTAACTCGCTGTCGGTCGGCGTCGAACTAGCCATCTTGGTGGTGATTGGCGTCGCGTTGACCGTCGCAATTTTGGTGACCGGCCATGGTTCACCGGCCAACCTCTTCTCGCGCGGCATTACCGAAGGCGCCCCAAACTATTTCGCCATCGGCGGCGGTTTGATGGCCGCATCGATCATGGGTCTGTCCACTCTGGTCGGTTTCGAGACGGCGTCGAATATGGCTGAGGAAGCCAAGAATCCGACCCGAAGCGTGCCCCGGGCGATCATCGGATCGGTGACGGCCGCCTCGGTACTGGGGATGCTGTTCGTCATCGTGCTGACCATCTCGATCACCGATATGGCTAAAGTCTCCAACAGCGAATCGCCGGTAGCCGAGATCATGAACCAGCGCTTCGGGGCCGGCTTTGAACGGCCGCTGCTGGCCGCCATCTCGCTCGCGTTCTTCGGAGCCGCTCTGGTCAGTATGGTCTCGGGGGCCCGCTACATCTACGCCATGTCACGCGACGGGCGCTTCCCCGCCTACAAGGTGATGCGCCGGGTCAATTCGCGCACCCGGACACCCATCCCGGCGACAACGGTGGTACTCGCGGTCGGCGTCATCCTCATGGCTCTCATGCCGGGCGGCGCACTGCTGCAACTGATTATGGCCGGCGCGATCGTCACGATCCTGTCCTATCTCCTCACGGTCGTTCTTTACCTGGCGACGCGCCACAAACTCGAACACAAGCCGGGCGGCTTCGACCTCGGACGCTGGGAGTGGCCCGTCGCGATCAGCGCCCTTGCCTGGGCGGTCATTTCGTTGTTCATCGTGATCTCCACCTCCCCGACATTGACGCCCATCGTGTTCGCCTTCGGCCTCTCCGCGGCGGGCGCGCTGTACTTCGTCTACATGTTGAAGTTCAACCCCAAGGTGCTCGAGGACCAGCCCGGCGATGCCAACACGCTCGCCGAGGTGGAGCAATCATGAACACTCAAGCCCTTACCGGCCGGGTGGTTCGTCCCGACGACAGCTACTACCCCGAGGCCAGCCAAGGCTGGAATCACTTCTTCACCCACAAGCCCGCAGCGGTCGTGTTCGCCCATGAGACCCAGGATGTGGTCAACGCCCTGGCGTGGGCGCGCCACAACGGTGTCCCGTTCCGCGTCCGAAGCGGCGGGCACGCCCTAGAGGGGTGGTCCGGCCTCGACGGCGGAATCGTGATCGACGTCAGTGCGCTGAAGTCGGTGACGATCGACGGAGCGGCTCAAACAGCCACCGTCGGCGCGGGACTCAACCAAATGGAGGCGGTCCTCGGGCTGGGCGCGGCGGGATTCGCCGCACCCACCGGAACCGAAGGCAGCGTCGGGCTCGCCGGGGCGACACTCGGCGGAGGTTTCGGCCTGCTCACGCGCAAGTTCGGGATGGCATCGGACAATCTGTTGGCGGCCGAGGTCGTCGTCGCATCGGCCGACGGTGGGGCCGAGGTGGTGACCGCCGATGAGCAGAACAACCCGGACCTACTGTGGGCGTTGCGTGGTGCCGGCAACGGAAACTTCGGCATCGTCACATCACTGACCTACCGGATTTATCCACTGGCACAGGCGGTCTACGTCGTCGCGGAGTGGACCGGGCTCGACGACCTGGACGCGGTATTCGAGGCTTGGCAGCGCTCCGCTCCTTATGTCGACGACCGGCTCACCAGCCAGCTCGAGACCGAGGGGGGCAGATTCGCTCTGCACGCTGCTCTCGCGCCGGGCTCGGAAGACGAAGCACTGCAGTTGCTTTCGCCGATGTTGTCCATTGGAGGTCCCGATGTCGTGGTGCAGGACGGGACGTGGCCCGACATCTACACCGGCTTTCAGATCCCGATCGAGGAAGATCCGGCGAACTGGAAGTTCAATTCGCAGTTCATCACCGAACCGCTGCCGCCCGAAGCGATACGCGTCATCCGTGCGTTCCTGGCGAAGGCGCCGGAGGGGTGCAACTACTTCACCAACGCCTTCGGCGGCGCGGTGCGCACCAGTGAGCCGTCGGGCGGGTCGGCATTCGCGCACCGTGACGCGTTGTACTACGCCGAACCCGGGGCCGGCTGGGGTGTCCGGGGCGGCGAACCCGTGTCCGCCGAGCAGACGGCGTCAGTCCTCGGGTGGGTCGCAGAGTTCTCCGAGGCGATGGGGCCCTACGTCAATGGCGCGTACGTCAACGTGCCCAATGCCGGTATGGCGGACTGGGAGCACGCCTACTGGGGGTCCAACGTCGATCGGCTGCGCAAGATCAAGGCGGCCTACGACCCGGACAACGTGTTCTCCTACGAGCAGAGCGTTCGGCCTGCCTAGCCGCCGTTGACAAGTTCCGCGAGGAACGCGGGCAACCGGCCTGCGCCGAAGTCGTAGAACCGCGCCCAGAGCGGCTCGATCGAGATACGCACCATCTGCGGATAGGTCGATTTCACGCTCTCTTCGAACTCGGCCAGTTCGGCTCCGTCCATCGAATTCCGCGCCGACTCGAGGTACTCCTCGGTGACACCGTCAACGGTCTCCAATGTGGCGAGGCCACGCACCAGCAGTGCCTTGGCCTCTTCCGGAGTGGAGCCGCCGTCGATGGTCAGGGCAACCTGCGGACGGGACGCAAGCGCGCGGGCCTTTGGAGAGGTCGGCGCCGTCGAGACGACGATGCGCTCCCGGGTCCAGTGGAACCCGACCGGAATGACTCGAGGGAAGCCGTCGTGCCCGTTGTAGGCCAGCCGAGCCATCGCGCCAGAGAGCAGCTGCTGTGCGCCTGGGTGGCCAAGCTCGCGAGCCAACTCTTGTGTATCCATCACACCGATACTCCTACCCGAATCGGGCGAGGATCAGTCCGTGGGCTGCAGCGGCCGCGGGCCGTATAGCTTCGCGCGGTAATTCTCGTAGGTGCGACGGCCAACGAGCTGCCAGAGGACTCGTGCGGGCGCAGGCACGCCCGCGAGGAATCGGTCCCGGTCGTGTGCGGACACTCCCTCAAGCAGGAAGCCCGCGAAGGCCAATCCGAGGATGGGATGAGTACGCAGAATTGCCGCACCACGCGCGATGGCCTTGGCCCATTCAGCCGGCGTGACGTATTCCTCGATCAACGGCACAACGTCGCGTTCTTCGTCGTCCAGATGTAGGTCGACAAGTCCAACCAGATCTGCGACAGCCGCCTGTAGTTGTTCCGCCGACTCTGAATCAGCTGCCTTCGCCCACCGCGCACTCGCGGCCTGCGCCGCGGCGACGCCGGCATCGATGTTGCGGTGCTCGTCCTCCATCCGGGTGATGTCGGCGTCATGCATCGGTACGCGAGCGTGCAGCTTCGGCCAGATGAGATCGTCTTCAGCAGCGTGATGGTGGTGCAGCACCGTGACGATGAAGTCCAGATGCACGTCGACGACCGTGGCTCTTTTCGCGTCCCCGTCGCAGACGGCGCTGATCAGCGCTGGGATGTTATGCAATTCGTTGCGGAAGGCGCGGTGCACCATGGGCATGTCGAACGCGACCGTCGAAGTCATGCTGAGTAAGTCTTCGCCGGATGAATGCGCGACACATGCGTAGTCGACTACTTCATTCGTGTTCACAGCGAACAGATAACTTCATCCAATCCAGCTACTAAGAACCAAGCGCCTCATGAGATGCATGACAAACAAACGATTGACCACGTCGGTAATGATGGCCGGGGCTGCGAGCATCGCGGCCCTCGTACTCGGCGGCCACATCATTCCCGTCAACGACGACGACGGGTGGAGCGTCAACGACCAGGGGCAAACCTCCGGCGACACCTTCCTGCAGAATGCGCAGGACCAGAGCACCGCCTGACGTCACGAGCGTGCGACGATCTGGGATATGACGACATCAGATGCGCTACGCCAGTCGCGGATTCCGCTCGCGAACGGGCAAGGGGCCATGCCTGCCGCCGGCTTCGGCACACTCATCCCCGATCTAGCCGACACCAAGAGATCCGTCAAAGATGCTCTTGCAGTTGGCTTCCGACATTTTGACTGCGCCGAGCGCTACCGCAACGAAGCCGCGGTGGGTGAGGCGATAGGTGAAGCCTTCGCGGCGGGAGCCGTCGAACGGGAACAGGCCTTCATCACCACCAAGCTGTGGAACACCAACCATCGTCCGGACCGGGTTAGGCCGGCCTTCGATGCGAGTCTGCGCCGCCTGCAACTCGATTACCTCGATTGCTACCTGATACACACGCCCTTCGCCTTCCGCCCGGGCGACGACCAAGACCCACGCGATGAGACCGGCGCGGTGATCTACGACGACGGCGTCACGCTGGAGCAGACCTGGCAGGCGTTGGAACGCCTGGTCGACGACGGTGATTGCAGATCGATCGGGCTCTCGGACATCACCTTGGAGAAACTGCAGGAGATCGTCGCGACCGCGCGCATCAAGCCCGCCGTCGTACAGGTCGAATCGCATCCCTATCTACCCGAGTGGGAGCTGCTCGACTACTGCCGGCAGCAGGACATCGTGCTGCTGGCCTTCGCCCCACTGGGGCACTCATCGACGCCGAATCTGTTGCAGGATCCGGTGATCGAGACCATCGCGGCAGAACTGCACATGACCCCGGCGCAGGTCGCGCTGTCGTGGGCCGCGCAGCGCGGTACCGCGTTCCTGACCACTTCGAAACGCCCCGATCGCATCCGGGAGAACTTCGAGATCTCACCGCTGCCGGAGGAAGCCATGTCGGCCATCCGCAACGACATCACCACGAACATCAGGTTCAATACCGTGGTGCACACGGGCGTACCGGGGTTCATTCCAGGGAACAGCACCCCTGCCTAAACGTCGTCGCACGACACATTGGTGCAGGACAATCACTAGGTGCAGCTGTCGCAACACCTCGTAGGCCCGACGCTCATCATCATCTGTCTGCTGATGGTGCTTGGCGCCGCGGCCGTCTACTGGTCGACCGCACTGGGTTCAGCGTGGACGGTGCCGCGCGCTGCCGTGCGCGCCGTGCTTCAGCTGGCCGCCGTCGCCGCCATTCTGACCGCCGCACTTCGCAACCTATGGACATCACTCCTGGTGCTGGTGGTGATGTTCGTGGCCGCGGCGTTCACTGCAGCGCGACGCAGCCACGCCAACCGGTCCTGGTTGCTGGCGGCAGCGCTTGCGACGGGCATGATTTCGGTAGTGCCGCTGCTGCTCGCGTCCGGGCTTGTACCCATCACCGGCATCGCCATCGTGCCCATCGCCGGAATCCTCCTGGGCAGCACCATGACTGCCACCTCGGTTGCTGCACGGCGTGCACTCGACACCCTCGGTATCCGTGCCGGCGAGGTTGAGGCGTTGCTCAGCCTGGGATTCCGCGACCGGCACGCGCGGATGGAGATCATCGGCCGCACTGCCGCGGACGCGCTCCTGCCGAACCTCGACCAAACCAGGACGGTGGGTGTGGTGACACTTCCCGGCGCCTTCGTGGGTGTGCTGCTGAGCACCGGGTCGGCGATGCAAGCCGGCGCGGTCCAGATACTGATCCTGCTGTCCATCCTGCTGTCCCAAACATGCGCGGTCGCGGTCACGCTCGAGCTGATCGCCCGAGGCAACATCACCCGCGGTCACGCGTAGTGGTGCGGTACGTGCGCGCACTGCAGCCGAACCATCGTCGACACGATCGGCTGAGCACGCTCTGCTCGGCGTAACCAAGCTCGCGGGCGAGATGCGAGAGGCTGATGTCGGTGTCGCGCAGATAATGCTCGGCGGTTTCGCGACGCACGCCGTCGATGAGATCGGCGAACGTGGTGTGCTCCGCGGTCAGGCGGCGATGCAGTGCCCGGGGATGCAGATCGAATTGCGCCGCAATCAATTCCAGGCTCGCGGTGCCGGTCGGCAGGAGTTGGCGGATCATTCTGCGCACCGACTGCGTCATGCCGGGCTCGCGTGTGGTGATCCCGCTCAGGTACTGCACCACCGCGTGATGGGCGAACGAGTCCTGGTTCAAGGAGCGCGCCAGAGCGGCTGTGCGGAAACTGAAGCCGGCAATGGGTTCGGCGAAGCGTGGTCGGCACCCGAAGTACCTCAGATAGTCGGCGGTTGCGGTGAGCGGCTCGTGCGGGAGGTGCACCGACAACGGGATGTACTGGTCGCCGAGTAGGAACCGCAGCACCTGCAGCGACACCCCGAGCGATAGTTCGGTGGTCTGTGCGTGCGGCGGCGGGCGCTCGATCAGGATCTCGAACGCGTAGAACGACTGGCCGCTCTCAGCACCCGGGGTGAGGTGCGCGGAAATGGCCGGGCTGTAGGCACCGAGGAACGTTTCCACGATCGTGAAGGCGTCGCCGACGGTGGCTGCGGTCCGCGCGGCAACGCCGAGCGGCCCCAGGATCTCGATGCCCTGCCGCAGTGCCAACCGCCGTCCGAAATCGGGAGTCGCCGTGGCCGTCGCCGCGGTCTCGACGGCCACGATCAGGCTGCGGTACGGCAGAAAGATCTCGTGCTCGCCGACGTCCTGGGGTCGGATGCCCGCGGAGCGCAGCAGGCCGACCGGCTCGCCACCGAGTTCTTCGACCAGGCGCGAATACCCCGACAGCGCCGTCCCACGTACCACCGACATGTCAACAAATGTCAAATAATCGTCCGCAACTGTCAAGACCTGGACGGTCTCGGTGCCGCATCCTCAGAGTCATGAGCTTTGACACCGTGATCCGCAACGGGCGCTGGTTCGACGGCAGCGGCGCTCCCTCGGCCATCCGCAACATCGGCATCCGCGACGGCCACGTCGCCGCCATCAGCGCGCAGCCGCTGGACGAGACCGGCTGCTCCGAGAGCATCGACGCCGACGGCAAGTGGGTGCTGCCCGGCCTTGTCGACATCCACACCCACTACGACATCGAGGTGCTCGGCGCCCCGGCGCTGTCGGAGTCCCTGCGTCACGGAGTGACGACGGTGCTGGTCGGTTCGTGTTCGCTATCGACCGTTCACGTTGACGGCGACGACGCCGGTGACCTGTTCGGCCGAGTGGAAGCCATCCCCCGCGAACACGTGATCAACACGATCGACCAGCACAAGACCTGGAGCACCTGCGAGCAGTACATCGCCGCCCTGGAGGCGCGGCCGTTAGGTCCCAACGTCGCGGCGTTCATCGGCCATTCGGACATGCGGGCCGCCACGATGGGACTGGACCGCTCGACCCGTCAAGAAGTGCGGCCCACGTCCGCCGAGCAATCCCGCATGGAGCAGATGCTCACCGAGGCGCTCGAAGCCGGATTCGTCGGAATGTCATCGCAACAGCTGCTGTTCGACAAGCTCGATGGCGAGATCTGCCGCTCCCGCACGCTGCCTTCGACGTATGCCAAACCGCGGGAACTGCGCCGGCTCAAGTCGATCCTGCGCCGCACCGGACGAGTCCTGCAGGCCGGTCCCGACATTGCGAACCCACTGGACGTCACCTCCCAGGTCCTGCAGTCGCTCGGCATCGTCCGCCGGCCGTTGAAGACGAGCCTGCTCGCCGCCGCCGACGTCAAGGCCAACCCGCTGGTGATCTCGGCGATGGGCCCCGGGGCGCGGCTGATCAACATGCTCGGCGGTGATTTCCGCTGGCAGCACCTGCCGGTGCCCTTCGAGGTGTACGCCGACGGCATCGACCTGGTGATCTTCGAGGAGTTCGGCTCCGGTGCCGCCGCGATGCATCTGAAAGAACAAGTGGCCCAACGTAATGAGCTGCTGCGCGACGAAGAATACCGACGGCAGTTCCGTAAGGACTACGACAACAAGTTCGGGCTTCGCGTGTGGCACCGCGACTTCTTCGACGCCGAGATCGTCGAGTGCCCCGATGACTCGGTGATCGGAAAATCGTTCGGGCAGGTCGGAATTGACCGTGGCGGCCTGCACCCCGTCGACGCGTTCCTCGATCTGGTCGTCGAGCACGGGACCGCACTGCGGTGGCGCACCACGGTGTCCAACCATCGCCCTGAAGTGCTCAAGAAGATGGCCCGGCAGCCGGGCATCCAGATGGGCTTTTCCGATGCCGGTGCGCACCTGCGCAATATGGCCTTCTACAACTTCGGGCTGCGACTGCTGCGCCACGTGTACGACGCACAGAAAGCCGGCACGCCGTTCATGAGCATCGAGGAGGCGGTGCACCGGCTGACCGGTGAATTGGCCGACTGGTATCAGCTCGACGCCGGCCACCTGCGGATCGGCGACCGCGCCGACCTGGTGATCGTCGACCCGGAACGTCTCGATGAGTCGCTGGACAGCTACCACGAGGAGACGGTCGCGCAGTACGGCGGACTGTCCCGGATGGTCAATCGCAACGACGACACCGTCAGCGCCGTGTTCGTCGGCGGCCGCGCGGTGGTCCTCGATGGGCAGCCCACCGACGTGGTTGGCACCCAGCGCACAGGTAGCTTCCTGCGCGCCAACACGGCGACTCGTGCGACAACGGCCGCAGTCGGCCTGTCGGCGTGATTGGCCGCATTTCCGCTGGTTAGCGCCAAGTACGGCCCTCCCAGCACCGCGCCCGCATTCGACGGACGTTTGGCATGTTGGTCATCGGGAACGCTTTGCCGGTGAGTCCACCGTCAAACCACGACCTCGCCGCTCGAATGGCCGAACTAGCGAGATCGCTGGCAGAAGAACGGACCTTGGCGGCGGTTCTTCGGGAAGTGACGTCCACCGCCGTCGACCTCATCCCCGGAGTCGATACCGCGGGCATTCTGTACGTCAAAAAAGGCGGCCAATTCGATTCCGTCGCCGGCACCTCCGAGCTACCGCACACCCTCGACGAGTTGCAGATGAAATTTGACGAAGGACCGTGCCTGCATGCGGCGCTCGCGGACACGATCGTCCAGACAGCCGATTTCCGCACCGAGACGAGGTGGCCGCAGTATTCCGCTGCCGCCGTCGAACTGGGCGTTCTCAGCGGCCTTTCGTTCAAGCTCTATACGTCCGGTCGGACTGCGGGTGCGCTGAATCTCTTCGGTTTCCAACCAAACGAGTGGGACGGCGATGCGGAGACTGCCGGAAGTGTGCTGGCCGCCCAAGCGGCTGCCGCGCTCATCGCCGCCCAGCACGAAGAACACCTCCAAGCGGCGCTACTGACGCGCGACCGCATCGGCCAGGCCAAGGGCGTCATCATGGAGCGCTACCGAGTCGATGATGTGCGGGCGTTTGAGATGCTGCGTCAACTGAGCCAGGAATCGAACACCAAACTCATCGAGGTCGCCGCACGCGTGATCGACAGCCGCTAGAGGTCAGCGGCCACCGCATCAGCCATTGGCACGTGTCGTGGTGCGTTCCGGCGTAGTGTCAAACCAGGTTGATGTCACAGCCGCCGGGAAGCGTCAAGGACGCACGGGGCCGACCAACACCTCGTGCGCAGGTTTTAAGCCGTTAGAACCAGTTTGATGCGGGCCCTCTATGTTGCCCGATCTACTGATGGAGTTCGACATGCACGCCATGACCGCAATTCAACGCCGCTCTGGCCCCACCGATTCGGGCCGCCGGGAGCATCGCCAACGACTCCGGATCTCTGTTGACCGCATCAGTTCGTGCACCGTCATCACAGTTCACGGCGAGGTCGACGCGGCGAATGCCGGCGACGTGTCCAAATATGTGGTGGACCAGCTGGCAGGCTGCTGCCAACTGCTGTTCGACCTGGGCGAGTTGGATTTCTTTGGCATAGAGGGTATTTCAGCCCTACACAAGATCAACGCCGAGTGTGCGGATCGCGGTATCCCCTGGTTGCTGGTTGCGGCGGGCCGGGTCTCCCGGGTGCTTCGCATCTGCGACCCCGAAGGCGTGTTGCCTACCGCGGGCAGCGCCCCGGCAGGGTTGACCGCGTTGGACAAGTCTCGGCACCTCCGCCTGTTGTAGTGCCGCGCGCTGACCATTGCGAGGAGAACTGATGCTGCTCGACGGCGTGAACCTTATCGCCACGATCTCCAAAGCTGTTGAGCGACTTGATATCTTCTACTCCAGGGCGAGGTTCTCGTCGCGAAAGGCAGCGAGTGAACCGGCGGACCAGTCCCGGTCCCGATCGGCCAGTGCTAGATCTTGAAATGCGTTCACTGACATCGCTTTACCGGCGTGCTCAGCCGTAGGTCGGCTTTTCACCCTGGCGGCGCGCTATTCGCGGGTATAGGCTGATCACAGGTTGAGCGCACAGCCCCCGGACGCGTTTGCCGCGGGGCCGGAACTCCCTTTCCCACCCGGGCGCCACTAGCTTCCCGTCATTCACGTTCCGCGTCTCATGTGTATGGGCATCATGCATGGGCACAACAGGTTCGCGACAGGTGATCGGGAGGCTTCGATGACGACTTTGTCGACGGGAAACGGATTTCCCAGCGTCGTGGTGACCGGCATCGCATTGACCACATCACTCGCAACCGACGCGGAAAGCACCTGGCAGGCATTGCTGAACGGTCAGAGCGGCATCCGGACACTTGACGATCCCTTTGTCGAGGAATTCGATCTGCCCATCCGGATTGGCGGCCACCTGCTCGAGAATTTCGACGGCGAACTGAGTCGGGTGGAGTTGCGTCGCCTCGGTTACGTACAGCGAATGTCGATCGTGCTGGGTCGGCGAGTGTGGCAGGACGCCGGTAAGCCCGACGTCGACACCGATCGACTGGCGGTATCGATCGGCACCGGTATGGGGGCGACCGAGGAACTCGTCATCGCCTATGACGATGTGCGCGCTCGGGGTATGGCGGCCGTCTCACCGTTGGCGGTCCAGATGTACATGCCAAACGGTCCGGCCGCCGCGGTCGGACTTGACCACGGCGCGAAAGCCGGTGTGATGACCCCGGTCTCGGCGTGTGCATCCGGGGCGGAAGGCATCGCGCAGGCCTGGCGCCAGATCGTGCTCGGGGAAGCCGATATCGCGATCTGCGGCGGGGTCGAAACGAAGATCGAAGCGGTGCCGATCGCCGCGTTCGCGAAGATGCGGATCGTGATGTCCAAGAACAACGATGACCCCGCGGGGGCCTGTCGTCCCTTCGACAAAGACCGCGACGGCTTCGTCTTCGGTGAGGCCGGCGCGCTGATGGTGATCGAGACCGAGGAACACGCCAGAGCCAGGCGCGCCAACATCCTGGCCCGGTTGATGGGCGCGAGTATCACCTCCGACGGGCACCACATCGTCGCCCCCGATCCAACGGGGGCGCGCGCCGCACACGCGATGACCAGGGCGATCCAGCTAGCCGGTCTCACCCCGGCCGACATCGACCACGTCAATGCGCATGCCACGGGCACGACCATCGGCGACGTCGCGGAAGCCAAGGCGATCAACCGGGCGGTTGGAAATGAGGCCGCGGTGTATGCCCCGAAGTCGGCTTTGGGCCATTCGGTGGGGGCGTCCGGTGCGCTGGAAGCGATTCTGACGGTACTTGCGTTGCGCGACGGCCTGGTCCCGCCGACGCTCAACTTGAAGAATCTCGACCCGGAGATCGATCTGGACGTGGTGTCGGGCGGACCACGCCCCGGCAATTACGAGTACGCGATCAACAACTCGTTCGGGTTCGGCGGCCACAACGTGGCATTGGCCTTCGGGCGGCCGTGAACGCTCCGTGGTCGAACACGGCTGGCCGTCTCAGGTCGCCTGTGCCGGCGTCCGGGAAGCATCGAGCGCGGCCAGTAACTCGGACAGCGGCGCGGTAGCGATCCCGATGGCCGCGTCTCCGATCCCGTACGGGAGCACCAGGGTGTCGGCGTGGACGAGCGCACCGCAGGAGTAGACGACGTTGGGGACATAGCCGTTCTGCTCGTCAGGCGCGGGGGTCAGCAGCGGCCGGCGCAGGCGACCGAGTACCCGGGTGGGGTCGTCGAGGTCGAGCAGTATCGCGCCAATGCTGTAGGTACGCATCGGCCCGACCCCGTGAGTCAGCACCAGCCACCCTTTGTCGGTTTCGATTGGTGGGCCGCAGTTTCCGAGCTGAAGGGTCTCCCACACCTCGATCGGCTGCTGGCAGGGCGATGCACTCGGCCACACCGATAGGTGATCGGCGAAGGCCACCGTGTTGGTCTCGCGGTCGGATCGTGACATCGCGGCGTACTTTCCGCCGATCCGACGGGGAAACAACGCCAGTCCCTTGTTCGCCGCGGCACGCCCGACCAGCGGTGCCGAGGTGAAGGTCCGGAAGTCGTTGGTCGCCAGTAGCTGTTGGCTGATGTGGGATCCGTCGTAGGCCGTGTAGGTCGCGTAGTAGGTCACCGAGTTGTCGGTATCAACGAAACGTACGAACCGAGCGTCCTCGATGCCCGCCTGCTCGGCCGCCATCGAGGGCCACAGCACACGCTCGGAAAGATCTACGTCGTCAGGGAATTCGATGGTGTACGAGCGTCCGGCGATGCCACGCAACAAGTCGATGGTGGCCCGCGCGCGACCGCGGGTGCTGAGGTGGGAACTCAGATCCTTGAGTCGCTCGTCGAGGTCGGATCTGGTGAAGCGATCCCCGAGTGCGTTGAGCACGTAGCCGGCGGCCTCGCCGACGTTGGCGAGCCGGTCGAGCTCAACACGAAATGTCGCCCCGTCGAGGAGCGCGGATCCGATGTGTCCGGTCGCAACGAACGGGGATGGGTCGTCGATGTCGGCGTGGCCGGCGGCGTTGACGACGCCGGTGCGGAACCCGATCGAGGACAGGTGTCCTTCGCCAATTCCCCTGACGCTGAGCACGAATCGCAGGCTCCCCGCCGCGACACCTGTTTGGTCGGGGTGGGCCACGATGCTGGGGTTGCACAGCGCAGCCCCTTCGATGGCGTACTCGCTGGTGAATGTCGCACCGAGCAATAGCATGCGCTCGTCAGAAATCTCACGGTCGGGATCCAATCGGTCCGCGAGTTCATGGGCGTTCCGGCGGAATGTGCCCGCGAGATCACGGTGACGACTGTCGAAGCGAGTCTTGACATCATCGAGGGCTGACTGGACGTCGTCGGCGGACAGCGCGAGGATGCGCGCGAGCACGAGTCCCGCCCGAGACTCCTGCAGCTCGAACCCCTCCTGGCCTGGGACGAAGAGCCGAGTGATCACCCGCGCTGGGTCGGCGGTGACCCGCTGCACGCTGCGCGTGACGGGCACGGTTTGGGTGAACGTCATTGCAAGGCGGGCAAGAAGCACCGTGCGTGCTGCAAGGTCGAGATGACCGCCAGGGTCGACTCCGCGCCCTGGTTGAGGTTCACACCGTCTGCGTGCAGGCCGTCGAAGCCGCCACCGGTCGATGAATCCCACATTGGCTGTCCCCCGTCATTGGCGCCGGCGAACCAGGCTGCGGCGGAGCGGATTCCCTCGGCCCACAGCGACCGCGCATCGATCGTTGCGGCACGCGCACAGGCGTCGGCCAGGGTGGACACCTCAATCGACTGCTGGTCGAACGCAGGGCGACTGTCGTCTGGCCCACGCCCCCCAACAGGGGTGGGTGAAAGGTGGTCGCCTGCTGTCTCATAGGCCAGCAACCACTCCAACAGATCGAGACCACGCTGCCGCAGATCCGTGTCATCGAGTGCGACGCCGGCCGCGATCATCGCCTCGGGAAGGATCGCGTTCGCATACGTGAGTCGTGATTCCGGCCACGGCCAGTCGGCATCGCGGTCGCCTCTGGCGACCGCGGCGGCGTAGTCGGCGAGCAGTGTGCGCGCCGCCGAATTTCGTGGCTCGACGCTAAGGACCTCGGCGGCCCCAATCGCGGCGAACGCCATGGCCCGCGGCCACTGCGATCTAGCCTTGGCGGCGCGCTCGAACTGAATCACGGCCAGCTTGCGGACGAGGCTCACGTCGCTGTTGGCTGCGGCCGTGCCGAGCCCCCAGATGCACCGGCCCCAATGATCGCCCGTCGTTGGTTCGTCGAGCCAATGTCCGGCTTTGTCCATCCGGTTGCGGCAAGCGCCGTTATAGGACTGCGCCTCGTTGAGGAACTGCAGGGCCTTGCCTGCGAGACCGTTCACTGGGCCCGACGACTCGGGCTCGCGAGTGGTGACGACGAGCACCCTGGCCATGTCATCGGTGCAGTAACCGTGCTCGCGACGAGGTTCGGTCAGCAGGGCGTGCTCGAAGGTGGCCTGGTGATCCGTCATGCGCAACAAATGGGCGAACGACGGCGTGGGCGCAGTGCCGGTCATGTCAGTGCCAGGCGCGCGCCGAGCAGCCTTTGGGCCAGAGCCACATAGGTGTTGGCGACGATCGGCCAGGCCATCGTCGGGGCCAGTTCCCGAGACTCCGCGGCCATGGATCCCGCAACTCGAGGATCCGTCAGCAATCGGTGCAGCGCAGTGACCATCGCGTCGGGATCGTCGTGAGCGACGACGGTGCCCGCACCGCTACCGAGCATCTCGACCGCGTGAGGAAAGGCGGTGGCGACGATTGGACGCCCGCTGGCCACGGAGTCGACCAGCACACCGGAGGTGACTTGATCCCTGGAGTCGTATGGGAGCACGACGACAGCGGCGGACTGGACGAGCGCGATGACGTCTGCAGAGCTGCGGTAGACGGGATCGAAGGACACCGCCGCGGCAACGCCGAGGCGCCGCGCCTGCTCGACAAGGGCTTCGCGATACGCCTCGCCCTGGCAGGCGAGCACCTTGGGGTGGGTTCGGCCGGCGATCAGATACCGCGGCTGGCCGGGGAGATCCTTGAGCGACACCATTGCGTCGATGACCCGCTCGATGCCCTTGCCGGGTCCCAACAGGCCCCAGGTCAAGATCACGGGTCGTCTTGGACGCCGCTGGGTGGCGGCGCCGGGGACCGTGGCCCCGTGAGGGATCGTGACCACCTTGGCGCGGTCGACGGCATAACCGGCACATAGCCGGTGCCTGGCCGTCTCGGACATGACTACCACTTGGTCTGCGGCCTCCGCCACCGCTTCGAGTACCGAACGCTGATGCGGCGTCGGATCTTTGAGCACCGTGTGGGCGACAACGACCGATGGGACGCGCAAGCCGGCCATGATGTGCAGGACTTCGTCGCCATCCGGCCCGCCGTAGATGCCGTACTCGTGCTGGATGACTGCAATGTCACTCTGGTTCAGCAGTTCCGAGCATTCCGCGACGGACGTCGGGGAACCATTGACGAGTTCACCGATGACATTGCTTCGCGCAGAAGGGAACTCGTCGGCTACGCGCACCACAGTGACGTCGGCGCCCTTGGCTTCCAGTCCGTCGGAGAGTGCCGCGCTGAACGTCGCGATCCCACACGGCGTCGGTGGGTGCGTGCTCAGTATCCCGAAACTAGGGATGCGCGAAAAATGTTGCACTCCACGGGGAGAAAGCAACGGCTGCAACAACGATAAAGCATTCAAAATTATCCCGACTGAGCGGTAATACAGTGCATCCGGCGTGAGCGGACGCTCGGCCAGGTCAGCGTCAGAAGCTGAGCCATTCCAGACTGGCTGGGGGTACCAGCACCCATCAGGCTACACCCATACCGCCTTAAAGGCGTGGTCGAGCGCCAGCCGGTCGCCAATGAACCGCTGATCAGCGGGCGGCGTAGATGCGCGCGTCCCACCCTGCCAACTGCAGGGACGTCGATGTCGGTGTGGCCGGGGTGTCGGGGAGGTTGCCGAGCAGCAGGCCGGCGCCGATCCACTCGGCGCCGATGTCAACAGTCCTGGGATGGCGACCGCAATTGGCGATCACGAGGATTGCGCTTTCCGGCGTGTGTCGGGTGTACGCCCAGATTTGTGGGTCGTCGGCCATCAGCGGCGTCACGTCCCCGTGCACGAGGATCGGCAGATTGTGACGGAGGCGAATCAGCGCCTGGTAATGGGCGAAGACGGAATCCTCTGCAGCGAACTGTGATTCCGCATTCAGCCAGGCGTGGTTCGGGTTGACCGGTAGCCACGGATCACCAGTCGTGAATCCTGCGTTGCGTCCCGGGCCCCATTGCATCGGCGTGCGGGCGTTGTCGCGGCTCATCGCGGCCAGGCCGGCGAGCGCAGCAATCGCGTCGCCGCCCCGTTCGAGCACACCCGTGTAGTAATTCACGGCCTCGAGGTCGTGGTGGTCGTGCACACTGCGGAACGGGTAGTTCGTCATTCCGAGTTCTTCGCCTTGATAGACGAACGGGGTGCCGCGCATGCCGTGCAGAATCGTTGCGAGTGCCTTCGCCGAGGCGGCCCAGTAATCCGGGTCGTCATCACCGAACCGGGACACAACGCGAGGCTGGTCGTGGTTTTCCCAGTACAAGCTGTTCCAGCCGGTTTCGGCCAATGCGGCCTGCCATCGGTCGAACGCCCTCTTGAGGGCCACCAGGTCGAGTCCCAGATACTCGAACTTGTTTGCCGGGCTCTGATCCACGGACACGTGCTCGAATTGAAAAACCATGTTGAGCTCACCGCGGGCCGGATCGGTATACAACCGCGCCTGGTTGGGCGTCACCCCGGGCATTTCGCCCACTGTGATGAACTGGCCATCGCGACTCGCGAAGACCTCGTGAGTCAGCTCGGCGAGGTACTCGTGCACATGCGGGCCGTCGACGAACTCATCAACGGCGATGACGAACCGTTGGCCAGGGATCGTCGGCGCGTCCGGGAGTCCCGGGGTTTTGGAGATGAAGTTGACGACATCCATTCGGAAGCCGTCAACACCCCGATCGAGCCACCAAACCATGATGTCCTGCATGGCTTTTCGTACCTGAGGATTCTCCCAGTTCAAGTCCGGTTGTTTACGGTCGAACAGGTGCAGGTAGTACTGGCCGGTGAGCTGATCCCACGTCCACGCCGGTCCGGAGAAGAACGAGCCCCAATTGTTGGGCTCCCCCGCCGTACTGGCGTCGCGCCAGATGTACCAATCCCGCTTCGGGTTATGCCGAGAGGAGCGTGACTCGACGAACCACGGGTGCTCGTCGGAGGTGTGGTTGACCACGAGGTCCATCACGAGCTTCATTCCGCGTTCGTGGACCTGTGCGAGCAGCGCATCGAAGTCGGCGAGCGTGCCGAACAGTGGGTCGATGTCGCGGTAGTCGCTGACGTCGTAGCCGTTGTCGGCCTGCGGTGACGGGTAGATCGGTGACAACCAGATGACATCAACCCCCAGCACCTGTAGGTAGCTGAGCCGTTCGATGATGCCACCCAGGTCGCCGAACCCGTCGCCGTCCGAATCGGCGAAGCTGCGGGGATAGATCTGGTAGACGACCGCAGACTTCCACCACGCGGCGTACTGCGGCGTCATCGCCGATTGCCGAGGATGCCGCGGTAGACGGTGACGTACTTGTCGATCATGGAGTGGACCGAGAATCGTGCGGCGGCGCGCGAGGCAATCTCGTGCCGGTCGAGCTCACCAGCAGCGGCAACAGCGGTGACCGCCGATGCGACGTCCCCGACGAGATAGCCGGTGACAGCGTGCTCGATGAGCTCGTGCATCGACCCTCTCGCGTAGGCGATGACCGGAGTACCACAGGCCATCGCCTCGACGACGCTGTAACCGAAGGGTTCGTCGAAGTCGATCAGGTGCAGTAGCGCGTGCGCACCACCGAGTACCTCGGCACGCATCGAGGCGTCAACGGCACCGACGTAACGCACCCGCTCCCCATCGACATGTGGTGCCACCTCGGTGCGAAAGTAGTTTTCGTCCTGGATGATCCCGGCGATGACGAGCCGGCGACCACATCGGCGTGCGACCTCGATCGCGTGCGCGGTGCCCTTGTCAGGATGGATCCGTCCGAAGAACAACAGATGGTCGCCGGGCCCGGGGTGCACCGCGAACCCGCCGATGTCGATGCCGTGGTGAATGGTGGCGGCGTAATGCAGATTCGGGTGCCGATCTGTGTCGCTGATCGACACGTAAGCGGTTGTGCTGTCGTAGCGTTCATAGACGGGAACGATCCGATCAGATGAAAACCCGTGGATCGTGGTGACCACCGGGGTCGAGACGAGATCGCTGTAGGTGAGCGGCAAGAAATCGAACCCGTTGTGGATGATGTCGAACTCATCGGCCCGTTCGAACACCGACGCGATATGCAAGCACTCGACGACTTTCGCGTCGATCGTCGGATCCTCAGACCAGCCGCATGGCGCGACGGCGTGCAGGCTGGCCGTCGTGATCGAGTCGGCGGTGGCGAAGAGCGTTACGTCGTGCCCGTCGGCCACAAGACCCTCGGTGAGCAACGAGGCGAACTGTTCCCAAGGTCCGTAGTGACGAGGTGGAGTACGCCACGCAATCGGCGCGAGCACGGCGATGCGCATCGGATCGGTCACCGGGCCTCGATATGGAATGTGGATGCGTTGAGGCTACGCCGCCCTGCCACTCACGTAACCCGCGACCGCAGCAGCGGCAGACCTGGGCCGTCGAGTTGGTCGAAGGCGACGGCGCGTCCGCAGATTGCCAGCATCACTGCCACTCCCGGACCGTGGATCGCTGCGCCGCTGCCCCAGCTCCGGCCGGTGTCCGCGTCGTGTAGCGCGATGCCACGTAGTCTCCGCTGCGGAAAAAAGCCGAACTGCGTTGGGCTGGTCAGGAAGTCGAGTACCCGGGCGACATACGCCGGATCGGGCTGGTGCGGGATTCCCAGTGGAATACGTATGTCGGCGCCATGGACGAACACGTCGGTGAGACCCGACAGCGGGCCGGTCAGCGGCGGGCTGAGCCGATGGTCGGCTCGACAACGTAGGGTCTGAGCAATCTCGGCGGCGGATGCTTGCGCCCGGCGACGGGCCAGTGCGTCGATGCCCCGATCGATGCTCGCGTGCCGAATGCCGCTGGCGATGAAGCCCCAGAATCCGTCGGCGAAATCACTGACCAGATGCGCGGCAACGGTTTTGACATCCCACCCGGCACACAGACTTGCGGTGGCAAGCTGGTCGGCATTGAGACTGTCGATCAAGGTGGCGATGGCCCGCCGTTCGTCGGCCACCGCAGCGAATACCCGCTCACGTTCTGTTCGGCTCAGCCGCACAGAAGCAGACTACCGCTCGGCGTGCCGAGTCAGCCCGGGAAGCTGCAGCACACCGAGATCGAGGTGTGTCTTCAGTCCCGGTGGGGCGGCACATACCGCGGGAATCGCGTTGACAGCGGACATCGCGGTCCAGGCATAACCGGGATGCGCGATGTCACCGTTCTCATCCGGCTCGCCCTGCAGGGTGATCTCTGTGGACGGATCCCCTTTGATGACAACGCGATACCGGTTGGTGCCCCATGCCCACCGCGGTTCGATGACGTCGTCACCCATCGTGTAGAGCGCATGAAACTGCACCAACGGGTTGCCGGCGCACCACGCCGTCCACGTGTGATGTTGAGCGGCCACCGTTCCCGCGGGGATGACGCCGCGCAGATCCGGGACATCACTGTCGGGGGTTCCGGCGTACTCGATGTCGGTCGTGGCGACCGCAGTCTCAACCTCGGAGGTCATATCGTCGATGGATTCGCCGAGTCCCTGCGCGACCATCGCCATCGACTGCGCGAAGTACGGCAGTGACGATCCCAGAAGGCTTGGCTGAGAATGGAATACCTCTGGGGTGAGCCCAAAGCCCATCAGCTGAATGTATTTGGAGGGATAGTCGCTGAAGTTGACGACCTCGGATACCTGGACCTGATCGACGCGGCTGACCAAGCGGGAGGTGATCAAGGGCAGCAAGTCGCCGGCGAAGCCCGGGTGGATCCCACCGGCGTGGTAGGACACGCCACCGTCGAGACAGGCCTGCTCGATTCGTTCGGCGTCGGCGGCGGTGATGTCGGTCGGGTAATAGACGCCCGCGGTTGTGACGACGTTCTTGCCGGATCGCAACAGCCTGCACACCATGTCGGTGTCGGGCCAGATCGGCGTGTAGAACACGCAGTCGGCGTGCATCGCGACAATCGCTTCGGGGTCATCGGTGGCAGTGACGCCGGTGGGCCCGTAACCGGCGATGTCGCCGGCATCTTTGCCGACCTTGTCGGGGTCGTAGACGAGCACGCCGACAAGCTCGAAGGCGGGGCTGGTGATGAAATGCCGCAGTGCGGCCTTGCCCACGCTGCCGGTCGCCCACTGAATCACGCGGTACGGTCGCTCGCTCACGCTTGTCCCCTGACATCGATGTCGGCAGCTCTGAACGACAGAAACTGTAATAGTTACAGTACGGCCGCCACCGCGCACACAACGAGACCCTCCCCTGGTTTCATCCAGGAGAGGGCCTCGGTGAGGAAATCGTTTACCGCTGATCGAAGCCGGGCGAGGCGTAGAGGAGCTTGCCCACTTCTTGCCCGAGTGCGCCGCGATGGCGGGCGGCGCCTCCGAGAATCCCAGCCGAAACGAAAGGCAGAATGCCTGCTAGCAGGGGGTTTGTCTGTCCGCCGATCGGTGGACACGCGTCACTTGCCCTTGAGGCTTGACTCCTGCCGGGACTGCCGACGACCATCAATCCAGGTATCAATACCAAACTTTGCGGCCGCCGATCGCGCGTCCCGTCTGGCCGAGCACCAGCAAAACTAGACCGACCACAACCAGGATGCCGCCGATCGTGTACAGGATTGGGATCGGAATCAGATACCCAACAATGATGAGGATGACGCCGAGAACGATCACTACTGCTCCTTTAGTTTATTGTCGATAGCGACAACAGGCAGTTACCCCGTTGGTGCACAAACCAATCCGGGATCGTCGGATCGCGACAAAGTAGTCACTCTCGTGCATCTTCCCTGGGTGGCCCGCCACGACCGCCACTTGCAACTACGCTCATCTCGACAGATCGAGTTTGCCTCGTCGGGGGGACATCGTCATGACCGAACAACCCGGTGCTGGGACGGCGCCTCCTCCGGACGCCGAGGAGCCGAGTGCCGGGCGGGTGAGTCGACGTCACTTGCTCGGCGGTGCTGGGCTGCTCGGTCTCGGTGCCGCTGCCGGCGCCGCGGCCGCCACCGTCATACAGCGGAAGAGCCCCGGCGCAACCGGACCACCGGCCGGCGGGCCAGACCCGCACCCCGCCGCCCCGGCCAGCGCGAGGCGGCCGAACCAGCCGCTGAACATCATCCTGATCATCCGCGATCAAACACGGTTCGACTTGCCTGCCGCCGCGGGCTACACCACCCCAGCCCTGGATCGCCTTGCCCAGCAAGGGATTACCTTTCGCAACCACTACGTCGCCTCGGCGATGTGCACGCCCTCGCGGGCAGCGTTCTACAGCGGGCATCCGCCGCAGGTCAACGGCGTCTTCGACCAGATGGAGACCGGCTGGGTGCCGAACCTACGGCTGGACCAGCCCAACATGGGTTCGATGATGAAGAAGCTCGGCTACCAGACCGCGTTCTTCGGCAAGTGGGAAATGGAAGCCGACATCATCCCGCCCAAGCCAACGGTCAACTACAGCGAAGCGCTCCAGCCCTATGGATTCGACATCTACCAACCTGACGGCGACAAACCCGGCGCGCCCAATCAGGGCTACGACACCGATGTGTACACCGCCGGCGAAGGCGTCCGCTGGTTGCGCGGCAATGTGCCGAAGCTGCGCGAATCCGGGCAGCCCTTCTTCTTGGTGATGAGCTACCTGAACCCGCACGACATCATGTACGCCGACGCCAACGTCCCGGGAACACCTCAAGTGCAGCAGGCCATCTCGAAGGACGCGATCGTCACTCCCCCAGCCAATGCGTTGTACAGCCAGCGCTGGAACACCGCTGTATCACCGACCCTGCAGGAATCGCTGTCGGCACCCGGCATGCCACCGGCGCTTGGCGAATACAACACCGGCTGGGAGGGGGTACTCGGCACCATCCCCACGAATCGCCCCGACATGTGGCAGGTCTTTAACGACTACTACCTGAACATGATTCGTGACACCGACCTCAGCCTCCAACAACTCGAGGACGGTCTCGACGAGCTCGGTCTGTGGGACGAGACGGTGGTGATCTTCACCGCCGACCACGGCGAAATGGCGGGCGATCACGGCGGCATCCGAGGCAAGGGACCGATGGCCTATGAGGGCAACTCCCATGTGCCGTTGATCGTCGTGCATCCCGACCACGCCAAGGGCCAGTCGTCGGACGTGGTCACCAGCCACCTGGATCTGATGCCGTCGTTGCCCGGGCTTGCGGGGGTGCCCGAGGAACAGCGACGGGCCGCCGTGCAGGGATTGCCCGGTCACGACATCTCCGGGGTGCTGGCCACCGCGGAGACCGCGAACCCCCAAGCCATCCGCCCCGGCGCCTTGTTCAACTACGTCGGCCCGCTCACGATCGACGCGAACTATTGCGTGGCGGGGATGAAAGAACTGCTGCAGAACAAGCCGGCGCCGCCGTTGACCGATCTCCAATCCAAGCTGGACAAGCGCGGATTCATGAGTTTTGCCTTCGACGGACAGTACAAGTTCGCGCGCTACTACGCCCCCGCGAAGTTCAACACGCCGACAACGATGGAAGAGATTCTGCGGGACAACGACATTCAGATCTTCGACCTGAAAAGCGATCCGCTCGAGGCACACAATCTTGCCCTGGATCCGGAGAAGAACTCCGATCTCATCCTGCGGATGAACACCTTGCTGAACGAACTGATGGCCAAGGAAGTGGGCACGAACGACGGCCGCTTTCTGCCGCAGGAGATCCGTCCCAAGCCGCAGTGAGCGAAAGGCGAGATGTCAGAATCGCGTCACTGGTTCCCGCCGAAACCCGTGATGTACTGGATTCGACATGTACACGCTGGCGCTGATCGGTTTCCTTGGCGGGTTGATCACCGGCATCTCGCCGTGCATCCTCCCGGTCGTCCCGGTGATCTTCTTCTCCGGCGCGCAGACCGGCCGACCCGATGAAGCCGCTTCGCGGGCTGGGCAGGCCGGCGGTGTAGCGACGGCGGTCCGGCCCTCACGTTCCCTTTCTGAGACCCTGCGGCCGTACCGGGTGATCGCCGGGCTGGTGCTGAGCTTCAGTGTGGTCACCCTCGCCGGGTCGGCCCTGCTGTCGCTGCTGCATCTTCCGCAGGATGCGATCCGCTGGCTCGGCATCGCCGCCCTGACCGTGATCGGCCTGGGTCTCATCTTTCCCCGGTTCGAAGAAGTGTTGGAGAAACCGTTCGCGCGCATTCCGCAATGGAATGTCAGTCAGGGCCGCAGCGGATTCGGCCTCGGCCTTGCCCTGGGCCTGCTGTTCGTGCCGTGCGCGGGGCCGGTGCTCGCGGCAATCGTGCTGGCCGGCGCGACGGGGTCCGTCGGCATCCACACCATTGTTTTGACGGTGTCGTTCGCGATCGGGACTGCGATCCCGCTGCTTGTTTTCGCCCTTGCCGGACAACGGATTTCCGAGCGTGTTGGCGCTTTCCGGCGCCGTCAGCGTCAGGTCCGCATCGCCGGTGGGGTCGTGATGCTCGCGTTCGCCGTCGCGATCGCGCTGAACGTACCCGCCACGCTGCAACGCCTCGTGCCCGACTATACGAGTGCGCTGCAGAACCGGGTGGGCGGCTCGGATCAGGTCGCCCGTGAGCTCGACCTTGGCGGGCCGATCAGTGACCAGAACAGGGAGCTGTCCAACTGCACCAATGGCGCGCCGCAGCTTGAAAGTTGCGGTCAGGCACCGGATATCACGGGCATCACCAGCTGGTTCAACACCCCGGACAACACGCCGCTGAACCTCAAGAACCTACGTGGCAAGGTCGTCCTGATCGACTTCTGGGCCTACTCCTGCATCAACTGTCAGCGCGCCATCCCCCACGTCACCGACTGGTACGCCAAGTACAAGGACGCGGGCCTGGAAG
This sequence comes from Mycobacterium sp. RTGN5, assembly GCF_033804465.1. NCBI lineage: Bacteria > Bacillati > Actinomycetota > Actinomycetes > Mycobacteriales > Mycobacteriaceae > Mycobacterium > Mycobacterium sp. RTGN5. Next base: position 839,986 of record NZ_JAPZLA010000002.1, read on the forward strand.
TGATCGGCGTCCACAGCCCGGAGTACGCCTTCGAAAAGGTTCCCGGCAACGTCGTCAGCGGCGCCGCGGACCTGGGCATCACCTACCCGGTCGCCCTCGACAACAAGCTGGCGACGTGGACGAACTACCGAAACCGTTATTGGCCAGCCGAATACCTGATCGACGCGAAGGGCACGGTCCGTCATATCAAATTCGGTGAGGGCGACTACAACGTCACCGAGAATCTGATCCGACAGCTTCTCACCGACGCCAAACCGGGTGTGACGCTGCCGCCGCCCAGTGACTTCGCCGACAACACACCGCAGGCCGGCCTGACCCCGGAGACGTATTTGGCGGCGGGACGAGTGGCCAACTACGGCGGCGGCGGAACCTACGCAGCGGGCACTGCCACCTTCGACTTTCCGGCCACGCTCGCTGATGACACCTTCGCCCTGCGCGGACCCTTCACGCTGGATTCCCAGGGCGCCATCGCCAACTCCGATACGTCCAGCATCGCGTTGAATTACCACGCCAAGGACGTGTACCTGGTGGTCGGCGGCCAAGGCACCCTGACGGTCATCCGCGACGGCAAGAGTGAAGACATCCCGATCACCGGCGCACCAACCTCGCACCAGATCCTCAACGCAGATCAGGTCGGCAGCGGACACCTGGAGGTGCGGCTCAGCAAGGGTTTGCAAGCGTTCTCATTCACGTACGGCTGAAGCAGAGGAGTCAGGTCTCGATGGTGGCGATTCAGATCAGGACGGTTGCGGCAATCGGCTGCGTCGCAGTCGCGGTTGCGGGCATGTCCGGGTGTTCGAGCAGCGGCAAAAGCGGCTCGTCATCCTCGGCTGCCCCGGCGATGACCGGCCCCGCCATGACCGGACCTGCGATGACCGGACCTGCCATGACGGGACCAGCCATGACCGGTCCGGCAGCCGCGGATCCGGCCGCCGCCCTGGTCGGCTCGGGGTGTGGCTCGGTGTCCGGGATGGCACAGGTTCCGGTGGTGACCGCGGCGTCGAACAACCCCGACCTCACCACGCTCACCGCTGCCCTGTCAGGCAAGCTGAACCCCGGCGTCAACCTCGTTGACACTCTCAACGGTGGCGAGTTCACCGTGATCGCACCGACCGACGATGCCTTCAAGAAACTCGGCCCGGCCACCCTGGATCGCCTGAAGAGCGACGTCCCGCTGTTGACCAGCATCCTGACCTACCACGTGATTCCCGGCCAGCTCAGCCCGCCATTGGTGGCGGGGACCCACAAGTCCGTCGAGGGCGCCGATGTGACCGTCACCGGTGCCGGCGAGACACTCAAGTTCAACGGGTCCGGCCTGGTGTGCGGTGGAATCCAAACCGCCAATGCGACGGTCTATATCGTTGACACCGTGCTGATGCCGCCAGCGAAGTAGACACCTTGTTAAGGCATTGCGGCACAGGGACTTACGTCGCGCGGAAGTTGAGGGCGACGCCGTTCATGCAGTAACGCAGGCCGGTCGGCTGGGGGCCATCGTCGAAGACGTGGCCAAGGTGGCCACCGCACTGGCGGCAGAGCACCTCGGTGCGTGACATGCCAAGGCTGTCGTCCTTGTTTTCGAGGACGGCGTTATCGAGCGCTTTGAAGAAACTTGGCCACCCGGTGCCACTGTCGAACTTCGTCGTCGACGAGAAGTTGTCCAGCGCGCAGCCAGCACAGCTGAACACCCCGGCCCGGTGCTCGTCGTTCAGGGGGCTGCTGAACGGTCGCTCGGTGCCTGCTTCGCGAAGGACGTCGTACTGCGCCGGGGTCAAGAGCTTCTTCCACTCCGCATCGGTGTGGGTCACCGGGAAAACCTCCGTCGACTTGTTCGGCGGTGCGGCGCCGGCGAGATCGCGGAGCGACCCGCAGCCGGCGGCAGCGCCAAGCAGCACGGTGCCGAACAACATGGTGCGTCGGGTAAGCATGTCTTGACGGTAGGCCCAAATCTGCCCGCAGCGGTGCACAGTGGGTCTTACCAATCCGTGACGACTGTCTGTGGTCAGCCCTCAACAGCCGATTCGGGAGGACACTCAAGGAGTGACACGCAGCAAGTGGGTAAGCCTCGCAATCGGACTAGTGCTCGTGGTGGCCGGTGCCGCAGCAGTGTTCATCATTGGGCGACAGACGATTCCGATGATGACTGCCGCCAAAGAGTCCGTCGCAGTCCCAGCACCCGAGGTCGACGAACCAGCATCGGCGGCGGGCGCGACCGAGACGGCAGTGCTTGCCGGCGGCTGTTTCTGGGGTGTGCAGGGCGTCTTCCAACACGTCAAAGGCGTCACGCAGGCCGAATCCGGTTACGCCGGTGGCGATGCGCAGAGCGCGAACTACGAGACGGTCAGCACCGGAACCACCGGGCATGCCGAATCGGTCCGCATCACCTACGACCCACACCAGGTCACGTTCGGTGAACTCTTGCGGATCTACTTCTCGGTGGTGCAGGACCCCACCGAACTCAACCGTCAGGGTCCGGATACGGGCACTCAATACCGGTCGGCGATCTTCGCGCAAAACGACACCCAGAAGCGAGTCGCGGAGGCGTACATCGCCCAGCTGACCAAGGCGGCCGTGTTTCCCGGCCCGATCGTCACCACGGTGTCACCGAAGGCGGACTTCTACCCCGCCGAGGAACACCACCAGGACTTCCTCAACTCGAACCCGACGTATCCGTACATCGAGATCAACGACATGCCGAAGGTCAACGGGCTCAAAGAGCTGTTCCCTGACGTCTACCGCGACCAGCCCGTGCTGGTACTCGCCGGACACTGACTGCCAGCCCTCGACAGCAGGGCCGCACTAGACCTGGAGGAATATCGCGTGGTGCCGATGGAGGCCTTCCAGCAGGGCGATGTGTACATCGACTACCCGTACGAGGACGCGAAATTCCGCTACGAACACGCCACCAGCCGGGTTTTCGGCCGCTTCAACAACAATGAAGAAGTCGAACTTGGTTACACCAACGAGCTGTTTCGCGACGCGATGCGCTCAGGCGCGCAAATCGACCGCGAGCAGTACTTCGGCGAGTGAACGGTCAGCGACCGTTTCACACCGCGGCGCAACGATGTTCAGGCGACGGCGCCGGGGCGAGCCTTGGATTGCCGTGGCCCCTGCGCCTTTTCGGTCGCACTTGAGCGCTGGCGCGGCAGGTCCCTAGCCACCATCGCCGCTCGGCGCTGCGAAATCGGCAGTGTGGGTGACGCCGCCTCGGCATCCTCCATCCGCTGCCGGATGCCCGCGATCGCCCGGCTCAAGATCCTGGAGACATGCATCTGCGAAACGCCGATCTGCTCAGCGATCTGCGATTGGGTCATGTTCTCAAAGAACCGCAGCACCAACACAGTTCGATCGCGTTCCGGCAATGCCGCGAGCAGCGGACGGACCGTCTCGACATCCAGGACCCGGTCGATGTTGACATCGACGGTCCCCAATCGTTCGCTCAGCGGCCGCTGCCCGTCGTCGCTCCGCACCGGGACGTCGGTCGATTGCGTGGCGTAGGCACTCGCGGCGATCAGACCGTCGACGATCTCTTGGCGGTCCATCCCTAGGTGCTTGGCGAGTTCGGTGGCCGTCGGTGCCCGCCCGAGCGTCTGGGAAAGTTCTGATCGACCCCGATTGAGCTGCACGGTAAGGTCTTTGAACCGCCGCGGGACCTTCAACGACCAGCTGTGGTCGCGGAAGTATCGGCGCACCTCCCCCATCATGGTGGGCACCGCGAACGACAGGAAGTCGGAGCCAGCCTCGACATCAAACCGCTTCACCGCCTGCATCAGCCCGACACGGGCGACCTGGACGAGGTCCTCAAGTGGCTCACCGCGATTGGCGAAGCGGCGAGCGATGTGGTCAGCCAGCGGCAGGCATCGCGCAATGATGGCGTCGCGCTGTCGTTGGAATGCGGGGGTATCTGCGTCCAATGTCGCGAGGAGGCGGAACATCGCCAGGACGTCCGCGTATTCGGACTCGCGCTCGGCAGTGGGTTGACGCATGAAGGGTCCTCGTTCCGTTACCGGGTGGCTTTATCAACACGTCCGGCTCGGTTGTGAACCTGAGTGTCTGTTCCCGATTTGACGCGGGCTTAAACGCGGCGGCGACGTGTTCGGTTATCCCCCCCGGCCGACCCTTACCAAGCACTAACCACGTAATCCTTCAAAAAGCACCCGTGCACATCTTCCCCGGCCTCCCCGCGGACAATCGGGTCATACACTCGCGCCGCTCCGTCCACCAGATCCAACGGTGCGTGGAAACCCTCCTCGGCCAACCGCAGCTTGGTCGGGTGCGGACGCTCATCGGTGATCCAGCCGGTGTCCACCGCCGTCATGAGAATCCCGTCCTGCAACAACATCTCCCCCGCGCTCGTCCGAGTCAGCATGTTCAGCGCCGCCTTGGCCATGTTCGTGTGCGGATGCCCGGGTCCCTTGTAGCCACGGCCGAACTGCCCCTCCATAGCCGACACGTTCACCACGTACTTACGCCGCGCCGACGACGCTGCAAGAGCACCGCGCAGCCGGCTCACCAGAATGAACGGCGCAGTCTGGTTGCACAGCTGCACCTCCAGAAGCTCCATTGCGTCGACCTCGTGCACCTGTTGGGTCCACGAATTCACCGAGGCGGTGTCCGGCAGCAGACCACCCGCGTCAATCGCCACACCGGCAGCGATACGCTCCGGCGAGGCACTGCCGGCGACCAGGGCCAGCTCGGTGACAGCGTGCGGCGCGGGGTGCTCACCGAGGCTGCCGGCCAGCGCGTGTGGATGGGCATCACTGACATGGTCGAACGTGATCACCTCGACGAGCTCCGGCGGCGGGGTGCGTTCGGCCTCCACCAGCGCGGCGTACGACCCCGGCGGGCGTCGCACCGTCTGCGCGGCATTGTTGATCAGGATGTCAAGCGGCCCCTGCGCCACCATCGTGTCGGCCAACGCAACCACCTGGGCCGGGTCGCGCAGATCAATACCCACCACCCGCAGCCGGTGCAGCCAGTCGGCGCTGTCGGGCATCGCGGCGAAGCGGCGCACCGCATCGTTCGGAAAGCGGGTCGTGATCGTGGTGTGCGCGCCATCACGCAACAGCCGTAACGCGATGTACATGCCGATCTTGGCCCGCCCGCCGGTAAGCAGGGCGGTACGGCCGGTCAAGTCGGTGCGTGCCTCGCGCTTGGCGCGGCTGAACGCGGCGCAATCAGGACACAGCTGGTGGTAGAACGCGTCGACCACCGTGTAGTGGTTCTTGCAGATGTAGCAGGGCCGCGAACGCAGCAGCGTGCCTGCAGACGCCCCGACCGCATTGGACACCAGCGGCAGACCGTGGGTTTCATCGTCGATACGCCCGGGTGCTCCGGTGGCGGTGGCGGCAACCACCGCACGGTCAGCCGTGGCGATCTCGTCGCGCTTGGCGTGCCGGCGGGCCTTTTTCACCGACTTGTAGATACCCGCGACAGCACGCCGCACCGCCACGGCATCGGGGTGTTCGGGAGGCAGCGACTCGACCTCGGACAGCACCTGCAGGCACAGTCTGAGCTGGCCGGGATCGATCGCATTCACGCTGGAAGGGTACGACGTCGGTGTCGCGCTCTGCAGCTTCGCCATGGCGGCCAACAATTGCGAGTTGAGCGAAGGGGACCGTTTCGGAGTTTCAGCCGTCCCTGATGTATCGTTCCCTGGCGTCCATCGGGTGGTTTCCGGCGGACACGCGGGCTGTGGCGCAGCTTGGTAGCGCACCTGACTGGGGGTTAGGGGGTCGCAGGTTCAAATCCTGTCAGCCCGACCATGAAAGAAACTCGCCGGCGAAGCCGAGCGAGTTTTTTCTTGGTCTGGGGACGAGATGCAGCACCGCGGTCTTGGACCTCGTGCCACGCGAGGCATCTATACCGTCAACAACCGGTACAGCCCGATCAGGCCGACCACCACGATCACCGCCCGCAGCACGTTCGGCGACAGCCGTCGTCCATAGTGCGCGCCCAGCCACCCACCGATCAGCGACCCGGCCGCGATCAACCCCGCTGCCTCCCAGCTGACCCGGTCGAACGCCACCACCGTGTAGCCCACCGCCGCGACGATGTTCACCAGTAGCGACAGCAGGTTCTTGGCGGCGTTCATCCGCTGCATGTCCTCGGGCAGCAGCGCGCCCATCACCCCGATCAGCAAGATCCCCTGCGCCGCGGTGAAGTAGCCGCCGTAGATCCCGACCGCGAATGTGCCGGCCACCAACGCCACCATCCGCTTCGGCGACACGTGCTCCGCCGACTGTCCCGTCACCTCGGCCCGCTTACGCGCATAGGCCTGGATCCGCGGCCCGATCACCACCAGCACCAACGCCAGGATCAGCAGCACCGGCACGACCTGGGTGAACACCTTCTCCGGCAGATGCAGCAGCAGAAAGGCCCCGATAGCGGCTCCCACCAGCGATGCCGGGATCTGCCAGCGCAGCCGATCCCACTGCCCGCCGAGTTCCTTGCGGTACCCCCACGTGCCCGTCACACCCCCGGCCACGAGGCCGATCGCGTTCGACATCGTCGCCGTCACCGGCGGAAAGCCCAGTGCCACCAGCGTCGGGAAGGTGATCAGCGTCCCCGAGCCGACCAGCGAGTTGATCGCGCCCGCGGCCATCCCAGCCAAGGCGATCACGATCATGTGGGTGACAGACACCAAAAAACCCTATCCGGACAACCTGCCAACACCGCCGCCGGGCAGAGCACCCACCAAAGGCCAAGAACCACAACGTGATACACCACACACCACCACGCAAGGCGCACGACCAATAGCCTCGTTGCCTATGAGCGAGATACCGACCACCGACGAGGCGCTCGCCGCGCTGACCATGCCCCTGCTCGACGCGATGATGACCCAGCGGGCCATCCGGCGGGTAAAGCCCGACCCGGTCGACGACGCCATCGTCCTGAAGTGCATCGAGCTCGGACTGCGCGCTCCCACCGGCTCCAACGGCCAGAACTGGGAATTCATCGTCGTCAAGGACCAACGCGTCAAAGACAGGCTCGGTAAGCGCTACCGCCAAGGCTGGTCGCTCTACGGGGCGATGGGCGAGCGCATGGCCAAGGGCGACGAGTCGATGCTCAAAATCCTGCGATCCGTGAAATGGCAGGTCGAGCACTTCAGTGAGATCCCGGTTCTGGTCATCCCGTGCTTGCGCGGTGGCATGCGCCTGCCCTACATCCCGACCCCGTTCGTCGGCGAATCGTCCTTCTTCGGGTCGATTTACCCCAGCGTGCAGAACCTGCTGCTCGCGGCCCGCGCGATGGGGCTGGGCGCGTCCCTGATCACCATGCCGCTGATGAGCGTCACCTCAGCGCGCAGGACTCTGGGCCTACCGCTGTCGGTGACCCCGGTCTGTGTGATTCCGCTGGGCTGGCCGAAGGGACGCTACGGCCCGACGACTCGGAAACCGGTCGAGGATGTCGTGCACCTCGACTCGTATGGAAAGCGCTGGCTCAAGGCCTAGCGGTGGACGCCGCCGCCCGGATCGCCGCCGGCAGGACCGCCATGGTTGTCGCCGCCATTCCAGCCCGGTTCGGCCACTTCCTGCTCGGTCAACACGTCACTCGTGTCGGGGATGACCGACGGCGCGCAGTTCATCGAGAAGCTGTCCTCGGTGTCGGTCTCCGAGCAGGCCAGCACCCGGGGCGCCGCCCCGTCGATGGCGCCGGTGAACACGGCGACCGCGGGCGCGGTGGCGATCATCAAGCCGGCGATCCCATAAACCAGTCGCCGGGCGGTCAGCGAAGACGCAGCAAACTCCATGCCTGGCAATCTACTGCCCGGGACCCGGGAATTCCCGCTGAACCCGCCGATTAACGCGGCTTGCCCTTGCGCTTTTCCCGCACGCGGACGTTGATCCGGATCGGGCTGCCCTCGAAGCCGAAGGTCTCCCGCAGCCGGCGCTCCAGGAATCGCCGATAGCCAGCTTCCAGGAAACCGCTGGTGAACAGCACAAACGTGGGCGGACGTGCGGTCGCCTGAGTGGCGAACAGGATCCGCGGCTGCTTACCGCCACGCACCGGCGGCGGCGTGGCCGCGACGATGTCCTTGATCCAGGTGTTGAGCTGTCCGGTCGAGATCCGGGCGTCCCAGGACGCCAGCGCGGTTTCCATCGCGGGCACCAGCTTCTGCACCGACCGACCGCTCTTGGCCGAGATGTTCACCCGCGGCGCCCACTGCAGCTGCGCGAGTTCGCGGTCGATCTCCTTGTCCAACAGGTAGCGCCGATCCTCGTCGACCAGATCCCACTTGTTGAACGCCAGCACCAGCGCCCGGCCCGCCTCGATCACCATCGTCAGCACCCGCTGGTCCTGCTCGGTCAGCGGCTCCGACGCGTCGATCAACACGACAACCACCTCGGCGGCGTCGATCGCGCTGTGCGTGCGCACCGACGCGTAGAACTCGTGCCCGCTGGCCTGCGCAACCCGCTTGCGCAACCCGGCGGTGTCGACGAAACGCCAAGTCTTGCCACCTAATTCGATCATCGAGTCCACCGGATCGACCGTGGTGCCCGCGACATCGTGCACAACCGAGCGTTCGGCGCCTGCCAGCCGGTTCAGCAGCGAGCTCTTGCCGACGTTCGGTTTGCCGACCAGCGCCACCCGTCGCGGCCCGCCGGGCCCAGGAGCCACCTCCGAGGCGGTGGGCAGTGCGGCGACGAGCTCGTCGAGCAGATCGGCCACCCCGCGACCGTGGATCGCGCTGACCGAATACGGCTGCCCCAACCCCAGCGACCACAGTGCCGCCGCGTCGGACTCGAGCTTCTCGTTGTCAACCTTGTTGGCCGCCAAGAACACCGGCTTACCCGCGCGGCGCAGAATCCGGGCCGCAGCCTCGTCCCCGGCGGTCGCGCCGACCGTCGCATCGACCACCAGGATGACCGCGTCGGCGGTCTGCATCGCCACCGAGGCCTGATCGGCCACCAGCTGCTGCAGACCCTTCGCATCAGGCTCCCAGCCGCCGGTGTCCTGCACGACGAAGCGGCGCCCGATCCAGGAAGCGTCGTAGGACACTCGGTCGCGGGTCACCCCCGGCAGGTCCTGAACAACGGCTTCACGCCGGCCCAGGATCCGGTTCACCAATGTCGACTTGCCGACGTTCGGCCGGCCCACGATGGCCACCACCGGTGGCGGCGCGAACGCTTCGCTGTCCTCGCCTTCGACACCCTCGTCGCTGAATTCCCAGTCACTTTCGTCAAACCAGGTACCGTCGTCGCTCATCGCACTGCCCCACTTCGCTGTTCGACCAGCTGCAGCAAGTGAGCCACGACTTCGGCCTCGGTCATCTCGCTGGTATCGACAATCACCGCGTCATCGGCCGGACGCAGCGGTGACACCGCACGCGTCGAGTCCAGATGATCGCGGCGCTGCACATCGGCCAGCACCGTTTCGTAATCGTCGGCCAACCCGACCGCGACGTTCTGATCGTTGCGCCGGCGAGCCCGCGTCTCCGCCGAAGCGGTCAGGAAGATTTTCACATCGGCATCCGGCAGCACGACGGTGCCGATATCGCGGCCCTCGACGACGACATTCTCTGGCCCGGAAGCCAATTCCTGCTGCAACGCCACCAGCCGGGCACGCACCTGAGGCACCGCCGACACTGCCGACACCGCACGGGTGACCTCGTCACCGCGGATCTCGGCCGAAACGTCCTCGCCGCCAAGGTAAGCACGATCGACGTTCGGATCGTCGCCCACCGACAACGGCACATCGGCGGCCGCAGCGATCGCCTCAGGATCGGTCAGGTCGACCGCGGCGCGCAGTATCGACAGCGTCACGAGCCGGTACATGGCCCCGGTATCCAGGTAGTGGGCGTTCAGCGCACGTGCCAATCCCCGTGACACCGAAGACTTTCCGGTTCCCGCCGGGCCGTCGACCGCGACAACGACACCACTCACAGACCTACCGCCTTGTACAGTTCGCCAACTTCCTTACGGGTCAGCGCACGGATGCTGCCCGGCCGCTGCTCGCCGAGAGTCACCTCGCCGATGCTGACCCGCACCAGCGCCTCCACCGGATAGCCCACGGCATCCAGCAGCCGCCGCACAATGCGCTTGCGCCCCTCATGCAGAGTCACCCGCAACAACGTCTTGCCTGGCACCGCATCGACCACCGCAAAGTCGTCGACCGATGCGGGGCCGTCCTCCAGCGTGACACCCGCACGTAGCGTCTTGCCCAATCCCTTTGGCACCGAGCCGGTTACCGTCACCAGATACGTCTTGGGCACCTCGTACGAGGGATGCATCAGCCGATGCGCCAACTCGCCGTCGTTGGTCAGCAGCAACAAGCCCTCGGTATCGGCGTCCAGGCGCCCCACGTGGAACATGTTCTTGTTGCCGCGGACTCGGTGCTCCACCAGATCGCCGACGCACGGCCGGCCCTGATCATCCGACATCGTCGAATGCATGCCCAGGGGCTTGTTGAGCGCCAGATACATCATCGTGTCGTCCAGGACGACGCGCGATCCGTCCACCCGGATCTCGGCGGTGGCCGGATCCACGCGGGTACCCATTTCGGTGACGATCCGCCCGTCGACTTCGACCCGACCGTCCAGGATCATCCGCTCGGCGACCCGCCGCGAGGCGATTCCGGCCTGCGACAAAACCTTCTGCAGGCGTACACCTTCTGGTTCAGGCATCAGTGTCCACATCGAAAGAGACGTTCGGACCGGAGCTGCCGCCAGCGGACAGCCTGGCGAAACGTGGTTCGTCGTCCAAGTTTTCACTCATCTCGTCGATCACGTCGACGTCGGGAAGCAGCGGTGCGATATCGGGAAGGTCGGTCAGCGACGAGAGCCCGAGCCGCTCAAGGAACAGCTCGGTGGTGGCGAATGTCGTTGCGCCGCTGTCCTCATCGGCGCCGGCCTCGGTGATCAGCCCGCGCGCCACCAACGTTCGGATCACCGCGTCGACGTTGACGCCACGCACGGCACTGACCCGCGCCCGGCTGACCGGCTGGCGGTAGGCCACCACCGCCAGCGTCTCCAGCGCGGCCCGGGTCAGCTTCGACCGGGACCCGTCCAACAGCAGCCGCTCCACATATGGTGCAAGCCGGGCCCGGGTGTACATCCGCCAGCCGCCGCCGGCCTCACGCAGATCGATACCGCTGTCGCGGGCCGCCAACTCGGCGGCCATCAACTCCAATTTGGCGGTGATGCGATACACCGGCTGCTCGGTCACGGTCGCCAACGTGTCGGCGTTGACCGGGGTGTCCACCACCAGCAAAAGAGCCTCCAGCACCCGGCCCAGTTCGTCGTCGTCCAGATCGGCGTGGGCGACGTCGATATCCAGGGCCAAGTCAGGTACTTCTGCTGCGTCCTCGGTCATGCTTGGTTCTACTCTTCTTCCCACTCGGATCTGACCAGCTCGTCGTCTACCTGCCGGTCTCCGGTCCAGGAAACCTGGAGCACACCAAGCGGTTCTAATTGCTCAAATGCTACCGTCCTGGCCCGATACAGTTCGAGCAGCGCCAGGAAGCGCCCGACGATCTGGATCGGCTCCTCGCAGTCGGCCACCAATTCCTTGAACGACGCCCATTGCCCCACCCCACGTGCGGACAGGAATTCCAGCAGCCGCTCGGCTTGCTCGGGCACCGACACCTGCTGGACGTGCAGATGCTCGGTGGCGACGACGGGGACCGGCCGTGGGGTGAACGCGGCGGCCGCGATTTCGGCGAAGCTTGCGGCGTCGACACCCAGCATGACCTCGGGAAGGAGCTCGGCGAACCGGTCCTCGAGCGCGACGGCGCGGGGGTAGCTCCGCAGCGCCGCGGCTTCCAATTCGGCGAACATCTCGGCCACATGCTTGAACGCGCGGTACTGCAGCAGCCGGGCGAACAACAGGTCCCGTACCTCTAGCAGCGCCAGGTCCTCCTCGTCGTGCACCTCCCCGGAGGGCAGCAGACGGGCAGCCTTGAGATCCAGCAACGTGGCGGCAATCACCAAAAACGTGGTGGTTTCGTCGAGCTCGAGCTCGGGCCCGATCTCACGGGTGTAGGCGATGAACTCGTCGGTCACCTGATGCAACGCGACCTCGGTCACATCGAGGCGGTGAGCGAAGATCAGCTGCAACAGCAGATCGAACGGACCCTCGAAGTTGGTCAGCGTGACACGGAAGCCCTTTGCGGGCGCCGGCTGTTCGGTCACTTGCCGAAGCGGTCGATGACCTCACGGGCCAGCGATCGATATGCCTGTGCGCCAGTGGATTTCGGCGCCCACGTGGTGATGGGTTCGCCGGCGACACTGGTCTCGGGGAAGCGCACGGTGCGGCTGATCACGGTGTCGAACACCAGGTCGCCGAAGCGTTCAAGGACACGCGCCATCACCTCGCGGGCGTTGACCGTGCGGTTGTCGAACCGGGTGATCAGAATCCCGCTGATCGACAGTCGCGGGTTGAGTCGCTCGCGCACCTTCTCCACGGTGTCGGTGAGCAGCGCCAGCCCGCGCAGCGAGAAGTACTCGCATTCGGTCGGGATGACCACCCCGTCGGAGCAGGCCAGCGCGTTGACGGTGAGTAGGCCCAGCGAGGGCTGGCAGTCGATCAACACGTAGTCGTAGCGGTCGAGCACGGGGTGGAGCGCGCGGGCCAGGGTCTGCTCGCGGCCGACCTCGTTGACCAGCTGGATCTCGGCGGCCGAGAGGTCGATGTTGCTAGGCACTAGGTCCAGGTTCTTGACCCGGGTGTTGATCAGCACCTCGTCGATGCTCACCCGCGGCTCGATCATCAGGTTGTGCACCGTGTGGGCCAGCTCGTAGTGCGGCACGCCCAGCCCGGCGGAGAGCGCCCCCTGCGGGTCGAGGTCCACCAGCAGCACCCGGCGGCCGTACTCGGCCAGCGCCGCCCCCAGGTTGATGGTGGACGTGGTCTTGCCGACGCCACCCTTCTGGTTACACATCGAGATGACCTTGGCCGGCCCGTGCGAGGTCAGCGGCTGTGGTTCGGGAATGTGGCGGGGCGGGCGGCCGGTGAGACCGACAGGGGAATCGTCTGCCTCGTCGGTCACGCCGTGCCCCCCGTCAGCAGGCGATTCGGCGGCGTGGCGAACATCCGCGAAAGTCTAACGGTGTGTCGGCGCTGCGAACTGCAGACCCGCGACATCACGCGCGCGGATGTGCGCCGGCCCAGACCTCGCGCAGCGCGTGGACGGTGACCAGGGTGTAGATCTGCGTCGTGGTGACCGAGGCGTGTCCGAGCAGTTCCTGGACCACGCGGACGTCGGCGCCGCCGTCGAGCAGGTGGGTGGCGAACGAGTGCCGCAACGTGTGCGGCGACACCCCCGCGGAGATGCCGGCACGCTCGGCGGCGTCCTGCAAGACCTGCCAGGCGCTCTGCCGGGACAGCCGCCCACCGCGTGCATTGAGGAAAATCGCCGGCGTGGAGCGTCCCCGGAGTGCCAGCTCGGGGCGGCCCCGGACCAGGTAGGCGTCCAGCGCCGCGATCGCCGGCCGCCCGACGGGCACCAGCCGTTGCTTGCCGCCCTTGCCGCGCAGCAGCACCGACCGGGCTTCGGTGTCGACATCGTCGACGTCCAGCCCGACCGCCTCGGAGATCCGGGCGCCGGTGGAATACAGCAGTTCCAACATGGCGCGATTGCGCAAGGTCAGCGGCCCGTCCGACGGGCTGTCCCCGCCCGCGCCGTCGAGCAGGGCCAGCACCTCGTCGAGGCTCAGGCTCTTGGGGAGGCGACGACTGGGCGTTGGCGGCTTGACCGCCCTGGCCACGTCCACGCCGATGATTCCTTCCGCGGCGGCGAACCGGTGAAACCCGCGCACCGCGATCACGGCCCGCGCCGCCGAGACCGCTGACAGCGGCACCGCGCCGGCGTCGGGGTCGCCGCGGCGCAGCGCCACCAGGAAGTCGCTGACGTCGTTCTCGGTGACGTTGGTCAGGTCATCGATGCCGCGCAAGGACAAGTGCTCGACGTAGCGGCGCAGGTCGCGCCGATAGGAGCTGATGGTGTTGGCCGCCACGCCGCGCTCGATGGTGAGGTGGTCGAGGTAGCCCTGGAGCTGGGCATCCAATGCGGTTCGGAGGGCAGGAGCGGAGCGACCCGGGATATCGGCGGAGAACGTGGTCACGCGCGGGCCTTCCCGGCGGCGAACGCGGTGGGCCGATCGGGGAACGGCGCACCGACGGGCCGCAGCGACGTGTCGTCCACGATTGCCGCGTGCGCGGCCAGAATGCCCGCGACCGCAGTGGAATTCACGATCTCACCGGACATCACCTGCAGCACGGCGTCGGCGATGGGGACCCAGTGCAGTTCCATGTCGGCTTCTTCGTCGTGGCCCTTGGGACGCCCGACATCGGTCAGACCCCGGGCCAGATATACCCGCAGCGCCTCATCGCTGAAGCCCGGCGAGGAAATCAGATCAATCAGTACTTCCCAGCGCTCGGCGGTGAATCCGGTTTCCTCGCGCAGCTCGCGTGCTGCGGCGACCGCCGGGGCCTCCCCTGGTTCGTCGAGCAACCCGGCCGGCAGCTCCCACAACCGGCGCCCGATCGGATGGCGGTACTGGTAGACCATCGCGACCCGGTCGGCTTCATCGACAGCGGCGACCGCGACCGCACCGTAGTGTTCGACCACCTCCCGCTTGGCAATGTTGCCGCCGGGCATGCGAACCTGATCGACTCGCAGAGCGAGAATGCTTCCGCGATAAGCGGTTTCGGAGGATACGGTCTCGAAGTCGTGCTCAGCCACGAGATGAATGCTCTGGAACCTGGTCGGCCGGCGACTGCGCCGAGTGCTCCTTGCCGTTGGGGTGCTGTTCGGGAATCTCCACCGGCAGGCGTTCGGCCGCCTTGTAGTCGATCGCCGCACCGATGAACGAGACGAACAGCGGATGCGGACGAGTCGGCCGGCTCTTGAGCTCCGGATGCGCCTGCGTGCCGACCAGGAACGGATGGACCTCGCTGGGATATTCCACGAACTCGACCAGGTGACCGTCCGGCGAGGTCCCCGAGAACCGCAGCCCGCTCTGTGCGATCTGATCGCGGTAGGAGTTGTTGACCTCGTAGCGGTGCCGGTGCCGCTCGGAAACGTGCGTGGACTGATAGGCCTCGGCCACAATCGATCCAGCTTCCAGGGTTGCCGGGTAGGCGCCCAGCCGCATCGTGCCGCCCAGGTCGGCCTCACCGGCCACCGCGTCACGCTGATCGGCCATCGTCGAGATCACCGGATCCGGTGTGCTCTCGTCGAATTCGGCCGAGTTGGCTTCGGTCAGCCCCACCGAGCGGGCCGCCTCGATCACGATGCACTGCAAGCCAAGGCACAAGCCGAGGACCGGAAGCCCGCGCTGGCGGGCATGGCGGATCGCCCCGATCTTGCCCTCGATACCGCGAATACCGAACCCGCCGGGGATCAGCACGCCATGCACATCATCCAGCGCGGTCGACGCACCGCTGTCGGTCTCGCAGTCGTCGGAGGCCACCCAGCGCATCTCCACTTTGGCGCGGTGGGCGAAACCGCCGGCGCGCAGGGCCTCGGCGACCGACAGGTAGGCGTCGGACAGGTCGACGTACTTGCCCACCAACGCGATTCGCACGGTCTCCCGGGGATCGTGCACCCTGCTGAGCAGATCGTTCCACTGGGTCCAGTCGACGTCGCGGAACGGCAGGCTGAGCCGGCGCACCACGTAGGCGTCGAGCTCCTCGCGGTGCAGCACCTTGGGAATGTCGTAGATCGACGGCGCGTCGGGGGTGGAGATCACCCCGTCGATGTCGACGTCGCACATCAACGCGATCTTGTTCTTCAGCGGCTCAGGCACGTCGCGGTCGCAGCGCAGGATCAGCGCGTCGGGGCTGATACCGATGCTGCGCAGCGCGGCGACCGAGTGCTGGGTGGGCTTGGTCTTCAGCTCGCCCGACGGCGCCAGATAGGGCACCAGGGAGACGTGCAGGAAGAAGCAGTTCTCCCGGCCGACCTCATGGCGCACCTGCCGCGCGGCCTCCAGGAACGGCAGCGACTCGATGTCGCCGACCGTGCCGCCGATCTCGGTGATCACCACGTCCGGGCGGGCGCCCGACGCGTCGGGTTCGGCCATCTCCAGGATGCGGCGCTTGATCTCATCGGTGATGTGCGGGATCACCTGAACGGTGTCGCCGAGGTACTCGCCGCGGCGCTCCTTGGCGATCACCGTCGAATAGACCTGACCGGTGGTCACATTGGCCGAGCCGGACAGGTTGCGGTCCAGGAACCGTTCGTAGTGACCGACGTCGAGATCGGTTTCCGCGCCGTCCTCGGTGACGAACACCTCGCCGTGCTGGAACGGGTTCATCGTTCCCGGATCGACGTTGAGGTAGGGGTCGAGCTTCTGCATCGTCACCTGCAAGCCACGCGCGGTCAACAACTGACCGAGACTGCTTGCGGTGAGCCCCTTGCCGAGGGACGAAGCAACTCCGCCACTGACGAAGAGGTGCTTGGTAGCGG
This sequence comes from Mycobacterium sp. RTGN5, assembly GCF_033804465.1. Taxonomy (NCBI): domain Bacteria; kingdom Bacillati; phylum Actinomycetota; class Actinomycetes; order Mycobacteriales; family Mycobacteriaceae; genus Mycobacterium; species Mycobacterium sp. RTGN5. Next base: position 856,396 of record NZ_JAPZLA010000002.1, read on the forward strand.
TCTGCGGGTGCTTACGCAGTGGTGGCAAAACCAACCTCCGTGACAACGCGGCAGGGGATCGCTGTGAACTAGCTGGGGCCTGCCGACCCACGGAAGTTCACCCTAACACCGACCCCGACAAGGCGGCGCTAACACGCCAGTGGGCTGCGTTACGTCTGAGTTGCCTCTGGGCCCTACGGCGTTGCCTTTGGCCCTACTGCGGGAGTGTGATCGATGAGGCGCCGGGCCCGATTCCGAACTTCCCAGCCGGTGCGCCGTTGATCAGGCTCTGCAGGGCCAGCACCGTAGTGATCCGGCCCGACTCGACGTTGATGTCGTCGACGGTGGTCACATCGGCGGCCATCCCCGCATCGGCGCGGGCCACCGCGATCGCAGCGGTTCCGCCGGCGGAACCGTCCCGGCCGGCCAGCACCGTCCCGGCCCCGTGCGGGGCCATGGCCGCGGCGAAGCGTGCGACCGTCGAACCCTGGTTTCCGGCATCGTCGCCCAGTGCTCCCCCGGTGACGACCACCGCGGTGTTGGCCGCGCCGATGTGATCGCCGGGGTACGTCAGGAAGCCGGTGTCACGCAGTGCCGCCAGCACGGTGTCGCGCTGCGGGTCGTCGGCGGGCCTGATCTCGGGCTTGCGGTTGATCAACAGCGCGATGCCGAGCAGATCTCCAGCCTGGGATCCCTGGTCCACCATCGTGGTGCTCAGCTGTGCGCCGGCGGGCACGATCGAGGAGTTCACCACCGAGCGCAGCTTCTCCGCGGAGTTCGCATCGACGAACTGCTGGGTCAGCGCGATCGTCCCGGTGACGGTGCCGCCGGCCTGGCCGACGATGCGGCTCATCGCCGCCACGTCGTCGTTGTCGGCGTCTGGGGTGCGGATCAGCACCACCGACTTGCCGGCCAGTGCGTCGCGCACCATGCGGCCCGACATCTGGGTGTCGAAATCATCAGCGGCACCCAGCTTTTCATTCACCGCGTTGCGCTGATCGGTAAGCGTGGTGATCTGCTTGTTCAGATCCGACTTTTCGGCGCGCAGCCCGGACAACAGCGTGTCCGAGAGCACGCCGGAGCCCAAGACCACCCCGACGGCCAGCGCAAGGAACACTGCGGCCAGCGAAATGGCATGTTGGCGTAGCGAAATCACAGCGGTGAGCCTTTCTGCCCTACGCCTAGGTCAGCCAGCTCTGCACCCACAGCGAGAATTGGTTCCAGTAGGTCACGATCCAGTCGATGACAAATGTGTCGGCCCGCGACACCCACAGCGCGGCGATGATGGCGAACAGAACCGCCAAGATCAGCATGGCGATAGCGCCGCCGGAGATGTGGTTGCGGTACAGCGTGGCAACGGCTTTCGCGTCCACCAGCTTCTCGCCCACCTTCAGCCGGGTGAGGAAGGTCGACGGGTTGCTCTGCTGGCGAGAGCGGTCGAAGAACTCTTCGATGCTGGCCGAGTGACCCGCGGTGACGATCAGTGCGGCTCCGTGATGATCGACGAGCAGCAGCGCCAAATCAGCGGCCGAACCCGCGGCGGGGAACGTCATGGCGCCGATGCCCAGATCCTGGATGCGCTCCAGACCGTTGGCGTGTCCGTCGGAGTCGGCCGGTAGCACCACCTGCGCGCCGCTCTTGAGCACGTCGGCGCTCATCTGGTCGGGGTTGCCGACGACCAGCTGCGGCCGGTAGCCGCACTTCTGCAGGATGTCGGCGCCGCCCTCCACGCCGACCAGCACCGGCTGGTACTCCTTGATGAACGGCTTGAGCGCCTTGAGATCGTCCTCGGCGCCCGGTCCGTCGGCCACCACCAGGACGTGGCGACGGTAGACGTCGACGTCGATCTCCGGGATGCCGATGCCGTCGATCAGCAGCGGGCTCTCACTGCGGATGAACTCGATGGTGTTGCCGGCGAAGGCCTCCAGGTGCGCGACCAACCCGGTCTTGGCGTCCTGCATGAGGTCGGCGATCTCTTCGTCGCTGCGCTCCACACCGTGGGCTAGGCGGCGGTCGCCCGCGTACACGCCGCCGTTGTGCAGCCGGATCTTCGCGCCGTCCTTGATCTTCTTGAAGACCTCGTCGCCGGCGCTGTCGATCAGCGTGATGTTGTTGGCCACCAACACCTCCGGGCCGAGGTTCGGGTAGCGGCCCGAAATCGACGGGGAAGCGTTGACGACACCGGCGATGTTGGCGTCGACCAGAGCGTCAGCGGTCATGCGGTCCAGGTCGAGGATGTCGAGCACGACGATGTCGCCCGGGCCGATGCGGCGCAGCAGGCGGTCGATGTCGCGGTCGACGCGGGCGGTACCCGTGACGCCTGGTCGTGCACCGGTGTTACGCGAGAGAAGCGCTGACATCTTCATGGGCCGATTCTGTCGGCGCCCGGGGCCATATCAGTGGAGGCGCGCCGTAACAACAGCCCCACAAGTCACATTTTGTCACAGGAGTAACACGGTTTGGCCCCGGCGGGTACGGTCAGCGGATGCCGCTGATGCCGTGGAAGAGCGGACTGCTCGTCGCGCTCGGCGTGGGCGCGGCGCTGGTCAGCGGCGCCGGCGTCGCCCACGCCGATTCGTCCGGCGCCGCCTCCTCACCCAACGGGTCCAGCGATTCCGTCCACTCCGTCGCCCAATCGCGCTCGGCCGCGGTGCACACCGCCAAGAAGCCACCGCGCGTCACGGTCGCGGGTCGGCTCGACACGATGCGGCCCACTCCCCCAACACCTTCCGAGCCGATACCGGGGCCGGTGATGGTCGAGGCGTTGGCGTTGGCTCGCCGCGACCCCGGAAGATTCGCCGGACCGGCTTCGCATCGCCCGGGCTGGGCCGCCCCCAACGAGGCCACCTCCACTCCCTACGGCGATATCGGGAAATGGATGCTGGGGCGCACCGGCAAGCTCGCCGACTGGCCCAGCTCCGCCTATCCCTTCAAGACCTTCTACCAGCCGATCAACGTCATCATCATCGACTCGACGTCGACCACCGCCGCGGCGTCAGCCCAGAAGCTCACCGCCGCGCTGTCCGCAGCCGGGTTCCCACCGCAGCCGATCCACTCCACCGGGTATCGGGGCGCCATCGACGGCGTCGTCTACGGCCAGCAACCCACCGGACCCCAAGAGGCGTTCTCCAACGCGAACTGGCTACTGGTCAACGACCACGGCCGTGTGTTCGGCCCCGCACCCGACGCCGCAGGCACCGGCTTCGTGTGGACCGCGTCGTTCAGTCGCGAGGCGCCCGGGCTGTACTACCTGACCCCCACCCACATCTATGTGTCGTTCGACAAGGCCCGCGACGCGGTGCGGAAGGGGTTGGTGGGCAGCGGAGCGACCGACCTGGGTCTGGTCGACCTCGACAACACGTTGGCTGGGCGAACGACGACCACCGGGGACCACGACGGCTACGCCGTCGTCATCGGCCTCAACTGAGTCGATTCCCCGGTCGCTACGCTCCTGCCCGCCGGATTTTGTCCTCCTGCGCGGCTTCCAACAGCTCGCGGGCGTGTGCGCGGCCGGTGTCGGATTCGCCGAGCCCGGCCAGCATCCGTGCCAGCTCGGCGACCCGCTGTTCGGTATCCAGGCGGCGGACCTCGCTGGTGCCATTGCCTGCGCTGTCGACGACGAGATGGCTGTCGGCGTAGGCGGCGACCTGCGGCAGGTGGGTGACGACGATGACCTGGTGACTGCGGGCCAGTCGCGCCAGCCGGCGACCGATCTGGACCGCGGCACGGCCGCCCACTCCGGCGTCGATCTCGTCGAACACCATCGTCGTGCCCTCGGCCGAGGCAGCCAGCACCACTTCCAGCGCCAGCATGACGCGGGACAGCTCGCCGCCGGATGCGCTCTTGTTCAGCGGCAGGACGTCGGTGCCGCGGTGGGCGGTGAACCCGAACTCGACGAGGTCGATACCTTCACCGCCGGCGTGCACGGTCTCGCCGGACGGCAGCCGCAGGGGCGCACTGTCGTCGTCGCGGGCCGGCATCAGCGACACCGCCACCGTGAAGTCGGCGTGGGTCATGGCCAGGCCGGTCAGCTCAGCGGTGATGGCCTTCGCCAGACCCTTGGCCGCCTTGGTCCGCACTTTGGACAGCTCCAACGCCGCGGTGGCGACCTGGCCGGCCAGTTCGTCGACCCGGCGACCCAGCCCGGCCAGCGCATCCTCGGAGACGTCGAGCTGCGCCAGCCGATCCCGGGACTGCTTGGCCCACGCCAGCACACCGTCGACGTCGGCGGCGTACTTGCGGGTCAGACTGCGCAGCTCGCCCTGGCGAGCGAGCTTGGTCTCCAGCGCGCTCGCGTCGCCGGGCAGGTCGCCCAGGAAGTTGCCCAGCTCGCGGGCGACGTCACCGACGACGGTCAAGGAGTCCGCGAGCTGACGAGCCATGGCGGTCAATACCGGGTCGTCGGTGGACTGCAGCAGTGCCACCGCTCGACCCAAAGTGTCTGTCGCCGAATGAGGTTCGCCGGCAGCGAGGTCATCCACCGACAGACTGGCGCGGGCACCGGCGACCGCCTCGCGCAGCGAGTCGAGTTCGGAGAGCCGGCGGATGTCGGCCACCAGCGACTCGTCCTCGCCCGGCGCCGGGTCGACGCCGTCGATCTCAGTGAGCGCGAACTTGAGCCGGTCGGCTTCCTGAGCCAGTTCGCGGGCGCGGTTGGTCCGGTCGACGAGGTCGCGGCGGGCCACCTGCCACTGGTCGCGCACTTTCCGGTAGCGCTCGAGTTTGGTATCGACGCTTGCGAAGCGGTCCAGCGCGGCGCGCTGCTCCTCGGGACGCATCAGTCGCAGCTGGTCGTTCTGCCCGTGCAGGGTCAGCAGCCCGGTGGTGAACGTGGTCAACGATTTGGCAGGCACACTGCGACCACCCAGGTAGGCCCGCGACGGCCCGTCCCGGTTGACGGTGCGCAGGGCGATGATGCTGCCGTCGTCGTCACGATCCGCGCCGGACGAATCGAGGATCTCGTCGATCTGGGCGGCGGTCGCGTCATCGAGTTCTGCCGTGGCGAAGCGGCCTTCGACGACGGCCCGCTCGGCACCCGACCGCACCCGGGTGGCGTCGGCTCTCGCCCCGCCCAGCAGGTGCAGCCCGGTCACCACCATGGTCTTGCCGGTGCCCGTCTCGCCGGTGAGCACGGTCAGCCCACGATCGAACTCCGCGGTCGCGGCGCTGATCGCGCCCAGTGACTCGATTCGGATCTCAGCCAGCATCGGCGATTCACTGCCCCCGCCAGCCGGTGACCGGCAGGCGGAACTTGCGCACCAACCGGTCGGTGAACGGCGCACTGTCCAGCCGCACCCATTTCAGTGGCGTCGTGCACTTGGTCACCTCGAGGCGCCCACCGGCCGGCACCCGCATCTCGCGGCGGCCGTCGCAGTACACCAGCGCATCATGGCTGTCGTCCTCGATCTCGATGGCGATCAGCGCGGTTGGGCTGGTGACCATCGGACGGGCGAACAACGCGTGAGCATTGTTGGGCACCACGAGAATTGCCTCCAGATCCGGCCACACCACCGGACCACCGGCTGAGAACGCATACGCGGTGGAGCCGGTCGGGCTCGACACCAACACACCGTCACAGCCGAAGGACGACACCGGCCGGCCGTCGATTTCCAGCACGACGCCGATCACCCCGAGCCGCGCACCCTTCTCCAGGCTGGCCTCGTTGAGCGCCCAGCCGCGGGCGACGACCTCGTCCTTGGAGCGGACGGCGATGTCCAGCGTCATCCGCTCCTCGACGCGATAGTTGCGGGTGACGATGTGGTCCAGGACCGTGTCGATGACCTCGGCTTCGGCCTCGGCCAGGAAACCGATACGCCCGAGGTTGATTCCCAGCACCGGGATTTCCGCGTTGCGGGCCAGTTCGGCGGCCCGCAGGAACGTGCCGTCGCCGCCGAGCACCAGCACCAGTTCGCAGCCGACCGCGGCGTTGGCGTCCGCGTCCACGACTTCGGTGCCTGCCCCACCGCTGTGCACCTCGGCCAGGTGCTGCGCACTGCGGTCGACGGCCTCGGCGGAGAGCACCCGCAGTCCGATCCCGTTGTCGCCCAGCACCTTTTCCACCCGGCGAGCAGTTTCGGTGGCCTCGTCGCGGCCAGTGTGCACGACGAGCAGGATCACCCGCTCAGACGTCATTGCGGTCCTTCCGCGACGGCGCGGCGTACCGCGACGTCCAACTCGTCTCCATGTAGCCCGCGTGCAGTGTCGGCGCGCAACCACAGGAAGTATTCGACATTGCCCGACGGCCCGGGCAACGGGCTCGCGGTCGCGCCAACAGTCTGCCAGCCGAGCTCGTCGGCGCGGGTGGCCACAGCCAGCACCGCGGCGCCACGCAGCTCCGGATCAGACACCACGCCGCCTGCGCCAACCTGTGCTCGTCCGACTTCGAACTGTGGCTTCACCATGGGAACGATATCGGCGTCGGCTGACGCGCATGCGGTCAGTGCGGGCAGGACGGTGGCCAGCGAGATGAACGACAGGTCGGCGACGACCACCCCGGCGGCCCCGCCGATGGAGTCCGGGGTGAGGTCACGCACGTTGGTGCGTTCGATGACGGCCACCCGCGGGTCCGACCGCAGCGACCAGGCCAGCTGCCCGTAGCCGACATCCACAGCCACCACCTCGGCTGCCCCGCGATCCAGCAGCACCTCAGTGAAACCGCCGGTGGAGGCACCCGCGTCCAGGCAGCGCCGACCGGTCACGTCGATGCCGAAGGCGTCGAGGGCGCCGATCAGCTTGTGGGCGCCGCGGGACACCCAGGTGCGCTCGTCGCTGGCGTCGACAGTGAGGTTCGCGGTCACCGCGACGGCAGTCGCGGGTTTGACCGCCCGCATCCCGTCGATACTGACCCGGCCGGCGTCGATGAGTTCGGCGGCTTGCTGCCGCGACCGTGCCAGTCCTCGCCGGACCAGCTCAGCGTCAACCCGGGCACGCCGCGTCATACGCGAACTCAGCCCTTCTCCACCGATTCCAGCGCATTGACCAGGATCTGGTGCGCTTCCTCGAGCTGTCTTCCAACCGCGTCGATATCGACACCGGCGCCGTCGGCGCTGTCCTGGTCGACGCTCGGCAGCTGCGCAAGCACGGCGTCGATTTCGGTGCGGATCTGTGCGGGGTCGGTACTCATATCGCCGTTCACGCTAGCCGATCGGCCGTCTTCAGCAGGGACCAGCGCTGCAGCGCGGCGCGTGCGGTGTCATCACCCGCGTGCACCTCGAGGCGGCGCCCATCGCTGGTTGAATCCCACACCGCTCGCGCGGTGGCGCGAACCACCGAGAGCCCGTCTCCCCCCGGGTCAACCCCGGCGGACACGACGGTGGCCACTCCGTCTGCCACCTCAACCCGCCAGGCCGCCTGCTCAGCGACCGCAAGGCTGTCGGCTCCGGCGTGCAGATCCCGAAGGTCGGCACCGATGTAGGTGGGACGCTGATCCGGTGTGGCGTGAACCGCCTCGGCTGCGGTGCTGACTCCGCACAACACCATCAGGCTCGGCAGATCCGTAGCATTGGCGCCGGCGATGTCGGTGTCGAGACGATCACCGACCACCAGCGGGTCGTCAAAAGAACCGCGCGCCAGCGCATCTCGCATCAGCGCAGGCGCGGGCTTACCAGCCACCTGCGGTTCGGCATCGGTGGCGGTTCGCAGTGCGGCGACCATCGAGCCGTTTCCTGGCAATAGTCCCCGCTCGGTGGGCAGCGTGCGGTCGACGTTGGCGGCCACCCACAGTGCGCCGGCCCGGATCGCCAGAGCGGCCTCGGCCAGATCCGCCCAGCCGGTGGCGGTCGAATGCCCTTGCACGACGGCGACGGGCTCGTCGGCGAATTCACGCACCGGCCGAAGACCGACGGCCTCGATTTCGCCGGCCAACGCGTCGGTGCCGACGATCAGCACCTTCGACCCGGGCTCGAGCTGTTCGGCAAGCAAGCGTGCCGCGCTCTGGGCGCTGGTGACCACATCGTCGACGTCGGCGGTGAAGCCGAGCTCACGCAGATGGGCGGCGACATCGTCAGCCGCACGTGAGGCGTTGTTGGTGACGAACAGCTTGCGGGTGTGTGCCGCATCAAGGGCGGCGACGGCACCCTCGGTCGGCTCATGGCCGCGAAACACTGTTCCATCCAGATCGAGCAGCAGGCAATCATGCTGCTGCGCAAGGGTTGTCACGTCAGGCCAACTCGCCGACCCGGTCTTCGGCGTCGGTGACACCGTCGAGGTCGGCGGCGGCGGCATGGATGAACCACTGCAACGCATCGTCGCCGCGGTCGAGAGCCAGCAGCGTTTCGGCGTAGGCGTAGAACAGTCGTGCGGCCGTGGAGCCGGTGCGCGTCGGGTCCGGCTGCGGACTGGTCAACACGGCCAGGGCCTGTTCGAGCTGGCCGAGATCGGAGCGGGCACCGGCGGCAACGATCCGCAGCTCGTCGGCATCGTCACCGGTGAGCTGTGCGGCCTCGGGGCTGCGGGCCAGCTCGATGGCACGTTCGGGCCGGCCGACGCCGCGTTCGCAGTCGGCGATCAACGGCAGCAGCTGAGACTTGCTGCCCATCCGCCGTGCGGCACGGAACTCCGAGAGCGCCTGCGCCCAGTCGCCGCACTGGTAGGCAGCGATACCGACCGCCTCGCGAACGGCCGCGATCCGCCCGGAGCGCGCCCGGGCCGCCTGGGCGTGCTCGAGGGCCGCCTGGGGGTCGTCGTCGAGCAGCTCACCCGCTGCGACGAGGTGTCGGGCCACCGTGTCGGCGGTCGACTTATCCAAAGTTGAAAGCTCGCCACGTATTTCAGGCGAGAGCTGCTTAGCCTCGACGGTCGATGGAATGGCGGGAGCGGGCGGGCGCTGCGTGCCATCCTCGCCGCCGGAGGTGTGCTGAGGCTGGGCCTGTCGGGCTCGACCCGGACCCGAGCGGTGCGGGGCGCTAGGGCCCCGGCGATCGCGGCCGCCCGTAGCGCCGGCTCCCGCGGGACGACGGGGCGGACGCCCGCCGGAATTGCCTTGCCTGTCATCGACCACCTGTAAAGGATACGGGCACCGGTCATACCGCCACAATTCGGATATTCGAATTGCACATAATGGAATTCAGATAGAGAAAAGGAAACGCCCCCCGATTTCTCGGGGGGCGTTTCACTAAATTGTGTTCGGCGGTGTCCTACTTTTCCACCCTTTTGGGTAGTATCATCGGCGCTGGCTGGCTTAGCTTCCGGGTTCGGGATGGGTCCGGGCGTTTCCCTGCCGCTATGGCCGCCGTAACTCTATTCACTCGTTGTTGAGTGTGAATCTAGTTTTGGTGGTGGGGTGCAGTGGTTTGACTGCTTGTGGAGTGTGGTTGCGGGCGTTGATGTGCGTCTTTTACTTTTTCCGATTCAACTTGGTTAGTTGTTTTGGTTGTTGT